>NZ_JBWKGY010000002.1:0-829525 GCF_056433525.1 Streptomyces sp. NPDC044704
CAGATGTGGAAGCCCGGTAACGGGTGGAGCTGACTGGTACTAATAGGCCGAGGGCTTGTCCTCAGTTGCTCGCGTCCACTGTGTTAGTTCTGAAGTAACGACCGTGTTGTCATCCGGTTGGTCAACTTCATAGTGTTTCGGTGGTCATAGCGTTAGGGAAACGCCCGGTTACATTCCGAACCCGGAAGCTAAGCCTTTCAGCGCCGATGGTACTGCAGGGGGGACCCTGTGGGAGAGTAGGACGCCGCCGAACAATCATTGTGGGAAAGCCCCGCACCTTATGGTGCGGGGCTTTTCTGCGTTCAGGGCCCGGCAGGCCGGCTCGGGGACTCCTGTAGGGTCAGGGGGCATCGATTCGACATTTTCTACAGTCACAGTGGAGGCCCCCGGGTGGAGGTCCAGGAGACTCGGGTCCAGACTGACCGAATTTTCACCATTCCGAACATCCTGAGCATGGCTCGGCTCGCAGGCGTACCGCTCTTCCTCTGGCTGATCCTGGCGGGGTACGACGGGTGGGCACTCGCGGTCCTCATGCTCAGCGGGATCAGTGACTACCTCGACGGGAAACTCGCGCGGCGCTGGAATCAGATCAGCAACCTGGGGCGGCTACTGGACCCCGCCGCGGACCGCCTCTACGTCCTGACCACGCTGTTCGGCCTCACCTGGCGGGAGATCCTGCCCCTCTGGCTCACCGCCGCCCTGCTCGCCCGTGAGGCAATGCTGCTGGTCATGGTGTGGATCCTGCGCCGGCACGGCTATCCGCCGCCCCAGGTGAACTTCCTCGGCAAGGCCGCCACCTTCAACCTGATGTACGCGTTCCCCCTTCTCCTGCTCAGCGACGGCACGGGCTGGCTGGCCTGGACGGCGTCCGTTTTCGGATGGGCGTTCGCGGGATGGGGTACAACGCTCTATTGGTGGGCAGGAATCCTTTACGTGGTGCAAGTCCGCCGTCTCGTGAAGGCGGACACCACGGCCGATTGAGCTCACTCGGCGCCGGTACTGACGCGGAGGAGTAGCGGAGTCACCGTCCGAGACGGGTGAGGTCGGCAAGACCGTCATCTCTCTAGGAGGACTCTTCCGACATGAAGGCCGTCGTGATGGCCGGTGGCGAAGGTACGCGGCTTCGCCCCATGACCTCAAGCATGCCCAAGCCGCTCCTGCCGGTGGCCAACCGGCCGATCATGGAGCACGTGCTCAGGTTGCTCAAGCGGCATGGGCTCAGTGAGACCGTCGTCACCGTGCAGTTCCTGGCGTCGCTCGTCAAGAACTATTTCGGGGACGGCGAGGAGCTCGGAATGGAGCTCACCTATGCCAACGAGGAGAAGCCACTCGGGACCGCCGGCAGCGTGAAGAACGCGGAAGAGGCGTTGAAGGACGACACCTTCCTCGTCATCTCCGGCGACGCGCTCACCGACTTCGACCTCACCGATCTCATCAACTTCCACAAGGAGAAGGGCGCACTCGTCACGGTGTGCCTGACGCGGGTGCCGAATCCGCTGGAATTCGGCATCACCATCGTGGACGAGGAAGGGAAGGTCGAGCGCTTCCTGGAGAAGCCCACGTGGGGCCAGGTGTTCTCGGACACCATCAACACCGGCATCTACGTGATGGAACCCGAGATCTTCGACTACGTCGAAGCCGACGTGTCCGTCGACTGGTCCGGTGACGTCTTCCCCCAGCTCATGAAGGAAGGCCGGCCGATCTACGGCTACGTGGCCGAGGGCTACTGGGAGGACGTCGGCACCCACGAGAGCTACGTCAAGGCGCAGGCCGACGTGCTCGAGGGCAAGGTCCAGGTCGACATGGAGGGCTTCGAGATCTCCCCCGGGGTATGGATCGCAGAAGGCGCCGAGGTCAGCCCCGACGCGGTACTGCGCGGACCCCTGTACATCGGGGACTACGCCAAGGTCGAAGCCGGAGTGGAGATCCGGGAACACACGGTCATCGGGTCGAACGTGGTCGTCAAGAGCGGGGCCTTCCTGCACAAGGCCGTCGTCCACGACAACGTGTACATCGGCCCCCACAGCAACCTGCGCGGCTGCGTCATCGGCAAGAACACCGACATCATGCGGGCCGCGCGGATCGAGGACGGTGCCGTCATCGGCGACGAGTGCCTCGTCGGTGAAGAATCCATTGTCCAGGGCAACGTCCGCGTCTACCCGTTCAAGACGATCGAAGCCGGCGCCTTCGTCAACACGTCCGTGATCTGGGAGTCGCGCGGGCAGGCCCACCTGTTCGGTGCCCGGGGCGTCACCGGGATCCTGAACGTGGAGATCACCCCCGAGCTCGTGGTCAAACTGGCCGGTGCCTATGCGACGACCCTCAAGAAGGGGGCCATCGTCACCACGGCCCGTGACCACTCCCGCGGCGCGAGAGCGCTGAAGCGGGCCGTGATCTCGGCGCTCCAGGCCAGCGCCATCGACGTACGGGACCTGGAGAACGTACCCCTGCCCGTGGCCCGGCAGCAGACGGCCCGCGGCGCCGCCGGCGGGATCATGATCCGAACCTCGCCCGGGGTGCCGGACTCGGTGGACATCATGTTCCTCGACGAGCGGGGAGCGGACCTCTCGCAGGCGGGCCAGCGCAAGCTGGACCGGGTCTACGCGCGCCAGGAGTACCGGCGTGCCTTCCCGGGAGAGATCGGCGACCTGCAGTTCCCGTCGAGCGTCTTCGACTCGTACACGGGCTCCCTGCTGCGCAGGGTCGACATCACCGGGATCGCGGACGCCGGCCTCAAGGTCGTCGTCGACGCCTCGAACGGAAGTGCCGGTCTGGTGCTGCCCAGCCTGCTGGGCAGGCTCGGGGTCGACGCGCTGACGATCAATCCCGGACTGGACGAGTCCCGGCCGACGGAGACCAGGGAGTCCCGGCGGGCCGGACTGGTCCGGCTCGGGGAGATCGTGGCCTCGGCCCGGGCGGCCTTCGGGGTGCGCTTCGACCCGGTGGGCGAGCGGATCTCCCTGGTCGACGAGCGCGGGCGGATCATCGAGGACGACCGGGCGCTGCTCGTCATGCTCGACCTGGTGGCCGCGGAGAAGCGCAGCGGCAAGGTGGCGCTGCCCGTGACCACCACGCGCGTCGCCGAGCAGGTGGCGGCGTACCACGGCACGCAGGTGGAGTGGACGACGACCTCGCCCGACGACCTGACCCGTGTGGGCCGGGCCGAGAGCACCATCTTCGGCGGCGACGGGCGGGGCGGGTTCATCGTCCCGGAGTTCAGCAGCGTCTTCGACGGGTCGGCGGCGTTCGTGCAGCTCATCGGGCTGGTCGCGCGGACCCAGCTCACGCTGAGCCAGATCGACGCCCGGATCCCGCGGGCGCACGTCCTCAAGCGGGACGTGCCGACGCCGTGGGCCGTCAAGGGGCTCGTCATGCGGCGGGTCGTGGAGGCGGCCGGAGACCGGCAGGTGGACACCACCGACGGGGTGCGCGTGGTCGAGGCCGACGGGCGGTGGGCGCTGGTCCTGCCGGACCCGGCGGAAGCGGTCACCCACCTGTGGGCGGAAGGACCCGACGACGCGTCCGCGCAGGCGCTCCTCGACGAGTGGGGCGCGGTCGTGGACGGGGCCGGGCAGCACTGAGCGCGGTACGCGGCACCGCGTAGCAGGGGGGTCCGGCGGGCCGGTACGGGCAGTCGTCCGTACCGGCCCGCCGGACGGCCGCATTCGGTGGGAGCGGTGGCGACATGCGACGATGTGCGGCATGTCCCAGCCGCCCAACGACCGGAGTTCGGCCACGCCGCCCGCGCGCCCGGACGCCTCCATGTCGCTGCTGACGCACGTCATGGACCACAGCCTCGACGAGGGCTACGCGGAAGCGACGGCCCGGCGCCAGGCGGACGGTACGGCGGGGCTGCCGCGGACCCTCAAGGCCAAGCTGGCGCTCGCCGCCGGGCTCGTGCTCGCGGCCATGGTCGTCACGCTGGGTGCGGCACAGGCACGCATAGCGGCGCCGGTCCTGGCCAAGGAGCGCGAGGAGCTGATCGACCGCGTCGAGCGGGCCGACGGCCACGCGAACGGGCTGGAACGCGACATCGAGCGGCTGCGGACCGAGGTCGCCGACCGGCAGGCCGAGGCGCTCAAGCAGCACGGCGGGGACCAGGGCAGGCTCGTGGCCCTGCTGTCGGGCGCAACCGAGGTCCGTGGTCCCGGCGTCAAACTGGTGGTGGACGACGCCAAGGGCGCTGCCGCCGGCGGTGGCGGACCGCGCGAGAGCGCGGGCTTCTCGGACACCGGCCGGGTCCGCGACCGGGACATGCAGCGCATCGTGAACGGCCTGTGGCAGGCCGGCGCGGAGGCCGTCTCGATCAACGGGCAGCGGCTGACGGCCCTGTCGGCGATCAGGGCGGCCGGTGACGCGATACTGGTCGACAACAAGCCGCTGGTGCCGCCCTACGAGATCCTCGCGGTGGGGGACAAGAAGCGGCTGGGGACCACCTTCCAGGACTCCGTGGACGGCCAGTACCTGCACGTGCTGCAGGAGAGCTACGGGATCCGCTACACCCTGTCCGCCGTGGACGAGGTGAGGGTGCCGGCCGCGTCGAGCCTGACCGTGCGCACAGCCACTGCAGAAGAGCCGAAGAAGGGTGCATCGTGATCGCGGTACTGGGCCTCGTGGCCGGAGTGGTGGTCGGACTTCTGGTCCGGCCCGAAGTGCCGGCCGTCGTCGAGCCGTATCTGCCGATCGCCGTGGTCGCCGCGCTCGACGCGGTGTTCGGCGGTCTGCGCGCGATGCTGGACGGGATCTTCGTGGACAAGGTCTTCGTGGTGTCGTTCCTGTCCAACGTGGTCGTGGCCGCGCTGATCGTCTTCCTCGGAGACAAGCTGGGTGTCGGCGCGCAGCTGTCGACGGGCGTGGTCGTGGTCCTCGGCATCCGCATCTTCTCCAACGCCGCGGCCATCCGCCGGCACGTCTTCCGGGCGTGAGGCCGATGAGCAGCGAGAACGCTCCGCTGGGGGAGTCCGGGGAGCCGGAGCGGCCCCCGAAGGGCGAGCAGGCCGAGCAGGCCGCGCCAGGGCCCTCCCGGGGCCCTTCCGAAGGTCCCGCGGCCGCCCCCGAGGAGACCGGGCGGCAGCGCCTGGCGGCGGGGCTGTGGCCGCCGCGCGTGAGCCGGGCCCAACTGATCGTCGCGTTGCTGCTGTTCGTCCTCGGGCTGGGCCTCGCGATTCAGGTACGGTCGAACAGCGACTCCAGCGCCCCGCTGCGCGGTGCCCGTCAGGAGGACCTCGTACGGATCCTCGACGAGCTCGACGGGCGGACCACGCGGCTGGAGGACGAGAAGCAGAAGCTCGACGACCAGCGCAAGGAGCTGGAAAGCAGCTCCAACCAGGCCGAAGAGGCGCGCAGGCAGACCGTGGAGAAGGAACGCCAACTGGGCATCCTCGCCGGTACGGTGGCAGCGCAGGGACCCGGCATCACCCTGCGGATCACCGATCCGCAGGGGCAGGTGCAGTCCGACCAGCTCCTGGACACGCTGCAGGAGCTGCGGGCGGCCGGGGCCGAGGCGATCCAGATCAACGGTGTGCGCGTGGTGGCGAGCTCGTACTTCTCGGACGAGGGCGGCGGCGTCGCGATCGACGGTAAGAAGATCACACAGCCCTACGAGTTCAAGGTGATCGGAAGGCCGCAGGATCTGGAGCCGGCGCTCAACATCCCCGGTGGGGTGGTGCAGACGCTGGAGAAGGAGCAGGCGACGGTCGCCGTCACACGGTCGGCGAAGATCGTTGTGGATGCCTTGCGGGCTGCGAAGCAGCCTGACTACGCTCGGTCGTCATCGCCGTGATGTCGGGCGGAACGTGGACCGGCTCACGCGGGCGGATGCCTGCGGGGGGTCGACGCACCGAAGTCGCGGTGCGTGGTGGAAACTGTCTGGTGGTTACGGACGTTGTGAGAATGTCCGGGTCGGCAGGTGTGTGCATGCAGAGTTCGTCCTGCCCCACGGGCGGGTCTGTTTCGGTCAAGGGGAATCGCCCGTGAAGTTGTTTGAGAAGTTGTTCGGCAAGAAGAACCGCGAGGAAGGCGGTGCCGCACGGCACCGCGCTGGGCACGGCGAGGTGGAAGGGCAGGGCGACCGGCCGCTCTTCCGTGACGAGGTGGCCGGCCAGGGTGACAATTCGGGCGCGCAGGGCGCGTCGAGTGTTGACCCTGCCGGTTCCGGACGCATAGGTTTCGGTGAACCATCAACCTCAAGTGCGGGTGGAGGGTTTGCGCCCGACCCGTATGCCACCAATGCCTCCGCGGGGCAGCCGCGGCGCGAGGAGCCGTCCATGTCGGCCGAGCAGGTTTGCAGCAGGTGTGGGCACCGCAGCGATGCGGCCAGCCGCTTCTGCTCGAACTGCGGGGCGCCGCTGCGGGCGGGCCTGACGCCGGAGCGTGCCTCGGAGACCACGTCCACGATCTCGATCTCGGGCCTCGAGGCCTACGAGGCCGAGGTGTCGGGACAGCCGCACGCGTCGTCCTCGCTGTCCCCCGAGGCCCAGGCCGCGGTGGAAGCGCTGCCGCCGGGTTCCGCCCTGCTGATCGTCCGGCGCGGCCCCAACTCGGGCAGCCGCTTCCTCCTCGACGGCGAGCTGACCACGGCGGGCCGGCACCCGCAGAGCGACATCTTCCTGGACGACGTCACCGTCTCCCGGCGCCATGTCGAGTTCCGCAGGGGCCAGGAAGGCGGCTTCACCGTCTCCGACGTGGGCAGCCTCAACGGCACGTACGTGAACCGCGAGCCGATCGACTCGGTCGCCCTGCACAACGGCGACGAGGTGCAGATCGGCAAGTACCGGCTGGTCTTCTACGCGAGCCTGCGGGGCATCTGACCCTCCCCCGGACCCGGTCCGGGGGGACCCCAGGGAAGGTTCCATGCTGCGTACCCCCACCGGCGGTGCCCCGAAGAACGGCACCGCCGGCCAGGCCGGGCGGCTGGTGAGCATCGGCACGGTGCTGACCATGCTGCGCGACGAGTTCCCCGAAGTCACGATCTCGAAGATCCGTTTCCTGGAGGCGGAGGGGCTCGTGGAGCCCGTGCGCACACCTTCCGGATACCGCAAGTTCAGCACGGCGGACGTGGAACGGCTCGGGCGCGTCCTGCGCCTCCAGCGCGACCACTACCTGCCGCTGAAGGTCATCCGGGAGCAGCTCGACGCCCTCGACCGGGGTGAGCAGATCCGCATCCCCGGACCCACCGCCCACGGGGAGTCCGTCGATCCCGCGAGCCCGTCCGCCGTGTACGGCGAGGTGGGCCGGGAGCGGCCGACCGTGCCCCGGGTCGGGCGGGCCGAGCTGATCGCCGCCGCGGAGGCGGACGAGGTCCAGCTCGTGGAATGGGAGTCGTACGGGCTCATCTCCGAGGCGCCGGGCGGCGGGTTCGACGCGGAGACCGTCACCGTGGCCCGCCTGATCGCAGATCTCGGACGGTTCGGGCTGGAGCCGCGCCACCTGCGGGCCATGAAGGCCGCCGCGGACCGCGAGGCCGGTCTGGTGGAGCAGGTCGTCTCGCCGCTGCGCAGGCACCGCAACCCGCAGACCAGGGCGCACGCGGAGGCCACGCTGAAGGAGCTCGCGGGACTCTCCGTACGGCTGCACGAGGCCCTCGTGCAGACCGCTCTCGGCGTCCGGTTGCGCTGACGGCGCTGGTCGGCGTGCGGCCCCGACTACCCAAACCGGCCGGGCAGGTCCTAGGGTTGCTGTGTGAACGAGCTCGACGTTGTGGGTGTCCGGGTGGAAATGCCCTCCAACCAGCCGATCGTGCTCCTGCGTGAAGTGGGAGGCGACCGGTACCTCCCCATCTGGATCGGTCCTGGGGAGGCGACCGCCATTGCCTTCGCACAGCAGGGGATGGCCCCTGCCCGGCCGCTGACGCACGACCTGTTCAAGGACGTGCTGGAGGCGGTCGGTGAGGAGCTCACCGAGGTCCGGATCACGGATCTGCGGGAGGGCGTCTTCTACGCGGAGCTGGTCTTCGCCAGCGGGGTCGAGGTGAGCGCGAGGCCTTCCGATGCCATAGCGCTGGCCCTGCGGACGGGGACGCCGATCTACGGCAGTGACGGTGTGCTCGACGACGCCGGAATCGCCATTCCCGACGAGCAGGAGGACGAGGTGGAGAAGTTCCGCGAGTTCCTCGACCAGATTTCGCCGGAGGACTTCGGTACCGGCCCCCAGTGAGGAGCGGAGCGGGGAGCGCGGCGAAACGCGGGCCGCGTCGTCCACCGGGAACCTTCAGCCCATTCGAGTAGCCTTTCCCCGCAATGGGGTACGGGAAACCACTCTCAGGGTGATTATCACTCGGCGTGCCGAGTGTGGCGATCGTTGACGCACCCCTGGTCACTGCCTACCTTCAAGGTGGGCAGGTCAAGGACGGAGGGTCGGCGTGAGGATCACGGGCGACGGTACGACCGGGGGCACCCCCGCACGGAGTGATGGTGGGTCGTACCCGCTGCACGGCGGCGCGGCCGGGCCCGCGCACCGTCAGCCGGCGTCCACGCCGGTCGGACCGGTGGGCGACGACCCGGCGCCCGAGCAGGTCGGCTACCGGGGCCCCACGGCGTGCGCCGCGGCCGGCATCACGTACCGGCAGCTCGACTACTGGGCGCGGACCGGGCTGGTGGAGCCGAGCGTCCGGCCCGCGTACGGGTCCGGCACGCAGCGGCTGTACAGCTTCCGCGACGTGGTGGTCCTCAAGATCGTCAAGCGCTTCCTGGACACCGGGGTGGCGCTGCAGAACATCCGCGCCGCCGTGCAGCACCTCCGTGACCGGGGTTTTCGCGACCTAGAACGCATGACGCTGATGAGCGACGGCGCGACCGTGTACGAGTGCACCTCGCCGGACCAGGTGGTGAGCCTGCTCCAGGGCGGGCAGGGCGTCTTCGGCATCGCGGTCGGCGTCGTCTGGCGCGATGTGGAGAACGCCCTGTCGCAGCTGCACGGGGAGCGCATCGACACGGGCGAGACCCTCCTCGGCCACAATCCGGCCGATGAGCTCGCCGCACGGCGGAACCGGGCCGTCTGACCGATGTCAGTGCCGTAGGGCAGCATCGGGGCTGTGAGAGCCGCGCCGACCATCCTGCACCTGGACATGGATGCCTTCTACGCCTCGGTGGAACAGGCGTCGAAGCCCAGCCTGCGCGGGAAGGCCGTGATCGTCGGCGGGCTCGGACCGCGCGGGGTGGTCGCCACCGCCTCCTACGAAGCCCGCCGCTTCGGGGTGCACTCGGCGATGCCGATGGCCCAGGCCCGGCGGCTGTGCCCGAACGGGGCCTGTCTGATCCCCCGCTTCAGCCTCTACCGCGAGGTCAGCGAGCTGGTCATGGGCCTGCTGCGGGAGCTGTCACCGCTGGTCGAGCCCCTCAGCCTGGACGAGGCCTTCGTCGACCTGGAGGCGGGCGGCTCCGCCTTCGACGCGGCCGGTGCCAGGGCGGCCGGGGAGCGTCTGCGGGCCGACATCACGGCTGCCACGGGGCTCAGCGGCTCGGTGGGGCTGGCCGGGTCGAAGATGCTCGCCAAGGTGGCCTCCGAGGAGGCCAAGCCGGACGGGCTGCTGCTCATCGAGCCGGGCACCGAACGGGAACTGCTCGCGCCGATGTCGGTGCGGACCCTGCCCGGGGTCGGGCCGGCCACCGGGGAACACCTGCGCCGGGCCGGGATCACCACCGTGGGGGAACTCGCCGAAGCCGGTGAGGACGAGCTGGTCCGGATGGTCGGCAAGGCGCACGGGGCGGGGCTCTACCGGATGGCGCTGGGCCTCGACGACCGGCCCGTGGTCGCCGAGCGCGACGCGAAGTCCGTGTCCGTCGAGGACACCTTCGACGTGGACCTGCACGACCGGGTACGGATCCGCTTCGAGGTGCAGCGGCTCGCCGACCGGTGCGTGGGGCGGCTGCGCGCCTCCGGACACTCGGGCCGGACCATCGTCCTGAAGGTCCGGCGCTACGACTTCTCGACGCTGACCCGCTCCGAGACCCTGCGGGGCCCCACCGACGATCCGGGGGTGGTGCGGGAGGCCGCCGCGCGGCTGCTGGAGGGCGTGGACACCACGGGCGGGGTGCGGCTGCTCGGCGTCGGCGTGACGGGCCTCGCGGACTACACGCAGGAGGACCTCTTCGCCCAGGTACTGGCCGCCGAGGCGGAGGCGGAGGGGGTCGCGGCGGCGGTCGGCGACGCGAGCGGGGCCGTTGCGCCGGACGGGGCGGAGGGGGCGGACGCACCGTCGCGGGCTGCGGATGCCGGTGCCGATGCCGTGGAGGCGGCGGGAGAGGCCGTGGAGGCGCCCGGGGCGCCCAGGGAGCCCGGGGCGGACGGGCCGGCCGTCGCGCGGCACTGGGCGGCCGGGAGCGACGTACGGCACGCGGTGTACGGGCCCGGCTGGGTCCAGGGCAGCGGGGTGGGCCGGGTGACCGTACGGTTCGAGCGGCCCGGATCCCCGCCCGGCCGGGTCCGCACCTTCCGGGTGGACGACCCCGAGCTGGAGCCGTCCGATCCGCTGCCCCTGGTGGGAACGTCCGATTCCCAGTGCCGCGGCCGGAAGGACTAGCTGCGTCCGGTCAGGCGGCCCGCGGCGCGGCGGCGCTTCTTGGCGGGCGGGGGCGGGGCGTGGCGGAACTCCGACGGGAGGGCCACGTCCAGGCCGTAGTGGTGGTACAGCTGGAGCTCCTGCTCGGGGGAGAGGTGACGGCCGACCCCGAAGTCGGGGGCGTCCTTGATGAGGGAGCGCTCGAACGGCACGCGCAGGGCGTCGTCCACCACCTCGCTGGGCTCCAGGGGGACGAACGCGTCCCGGCCGAAGAGCCCGGTCCGCACGGCCGCCCATTCCGGAACGCCCGTGGCGTCGTCGAGGTAGACCTCGTCCACGGTTCCGATCTTGGCGCCGTTGCGGTCGAATGCCTTGCGGCCGATCAGGCTGCGCGGATCGATGTCGGTCTGCACGGTCCCTCCACTTGGTCGCAACTCCATCCGTAATCACTACAAAAGTGCATATCCGGGGAGGGGGCCACTCGAGGGAGGGTCCAGATCCTCGCTGGTAGGCTGGGTGACGGCTGTTGACCCTGTGCGGGAGAGTCCTCCGAGTGAGCTCGACGGAGGCGCCGAAGGAGCAAATCCTCCCCGGAATCTCTCAGGCATACGTACCGCACGTGAAGAGGCCACTCTGGAAAGCAGGGGCGGTGCCGGGACGCAGTGCCGGCTCCTCCCCTCACCGACGGTGAAAGCCGGACCCCACGGGCGACCCCTGTGAGGCCCGGTGAAGCTCTCAGGTTGAGATGACAGAGGGGGAGGCCGTCCGGGTGCCCGCGCCGTGGTGCCCCTCGCAGGTCATACGACCAGGAGGCCTCCGTAATGACCGCCAACCGCATTCCGCTCTCTCAGCTCGAGCGAGGCATCCCCTTCGAGCAGCGCCACATCGGCCCGGATGCCGAGGCGCAGGCGAAGATGCTCGCCCACGTGGGCTACGGCTCCCTGGACGAGCTCACCGCCGCCGCGGTACCGGATGTGATCAAGACCGCCGAGGCGCTGAACCTGCCCGAGGCGCGGACCGAGGCCGAGGTGCTGGCCGAGCTGCGTTCGCTCGCCGACCGCAACCAGGTCCTGACCTCGATGATCGGCCTCGGCTACTACGGGACCTTCACCCCGCCGGTGATCCTGCGCAACGTCATGGAGAACCCGGCCTGGTACACGGCGTACACGCCCTACCAGCCCGAGATCTCGCAGGGCCGCCTGGAGGCGCTGCTCAACTTCCAGACCGTCGTCGCCGACCTGACCGGTCTGCCGACCTCCGGCGCCTCCCTCCTCGACGAGGGCACGGCCGCCGCCGAGGCCATGACGCTGGCCCGCCGGGTCGGCAAGGCCAAGGGCAACGTCTTCCTCGTGGACGCCGACGCGCTGCCGCAGACGATCGCCGTGATCGAGACCCGCGCCGAGCCGATCGGCATCGAGGTCGTCGTCGCCGACCTGTCCGCCGGCATCCCGGCCGAGATCGCCGAGCGCGGG
Organism: Streptomyces sp. NPDC044704; assembly: GCF_056433525.1. Lineage (NCBI taxonomy): Bacteria > Bacillati > Actinomycetota > Actinomycetes > Kitasatosporales > Streptomycetaceae > Streptomyces > Streptomyces sp. NPDC044704. The sequence continues at coordinate 11,971 of NZ_JBWKGY010000002.1, forward strand.
ATCTACGGCGTGCTCGTCCAGTACCCGGGCGCCTCCGGTGCCGTACGGGACATCAAGCCGGTCATCGACCAGGCGCACGGGCTCGGCGCGATCGTCGCGGTCTCGGCCGACCTGCTCGCCCTGACCCTGCTGACCTCGCCGGGCGAGCTGGGCGCGGACATCGCGGTCGGCACCACCCAGCGCTTCGGCGTTCCGATGGGCTTCGGCGGCCCGCACGCCGGTTACATGGCCGTCCAGGCCAAGCACGCCCGCTCCCTGCCCGGCCGCCTCGTCGGAGTCTCCCTGGACGCGGACGGCAACAAGGCCTACCGCCTCGCGCTGCAGACCCGCGAGCAGCACATCCGCCGCGAGAAGGCCACCAGCAACATCTGTACGGCGCAGGTGCTGCTCGCCGTCATGGCCGGCATGTACGCCGTCTACCACGGCCCCGACGGCCTGCGGACGATCGCCCGCCGCACCCACCGCTACGCCACCCTGATCGCCGCGGGCCTGACGGCGGGCGGGGTCGAGATCGTGCACGGCTCGTACTTCGACACGGTCACCGCCCGGGTTCCCGGCAAGGCCGCCGAGGTCGTCGCCGCCGCCCGCGAGGGCGGGGTCAACCTGTTCCAGGTCGACGCCGACCACGTCTCCCTCTCCTGCGACGAGACCACCCTGCGCGCCGACGTCGACGCCGTCTGGGCCGCCTTCGGCGTCTCGGCCGACCTGGAGGCCCTCGACGCGACCACGGCCGACACCCTCCCCGAGGGCCTGCTGCGCTCGGACGAGGTCCTGACGCACCCGGTCTTCCACCAGCACCGCTCCGAGACCGCGATGCTGCGCTACCTGCGCAAGCTCTCGGACAAGGACTACGCGCTGGACCGCGGCATGATCCCGCTGGGCTCCTGCACGATGAAGCTCAACGCCACCACCGAGATGGAACCGGTGACCTGGCCCGAGTTCGGCCAGCTGCACCCGTTCGCCCCGGTCGCGCAGGCGGAGGGGTACCTCACGCTCATCACGGAGCTGGAGGAACGTCTCTGCGAGGTCACCGGCTACGACAAGGTCTCCATCCAGCCGAACGCCGGCTCCCAGGGCGAGCTCGCCGGCCTGCTGGCCGTGCGCGCCTACCACCGCGCCAACGGTGACGAGCAGCGCACCGTCTGCCTCATCCCCTCCTCCGCGCACGGCACCAACGCGGCGAGCGCCGTGATGGCCGGCATGAAGGTCGTCGTCGTCAAGACCGCCGACGACGGCGAGGTGGACGCGGACGACCTGCGCGCCAAGATCGAGCAGTACCGCGACGAGCTCGCCGTGCTGATGATCACCTACCCGTCGACGCACGGCGTGTTCGAGGAGCACGTCGCCGACATCTGCGCCCAGGTGCACGAGGCCGGCGGCCAGGTCTACGTGGACGGCGCCAACCTGAACGCCCTGGTGGGTCTGGCCAAGCCGGGTCACTTCGGCGGCGACGTCTCGCACCTGAACCTGCACAAGACCTTCTGCATCCCGCACGGCGGCGGCGGCCCCGGCGTGGGCCCGGTCGGTGTCCGGGCGCACCTGGCCCCCTACCTGCCGAACCACCCGCTCCAGCCGACGGCCGGTCCCGAGACGGGCGTGGGCCCGATCTCGGCCGCCCCGTGGGGCTCGGCGGGCATCCTGCCGATCTCCTGGTCGTACGTACGCCTGATGGGTGGTGAGGGCCTCAAGCGCGCCACCCAGGTGGCGGTACTCGGCGCGAACTACATCGCCAAGCGTCTGGAGCCGCACTACCCGGTGCTCTACACCGGCCCGGGCAACCTGGTCGCGCACGAGTGCATCATCGACCTGCGCCCGCTGTCGAAGTCGACGGGCGTGAGCGTCGACGACATCGCCAAGCGTCTGATCGACTACGGCTTCCACGCGCCGACCATGTCCTTCCCGGTGGCCGGCACGCTGATGATCGAGCCGACGGAGTCCGAGGACCTCGCCGAGATCGACCGCTTCTGCGACGCGATGATCGCCATCCGCGGCGAGATCGAGCGGGTCGCGGGCGGCGAGTGGCCGCTGGAGGACAACCCCCTCGCCAACGCCCCGCACACCGCCGCGGCGCTGGGCGGCGAGTGGAACCACCCGTACACCCGGGACGAGGCCGTCTTCCCGGGCGGGGTCACGGCCGCCGAGAAGTACTGGCCGCCGGTGCGCCGGATCGACGGCGCGTTCGGCGACCGGAACCTGGTGTGCTCCTGCCCGCCGCTGGACGAGTACGACAACTGATCCCGCCTGATGCGGTGACAGGACGCTGACGCGTGGGAAGGGGCCGGTCCCGGAGCTTTTGGCTCCGGGACCGGCCCCTTCGTCGTCCTCGTCGGTCAGGCCGCCGCGAGCGGGCGGTGCGGCGCGATGATCTGGCCGTCCGGCAGGAGTTCACCGGTGTCCTCGAAGAGCAGGACGCCGTTGCACAGCAGGCTCCAGCCCTGCTCCGGGTGGTTGGCCACCGGGCGCGCGGCCTCCCGGTCGGCGGACTCTGATGACGGGCAGGCAGGCTGGTGCTGGCACATGGATGCGTTCTTTCGCTGCGGTGTGGTCTGTTCGCTACGGCTCGATGCGTGATTCATGGCCGTCCCCCTGGGTCGTCCCCGCACCTGCGGGGAGGATGGGCTCAGTCTTCCCCCAGGACGGCTGCTTCGCAGGTATTTCCCCGCAGCTGTCCTCATGGATTGAGGACGCATCACTCGTGCGGGCGGTTCAGGTCAACTCCCCTGTCATTTCGGGTGGTTCGCTAGTGGCCCGAGCGGACTAGGCCGAATGGGCAATCCGGATGGATCGGTTCAGGCCGCCGGGGCGGCGACCGGTGGCGGTACCGGAGGTGCCTGGGGGGTCAGCCGGTGCGTCAGCACGGGCAGCAGTTCGGAAACGGTGTGCGGCCGGTACGCGGCGATCCCGGGCGGCGCCGGGGCCAGCGGAACCAGCAGGTCGGCGGCGGCCGGCAGACCGGCCGCGGCATCGGCGCCGACCGCGCCGTGCAGCCACAGGGTCAGCATGTACAGCTCCGGGACGGACAGCAGGCGCGGCTGGTAGCTCTGGCCGAGGGACTCCGCCTGGCGCAGGGCGCGTTCGGTGGCCGCGACGTAGGGGCCCTCGAAGAAGTGGGAGAAGGCCCAGCCGTCCGCGGTGAGGCGGGTGTCGGCCGCGGCCACGAAGCGGTCGCCGCTGCGGATCAGGAACCGCCACGCGGTGAGCCGGGTGCGCGGGGGCCTTCCGCCGGCCGCGAGGTTGGAGGTGTGGAGCCGGTCGAGCACGTGGACCGGGAGCGGGAGTTCCGCGGTCAGCGGGCCCTGGACCGCGCGCAGGGCCGGAGTGTGCGCCTCGTGGACGGCGGTGGGGGAACCGAGTGCCGCGAGGACGCTGCGCAGGGCGGGCGCGGGAGCCGGAGGGACATGCAGCGGCATGGTGGGTCGCCTCTCACTTGGGAGACCTGTGGTGCGGGGGAAGGTGCGGGACGGCGCTGTCGCATTCTGGGGCCAGAGGGGGGCTGAGGGGCAATGACCGCGCGCCAACTCTCTGCCTCGTTTGCGGAGTTTATACGACACGTGTTCACGCAGTGTTTCGGCTAGCTGTCCCGGCCATTGCCGACAAGTCGCTTACCGGTCCCACTGTGATGCCATTCATGCCGCGCGAGCGCGAACGTGCCGCGCTGACCTCGGAGGCTACCGGAAGGGGGCTCGGCTGGAAAGCATCGGCTATCCGGAACCGGCAAAGTCGACGCGGAATTTGCATACGAAGACTTGCCAGGTGAATGTGCCGAAGCGCCCTTCCGGCCATACCGGCGCGCGCTGCCGTCAGAGGGCTCGATACCGGCGTTATCGATCACGGCGTCTGGGCATCATCGACCGTACACGCGCGCCCGGGTGCACAAGCCGGGCCGCTCGAGGGAGGGACGCTTCGATGGGGGAGAAGGTCGTGGCAGGCGGATTCGACCTGTCCGATCGGCAACGGTATCGGAGGAAGCTTCACGAGTGCCTGGAGGGACTGGAGCGGCTTCTGGCGGAGAAGAGGTTCGATCGCCCCAAGAACATGATGGGGCTGGAGATCGAATTGAATCTCGCGGGTGCCGACGGTTTGCCGCGAATGGTGAATGCCCAGGTGCTGGAGCGGATTGCCAGCCCCGATTTCCAGACCGAACTCGGAATGTTCAACCTGGAGGTCAACGTACTTCCGCACCGCCTCGAAGGCCGGGTTTTCGACCAGCTCGCGGAGGAGCTCAGCGCAGGGCTGCACTACGCCCACCGGCAGGCCGCCGAGATCGACGCGGGCGTCGTGATGATCGGGATCCTGCCGACGCTCTCCCGCGCCGACCTGGCACCGGCCAACCTCTCGGCGGTGGACCGCTACTCGCTGCTGAACGAGCAGATCCTGATGATGCGGGGGGAGGACTTCACCCTCGACATCGACGGGGTGGAGCGGCTGACCTGGAGCACCGGGTCGATCGTGCCGGAGGCCGCCTGCACCTCCGTACAGCTGCACCTCCAGGTGACTCCGGCGCGGTTCGCGGACGTGTGGAACGCGGCCCAGGCGGTGACCGCCGTACAGATAGCGGTGGGCGCCAACTCGCCGTTCCTGTTCGGGCGCGAGCTGTGGCGGGAGTCGCGGCCGCCGCTGTTCACGCAGGCCACCGACACCCGCCCGCCCGAGCTCCAGGCCCAGGGGGTGCGGCCGCGCACCTGGTTCGGGGAGCGGTGGGTGGACTCGGCGTACGAGCTGTTCGCCGAGAACGTCCGCTACTTCCCCGCCCTGCTGCCGATCTGCGACGAGGAGGAGCCGCTGCGGGTCCTGGCCGACGGCGGGGTGCCGAGCCTGCAGGAACTGGTCCTGCACAACGGCACGGTCTACCGCTGGAACCGGCCCGTGTACGGGGTCGCCGACGGGGTGCCGCACCTGCGCGTGGAGAACCGGGTGCTCCCGGCCGGGCCGACCGTCGCCGACGTCGTCGCCAACGCGGCCTTCTACTACGGGCTCGTACGCACCCTCGCCGACGAGCAGCGCCCGGTGTGGACCCGGATGCCGTTCGCGGAGGCGGAGGCCAACTTCGACGCCGCCTGCCGGTACGGGATCGACGCCCGGCTGCGCTGGCCGCGGCGGGGGCGGGCCGGGGGACTGGTGAGCGTACCGGCGGTGCGGCTGGTGCTGGACGAGCTGCTGCCGATGGCCGCGGCCGGGCTGGACGCCTGGGGGATCGAGGCCGCGGACCGGGACCACTACCTGGGGATCATCGAGGAGCGGTGCCGGCGGCGCGTGAACGGGGCGACCTGGCAGGTGGACACCTACCACCGGGCCCTCGCCGGCGGGCTGGAACGGGACGCCGCGCTGGCCGCCACCACCCGCCGGTACAGCGAGCTGATGCACCGGGGCGACCCCGTGCACACCTGGCCCGTCGGGCTCGCGGAACGGGAGGTGGACGCCGCCACGGCCGTCGGCCGCTGACCGGCCCGTCCCGTGATCCCGCCGCGTGATCCCGCCGCGATGATCCCCCATGGCTCCCGAGGGGGCAGTATGGGGTGGTCGAACAGGACGTCGCGGCGGGATGGCCCGCAGCGGTGGCGGGACGGGAGTCGGGCGTGCGCACGGAGCCGGAGCCGGTGGTCGTGGAGCTGGACGAGCAGAAACGGCGCGGTGTCCTGCGCACCGAGACGCTGCTCGTGCTGGCCCTGTCGCTGGGCGCGAGCGCGGTCTCCGCGCTGATCAGCTTCATCGGCTCGCTCACCAAGCCGGGCGGCCTGAAGGACCAGGCCGCGACGCTCAACGGCTCGTACGCGCCCGGCCGGCCCTGGCTGGACCTCGCCTGGCAGCTGTTCGGGATCGCGACGGCGCTGGTCCCCGTCCTGCTCGTCGCCCACCTGCTGACCCGCGAGGGCGCGCCCGGGCTGCGGGTGCTGGGCTTCGACCTGACCCGGCCGTGGCAGGACCTGGGCCGGGGCGCGCTCGTGGCCGCCGGGATCGGCAGCGCGGGCCTCGCCTTCTACCTGGGTGCCCGCGCCACCGGCTTCAACCTCACGGTCGTGCCCGAGGCGCTGCCCGACGTGTGGTGGAAGTTCCCCGTGCTGATCCTCTCCGCGGTGCAGAACTCCGTGGTCGAGGAGGTCATCGTGCTGGCCTACCTGCTGCGCCGGCTCGATCAGCTGGGCTGGTCGCCGATGGCCGCGCTGGTCGCCAGCTCCGTGCTGCGCGGCTCGTACCACCTCTACCAGGGCATCGGCGGCTTCATCGGCAACGTGGTGATGGGCGTGGTCTTCGTCCTGGCCTACCGGCGCTGGGGCCGGGTGGGGCCGCTCGTCGTCGCGCACGCGCTGCTCGACATCGTGGCCTTCGGCGGGTACGCGCTGCTCGCGGGCGAGGTGGACTGGCTGCCCACCCCCTAGGGCCTGTCGTCAAACTCCCGTCTGCCCCGCGACGCCTGGCACGCGCTCTCGCCGCACCGGGCGAAAGCCAAGTACGTCCAGTACGCGGGCTTCCGCCCGGCGCACCGAGAGCACGCACCAGACGCCGCAGGGCCGCCCTCCGGGCGACGACGGGAGTTTGACGACAGGCCCTAGTGCCGTGATCAGGGGGACGTGAGCAGTTCGCCGTCGAGGACGGTGACGGCGTTCCCCGTCAGGAGGGTGCGTTCGCCCGCGAGGGTGACCCGGACCAGGCCGGTGCGCGCTCCGCCCTGGAGGCCGGTCATCTCGGTGCGGCCCAGGCGCCGGCCCCAGAAGGGGGCGAGCGCGGTGTGCGCGCTGCCGGTGACCGGGTCCTCGTCGATGCCGACGGCCGGGAAGAAGCCGCGCGAGACGAAGTCGTAGCCGAGGGCCGGGTTCTCGGCGGCCGCGGTGACGATCACCCCGCGGCGGGAGTACGCGCGCAGGGCCGCGTGGTCGGGGGCGAGTTCGCGCACGGTCCGCTCGTCGGCCAGTTCGACCACCAGGTCGCCGATGTGGGCGGAGGTGTCGTGGACCGACTTGATCGCGGCGCCCAGTGCGCGGCCCACCTCGGGTTCCGGGTCCACCGGGGTCAGTGAGGACGTCGGGAAGTCCATGGTGACCGAGCCGTCCCCGTCGGCCCGGGCCGTGAGGACGCCGCAGCGCGCGCCGAAGCGGATCAGGCCGTCGGCGAGGCCGTCCGAGGCGAGGACGTGGGCGGTGGCGAGGGTGGCGTGCCCGCACATGTCGACCTCGGCCGCCGGGGTGAACCAGCGCAGCGCCCAGTCGGCGTCCCCGCCGGGCGGCAGGGGGTGGGCGAAGGCCGTCTCGGAGAGGTTGACCTCGGCGGCCACCTGCTGGAGCCATGCGTCCGGGGGGAACGGGCCGTCGAGGAGCAGGACTCCTGCGGGGTTCCCGTGGAAGGGGCGGTCGGTGAAGGCGTCGACGATTCGGATGCGCATGGACCGACCGTAGGGCGGTCGCCCGAACCCGGCCAAAGGCCAATCCGGGGTGACTGGCCTGCTTCCTCCTGACCCCGTGCACTCGTGTTCGCTCCCGCATCGGCGACCGGTTCCGATATATCGTTGACGCATCGCGATGGATCAGCGATAGTGAAGAAGTCGAAAGACGACGACCGCGATGACAAGCGATGACGAAAGGAGCGCAGTGATGCGTTCACGTGGACAGCACGACCATGGACATGAGCACGGGCGGGGTCACGGCCACTGCGGGCCCGACCGTCGGGAGGAGTTCCAGGGGCGGCGCGCCGCCTTCGGGCCGTTCGGCCCGCCCTTCGGCGGCGGTCCCTTCGGGGGGCGCGGCGGCCGCGGCGGACCGCGGGGCCGGGCGCGGCGCGGTGACGTGCGCGCCTCGATCCTGGCGCTGCTCGCCGACCGGCCGATGCACGGCTACGAGATGATCCAGGAGATCGGTGAGCGCAGCGGCGGGGCCTGGAAGCCCAGCCCCGGCTCGGTCTACCCGACCCTGCAACTCCTGGAGGACGAGGGGCTCATCCTCAGCGCGAGCGAGGGCGGCAAGAAGCTCTTCACCCTCACCGACGCCGGCCGCGCCGAGGCGGAGTCCGGTCCGGACGCCCCCTGGGCGGACGCCGGCCGGGGCTTCGACTTCGAGGCGATGCACGAGGTCCGGACGGCCGGGATCGGCCTGATGGAGGCCTTCGGGCAGGTGTTCAAGACCGGCTCGCCCGAGCAGCGCGAGAAGGCCCTCGGTGTGATCAACGACGCCCGCAAGAAGCTCTACCTGATCCTGGCCGACGAGCACTGAGCCGACGAGCACTGAGTCGACGAGCGCTGAGCCGACGAGCGCTGAGCCGACGTGCGCTGGTCCGGCGGCCGGCTCCGGGAAGCGCCGCCGCGGCGCTTCCCGGACGACGGAGCGCCCCGCGAGACCTCTCGCGGGGCGCTCCGTCGTGTTCGCGGGTCCGGGCGGACCGTCGTGGCGCCGGTCAGGCGACCAGCCCGGCCAGCTTGCGCAGCGATTCGTTCAGGGCGGCGGTGGCCGAGTCCTTCAGCTTGCCCGCCATGAGGGACACCGCGGCGCCCGTGAACTCGCCGTCGATGCGCACGGTGGTGGCCCCGCCGTCGGCGGTCAGGGTGTACCGGGTGAGGACGGCCACGCCCATGGGTCCCTTGCCGGTGATGGCGAAGAGGCGTTCGTCCTCCAGTTCCGAGACGGTCCACAGGACCTCGGCCGGGAAGCCCATCATCTTCATGTTCTCGGCGAAGGTGGAGCCGACCGCGAGGGTCTCGGGACCGCCCTTCGGGAAGTTGGTGTGGGTCATGCTCCACTGGCCGTACGCGTCCCAGTCCGTCAGCTGGGCCCAGAGCTTCGCGGCGGGCGCCTCGATGCGTGATTCCGCGGTGACTTCAGCCATGCGTCCACCCCTTCTCGTCGGGTTCGTGCGGCGGAAGGTAGTCCCGGCGACCGGAACATTCAATACTGACGACCTGTCAGATATCGGGTTCCGGACGATGTGGATCTCAGCTGTGTCTCAACAGGTGTCATAGCGGTGACGGTCCTGACCGGCCCTGCCATGATGGCCTGATGCAAGCGTCAGGGAAGAACGCCGGACTGGGCCTCGCCCTCGTCTCGGCGTGCGCGTTCGGTGGTTCGGGGGTCGCGGCGAAGCCGCTGATCGAGGCGGGTCTGGACCCGCTGCACATGGTGTGGCTCAGGGTGGCCGGGGCGGCGCTGGTGCTGTCCCCGCTGGCTTGGCGGCACCGCGATCTGGTGCGGCGCAAACCGCTGCTCCTGGCCGGCTTCGGGCTCATAGCCGTCGCCGGCGTGCAGGCGTTCTACTTCGCGTCGCTGTCCCGGATCCCGGTCGGCGTGGCCCTGCTCCTGGAATACCTGGGGCCGGCCCTGCTGCTCGGCTGGATCCGCTTCGTACAGCGCAAGCCGGTGACCCGGTCGGCCGCGGCCGGTGCGGCGGTCGCCGTCGTCGGCCTGGCCTGCGTGGTCGAGATCTGGGCCGGGCTGAGCCTGGACCCGCTCGGGGTGCTGCTCGGCCTCGCCGCCGCCTGCTGCCAGGCCTTCTACTTCGTCTTCGCCGACCAGGGTGCGGACGGGGACGATGCGCCCGACCCGATGGGCGTGATCGCCTTCGGCATGATCGTCGGCACCCTGGTGATGACCGTGATCGCCCGGCCCTGGCAGATGGACTGGCAGGTCCTGAGCGGGTACGCCGCCCTGGGTGACCTCCGGGTGCCCGCGTTCGCCCTGCTCGGCTGGGTGGTGCTGGTCGCCACCGTGTTCGCGTACGTCACCGGCGTGGTCTCGGTCCGCAAGCTCTCCCCGCAGGTGGCGGGCGTGGTCGCCTGCCTGGAGGCCGTCATCGCGACCGTCCTCGCGTGGATCCTGCTCGGCGAACACCTCTCCCTCCCGCAGATCGCGGGCGGGGCGCTGGTGCTGGGCGGTGCCTTCATCGCGCAGTCCTCGCGGCCGACCCCGCCGGGCGCGGCCGATCCCGCGGTGCTCGGCCCGGAGAAGGCCCGGGTGTAGCCGGCCGGGCCGTAGGGCCTGGTCAGGGCGGTGGGGGAGCGCGTAGGGTGCGGACCATGCCGTCGACCGTACTGCCGCCTCCCGCCGCCTAGGTCCTGCCCGGACGCTCCCGCGGTCCCGCACTCCGTGCGGGCGCCCCGCGGGGATTTTCCCGCGCAGGACCGGCGCGGGTGGCTGCCCCTTGTGAGGACCACCCGCCCCGGCCGCCTTCCGGCGGCCCGGGCGGGTTCGTGCTGCCCGCGAAGTGATGACCGGCCTTCCTCATCCTTCACGCATGCGCGGAGAACCACGTGTCGAACCATTCGCCCGCTGCCGGGCGCAGTCTGCTGTACCTCGTCGTCGCCGGAGTCGCCTGGGGCACCGCCGGAGCGGCCGCCTCCCTCCTCTTCCTGGCCAGTGACCTCGGCCCGCTCGCCCTGTCCTTCTGGCGGTGCGCCGGCGGGCTCGTCGTACTGCTCGGGGTGCTCGCCCTGCGCCGGCCCGGTGCCGGGCGCCGGCCGGGCGGGGGGCGGCGCCCGTCCGCCGCCTCGCTCATCGGGACCGGGCTGATGTTCACCCTGTTCCAGGCCGCGTACTTCGGCGCCGTCCGGGAGACCGGCCTGGCCGTCGGCACCGTCGTGACCCTCGGCGCGGGACCCGTGCTGATCGCGCTCGGCGGCCGGTACTGGATGGGCGAGCGGCTGGGGCGGGGCGGGGTCGCCGCCGTCGCCGGCGCCCTCGCCGGGCTCGCTGTACTCGTCCTCGGCTCCGGGGGCGGTGAGGTGCGGCCGCTCGGGGTGTTCTGGGCGCTGCTCTCCGCCGCCGGGTACGCGGCGATGACCCTGCGGGCCCGCTGGCTCGGGCGGCGCGGGGCCGGCGGGGACCCCCTCGTCACCACCGCGTGGTCGGTGGGGGTGGGCACGGTGTGCCTGCTGCCGCTCGCCGCGGTCGAGGGGCTGTTGCCGCACACCGCCGACACGGCGCGGGTGCTCTGGCTGCTCGCGTACGTGGCCGTCGTGCCGACGGCGTTGGCGTACGCGCTCTACTTCACGGGCGCCGCGTCCGTGCGTGCCGCGACCGTTTCCGTGATCATGCTGATCGAGCCGGTGAGCGCCGCGGTGATCGCGGTCGCGCTGCTCGGGGAGCGGCTGACCGGTGCCGTGGTGCTGGGCACCGTACTGCTGCTCGCGGCCGTGGGCGCGCTGATCGGCTCCGAGGCGCGCAGGCCCGCGGAGGGGCCGGTGGCGGTCCGGCCCGCCCCCGGGGTTCAGAGCGCGGCGACGTAGTCCGGGGTCGCGATGCCGGGGGCCAGGTCGGCGGCCGGGACCGGTGTCCCGTAGGCCGGGGCGACCGGGACCACGCCCGACCAGTAGGGCAGGTCCAGGTCCTCGGCGTCGTCGTTCGGGCCGCCGGTGCGCAGCTTCGCCGACACCTCGTCCAGGTCTAGGCGGATCACCGCGGTGGCGGCCAGTTCCCGGGCGTTCGCGGGCCGCGAGTCGGCGGAGCGGCCGGGGACGACGTGGTCCACGAGGGCGTCCAGCGCCATCCGGCGCTCCGCCTCGTCGGTGACCTCGTAGGCGGTGCCGTGGACCACCACCGAGCGGTAGTTGAGGGAGTGGTGGAAGGCCGACCGGGCCAGGACCAGTCCGTCGACGTGCGTCACGGTCAGGCACACGGGGAGCCCGGGATCGGCCTTGCCCGCGGCGAGCAGCGGGCGGGAGCCGGTCGAGCCGTGGACGTAGAGGGTGTCGCCGACCCGGCCGAAGAGGGTGGGCAGGACCACCGGCGCGCCGTCGCGGACGAAGCCCAGGTGGCAGACGTAGGCCTGGTCGAGTATCGAGTGCACGGTCTCGCGGTCGTAGCGCGCCCGGTCGCGGGAGCGGCTCGGAACGGTGCGGTCGGTGGGCTCGTAGGCGGCGGGCGTGGTGGTCATGGTGCGGACTCCGTTGTACTAGTGCATAATCTTGTTTGTGCTAGGAGACTATCGGATCGCAGGGCGTCGCGCATCGGAAATCGCGGCCAGTGTCGAAGCGGGCGTCGGATCGGGCGCCCTGGAGCCGGGAACGTTGTTGCCGCCGATGCGCGAGCTGGCCGGCGAACTGGAGGTGAACCCCAACACCGTGGCCGCCGCGTACCGGACCCTGCGCGAGCGCGGGGTCATCGAGACGGACGGGCGGCGCGGCAGCCGGGTACGGCACCGGCCCGCGACCGCTCCGCGCCACGCGCTGCGGATGGCCGTACCGGAAGGGGTGCGCGACGTCGCGCAGGGCAATCCCGACCCGGACCTGCTGCCCCCGCTGGACGGGCCGCTCGCGGCGGCGGCCCGCCGGTACGCCGAGGCGCCGACCCTGTACGGGCAGGATCCCGTGGCCCCCGAACTGGCGCTCCTCGCCCGGGCCGGCTTCGAGGCGGACGGGGTCCCGGCCGGGGCGATGGCCGTGACCTCGGGCGCGCTGGACGGGATCGAGCGGGTGCTGGCCGCGCACCTGCGGCCCGGTGACGCGGTGGCGGTCGAGGACCCGGGCTGGGGGAGCGTGATGGACCTGGCGCCCGCCATGGGCCTGCGGGTGCTGCCGGTCGCGGTCGACGACGAGGGGCCCAGGCCGGAGGCGGTGGCCCGGGCGCTGGCCGAGGGTGCCAAGGCCCTCGTCGTGACGGCCCGCGCGCAGAACCCGACGGGGGCGGCGGTGAGCGCCGAACGGGCCGCGGCCCTGCGGGAGCTGCTGGCGCCCCATCCGCAGCTGCTGGTCGTCGACGACGACCACGGTCACGGGATCGTCGATCTTCCGCTGTACGCGCTGAGCGGCGCCACCCGGCACTGGGCGCTGATCCGCTCGACGGCGAAGGCGTACGGCCCCGACCTGAGGCTGGCCGTCCTGACGGGCGACGGGGTGACCATGGACCGGGTCCGCGGCCGGCAGGGGCTGGGGCCGGGCTGGGTGAGCCGGCTGCTCCAGTACGCGGTGGTGGAACTGTGGACCACCGGCGCCGTGGACCCGGCCGCGGTGGCGGCCTCGTACGGGGCGCGGCGGGACGCGCTGGTCGCGGCGCTGGCGGAGCGGGGGGTACGGGCGCACGGGCGGAGCGGGATGAACGTGTGGGTGCCGGTGGCCGACGAGACGGCCGTGGTGACGCGGCTGCTCACGGCGGGCTGGGCGGTGTCGGCCGGCGCCCGGTTCCGGGTGGACTCGCAGCCGGCGGTACGGATCACCGTCTCCGGCCTCGCCCCGGCGGAGGTCCCCGAGCTCGCCGACGCGGTGGCGGCGGCGGTGCGGCCCGTGCTCGGCGGGCGCCGGGACTGACGCGGCCACCGGCGCGACCGGCCCCGCCGCACGCGGCGGCGGGGCCGGTCGCCGGTAGCCGGGCGGCGGACCTCAGCCGCGCTTGCGGGCTCCGGGGCGGGCCTGGGTGAGGGCCGCGCCGGCCAGGACGACGGCCGCGCCGACGGGGGTGTTCCAGTGGAGCTGCTCCCCGAGGACCATGACGCCCGCGGCGGTGGCGATCACCGGGATGAAGTACGTGACCATCTGGGCGGTCGTCGGACCGACCTCCGTCACCAGCCGGTACTGCATCTGCAGGGCCATGCCCGTGCCGAGGGCGCCCAGCGCGACCACCGAGAGGGTCGGCCACAGCGGGAACGAGGCGGGTGCCGAGGTGAACACGGCGCTGACGGCGGCCAGCTGGACGGCCGAGACCAGGAGCTGGGCCCCGGTGAGCGCCACCGGGGAGCCCGGAACGGACGCCAGGGTGCGGCGGACGTAGATCCAGCCGATCGGGTAGCAGAGCGCGGCCAGCAGGGCGAGCGCGGTGCCCTTGGCGTCGACCCCGGCGAAGCCCTGCCAGGCGCCGAGCACGGTCAGGACGCCGACGAAGCCCAGGCCCAGACCCGCGAAGCGGCGTCGCGTCGGGCGGTCCTCGGACAGGGCGACCAGGGACAGGGCCATGCCCCACAGGGGCGAGGTGGCGTTGCAGATCCCGGCCAGGCTCGACGGGATGCTCAGCTCGGCGTAGGCGAACAGCGAGAAGGGGACGGTGTTCAGCAGCACCGCCGCGACCGTGAGGTGGCCCCAGGTCCGCAGTCCGCGGGGCAGGGGCTCCCGGCGTACCAGCAGGACGGCGAGGAGGGTCAGTGCCCCGAAGAGGACCCGGCCGAAGGCGACCTGGAAGGGGGCGTACGCCTGCGTGCCGACCTTGATCAGGAGGAAGCTGAAGCCCCAGACCACCGAGAGGACGGCGAAGCGCAGGCGCCAGTCCAGGCCGGTTCCGGTGGCGGGACCGGTTCCGGGAGCGGCGACGCGGGTGACGGACGGGCCGCCGGCCTTCGCTGCGGCCGTGCCCGGGGCGGCCGTCGTCGGGGCGGGGGAGGAGGAGGTGGAGGTGGGGCGGGAGGGTGCCGATGCGCTCATGTGGCTTACTCTCCTGCGCGCGACTTCGTAGGACAAGCGAGAGTTCGTGGGGGTGACGGCGTAGCATCGCTTACATGTTGAACCTGGAGCGCCTGCGCACCCTCGACGCCCTCGCCCGCCACGGCTCGGTCAGCGCCGCCGCGGGCGGACTCCACGTCACCACGTCCGCCGTCTCGCAGCAGATGGCCAAGCTGGAGCGGGAGGTCGGGCAGCCCCTCCTGGCCAAGAGCGGCCGCGGGGTCCGGCTCACGGACGCGGGGCGGCTCCTCGCGGACCACGCCGCCCGGATCATCTCCCAGGTGGAGCTCGCCCAGGCCGATGTGGAGGCTCAGCGGGGCTGCGCGGTGGGGGAGTTGCGGATCGGGGCCTTCCCCACGGCCATGCGCGGACTGCTGCCCCGGGCCCTGTCCTCCCTGCGCGCGGGCCACCCCGAACTGCGCGCCCTCGTAAGGGAACGGGAACCCGAGGAGAGCATGGCCGCCGTCGTGCGCGGGGACCTCGACATGGCCCTGGCCATCGACTGGCACAACAAGCGCATGCCGGTGCCGGCCGAGCTGACCCGTACCCACCTCCTGGACGACGGCGTCGACATCGCGGTCCCGGCCGGACACCCGCTGGCCGGCCGGGACGGGATCTCCCTCGCGGACTTCGCCGACGACGACTGGATCTCCTGGAACGAGGGGCAGTTCTGCCACGAGTGGCTGGTCTTCACCCTGCGCGGGACCGGCATCGAGCCGCGCATCGCCCACATCGCCGAGGAGCACCACACCCAGCTCGCCTTCGTGGAAGCCGGGCTGGGCGTGTGCGTGACGCCCCGGCTGGGCCGCGGGCCCGTGCCGCCCGGGGTGCGGCTGCTCCCGGTCTGCGACGCCGTACGACGCCACGTGTACGCCGTCTGGCGGGCGGACGCCGGTCGCCGCCCCTCCATCCGCGCCGCGGTCGAGGCGCTCCACGAGGCGGCGGCGCTCGTCTAGAGCCCTGTCGCGGCCCGCGCCGTCAGATCTTGCGGAAGTCCCAGGACACCACCGACTCCGGTGTGAGCCGGATCCAGGCGTGGCGGCCGTCGTGGGGCATCTCCTCGATCCCGAAGTTCTTCACCGGGAAGAGCCGTTCCGCCTTGGCCAGCTCCGGGCAGGGCTCGCCGGTCCGGGGGGCCTCGCCGACGAAGACGGCGCTGCCGGACAGCTCCACGCCGCGCAGTTCGTCGTACGACTCGCCGGAGTCCACGACCACCGAGATCCGCGGATCGGCGCGCAGGTCGGACCAGCGCCGGCTGCGCGTGATCGAGTACAGCCACAGCGACTTCCCGTCCCAGGCGAACCACAGCGCGCCGACGTGCGGACGTCCGTCCGGGGCGACCGTGGCCACCCGGCACGTGCGCTGTTCGCGCAGGAAGGCGTCCACCTCCCCGTCGGTCATCATGATGCGGCGCCCCCGCCGCTGGGTCCCGTCCATCCGCCCCACGCCCCTTCACATCTGACTGTGTGTCAGGAATCATGAGGGCTCTTCCGTCGCCACGCCAGGGGGAGCCATGCCGGATCTCGATCCCGCCACCAGCGCGCTGCTCACCGTCGAGTGCCAGAACGGCGTCGTCGGCGAGGAGAGCGCCCTGCCCGAGCTGGCGAAGGAGGCCCGCGACTCCGGCATGCTGGCCCGGGTGGCGGCCCTGGCCGACGCCGCGCGGGGGGCCGGCGTACAGGTGGTGCACGCGGTCGCCGAGCGGCGGCCGGACGGGCGGGGGGCCAACGCCAACGCGCGGCTGTTCCGGGCCGCCGGGAAACTGCCGGTGCGCCAGCTGACCGGAACCCGGGCGGTGCAGATCGCGGCACCGATCACCGTGGCCGACCGCGACCTCGTGGTCCGCCGGCTGCACGGGCTCTCCCCGATGGCCGGCACCGACCTCGACGCGCTGCTGCGCAACCTCGGCGTCCGCACCCTCGTCGTCACCGGGGTCTCCTCCAACATCGCGATCCCGAACACCGTCTTCGACGCCGTGAACCTCGGCTACCAGGTGGTCGTCCCGGCGGACGCCATCGCCGGGGTCCCCGCCTCCTGCACCGCCGAGGTGATCCGCAACTCCCTCGCGCTGGTCGCGTCCGTCACCACGACCGAGGCCCTGCTGGAGCGCTGGGGGCCCGCGCGCTGACGGTGCCTCGGAAGGCGGACCGGGGCCGCCGGATAGCCTGGGCGGATGCTCACAGAAGTGATCGCGACCCGCTACGTCACGCCCCTGCGCGAGGGCGGCTCGCTCCCGGGGATCGTCGAGGCCGACGACCTCGGTACCTACGTCATGAAGTTCACCGGTGCCGGCCAGGGCCGCAAGACCCTCGTCGCCGAGGTCGTCTGCGGACGCCTCGCCCAGCGCCTCGGCCTGCGCGTACCGCGCCTGGTGCAGATGCAGCTCGACCCCGTCATCGGGCTCGGCGAGCCGGACCAGGAGGTCCAGGAGCTGCTGAAGGCCAGCGGCGGGCTGAACCTCGGCATGGACTACCTGCCGGGCTCGATCGGCTTCGACCCGCTCGCCTACCGGGCGGATCCGGTCGAGGCGGGCCGCGTGGTCTGGTTCGACGCGCTGATCAACAACGTCGACCGGTCCTGGCGCAACCCCAACCTGCTGGTCTGGCACGGGGACCTGTGGCTCATCGACCACGGCGCCACGATGATCTGGCAGCACAACTGGCCCACCGCCCCGGCCGCCTCGGCCAAGCCCTACGACGCCTCCGACCACGTCCTGGCCTCCGCGGGCCCGGACATCGCCGCTGCCGCCGCCGAGCTCGCCCCGCTCGTGACCGAGGAGCTGCTCACCGAGGTCGCCGCCGACGTCCCCGACGAGTGGCTGGTCGACGAGCCGGGCTTCGACTCCGCCGACGGGGTCCGCCGCGCCTACGTGGAGGCGCTGCTGCCGCGCGCGGCCACGATCCACGAGAGGATCTCGCTGGAGGCGCGGGTGAAGGCTCCGTCGGGTCCGCCCGGCTGGCTCACCGACCACCTCCCCGAATGGCCCCACAAGATCAACAAGAAGACGAGCGACGACCAGTGACCAAGCGGGACGTGTTCGAGTACGCGCTGGTGCGCGTGGTGCCCAGGATGGAGCGCGGCGAGTGTTTCAACGCCGGCGTCATCGTCTACTGCCGGGCGCGTTCGTACGTCGCCGCGCGCACCCACCTCGACGAGGCGAAGCTCCTCGCCCTCGACCCCGGCGCCGACGTGGCCGGGGTCCGGGCGGCCCTGTACGGGGTCGAGGGGCTGTGCGCGGGCGGCGAACGGGCCGGGCAGGCGGCCGACGGCGACGCGGGCCGGCGGTTCCGCTGGCTGATCGCGCCGCGCAGCACCGTCGTCCAGCCCGGCCCGGTGCACACCGGCCTGACGGCCGACCCGGAGGCCGAGGTGGAACGCCTCCTGGACCTGCTGGTCCGCTGAACGGCCCGCCGGTTCCCCCGCCTGCGGCCCGGCCCGGGCGACCGGCGCCGGACGCGGGCGGGAGCGGCGCGCACCACGCCCCGGGAGGGCCCCCGTTGACACCGGGTGCCAGGGCTCCTAGCGTCTCCTCAGCTGAAGCTACTAAGCGGTTGCTCACCTCAGGGCGGCCGTCTCTCAAGGGCGAGGAGATCCAGCATGTCCACCACCGAGCAGCGCGTCGCGATCGTGACCGGGGCGGCCCGGGGCATCGGCGCGGCCACCGCCGTGCGTCTGGCCGCCGAGGGCCGCGCGGTCGCCGTACTCGACCTCGACGAGGCGGCCTGCAAGGACACCGTGGAGGCGATCACGGCGGCCGGCGGCAAGGCCCTGGCGGTCGGCTGCGACGTCTCCGACAGTGCCCAGGTGGAGGCGGCCGTCGAACGCGTCGCGAGCACGCTCGGCGCCCCGACGATCCTGGTCAACAACGCGGGCGTGCTCCGCGACAACCTCCTCTTCAAGATGAGCGACACCGACTGGGACACCGTCATGAACGTGCACCTGCGCGGTGCGTTCCTGATGGCGCGGGCCTGTCAGAAGTACATGGTGGAGGCCAAGTTCGGCCGCGTCGTGAACCTGTCCAGCAGCTCCGCCCTCGGCAACCGGGGCCAGGCCAACTACGCCACAGCCAAGGCCGGCCTGCAGGGCTTCACGAAGACCCTCGCCATCGAGCTCGGCAAGTTCGGCGTCACCGCCAACGCCGTCGCCCCCGGCTTCATCGTGACCGAGATGACCGCGCAGACGGCCGCCCGGGTCGGCATGGACTTCGAGGAGTTCCAGGCCGCGGCGGCCACCCAGATCCCGGTGCAGCGCGTGGGCCGCCCGGACGACATCGCCAACGCGATCGCCTTCTTCACGAGCGAGGCCGCGGGCTTCGTCTCCGGCCAGGTCCTGTACGTGGCCGGCGGCCCCCTCAACTGACCGGACCACGAGAGACAGGGCGTACGTCATGACCGACAACGGCATCGACAGCGGCAAGGTCGCGCTCATCACCGGCGCGAGCCGGGGCATCGGCTACGGGATCGCCGAGGCGCTGGTCGCCCGGGGGGACCGGGTCTGCATCACCGGACGCAGCGAGGACGCGCTCAAGGAGGCCGTCGAGCGGCTCGGCGCGGACCGGGTGATCGGCGTCGCCGGCAAGGCGCACGACGAGGCCCACCAGGCCGTCGCCGTGGAGCGCACGATGGAGGCCTTCGGCCGCTGCGACTTCCTGATCAACAACGCGGGCACCAATCCGGTCTTCGGGCCGATCGCCGACCTGGACCTCGGCGTCGCGCGCAAGGTGTTCGAGACCAACGTGATCTCGGCGCTCGGCTTCGCCCAGCGCACCTGGCACGCCTGGCAGAAGGAGAACGGCGGTGCGATCGTGAACATCGCCTCGATCGCCGGGGTCTCCGCCTCGCCCTTCATCGGGGCCTACGGGATGAGCAAGGCCGCCATGGTCAACCTCACCCTCCAGCTCGCGCACGAGATGGCACCCGGGGTCCGGGTGAACGCGATCGCCCCCGCCGTGGTGAAGACGAAATTCGCGCAGGCGCTCTACGAGGGCCGCGAGCAGGAAGCCGCGGCGGCCTATCCGCTCGGCCGGCTCGGGGTCCCCGCGGACATCGGGGGCGCCGCCGCATTCCTGACATCTGCACAAGCGGAATGGATCACAGGACAAACTCTCGTCGTCGACGGAGGAATCTTCCTCAATGCCGGAGTCGGCTGACCGATATCCGGACGCATTTGCCTCCCCCGGGGAGGCAAATGCGTGCCGAATGTGCATGTAATCGGTCAAGTGCCTCACGAAACCTGCCCATTGGATTTGTGATGCACTGCGGTAGGGTCTGCCGCACCCCTGGCTGATCGAGGAGCGTGCACGTGTTCAACCGGACCAGATGCCTGCGGACCACTGCAGCCCTTGCGTCCATATCCCTGCTCGCCGGATGCGGTCTGCTTTCGGACGACGGCGGCGACGAGTCGAAGCGGATCGTGGTCGGCACGACGAGCGCGCCGAGCCACCTCGACCCCGCCGCGGCCTGGGACGGCTCCTGGGAGCTGTACCGGAACATCTACCAGACCCTGCTGGCGTTCCCCACGGGCAGCACCAAGCCCCAGCCGGACGCCGCCCAGAGCTGCGAGTTCACCGACTCCGCGAACCAGTCCTACCGCTGCACCCTGCGCAAGGGCCTGAAGTTCTCCGACGGCGAGCCGCTCGACTCCAAGGCCGTCAAGCACTCCCTCGACCGGATCCGGAAGATCAACCACAAGTTCGGACCCAACGGACTCTTCAACAGCCTGGACAAGATCGAGACGCCGGACAACCTCACCGTCGTCTTCCACCTGAAGACCTCCGACGCGACCTTCCCGTACGTGCTCGGCTCGCCGGCCGCCTCGCTCGTCGCGCCCAAGGACTACCCGGCCGACAAGGTGCGCGAGGACGGCAAGATCACCGGTTCCGGCCCCTTCGTCCTCACCTCGTACAAGGAGGGCGGCGAGGCGGTCCTCGGCCGCAACGACAACTACGCGGGCTTCGCCAACCGCCGCAACGACGGCGTCACGATCCGCTACTTCTCGGACTCCAAGCAGATGGTCGCGGCCCTGAAGGACAAGGAGATCGACGCGACCTACCGAGGCCTGTCCGCCGCGGAGATCAAGGACCTCCAGAGCCCCGCCTCGCACAACGCCGGGGTCCAGGTCGTCGAGAACGTCGGCGCCGAGATCCGCTACCTGGTCTTCAACCCCCAGGACCCGCAGGTCAACAAGCTCCCGGTGCGCCAGGCGATCGCCCAGATCATCGACCGCGGCGCGATCGTCTCCAAGGTCTACCAGGGCACGGCCGAGCCGCTGTACTCGATGGTCCCCAAGGGGGTCGTCGGCCACAAGACGCCGTTCTACGACATGTACGGCCAGTCGGACGTCGGCAAGGCCAAGAAGATCCTCCAGGCCGCCGGGATCAACCAGCCCGTCGAGCTGACCTTCTGGTATACGACCGACCGCTACGGCGCCTCGACGGCGGACGAGTTCACCGAGATCAAGCGCCAGCTGGACGAGAGCAACCTCTTCAAGGTCACCCTCCGCGGCCAGCCCTGGAAGGCCTTCCAGGAGGGCTACAAGAACCGCGAGTACCCGGTCTTCGGCCGAGGCTGGTTCCCCGACTTCCCGGACCCCGACAACTTCATCGCCCCGTTCGTCGGCAAGGACAACGCGGTCGGCACCCCGTACGAGCCCGGCGAGATCCTCAACGAGCTCCTCCCCAACTCGCGCCGCGAGGGAGACCGCGCGGCCGGCGTCAAGCAGTTCGAGAAGGCCCAGCAGATCTTCGCCCAGGACGTCCGCCTGCTGCCCCTGTGGCAGGGCAAGCTCTACGTCGGAGCCCGCGAGGACATCGCCGGCGCCGAGCGGGCCCTGGACCCGCAGACCGCGATGCAGATGTGGGAGCTGTACCGCAAGACCAGCTGGTGACGGCCGCCGGAGGGCAGCCGGGCCGCGGAGATGTCAGTGGCCCCCGGTAGGTTCTGAGGAGTTGCACGAACTTGTACCGGAGGTTGTCGACGTGACCCAGATGCTGCCCGAGTCCTGGCTCCCCGTTCTCGGCGGGGAGCTGGACCAGCCCTACTTCAGGGAACTCACCGAGTTCGTCGAGAAGGAAAGGGCGAACGGGCCGGTCTACCCGCCCCGCGAGCAGGTCTTCGCGGCCCTGGAGGCCACGCCGTTCGACAAGGTGAAGGTCCTGGTCCTCGGCCAGGACCCGTACCACGGCGCCGGCCAGGGCCACGGCCTGTGCTTCTCCGTGCAGCCCGGGATCAAGACCCCGCCCTCGCTGCGCAACATCTACAAGGAGATGAAGGAGGAGCTCGGCCTGCCGGTCCCCGACAACGGGTACCTGATGCCGTGGGCCGAGCAGGGCGTCCTCCTGCTCAACGCCGTCCTCACCGTCCGCGAGGCCGAGCCCAACTCGCACAAGGGCAAGGGCTGGGAGAAGTTCACCGACGCCGTGATCCGCGCGGTGTCCGAGCGCCCCGACCCCGTCGTCTTCGTGCTCTGGGGCGCCTACGCCCAGAAGAAGATCCCGCTGATCGACGAGGAGCGGCACGTCATCGTCAAGGGCGCCCACCCCTCGCCGCTGTCGGCCAAGAAGTTCTTCGGCTCCCGCCCCTTCACGCAGATCAACGAGGCCGTCGCCGCCCAGGGGCATGAGCCGATCGACTGGCGCATTCCCGACCTGGGCTGACGCCACCCCGCGCCTCGGCGCCTGAGGGGGCGCCTCCGGCTAGCTTCTTGATGACCGGGCCGTACCAGGCCCGGCGGAGCAAGCCGGAGGCCGCGTTGACCGAGCAGCAGGAGGCGTCGGAGGACGCCGTCATGACCAGGATCGGCCAAGCGGTCATCCTGCTGCACGCCGGCGACCGCGAGGAGGCCCGCAACCGCCTCGGGGAGATCTGGTCCGAGATCGGCGAGGACGGCGACTCCCTCCACCGGTGCACCCTGGCGCACTACATGGCCGACGCCCAGGACGACCCCGCCGACGAACTGGCCTGGGACCTGCGCGCCCTGACCGCAGCCGAGGGGCTCGGGGAGCGGCTGCCCGAAGCACCCCCCGGACCGCGCCCCGGGGACCGCCCCGAACGCCGCGAGCCGCAGCGGGCGGTGCGCGTCTTCTACCCCTCGCTGCACCTCAGCCTCGCCGCCGACTACGTCAAACTCCGGCGCCCCGAGGCCGCCCGCGTGCACCTGGCACGGGCCCGGGCCGCCACCGGGGCCCTGTCCGACGACGGCTACGGCAACGGGGTGCGGGCCGCCATCGCCCGGCTGGAGCGGCGCCTCGCCACGGAGCCGGACGAGACCCCCAGACCGTTCCCCGAACAGTCCCCGTAGCGCCGTAGCGCCGTAGCGCCGTAGCGCCGGGTCCGTACGGGGGCGTGCGGGCCCGGCGCGTTGCCCGGGCTCAGCCTCCGTGGACGCCCGCGCAGATGCGGGCCTCCGGGCTGTCCGGGTGCCAGCGCCCGTGCCGGCGGCCCAGCGCGCACACGTCGGCGGGCCGGACCGGCAGCTCCCGCACCAGCTCGCGCGGCACCTGTGCGTCCGGCCGGGCCGGGTGCGGGCGGCCCGCGGGATGTTCCCGGGCGTGCCGCGCGGGCTTCGGCGGCTCCGGGATGTCGGGAACCGGCGGAACCGCCTCCGTGTGCCCGGCGGGCGCCACCGGGGCCCCGGTGCGCGGCGCCGCCGCCCTGCGGGACGCGGCCGGCGCCGACGCGTGCGCGGCCCCGTCCGGCACCGTACGCAGCGCCTCCAGGGCGGGCGCCTGGACGACCACGGGCAGCGCCCCCGGCCCGCCGCGCGGCAGGTGCTGCGGCGGCAGCCCCGCCGAGGGCGGCGCGGCCGGCATGGCCGGCGCCGGGTTCACGTTCACACAACCGGAGACGGCCGAGACGGCACAGGCCACTCCGAGCAGCAGTTTCGTAGAGGTTCGGGTTGGATGCACCCGCGCAACTCTGCTGTGCGAGGACCCCGTTGCGAAAACCCTGGGCGGATAATGCCCCCGCACGGGTGACGGCCAGCCGGACAGGGCCGGGCGCGCGGTGCCGGCCGGCACCGGCCCGACGCGGCCCGCCGGGCCGGTTCGGCCTCGGTCCGCCGGACCCGTTGGGCCGGGTCAGGCCGGTGATCCTCGGCGAACGCGGGCCCCGACCACCAGGGATTAAGCTCGGGGTTCCCACAAGGAACACAACTGGAGGCTCCCGGTGAAGGTCGGCGTCATCGGACTCGGCGACATCGCGCAGAAGGCGTACCTGCCGGTCCTCACCACTCGCCCCGGAGTCGAGCTGCACCTGCAGACCCGCACCCCCGCGACGCTGGAGCGGATCGGCGGGATCCACCGCGTTCCCGCCGGGCACCTGCACACCACGCTCGACGCCCTGCTCGCCCAGGACCTCGACGCCGCCTTCGTGCACGCCCCGACGGCCGCCCACCCCGAGATCGTCGGACGGCTGCTGGAGGCGGGCGTGCCCACGTACGTGGACAAGCCGCTGGCCTACGAGCTGGACGCGTCGCGGCGCCTGGTGGAGCTGGCCGAGGAACGCGGGGTCAGCCTCTTCGTCGGCTTCAACCGCCGCCACGCTCCCGGCTACGCGCAGTGCGCCGACCATCCGCGCGAGCTGATCGTCCTCCAGAAGAACCGGGTCGGGCTCCCCGAGGACCCGCGCACGCTCGTGCTCGACGACTTCATCCACGTCGTCGACACGCTGCGCTTCCTGCTGCCCGGCGAGGCCGACCACGTCGACGTGCGGGCCGTGGTCCGCGACGGGCTGATGCACCAGGTCGTCCTCCAGATGTCGGGCGACGGGTTCACCGCCCTCGGCATCATGAACCGGCTCTCCGGCTCCACCGAGGAGGTCCTGGAGGTCTCCGGGCAGGACTCCAAGCGCCAGGTCGTCAACCTCGCCGAGATCATCGACCACAAGGGCCAGCCGACCGTCCGGCGGCGCGGGGACTGGGTGTCCGTGGCCCGCCAGCGCGGGATCGAGCAGGTCGTCGACACCTTCCTGGAGGCGGTGGAGACCGGCAGGACGCTGAGCGCCCGGGACGCCCTGCTCACCCACGAGCTGTGCGAGCGGGTGGTCCTGACGGCTCTGGAGCAGGCCTCCCGGACCTGACCGCCCGGACTCCCAGGACCGCGCAGTACACCGCCAGCACGGTCAGGGCGGCGCCCGCGGGCCAGTTCCCGAAACGGACGTAGGGGGTCGTGCCCCCGGCGAGCGGCACCTCGTACACCGCCGCCCCGGCGGCCGAGGTGGGCAGGGCCGGGCCGGTCCGCGCGCCCGACGGGCCGTGTACCGCGCTCACCCCGGTCAGGGTGGCGTGCACCACCGGGCGGCCCGTCTCGGCCGCCCGCAGGGCCGC
The DNA here is from genome assembly GCF_056433525.1 of Streptomyces sp. NPDC044704. Lineage (NCBI taxonomy): Bacteria > Bacillati > Actinomycetota > Actinomycetes > Kitasatosporales > Streptomycetaceae > Streptomyces > Streptomyces sp. NPDC044704. Next base: position 36,635 of record NZ_JBWKGY010000002.1, read on the forward strand.
GAGCGAGGCGTGCTGGGCCGGGGCCCAGCTCTCCTGGAACGTCGAGGTCGCCGACTGGGCCACCAGCACCGCGGCCCCCTCGCGGACCAGGTGCCGGCTCATGTCGGGGAAGGCCGACTCGAAGCACACCAAGGGCCCGACGCGGGTGCCCCCGGGCAGTTCCATGACCACCGGGGCCGCGCCGCGCATCCGGTCCTCGCCCGCCGCCTTCCCGACCGAGGTGGCCCAGCCCAGCACGGAGCGGGCCGGTACGTACTCCCCGAAGGGGACCAGCCGCATCTTGTCGTAGCGCTCGCCCGTGGGCCCCTGGGGGCCGATCAGCAGGGAGCTCTTGTATATCCCGGGCCGGTCCGAGCGGCGGGCGTCCACGTTGACCAGCAGCGGGGCCCCGACCTCGGCGGACAGGGCGCCCAGTCGGCGCGACAGGTCGGGCCGCGCCGCCAGGTCCGCGCCGACGCTGCTCTCCCCCCACACCACCAGGTCCGGGTGCGCGCCGGCCAGGGTCCGCGTCAGCCGTTCCTCCGCGTCGAACCGCCGCTCGGCGCCGTCCGCCCCGCCCACCACGCCCGGCTGGACGACGGCCACCCGCAGCGCGCCCGTCACCTCGGGACGCGGCAGCCACAGCCACACGGCCCCCGTCAGTACCGCGCACCCCGCCACGGAGGCGACCGCCGGAGCCCGCGCCGCCGGAGCCGCGATCAGCAGCACCACCGCACAGTTCAACGCCACCACCAGCAGGCTCACCAGCCACACCCCGCCCACCGAGGCGAGCCGCAGCGCCGGCGGCACCTGCCACTGGCTCGCCCCCAGCAGCCCCCACGGCCCGCCCAGCCCCTGCCAGGACCGGACCAGCTCGGACAGCAGCCAGCCCGCCGGTACGAGGACCAGCGCGGCTCCCGCCCGCCCCGCCGCCGGCGCCCCGCCGAGCAGCTCCCGCACCAGCAGGGCCCAGGGGATCCAGAGCAGGCCCAGCAGCGCGGCCAGCGGTACCAGGAACACGTGCAGGCTGGGCAGCAGCCAGTGGTGCACGGCCACGATGAAGCCCGCGCCCCCGAGCCAGCCCTCCAGGGCCGCGCGCCGCCCGCTGGGAGCCGAGCGCAGCAGCAGCATCCAGGGCACGAGGGCGACGTACGCGAACCACCACAGGCCGGGGGCGGGAAAGGCGAGGCAGGGCAGCGCTCCGGCGGCCACCGCGGCCGCCGCGCGCTGCCACCTGGTCCGCTTCGTGAGCATGGGGCGCCTCCGCTTCCAGTGTGGGACGGCATCCGACGGGGCGCGGCTCAGGCCGAGACGTGGCGCCACTTCTCGTGCACCGTGACCCCGGTGAGCCGCCAGCCGTCCCGGGTGCGGGCCAGGGTGAAGGCGTAGCGGCCGGCGGCGACGAAGTTGGGGGAGGTGACCGTGCCGTCGTACTCCTCCCCGGCGAGCCGCATCGGGTTCAGGAAGTCCGCACGGACCTGCGCCGAGTCCCCGGGCCCGCCGCCCTCCTCGGCGAGCCGGACCAGCCGGTTGACGATGAGGTGCTGGCGCACCGGGAACAGCTTCATCGTCTCCGCGAGCCAGTCCGCGACCTCCCCGGCCGGGCCGGCGATCCCGCCCGCCGCCGTGTAGTCGGCCCGGCCGCCGGGCACGAAGAGGGCGCGGTAGGCGGCCCAGTCGCCGTCGTCGACGGCCACCGCGTAGCCGGAGACCACTTCGTCGATGGCCAGCCGGTCCATTACCGTCGCGAGGTCCACACGCTGCGTCATCGGGTCAGTGTGGGGCTGCGCGCGCCCGGGGCCAAGGGGCGTGCGCCGGAAGGATCACCCGAGGACGGTCAGTGACCGGAAAGCACCTCCCGCTGGCGGACCACGACGAGGAACGCGTCGCTGTCGAGGTCCATCACCACCTCCGCCGGAACGCCCTCGCGCTTGCGCTGCGCGGCGTACTCCTCGGCCGGCCAGCTTCCCCTCGGACTCCCCGCCGGAAAACGCTCCAGTACCACACGGCGCATGGGACACCCCCTCTTGCCTGCCGGGTCCCTCCCGGCACACCTCTCTACGGGGACAACGACGCGGAGGCCGCCCGGGAACGTTCCCGGACGGCCTCCGATTCACGCGAAGCGGTGAGCGTACGACCCGCTAGTGCCGGTCACGGCACTAGGAGCCCGACTCGCCGGCGTGCGGGCTCAGCACGCCCGTGCCGATCAGCACGAACAGTGCGATGCCCAGCAGGATGCGGTAGATCACGAACGGCATGAAGCTCTTGGTGGAGATGAACTTCATGAACCACGCGATGACGGCGTACCCGACGAAGAAGGCGATCACCGTCGCGAAGACCGTCGGACCCCAGGAGATGTGGGTCGGGTTCTCCATCACGTCCTTGATCTCGAACGCGCCCGAGGCCAGCACGGCGGGGATCGCGAGGAGGAACGAGTAGCGGGCGGCCGCCTCGCGGGTGAAGCCCAGCAGCAGACCGCCGGAGATCGTCGCACCGGACCGGGAGACGCCGGGGATCAGCGCCATCGCCTGGCAGAGGCCGAAGATCAGGCCGTCCTTGACGCCCAGTTCCTTCAGCGTCTTGCGCTGGACGACCACGCGGTGCCGGCCGCCCTCCTCGTCGCGCGAGGCCAGCCAGTCGGCGAAGCCGAGGACGAGACCCATCACGATCAGGGTGGTGGCCGTCAGCCGCAGGTCACGGGCCGGACCTGTGATCTGGTCCTTGAAGGCCACGCCGAGGACGCCGATCGGGATCGAGCCGACGATCACCAGCCAGCCCATCTTGGCGTCCTGCTCGGAGCGCAGGGCCTTCGTGTACAGGGAACGGAACCAGGTGGAGACGATCCGCGCGATGTCCTTGCGGAAGTAGATGAGGACGGCGGCCTCGGTGCCGATCTGGGTGATGGCCGTGAAGGCCGCACCGGGGTCGTGCCAGCCGGCGAACGCCGCGGTCAGCCGCAGGTGGGCACTGGAGGAGATCGGGAGGAACTCCGTAAGCCCCTGGACGAGACCGAGGATTAGGGATTCGAACCAGCTCATGTCGGGGTGCGCTCGTCCTTGTGATCGTCGGGCAGTTCGGGTCCGATGCTAGGGCCCGTGGGAAGCGACCGTGACCACAGGGGGGTGCTGGGGCGTCAGCTCGCAGGTGGCGGCCGGTGCCAGCCGGTGCCGCTTGCGCCAGGCGACGGCCGCGGCGACCGTCCCGGACACCGCGATGAACCCGAACGAGACGAGGAACGCGGGCGATCCGGGGGAGGACGCGCTGGCCCCCGCGATCACGTAGGCGGCGGTGTTGGGAACCGTGCCGAGCGCCGTCGCGCCCAGGAACGGGAGCCAGCCGCAGCGCGAGACCGCCGCGATGTAGTTGGCCGCGGCGAAGGGGACCCCGGGGAAGATCCGCACCGCGAGCATGGAGCGGAAACCGTGCCGGCTCAGCTGCGCGTCGGCCGCCTCCAGCCAGCGGCCGCGAAGGTAGGGACGCAACGCCTCCTGGCCCATGGCCCGGCCCAGGCCGAAGGCCAGCCCGGCACCGACCACCGTCCCGCCCACGGCCGCCACCAGCCCGAACTGGGCACCGAAGACCGCCCCCGCCGCCAGGTTCAGCAACGGCCGGGGCACGAACGCCGCCGTGCACAGCCCGTACGCTCCCGCGAACAGCAGCACCCCCGTCCCGACCGGGAGCTCCGGGGGCCAGCCCTGCGAGAGCAGCCGCTGGGGCTCGTACAGCACCACGCACACCCCGGCCGCGAGCAGCATCAGGACGAGCAGCGACAGCCGGGTCCACGGTGCGAGGAGGAGGGACATTCCGGGAGACTAACCGACCCGTACGGCGCACCGCCGTAATCCAGGCCTCATGCGGGCGAACATCCGGCCGCGGGAACGGGCCCCGGAGGCACCCCCCCCCGGAGGTGGTGACGGCGGCCCGCCTGCGTCAGACTGCCGTCACCACACGGGCGGGACACGGCGGGCGGAACGGGGGCGGGCATGAGCGGCGACACGGCGCTGGTACTGGGCGGCGGAGGGCTCACCGGCATCGGCTGGGAGACCGGCATCCTCTACGGGCTCGCCCGCGAAGGCGTCGACCTGTCGACCGCCGACCTCGTCGTGGGCACCTCGGCCGGCTCGGTGGTGGGCGCGCAGCTCACCTCCGGACTGCTCACCCCGCAGCAGCTGTACGAACGGCAGCTCGGCGATCCCGCCGGGGAGGCGACGGCGAGGTTCGGGGCCGGCCTGCTGGTCCGGCACGCCGTCGCCATGGCCCGCTCCCGGAACGCCGCGGACTACCGCAGGCGGATCGGCGCGCTGGCCCTCGCCGCCGACACCGGCGCGGAGGCCACGCGCCGCGAGGTGCTGAAGGCCCGCCTCGTCTCGCACGAGTGGCCCCGGCGGCGCCTCGTCGTCACCGCGGTGGACGCGCTGAGCGGGGAACTGACCGCCTTCGACCGGGAGAGCGGCGCGGGCCTCGTCGACGCGGTCTCGGCGAGCTGCGCCGTACCCGGGGTGTGGCCGCCGGTGACGGTCGACGGCCGGCGGTTCATCGACGGGGGGATCCGCTCCGCGACCAACGCGGACGTCGCCGCCGGATACCGGCGCGTGGTGATCATCGCCCCGATGACGCTCGGCACCGCGATGATCCCCTCGCCCGCCGCACAGGCCGAGCGGCTGCGCGCGGCGGGTGCGCGGGTGGCGCTGATCACCCCCTCCGCGCAGGCCCGCAAGGCCTTCGGGCGCAACGTCCTGGACCCGGCACGCCGCGATCCGGCGGCCCGGGCGGGCCTGGCCCAGGCCGCCGGGCACGCGGCCGAGGCGCAGGCGGTCTGGGGCGCCTGACCGGCGGCCCGACAATGGTGGGGTGAGCGACGAACAGATCCCGGTGATCCGGGACGTGGACCAGGGCACCGCCAAACTGATGCCGGACGTGGACCGGGACCGGGCCTGGCTGCTGACGGTCGACGGGGCGCCCCAGTCCTACGTCGACCTCGACGCCCCGGAGCACCTGGAGTTCGAGTACGTACGCCGCCTCGCGCACGTCCTGGACTGCGCGGCCGGGCCGGGGGCCGCGCTGGACCTGCTGCACCTGGGCGGCGGAGCGCTGACCCTGCCGCGCTACGCCGCCGCGGCCCGCCCCGGGTCCCGGCAGACGGTGGTGGAGTTCGACGCCGCCCTGGTCGACCTGGTCGCCGAGCACCTGCCGCTCGCGGCCGGGGCCGAGGTGACGGTGCACGCCGCCGACGCCCGGGCCTGGCTGGGGCAGGCTCCGGCGGCGAGCGCGGACGTCCTGGTCGCCGACGTGTTCGGCGGCTCCCGGGTGCCGGCCCAGCTGACCTCGGTGGAGTACGCGCGGGAAGCGGCCCGGGTCCTGCGGCCCGGAGGCCTGTACGCGGCCAACCTGGCGGACGGGGCGCCGTTCGCGTTCCTGAAGGCGCAGCTGGCCAATTTCGCGGAGGCCTTCGGGGAACTGGCGCTGATCGCCGAGCCGGCGGTGCTGCGCGGGCGGCGGTTCGGCAACGCGGTGCTGCTGGCGTCCGACTCCGCGCTGCCGGTGGCCGCCCTGGCCCGGCTGTGCGCCGGCGACGCGTTCCCCGCCCGCGTGGAGTCCGGGGCCGCGCTGGCCCGGTTCATGCGCGGTGGCGCGGCGGTGCCGGACGCCGCTGCGGTGGCTTCGCCGGAGCCGCCGCAGGGGGCGTTCAGCCTCGGCTGAGGCCGCGCGTCACACTCCGGCGGTGCTGGAACGGTCCGCCGGGTCCGGGGCGGAGGGGACCGGGGGCTCCGGGGACTTCGGCGGAGCGGGCCTGCGGGTCATGTTCCGTACGTCCGGGACGAAGAGCACCGCGGCCGTGCCGATCACCACGAGCGCCGCGCAGCCCCACAGCGCGGAGGTGCGGCCGAACGCCGATTCGGCAGGGCCGGCCAGCGCGGTGGCCAGCGGCAGCATCGACACCGAGCCGAACCAGTCGTAGGCGGAGACCCGGGAGAACTTGTCCTCCGGGATCTCCTGGTGCATCGTCGTCATCCAGTTCACGCCGAACACCTCGATCGCCGCGCCGCTCACGAACATCACCGCGCACAGCCCCCACACCGGCAGGGGCACGGCCAGGCCCGCCGACGGCAGCGCCAGCGGGAAGACGCACAGGGTGCCGACCAGCAGCAGCCGGCGGGGTTTCCACACCATCATCAGGACGGCGCCGGCGATGGTGCCCACACCGAAGAGGGCCAGGGCCACGCCCCACGGCGCGGGCCCGCCCAGCCGGTCGCGGGCGACGAGAGGCCCGTACACCGCCTCCGCGGCGCCGACGACGGCGACGACCACGGAGAACTGGAGCACGATGCTCCACAGCCAGGGGCGGGTCTTGAACTCCACCCAGCCCTCGCGCAGGTCCGCGAGCAGACCGCCGCCGGGAGCGCGGTCGGCGACGTGGCTGACGTCGAGGAAGGCGCGCAGGGCGCCGGCGCCCGCGAAGGCGAGCGCGTCCACCGCCAGCACCCAGCCCGGGCCGATCGCGGCGATCATCGCGCCGCCGAGGGCGGCTCCGCCGATGCCCGCGCCGTTCACGGCCATCCGGAAGAGCGCGAAGGCGCGGTTGGCGTGCTCGCCCGAGACGCTGGAGAGCAGCATGCCCTCGGCCGCCGGGTTGAAGAAGGCCGTTCCGGTGCCGCACAGCGCCGTGAGCAGCATCATCTGCCACAGCTGGGGGTCCCCGGCGAGGACGAGGACGGCGAAGGCGCCCTGCGAGACGCAGTTGAGGGCGTTGGCCGCGACCATCACGCGGTGGCGCGGGAGCCGGTCGGCGAGGGCGCCGCCGACGAGGAGGAACAGGACCAGGGGCAGCGTACGGGCGGCCGCGACCAGGCCGACGTCCCCACCGGAACCGCCCGCCTCCAGTACGGCGAAGGCCGCCGCGATGAGCGCTCCGTGGCTGCCGAGGTTGGTGACGACCGCGGCGCCCGTCAGCAGGGTGTAGTTGCGGCCGGCCCAGGCGGGCCGGCGGCGCGCGGAAGCGCCGGAGGGAAGGGCGGGGGGTGAACTCACCCGAGGACTCTCGCCGCTCCGGGCCGGAAATCCAACCGAATTACCGGAAAGCGGATCACCGGCCCGGAGGCGGGAGCGGGGTGCGCCCCACCGGGGTGGGGGCGGGTCAGGCGGCGCCTGCGCCGGTCAGACGGCGGGACCGGTCTCGGTCAGGCGGACCGTGCTGAGGATCTTCTCGTACGTGGCCTGGTCGACCTCGCCCGGGACGCCCGCGGCACCGTAGAGGACCCAGGTGGAGAAGTCACCGTTGGCGGTCTTGAAGCTGAAGGCGATGCTCTTCCCGTCGGAGTCGCACTTGTTCTCCTTCGGCACGCCGGTCACGGTCGCGGAGGTCACGTGGCCCTTGAGGCCGGAGGTGCTGGTGTACTCCTTCGGGCCGGTGAACTTGACGATCTCCTTGGGCTGCTTCTGCGCGTACCCGCCGTAGACCCAGGTGCCGGCCTCGCTGCGCGAGGCGGACGCGGTGTCCTTGGCGCCCTGGCCGCCCTTGGTGCCGGTGCCGGCCAGCGAGGTCGACTCCTCACTGCCGTTCTTGTCCGAGTCGACCTTGCACCAGTCCTCCTTGAGGTAGGCCGGCGCGGACATCATGACGAAGGGGGCGCCGTCGTTCTTCTCGGCGTCCTCGAAGCCGATGGAGGTGCCCGAGCCGAGCACGTTCCACTCCGGCGGGACGTCGAAGGCGGTGCCGTACTTCGGGTTGACGACCACCTTCCAGCCCGCGATCAGGGGCTTCGCGTCCGCGCCGCCGCGCGGGTTGCCGCTCGGGGCGGGCGGAGCCGGCGTGGGGCTCGCCGGGGCGGAGGAGGAGGCGGCGGGCTTGTCGTTCGCCTCGGTCTTCTTGTCGTCGTCCCGGGTCAGTACGAAGGCGCCGGTCCCGGCCGCGGTCACGATGACCGCCGAGGCCGCGACGATGGCCACGGTCCGGGTGGAGAAGGGGCTGCCGCCGCCCGGCGCGGAGGCCACCGGCTGGGGCTGCGTCGGGGGCTGGCCCCAGGGCTGGACCGGGGGCGGCGTCTGGTATCCGGCCTGCGGGTATCCGTAGCCGGGCTGCTGCTCGCCGAACCCCGGCTGCGACTGCTGCTGGTACGGGTTCGGCTGCCCCGGCTGCTGCTGGTACGGGTTCTGTTGCGCGTCCTGGGCGTTCTGATCGCCCCCGGGCTGCTGCTGCTGTCCTGGCCACATGGCCGGTAACGATAGTGGGCGCGGTCGCCGGGAGCCACGGCCGCCCCCGCGCCAGGTATGGCCAAGCGCTTCTACTCGTGGGTAACATCGCGTGCCATGAGCGCAGAACAGATGAACGTGGGCGAACTGCTCGCCCAGACCGTGCCGATGGCCCGCACCCTGAACCTCGAGTTCCTGGAGACCACTCCCGAGCGCGCGGTCGTCCGCCTGCCGGACCAGCCCGACTTCCACAACCACGTCGGCGGACCGCACGCCGGCGCCATGTTCACCCTCGCCGAGTCCGCGAGCGGCGCGATCGTCCTGGCCGCCTTCGGCGACCAGCTCTCGCGCGCCGTGCCCCTCGCCGTCAAGGCCGAGATCGGCTACAAGAAGCTCGCCAAGGGCGTCGTGACCGCCACCGCCACCCTCGGCCGCCCGATCGCCGACGTCGTCGCCGAACTCGACGCGGGCGGCCGCCCCGAGTTCCCCGTCGCCATCGCCATCCAGCGCGAGGACGAGGCCGTGACGGGCGAGATGACCGTCGTGTGGACCCTGCGCCCCAACGCCTGACCGGCCGCGGCGGGCCACGGCGCTAGCCGCCGCAGGGCTGAACCGGCGACTCCGCGGGGCGCGTCCGGCCGGGCCCCGCGGGTCCGGCGCGCACAGTGGGCGGGGGAGCGGTCCGGCGCGGGCCGCTCCCGCCGACCGATGCCGAGGCCGGCGCCCAGGCGCCGCCGCAGGGAGCGCCCATGAGCGAGGCCGTGTCCAGACGTTCCGCGATCCGGCTGCTCGGCGCGGCCGGCGCCGCCGGTTCCGTCCTCGGAGCCGGGGGCTGCGTGGCCACGGTGCCGCCCGGCGCCCTGCCCCGCACGTCCCCGCCGGCCTCTCCCGCCCCCGGGAAGCCCGCCGCCGGGGCCCGGATCGACGCCCTGCTCGACCAGCTCACCCTCGACGAGAAGACGGCCCTGCTGCACGGCGGCCGGGACCCGGACCCGCGGGGCCAGGCCGGCTACGTGGCGGGCGTACCGCGCCTGGGCATCCCCGCCCTGCGGTTCGCCGACGGGCCCGCGGGCGTCAGCGTCGGGAAGCCCGCCACCGCGCTGCCCGCCCCCGTCATGCTGGCCTCGGCCTTCGACCCCGCGCTGGCCCGCGAGTACGGGCGGGTCCTCGGCCGCGAGGGCCGCGCGCTCGGCCAGGACGTCCTGCTCGCCCCGACGGCCAACCTGATCCGCACGCCCTACGCGGGCCGCAACTTCGAGGCCTTCGCCGAGGACCCCCGGCTGACCGCCGACACGGTCGCCCAGGTGGTCCGCGGCATCCAGGACGAGGGCCTGATCGCCGCCGTCAGGCAGTTCGCCCTGGGCGACCAGGAACACGGCCGCGACACCGTCGACGTGATCGCCGCCGACCGGACCCTCCACGAGACCGGACTGCGCGGCTTCGAAGCGGCCGTCGCCGCCGGGGCCGGCGCCGTGACGGGTGCCCACAACAAGGTCAACGGCGTCTACGCCTGCGAGAACGGCCCCCTGCTGGACGAGGTGCTCCGCGGCCGCTGGGGGTTCGACGGCTGGGTGCTGTCCGACCGGGACGCCACCCACAGCACCGTCGCCTCGATCACCGCCGGCCTCGACATGGAGCTGCCCGGCGGCACCCACTACGGCGGCCCCCTGCGCGAGGCGGTGCACGGCGGCTCCGTGCCCCAGGACGCCGTGGACCTCGCCGTGCGCCGGATCCTGACCACCCTGGACCGCTTCGGACTGCTGACGGACCACCCCCCGGCCCGCCCGGCCCGCGACCCGGCCGCCGGAGCGCGGACCGCCCGCAAGGTGGCCACCGCCGGCGCGGTGCTGCTCCGCAACGAACGCGGCACGCTGCCCCTGACCGGCGCCGCGGCCCGCTCGATCGCCGTGATCGGCCCCACCGGCCGGGTGCCCTTCGTCAGCGGCGGCGGCAGCGCCCACGTGGTCCCCGACGGGGCCGCCTCCCCGCTCACCGCCCTCACCCGGCGCGCGGGCAACGGCGCCGCCGTCCGCTACGCCCTCGGCGAGGACCCGTACGGCAGGGCCCTCCCGGCGGGGCTGCTGACCCCGCCCGCCGCGCTCGACGACCGGCGCGTCGAGCCGGGCCGGACCTGGAGCCACGAGGGCCGGTTCACCCTGGCTGCCGACGACGAGTGGACCCTCGTCGTCCACTACACCGGCGAGCGGCCCGCGGTCCGGCTCGACGGCGAGGAACTGTTCCCCGTGCGGCAGGGAAGCGCCGAACGGTTCGCGGGCGCTCTCCTCGGCCGCGCCCCCGACGGGCTGCACGTCCGGCGCCGCACGCTCACCCTCAAGGCCGGCCCCCACCGGCTCGCCGTCACCGCCGAGGGCGGCTCCGGCGGTCAGCGGTTCCGGCTGCGCCACACCACCCGCGCGACCCGGGCAGCCGACGTCGCCGAGGCCGTCAAGGCCGCCGGGGCGGCGCGCGCAGTGGTGCTGTTCGCGTACGAGGACGCCACCGAGGGGCACGACCGGACCTCGCTGGCGCTGCCCGGCGGGCAGGAGGCGCTGATCGAGGCGGTGACCGCGGCCAACCCCCGCACCACGGTGGTGCTCAACACCTCCTCCAGTACGACCATGCCCTGGCTCGCCCGGACGGGTGCGGTCCTCCAGATGTACTACCCGGGCCAGGAGGGCGCGGGCGCGACGGCCGACGTCCTCTTCGGGGACGTGGACCCGGGGGGCCGCCTCACCCAGACGTTTCCCGCCGACGAGCGGACGACCCCGGTCGGCGGGGACCCCCTGCGCTACCCCGGGGTGGGCGGCCGGCAGGAGTACGCCGAGGGCGTGCACGTGGGCCACCGCTGGTACGACGAGCGGCAGGCGGCCCCGCTGTTCCCCTTCGGGCACGGCCTCTCGTACACCACCTGGGCGTACGAGAAGCTGACCGTACGGCCCGAACGAGGCGGGCTGCGGGCGGAGTTCACCGTCCGCAACACCGGCCGCCGCAAGGGCACCGAGGTCGCACAGGTCTACGTCGGGCCGGCCCCGCGGCTGGAGCTCGACCAGCCGGTGCGCGTACTGGCCGGCTACCGGCGGCTCACCCTGGCGCCGGGGCAGTCCCAGCGGGTCACCGTGGACATCGACGCGCGCACGCTGTCGGCCTGGGACGCGGAGCGGCGGGCCTGGGTACTCGGTTCCGGCCGCCGGGAGGTCTTCGCCGGTCGATCCTCACGCGAACTGTCCTTGAGGGCGAAGGCGGTCGTGAGGAGCGGATAGGCTGCCCGTCCGGCGTGTCACGGGGGCCCGCCGCCGAGGACTCGGGAGGACGTACCGGTGCACATCCAGGAATGGCTGGAGACGATTCCGGCGATCAGTGTCTACCTCCTGGTGGGTCTGGTCATCGGACTGGAGAGCCTGGGCATCCCCCTGCCCGGAGAGATCATCCTGGTCAGCTCGGCCCTGCTGGCCTCCCAGCACGGGGAGATCGACCCCGTGATCCTGGGCCTGTGCGCGATCGCCGGCGCGATCATCGGCGACTCGATCGGCTACGCGATCGGCCGGCGCGGCGGCAAGCCGCTGCTGGAGAAGCTGGGGCGGCGCTTCCCCAAGCACTTCGGCCCGGAGCACGTGGCCCTGGCGGAGCGCTCCTTCGACAAGTGGGGCATGTGGGCCGTCTTCTTCGGCCGCTTCGTGGCCCTGCTGCGGATCTTCGCCGGGCCACTGGCCGGCGTGCTGCGCATGCCGTACTGGCGGTTCCTCGTCGCGAACGTCCTCGGCGGGATCCTCTGGGCCGGCGGCACCACCGCCGTCATCTACTCGGTCGGGATCGTCGCCGAGCCGTGGCTGAAGCGCTTCTCCTGGCTGGCGCTGCTCCTGGCCCTGGCCGCCGGACTCGTCGTGACGCTCGTGATCCGCAACCGCATGAAGAAGGCAGCGGCCTCGATCCACGAGAACACGGACGCCGACACCGGCGCCGACGAGAACACCGGCGCCGACGGGGACGAGCGCGAGGGCGCCGGCACCGACGTCGACGCGCGGAAGGCGTCCGCGGGCGTCGCCGACTGACCGGACCGGCACGAAGGACCCCGGGGCCGTACCGGTACGGCCCCGGATCGGTGTTCCTCAGGCGTCCGGGGCCACCGCCGCCCGGTGCTGATCGGCCAGGGCCGTGTACATCGCGGCGTTGACCTTGATGCCCTCGCGCTCCTCCTCGGTGAGCTCCCGCCGCACCTTCGCGGGCACCCCCGCGACCAGGGAACCGGGCGGGACCACCATGCCCTGCGGGACGAGGGCCTGCGCGGCCACCAGCGAACCGGCGCCGATCACGGCCCCGTTCAGCACGGTCGCGCCCATCCCGATGAGGCAGTCGTCCTCCACCGTGCAGCCGTGCACCACGGCGTTGTGGCCGATGGAGACGCGCTCGCCGATGGACACCGGGAAGCCGGGGTCGACGTGGACGGTGCAGTTGTCCTGCACGTTGCTGTCCGCGCCGAGCACGATGGGGCCGCAGTCGGCGCGCAGCACCGCCGAGTACCAGATGCTCGCGCCGGCGGCCAGCGTGACGTCGCCGACGACCACGGAGGTGGGCGCCGTGAAGGCCGTCGGGTCGACGGAGGGCCGCTTGCCGCCGACGCCCGCGATGAGTGCTCCGCCCTGACCCTGGCCCGCCTGATACGTCATGATCGTTTCCTCTGCTTCCGGATGCCGCGCTACCGGCACCGTAGGGCACGCGCCGAGCCGGACCGGTGATGGGGTGAAGATCACAGGATCGGGGTCCCGACGTCCGGCGCGCGGCGCACTACCGTGGCCGGGTGCCGAAGAACCAGAACACGTTCTCATCCCTGACCGCCTTGCGCCGCCGCGTCGCCGGCCGGGTCGCGCACGCGGGCTGGCGCTGGATGCAGCAGGCGGGCGCGGTCACCGCGCAGACCCCGGGGCGGCTGCGTTTCGGCGCCATCGGCGAGGCGACCCGGCTCGCCTTCCCGCAGGGCACTGTCTTCGGGGAGCGCTGGATCCGGCTCGGGGCGCACTGCATCATCGCCGAGCAGGTCACCCTGACGGCCGGGATGCTGCCCGGCCTCGACCTCGGCCGCGAGCCGGTGCTCGTCCTGGGCGACGGAGTGGTCCTGGGCCGGGGCAGCCACGTCATCGCCGACACCCGCATCAGCATCGGTGACAACACCTTCTGCGGTCCCGGCGTCTACATCACCTCGACCAACCACAGCTACGACGACCCGCACGAGCCCGTCGGCAGGCAGTGGCCCCGCAGCGCACCGGTGGAGATCGGCCCCGGCTGCTGGCTCGGCACGGGAGCGGTGATCCTCCCCGGAGCCCGCCTGGGCCGCAACGTGGTGGTGGCCGCCGGATCCGTGGTCCGGGGCGAGGTGCCCGACCATGCGGTCGTGGCGGGGGCGCCGGCCCGGATCGTGCGCCGCTGGGAACCCGAGACCGGCTGGCAGCCGCCGCTGCGCACCCCGGCGCCGGTGCCGATCCCCGACGGGATGACGCCCGAGCAGCTGCGCGGGCTGGCCCTGCTGGCGGAGGCCGAGCAGCGCGGCGCGTAACGCCTCCCCGCCCCGGGGCTGCCCGGCCGGGGTCAGCCCGCCGCGAGCAGGACCGTGCCGGCCAGGGCCAGGCCGGCGCCCGCCGCCTGGACCCCGCGCAGCCTTTCCTTGAGTACGGCGAAGGCGGCGAGGGCGGTGATCACCGGGTACAGCGAGGAGAGCACGGCGGCCACGGTGACCGGTCCGTTCTGCGCGGCGATGGAGTAGGTGCCGTTGGCCGCGACGTCCGCGAGGCCGACGAAGGCCAGCGCGGGCAGCATGCCCCACAGGACGCGCGGTCCGGTCCCTTCGGGCAGGGCGGGAACGCCCCGCCGGGTCTGCGCCCACAGGGCGGCGCCGCCCACGGCCACGTTCGTGACACGCTGGACGAAGAGGGCGAGGAACAGTCCGGTCAGGGTCGTGGAGGCTTCCGCGATCAGCGCCATCACCGCGCCGAAGCCGAAGGCGGCCACGAGGGTGAGGACGACGGCCCGGCGCTGTACGGGTGCTCCGCGCAGTTCGGGGCCGCCCGCGAGGACGATGCCGAGCACGGCCACCGCGATGCCCGCGAACTGGCCGGGGCCGGGCCGCTCGCCCAGCAGCAGCCCCGCGCCGACCGGCACGACCACCCCGACGGAACCGAGCGGTGAGACCACGCCCATCGGGCCGAGGGCCAGGGCCTTGTAGAAGCTGAGCATCGCCACGGGACCGACCAGGCCGGCGCCGACCGCGAACCACAGCTGCGGACCGGCCTCCCGCCACGCGCCGGTGCCGATCACGACCGCCCCGAGCACGACGACGGCGGTGACCTGCGAGACCACGACCACCGTGAGCGCCGGTATCCGGCGGGTCAGCAGCCCTCCGCCGAAGTCGGCGAGTCCCCACAGCATGGCTGTGGCCAGGGCGAAGAGGGCGGTCATGGGGTGCCTCGCAGTACAGTGCGGTGAACGGTGGGGTGCATCATCGAATACACCGCAGGTTAGTTCACTCCATTGGACTGTGTCATCCAAAATATTGGACGGAATGGTGTCGGACCTCGAACAGCTCACCCAGGCGCTCGCCCGGAACCTCAAGCGGTGGCGCGGTGAGCGCGGATTCACCCTCGACGCGCTGGCGGCCCGCGCGGGAGTGAGCCGCGGCATGATCATCCAGATCGAGCAGGCGCGTACGAACCCGAGCGTCGGGACGACCGTGAAGCTGGCCGACGCCCTCGGGGTCAGCATCACCACGCTCCTGGACCACGAGCGCAGCCCCCAGGTGCACGTGGTGCCGCCGGGGAAGGGGGTGCGCATGTGGTCCAGTGGCGCCGGCAGCGAGGCGAACATGCTGCTCGGCGACGACCGGCGCGGGCCCGTGGAGATGTGGACCTACCGGCTGGAGCCGGACGACGGGACCGCCTCGGACCCGCACCCCGCCGGAACCTTCGAGATGCTCCACGTCACCAGCGGGGAGCTGACGCTGGTCATCGCCGACGAGCGGTACGCGGTACCGGCGGGCGGGGCCGTCTCCTTCGAGGCGAACGTTCCGCACGCCTACCGCAACGAGGGCGCCGTGCCCATGGAGATGACCATGGCCGTGTCGATCCCGCCGGTGCACGGGGCCGACGGGCAGCGCTGACGCGCGGGCGGGAGCCTCAGAGGGCGGGGATCTCGATCGCCGGGCAGCGGTCCATCACCATCTCCAGTCCCGCCCCGCGGGTCCGGGCGAAGGCGGCCTCGTCGACCACGTCCAGCTGGAACCAGACCGCCTCCGCGCCCGCCGCCACCGCCTCGTCGGCGACCGCTCCGGCCAGGGCGCTGTTCACGAAGACGTCCACCACGTCCACCTTGAACGGGATCGCCTCCAGCGAGGGGTACCCGGGCTCGCCGTGCACCGTCTCCGCCTTCGGGTGGACGGGGACCACGCGCTTGCCGTACCGCTGGAGCACGCGGGCCACGCCGTATGCGGCCCGGTCCGCGTTGTTGGACAAGCCCACCACCGCCCAGGTGTCGCCGAGTTCGGTGAGGATCTTGCGGATGGTCGCCTGGTCGCCGTACACGTGTGCCGCCTCCTGCTGCTCTGGTCCGCCGCTCCGGTCCGCCGCCGCGCCGGGCCCCACTGCCGCCCGGGCCCCGGCCGGACCGCCGGCCCGTCTGCCGGATCAACGGAACGGACGCCCGTCCGATTCCCCGTAGGGTGGAGCGGTGAAGGCAGACCAGTACGTGACGGTGGCCCGAGAGGGCGTGCACGAGTCGGAGATCAACCGCTCGCGCTTCCTGTGCTCCCTCGCGCCCGCCGCGACCGAGCGGGAGGCGCAGGAGTTCATCGCCCGCGTCCGCAAGGAGCACCCCACCGCCACGCACAACTGCTTCGCCTACGTGATCGGCGCCGACGCCTCCGTCCAGAAGGCCAGCGACGACGGAGAGCCCGGCGGCACCGCCGGGGTGCCCATGCTCCAGATGCTGACCCGGCGCGACATCCGGTACGCCGTCGCCGTCGTCACCCGCTACTACGGCGGCGTGAAGCTCGGCGCGGGCGGACTGATCCGGGCCTACGGCGGCGTCGTCGGCGAGGCCCTCGACGCCCTCGGCACCGTCACCCGCCACCGCTACCGGCTCGCCACCGTCACCGTCGACCACCAGCGCGCCGGGAAGACCCAGAACGACCTGCGCTCCACCGGCCGGGCCGTCCTGGACGTGCGCTACGGCGAGGCCGTCTCGATCGAGATCGGGCTGCCGGAGGCGGACGTCGAACCCTTCCGGGCCTGGCTCGCCGACGTCACCGCCGGGACCGCCGGCTTCGAGCTCGGCGGCGAGGCCTACGCCGAGGGCTGACCCCCGCTCCGGCCCCGCCACGTCCGCTGCCCGGACCCCGCCCGGCCGCCCGGTCGCCCCGCCCGCGCGGCCCCCTCGCACGGGGGGTCCGGGAAGCGGAAGGGCGGGGTGGGACGGCCGGGGAACGGGTTAGCCTGGAGGGTCGGTGCAGGGCCACGAAGGAGAGCAAGCGTGCGGGTCGGAGCGGGCGAGTGAAGTTCCTGCACACCTCGGACTGGCACCTCGGCAGATCCTTCCACCGCGTGAACCTGCTCGGCGCCCAGGCCGAGTTCGTCGACCACCTCGTCGGAGCCGTCCGCGAACACGGGGTCGACGCCGTCCTCGTCGCCGGTGACGTCTACGACCGCGCCGTGCCCCCGCTGCCCGCCGTCGAGCTCTTCGACCGGGCCCTGCACCGGCTCGCCGAGCTCGGCGTGCCCACCGTGATGATCTCCGGCAACCACGACTCCGCCCGCCGCCTCGGCGTCGGGGCCGGGCTGATCGGCCGGGCCGGGATCCACCTCAGGACCGACCCGGCGGGCTGCGCCGACCCCGTGGTGCTGGCCGACGTACACGGCGACGTGGCCCTGTACGGGCTGCCGTACCTCGAACCGGCCCTCGTCAAGGAGGAGTTCGGCGCGGAGAAGGTCAGCCACGAGGCGGTGCTGGGCGCGGCCATGGACCGGATCCGGGCCGACCTGGCCGGCCGGGCACCCGGTACCCGCTCCATCGTCCTCGCCCACGCCTTCGTCACCGGCGGGCAGGCCAGCGACAGCGAACGCGACATCACCGTCGGCGGGGTCGAGGCCGTACCCGCCTCCGTCTTCGACGGGGTCGACTACGCGGCCCTCGGCCACCTCCACGGCTGCCAGACGATCAACGAACGGGTCCGCTACTCCGGTTCCCCGCTCGCGTACTCCTTCTCCGAGGCCGACCACCGCAAGACGATGTGGCTGATCGACCTCGACGGCGACGGCGCGATCGCCTCCGCCGAACGGATCGACAGCCCCGTCCCCAGGTCCCTCGCCCGCCTGCGCGGCCGCCTGGAGGAACTCCTGGACGACCCCGCGCTCACCCCCCGCGAGGACCACTGGATCGAGGCCACCCTCACCGACCCGGTCCGGCCCGACGACCCGATGGCACGCCTCGCCGCCCGCTTCCCGCACACCCTCAGCCTCGCCTTCGAACCCGAGGGCCGCGAGGAACACGAGAGCGCCTCCTACGCCCAGCGCCTCAAGGGCCGCACCGACCAGGAGATCGCCGAGGACTTCGTCGCCCACGTCCGCGGCGGAGGCACCGCGGACGAGGCCGAACGCGACGTGCTCCGGGGCGCCTTCGACGACGTACGCGCCCAGGACAGCCGTCAGGAGACCGCCCGATGAGGCTGCACCGGCTCCGCATCACCGCCTTCGGGCCCTTCGCCGAACCCCAGGAGATCGACTTCGACGCCCTCTCCGGCGCCGGGATCTTCCTGCTCCACGGCCCCACCGGCGCCGGCAAGACCTCCGTGCTCGACGCCGTCTGCTACGCCCTGTACGGGTCCGTGCCCGGCTCCCGGCAGGCACCGGGCACCAGCCTGCGCAGCGACCACGCCCTCCCCGACAACCCGACCGAGATCACCCTCGAACTCACCGCGGGCGGACGCCGCCTGGAGATCACCCGGCGCCCCGAACAGGACCGCCCCAAGAAACGCGGCACCGGCACCACCAAGGACAAGGCACAGAGCTGGCTGCGCGAGCACACCGGCGGACGGTGGACGGCGCTCAGCCGCTCCCACCAGGAGATCGGCGAAGAGGTCGAACAGCTCCTCGGCATGAGCCGCGAACAGTTCTGCCAGGTCGTCCTCCTCCCGCAGGGCGAGTTCGCCCAGTTCCTGCGCGCGGGCGCAGAAGCCCGCGGCCGGCTCCTCGGCCGCCTCTTCGACACCCGCCGCTTCGCCGCCGTCGAGACCCTGCTCGCCGAACGCCGCCGGGCCGCCGAGGCCAGGGTCCGGGCCGGCGACGAGAAGGTGCTCGCCGCCGCCCAGCGCCTCGCCCAGGCCGCCGGGGACAGCGCCGACCTGCGGGCCTGGCCCCTGCCCCGGCACCAGCCCGGCGACCCCGGCCTGGCCGAGGCGGTCCGGGCCTGGGCGGCCGTCGCCCGCTGCTCCGCCCGCGAACGGCTGACCGTCGCCGAGTACGCGCTGGCCGCCGTCGAGGGACGGCACGCCGCCGCCCGGCGGGCCGCCGAGGACGCCCGGGAACTCGACCGGCTCCAGCGCCGCCACGCCGAGACCGCCCGCCGGGCGGAGCAGCTGGCGCAGGCCGCGCCGGAACGCGACCGCGTACGGAACCTCCTGGACCGGGCCCGCCGGGGCGCCCTCGTCGCCCCCGCGCTGGAACTGCGCGGCGCCGCCGCCGCGGCCCACCTCACCGCCGCGCACGCCGAGACCGTCGCCCGCTCCGTCCTCCCGCCGCCCCTCGCCGAGGCGGGCGTCGAACAGCTCGCCTCCGTGGAGCAGCGGCTGCGCGAGGAACTCGGCGCGGTCGGCGCCGCCCGGCGCGCGGAGCAGCGCAGCGCCGAGATCGGCCGCGAGCGCGCCACCCTGGAGCGGGAGGCCCGGGACGCCGACGAGCAGCACCAGGAGTCCCTCGACTGGCTCGACCGCTGGGAGGACACCCGGGCCGCCCTCCAGGAGCGGGTCGACGCCGCCCAGCAGGCGGCGACCCTGGCCGAGCAGCTCGCCGGCCGGCTGGAGCCCGTCCGCATGCAGCTCACCGCCGCCGGCCGGCGGGACGCCCTCGCCGCCGACGCCGAAGCCGCCGCGGGCGAACTGCTCCTGGCCCGCGAGGGGTCCGCCGCCGCCCGGGAACGCTGGCTGGAGCTCAAGGAGGCCCGGCTGCGCGGTATCGCCGCCGAACTGGCCGAGGCCCTCACCGCCGGGGAACCCTGCACCGTGTGCGGATCGGAGCGGCACCCCGCACCGGCCCGCCCCGCCCCCGGGCACGTGGACCGGGCCGCCGAGGACGCCGCCCACGCCCGCTTCGAAGGGGCCGAGGAGCGCCGGGCCGCCGTCGAGCGCCGGCTCGCCGCCGTCCGCGAGGCCGAGTCCGAGGCCGCGGCCGCCGCCGGTGAGGCCACCACCGCCGAGCTCCTCGCCCTCACCTCCGACCTGAGCTCCCGGCACGCCGCCGCCCACGCGGACGCCGCCGCACTGCACGCCGCCCGCGAACGCCTGGGCCGCGCCGAGCGCGAGCACGCCGCGCGCAGCGCCGACCGGCTCGACTCCGAACGCCGCGCCGCCGCCCGCGCCGAGCGGCGTGAGGCCCTCGACCGGGAACGGGCCTCCCTGGAGGCGGAGCTGGTCCTCGTACGGGGCGACGCCCCCAGCGTCGCCGCCCGCGCCCGCACCCTGGAGGACCGGATCCGGATGGTGACGACGGCCGCCACCGCCCTGCGCCGGGCCGAAGTGACCGCCGCCCGGCTGAAGGAAGCCGACGACCAGCTCGCCGACGCCGCCTTCAAGGCCGGTTTCGACACCACCGAGGCGGCCGCCGACGCCGTGCTGCCCGAGTACGAGCGCACCGCCCTCCAGCACCGCACCGACGCCTGGCAGGCGGAGGAGGCCATGCTGGCCGAGCGGCACGCCGAGCAGGACACCGCCCGCGCCGCGGCCCTGCCGCCGGCCGACCCGCACGCCGCCGGGGCCCGCGCCGAACACGCCGCCGCCCGGCTGCGCACCGCGGGCTCGGCCGTCGACGCCGCCCGGGTGCGCTGCACCGAGCTGGACCGGCTCTCGCGGCAGGCGGAGCACGAGCTGCGCGCCCTGGGACCGCTGCGCGAGGCGTACGAGCGGGTGGCCCGGCTGGCCGGGCTCACCGCGGGCACCTCCGCCGACAACGAGCGCAAGATGCGGCTGGAGGCGTACGTCCTGGCCGCACGGCTGGAGCAGGTCGCCGCCGCCGCGACCGTACGGCTGCTGCGGATGTCCGGCGGCCGCTACACGCTCGTCCACTCCGACGCCCGCGCGGGCGGGCGCGGCCGCTCGGGGCTCGGACTGCACGTCGTGGACGCCTGGACCGGCAGCGAGCGGGACACGGCCACCCTGTCGGGCGGCGAGACCTTCTTCGCCTCCCTCGCCCTGGCCCTGGGGCTGGCGGACGTGGTCACCGACGAGGCGGGCGGCATGCGCCTGGACACCCTCTTCATCGACGAGGGCTTCGGCAGTCTCGACGACCAGGCGCTGGACGAGGTCCTCGACGTACTGGACTCGCTGCGTGAACGGGACCGCAGCGTCGGCATCGTCAGCCACGTCGGCGACCTGCGCACCCGGGTCCAGGCCCAGCTGGAGATCGTCAAACAGCGTGGCGGCTCGGTCGTCCGTCACCGCACGGCGGCGGTCACGGACTGAGGGCGCGCTCCCCGGCGGTGGTGCTCGTCACGGACCGAGGGTGCGCTCCCCGGCGGTGGTGCTCGTCACGGACTGAGCGGCCGCCGCGCCAGCGGGGACGAGTACACGACGCTGGTGGTCACCGGGCCGAGGCCGGAGATCCGGCCGGTGACCTCCTCCAGGTGCCCCATCGAGCGGGCGGCGACCTTGAGGACGAAGCAGTCGTCCCCCGTGACGTGGTGCGCCTCCAGGATCTCGGGGGTGGCGTCGAGGAAGTCGTGGAAGGGCTTGTAATTGCCGTGCGGATAGCGCAGCCGCACCAGCGCGAGGATGGCCTTGCCCAGCTTCTCGTGATCGACCACGGCCGCGTAGCCCGTGATGATCCCCGCCTCCTCCAGCCGGCGGACCCGCTCGGTGACGGCGCTCGCGGACATGGACACGGAGCGGGCCAGCTCGGTGAAGCTGGCGCGGCCGTCGCGCTGGAGCACGTCCAGGATGCGCCAGTCCGTGGCGTCGGGGGAATAGTCGGTCATGGCCAAGGTGTAGCAGGGGAATCCCCGGGTGAACAAGGGAAAGGCCGGGGAAACTCACTTCACGGGATGATCAACAGTTCGTAGATTCTGAGCCATGACGACGACAGCGAACACCACGGTCCCCGACACCGCCTACGTCAACCCCGTGCTCCGCGTGCCCCCGGCCGGACCCGCCGCGGCCGCCGCCTACTTCGCGGCGAGCCTGGCCTTCCACGCGGACGTGTCGGACGTCGCCGCCGCCTTCGCGGCCCACCGCGAGCACGGCGCCGACCTCGGCTTCCAGCTGGTCGACTCCCGCTCCACCCCGTCCTGGGACCAGGCCCACGTGCCCGGCGCCGTCCACCTGCCCACCGCCCTGATCCCCGAGCAGGCGGAGCGGCTCCTCGACAAGAACGTGCCCGTGGTGACCTACTGCTGGGGCCCGGGCTGCAACGGCGGCGCCCGCTCCGCCCTCGCCTTCGCCGAACTCGGCTTCCAGGTCAAGGAGATGCTCGGCGGCATCGAGTACTGGATCCGCGAGGGCTTCGAGGTCGAGACCTGGCAGGGCCCCGAGCGGCGCGCCGGCGCCGACCCGCTGACCGCGCCCACCGACTCGGACGACTGCGGCTGCTGAACCGCCCACCCCGGTACGCCGACGGGCCGCCCGCCCCCTCGGGGAGCGCGCGGCCCGTCGGCGCGTCGAACGCGGCGGTCAGAGCTTGGAGAGCTCGTCCACCAGGTCGTCCAGGCCCAGAGAGCCCTGCGACAGGGCCGCCATGTGCCAGGCCTTCAGGTCGAAGGAGTCGCCGTGCGCGGCCCGGGCGTTGTCCCGGCCGAGCAGCCAGGCGCGCTCGCCCAGCTTGTAGCCGATCGCCTGCCCCGGCATCGACAGGTAGCGCGTCAGCTCGCTCTCGATGAAGTCCGCCGGCCGCCCGCTGTGCAGGCCGAAGAACTCCTGCGCCAGGTCGACCGTCCAGCGCTCGCCCGGGTGGAACGGCGAGTCCGCCGGGATCTCCAGGTCCAGGTGCATGCCGATGTCCACGATCACCCGGGCGGCCCGCATCATCTGGCAGTCCAGGTAGCCCAGCCGCTGCTCGGCGTCCTTGAGGTAGCCCAGCTCGTCCATCAGGCGCTCGGCGTACAGGGCCCAGCCCTCGGCGTTCGCGCTGACCAGGCCGACGCTCGCCTGGTAGCGGGAGAGCGTGTCCGCCACGTGCTGCCACTGCGCGAGCTGGAGGTGGTGCCCGGGCACGCCCTCGTGGTACCAGGTGGAGACCAGGTCGTAGACGGGGAAGCGGGTCTGGCCCATCGTCGGCAGCCAGGTGCGCCCGGGACGGGAGAAGTCCTCGGAGGGGTTGGTGTAGTACGGGGCCGCCGCGCCGCCGGGCGGGGCGATCATGGACTCCACCCGCTTGACCCGCTCGGCGAGTTCGAAGTGGGTGCCGTCCAGGTTCTCGATGGCCTCGTCCATCAGGCCCTGCAGCCAGGCCCGGACCTCGTCGACGCCCTCGATGTGGGTGCCGTGCGCGTCCAGGTGCCGCAGTGCGTCCCACGGATCGGGCTCACCGGGCAGGATCTTGGCCGCCTCGGACTTCATCTCGGCGAGGAGGCGGTGGTACTCGGACCAGCCGTAGGCGTACGCCTCGTCGAGGTCGAGGTCGGTGCCGTTGAAGTAGCGGGCCCAGCGGGCGTAGCGCTCGCGGCCCACCGGGTCCGGGGCGCCGGCGATGGCCGGGGCGTACACGTCGCGCATCCAGTCCCGCAGCTCGACCACTGCCGCCGTGGCGCCGGCCGCGGCCCCGTCCAGTTCGGCGCGCAACGCGTCCGGACCGGCGGAGGCGAACGCGCCGAAGAAGTCCCGGGCACCGTCTTCGGCCTGTCCGGCCCAGGTGGTGAGCTGGCCGATGAAGGTGGCGGCGGGGCGGGGGCTGCCGTACAGCCCGCGCTCCAGGCCGAGCGCGAGGCTCTCGCGGTAGCCGGCGAAGGCCGCCGGCACGGCGCGCAGCCGCTCGGCGATCGCGGCCCAGTCCTCCTCGGTGTCGGCCGGGGTCAGGGTGAAGACCTCGCGGACCGAGTGGGCGGGGGAGTGGATGTTGCTGACGGCCCGCAGGTCCTCGTCGGCCGCGTGGACGGCGAGTTCCGCGGTGAGCCGCTCGCGCAGCAGACGGGCGCAGCGGCGCTCGGCGTCGGTGTCGGCGCCGGGGAGCCGCTCGGCGGCGTCGAGCCGGGCGAGCGTGGTGCGCGACAGCTCGGCCGCGGCGGCGCGGCCGGCGGGGGAGAAGTCCGGCAGCTCGCGGGAGCTGGCCGGGTTGCCGAGGTAGGTGCCCGTGATCGGGTCGATGGCGATGAGGTCGTCGACGTACGCGTCGGCGACCTGACGGGGCAGCCGGGCTGCGCTGTCACTGTGGAGGGTCTCTGACATGCGGCCATCTTCGTACGGGATCGGCCCCGCGTCATCACCGTTGGGAGCCGGGCTCCTGACGGAACCGGTGCCGGTGGCCGCCGTGGGGCCGACCGTCCTTTCAACTCGTGCGCACCGTACGCAACTTCGCGCGAGGTGGTGGACCCGGCGGCTGCCGGAAACCGGCGCCCCCCGCGCACCGGCGGACGGGAACGGGCGCGGTCCGTGCTCCGGCCCCGCCCCATCCGCGCTCCAGCGGCGCCCGAGGCCGCGCCGGAACGGCGCCCCGCCCGGGCGGGCAGGGCGCCGCGAGGGGCAGGGTGGCTAGCGCTCGTACGGAGCCTGTGCGCGGGGGAGTTCGTGGGCGGTGCGTGCGCCGACGGGGGCCGCGCCCAGCCGGGCGGTGATCACCAGGGTGCCCTCCTCGATCTGGTAGTCGAGGGGCAGGCCGAGGCCGCGCATCGCCGCGACCATGCCGGTGTTGGAGGCCTGCGTGACGGCGTAAACGCTGTCGCACCCGGCCTCGACGGCCATCGCGAGGAGCCGCCGCAGCAGCTCCGAGCCGATGCCCCGGCGCTGCCAGTCGTCCTCGATGAGCAGCGCCACCTCGGTCTCGTCGCCGTCCCACAGCAGGTGGCCGAGGGCCACGAGCTTGCCGGAGGCGGTGGTGGCGGCGAGCGTGCGGCCGAAGCGGGGGCTCAGCAGGTGGCCGAGGTAGCGGTCGGCGTCCGCGACGGGGCCGTGGTAGCGCAGGCCGAGGGTGCGCTCGGAGCAGCGGTCGTGCATGGCGCGGGCCGCCGGCAGGTCGGAGCCGTCGGCGCGCCGCACGGTGATCTCGTTGCCCTCGGGCAGGGTCAGGACGTCCTGGCTGCGCGGGACGCGGGGGCCGAGGCGGGCGTCGAGTTCGACGAGGGCGCGGGCGCGGGCGAACTCCGTCGGGGTGAAGGGCAGGTACGGCCGCTCCACGGTGATGGCGCCGCCGGAGGGGTCGCGCAGCCGCATCACCGTGGCTTCCAGGACCCCCTCGACGGGGGCGTCGGCGCCCGCGTTGGGGCGGCCCGAGAGGGTGGTCGCCGGGATCGAGTGGATGGTGCAGCGGCCGAGCAGCTGGCGCAGCGCGAGCGGGAGTTCGGCGGCGTCCAGGGCGGTGCGGGTGGCCAGGCCGAGGACCCGGGTGGGCGTGTCGACGAGGTCGTGGGCGTCGGCGCGTTCGATCCAGGTGCTGTGGCCGCCGGCCTGGGCGACGGCCCGGGTGAGGTCGGCGGAGGGCAGCTGCTGCGGGGCGCGGAGCAGGAACTCGTCGACCGTGCCGCCCTCGGGGAGCGGGTGGGTCTGCAGCGTCAGGATGTCCACGCCGCTCCGGGCGAGCGCGGTGCAGAGCGCGGCCAGGCTGCCGGGCTCGTCCCGTACGGTCGTCCGCATCCGCCACAGGGCGGCGGTCGTGCCCGTGCCGCCCGCGCCTGCCGTCGCGGACTTCACGGGCACGGGATCGGAGGGCGCGGTGGCCGTGGGCGGCGGCGCATGGCTGTGGCGGCGTGCCCACCAGGTGTGGAAGGCCGCCGTGATGAGCAGTGCCACGGCCGAGGCGACCAGCAGGACCGGGCCACGGGGGCCGTGCACGACGAGATTGGCGATGCCGTCGGCCACGGCCACGGCGCAGAAGAGGGCGGCGAGTTCGACCACGTCGCGGCGCCAGTGGTGGCGGTGGGGACGCGGGGCGGAGGCGGGGTTACGGTCAGTCATGCACACCACTGTGGCGCAGGGGTGTTGCGTGATCGCGAACGATCTGTGACCGACTGGTTAAGCGTCGATCTGGCCGGTTTCTCCCGGTTTTCCATCCGGTTTCCGATACCGGGTCCGAAGCGCCCCCGTGCGGCGCCGTACTCACGCCTGCCCCACGAGGCCCGGCTGGAGCACCTGGGTGAAGAGTACGCCCCCGCCTTGTCGGCGCAGCCGGACGGTGAGCTCCCCGCTGCCGCCGTCGATCTCCACCTCGCCGTAGTACGGGGGGTTCTCGGCCGGGGACATGTTGGCCACCGGAGCCGACTGCACGTACGCCGTCCGCGGCCCGAAGGTGGCGTCGAGCCGCCCTGCGGGGAAGCCGCCCGCGCCGACCGGCCCGGACACGAACTCCCAGAAGGGCGCGAAGTCGGAGAACGCGGCGCGCTCGGGGGCGTAGTGGTTCGCGGCCGTGTAGTGGACGTCGGCCGTGAGCCAGACGGTGCCGGTGATGTTCCGGTGCTTGACGTACCGCAGCAGGTCGGCGATCTGCAGCTCCCGGCCGAGCGGCGCCCCGGGGTCACCCTGCGCGACGGCCTCGAAGTTCGTGGCGCCGTCGGGGACGACGATGCCGAGCGGCATGTCGGAGGCGATCACCTTCCAGGTGGCGCGCGAGCGCGACAGCTCCCGCTTCAGCCAGGCCAGTTGCTCGGCGCCGAGGATGCCGACCGGGTCCTCGGTCTGGCGGTTCGGGGAGTTGGCGTTGCGGTAGGTCCGCATGTCGAGGACGAACACGTCGAGCAGCGGGCCGTGCCGCACCACCCGGTACATCCGGCCCTCGGCCCGGCCGCCGCGCAGATCGGTGACGGGGAAGTACTCGCCGAACGCCCGGCGGGCGCGGGCGGCCAGGACGTCGGCCTCCTTGACGGTGTAGCGGGGGTCGTCGATCAGCTGGCCCGGGTACCAGTTGTTGCGCACCTCGTGGTCGTCCCACTGGGCGAGGACGGGGACCTGACCGTAGAACTCCCGCAGATGACGGTCGAGCAGGTTGTAGCGGAAGTTCCCGCGGAACTCGGCGAGCGTCTCGGCGACCTTCGCCTTCTCCGCCGTGGTCACGTTGCGCCAGATGCGGCCGTCGGGCAGCGGCACGGCTGCCTGGATGGGGCCGTCGGCGTAGATCGCGTCGCCGCTGAAGAGGAAGAAGTCGGGGTCGCGCAGCCGCATCTCCTCGAAGACGCGGTAGCCGCCGAGGTCGGGGTTGATGCCCCAGCCCTGGCCGGCCAGGTCGCCGGACCACAGGAAGCGCACGTCGTGGCGGCGGGAGACGGGCGTCGTGCGGAACGTGCCGCGTACCGGCTCGCTCGTACGGCGCGGGTCGTCGGGGTCGGCGAGGGTGATCCGGTAGTGGATCTGCCGGCCCGGCGGCAGGTCGCGCAGGGTGGTCGTGCCGGTGAAGTCGGTGGCGGGGCCGAGGAAGGGGCCGCCGTGGCGGCGGACGCCGTACCGGAACGACTCGCTCGGCGAGGTTTCCACGTACATCCGCGCGGGACGGTCGGAGCGCGTCCACACGGTGGCCGAGTGGGCGGTGATCTCGCCGGACTGCGTCCCCCACAGCGCGACCGGACGGCCGGAGCGGGTGAAGGCCGGAGCCCCCACGGGGGAGGCGAGGGCGGGCGCGGCGAAGGCCGCGGACAGGGCGAGACCCAGGGGCACGGCGAGTGACCCGCCGAGCAGGGAACGTCGGGTGTGCGGCATCGGTGCCATCGGTGCGTCTCCAGGGGCCGGCGGGGACGGGCCGGACCAGTGTGCCGCCGCACACCGGCCCGGCCGCGTCGGCCGCGCGAACCGTGGATGAACACCCGCCAGCGGCCGGCCACTGCCCCGGCGTGGTTCCAGAGGCCGTGTTCGGCGTCGTGCCGGTCGGCGTCGGGCCCGGTGCTTCCGGTCGTGTCCGGTGTCGTGCCGGTCATCGCCCGGCCCGGTGCCTCACGCCGCGTTCTGCGCCGCGGTCCGTCCCTGGTCCTGGCCGCCGTCCCGGGGTGCGGTGCGCGCCGTATCGAGGATCACCCGGGCCACGAGCGCCGGGTCGTCGTTCATCGGCACGTGACCGCAGCCCGGCAGTCGCACCAGCCGCGCCCCGGGAAGCGTCTGCTTCGCCCGCACCCCCTGCCGGCGGAGCAGCAGCCGGTCCCGGGTGCCCCAGGCGATGGTGACGGGCAGCCCCGGCACGTCGTGCGCGAACCGTACCGAGCCGCCCGCGGCCAGCGTCTCCTCGAAGCCGGTGGCGCCGCGCAGCGCCAGCGTCTCGGCGACCACGGCCTCCGGAGTGCGGCGGGCCGGACGGGCGTAGATGCTGCCCGTCAGCGCGGCCCGGCCGGCGCCGCTGCGGGAGAGCCGCTCCAGCGCCGGGCGGGGCAGCGCCGTGGCGCCGGCGCGCATCGCGCGCAGCGCGGTGAAGGCGTACCGCCGCTCGGCCTGAGACCAGAAGCCGGCGGGGGAGAGTGCGGTGACCGACCGGACGAGACCGGCGCGCCCCATGTCCAGCGCCAGCAGCCCGCCGAGCGAGTTCCCCGCGACGTGCGGGCGATCCACCCCGAGCGCCGCGCAGAGGGCCCCGAGCGCCGGGGTGACGGTGTCCAGGTCGTAGGGAACGCCCGCGGGCAGCGGCTCCGACGCGCCGAAGCCGGGCAGGTCGACGGCGATGACGTCGTGTCCGGCGGCCAGGATGTCGGTCACCGGATGCCAGGCCTGGAGGTGGTGGCCGATGCCGTGCAGCAGGAGGAGCGGCTCGCCCGCGCCCTTGCGTTCGTAGGAGACGGTGGTCGTGCGGGGACCCAGCGGCGAATCGATCGTGAACGAGACCGTGGCGGTCATGCTGCTCCTCGTCGGATGGACGCGTGTGAGACAGGCCGTCAGTAACGACTGTCCCCATGATTACCGCCCGGTAGGCCCCCGCTACAAGGTTTCCCGTCAAGAGGGGGGTACGCGCGAACATCCTGTGAACGGCTTGCTACATATGCCCGATCTGCCCGGCAAAGCGGCGAGGATTGGTCTTGACCAAGGGGGAGCGCCGTCCTATCGTCGCAGGGATAGTGCAGGAACCTTTAATAAACAAAGGCGCGGAACTGCGGCGCGGAACTGCCGCTGGAACACGGCGAAGCGGCGATTGCAGGAGGAGTCAGGGTGGGGACCACGCAGCTCGAATCAGTGCCGGAGCCGAAGTACTGGCACCTGAAGACCGTCCTCAGCGAGGCGCTCGACCAGGACTTCGCCGTGGGCGAGGTCCTGCCGAACGAGCGCGAGCTCGCCGCGCGCTTCGGAGTCGCCCGGGCCACCCTGCGCCAGGCGCTGGAGCAGCTCGAACTCGAAGGCCGCCTGCAGCGCCGCCGTGGAGTCGGTACCACGGTCGCCCCGCCGCGCGTCGGCGTCGCCGTCGGCAGTGCGCAGCAGGGCTGGCCCGGCGAGAGCGGTGACGGCTGGGAGCCCGTCGACGCCGCGGAGGGCATTCCCGCCGCCGCCGTCCTGGGACTCCTCGGCACCCCCGCCGACCAGCCCGTGCACACCGTCCGGCGGACGCGCGTCACCCAGGGGCAGGCCGTCGCCGCCGAGCTGCTGTACGTGCCCGCCGCGTCCGTGCCCGGCCTCTCCGCCATCGACGCCCCCGCCGGACCCGCCCGTGCGCGCGCCGTACTGCGCGAACTCCAGCGCCTCGCGCTCGACGGGCAGGACCGCTCGGTGGAACTGGGCTCCGCCCGCGCCGACGACGCCAAGGAACTGGACCGGCTTCCCGGGGCTCCCGTGCTCCTCGTGACCACCCGGTACTTCACCGCCGCCGGGACCGCCGCCGTGTCGGTGGCCACCTACCGGGCCGACACCTGCCGCCTCACCTTCGGTGACTCCGGAGTCGAGATCACGGAAACCCGCGCCGCGTCCTGACCGCCGTCCCCGCAGTCGCACCGCCGTGCCCCGGACCCTGAGGCCCGGGGTACGGCCGTTCCCGCCCCTGTCCATCAGCGCCGTCCGTCGTCGCCGCCCGTCAGCGGACCGGAGACCGGCCCCGGCCCGGCGGCAGCAAGCCCCACGAACCGTGGCGGAGCCACTCCCGAAGCCCCCGCAGTCGCACCGCCGTACCCCGGACCCTGAGGCCCGGGGTACGGCCGTTCCCGCCCCCGTCCATCAGCGCCGTCCGTCGTCGCCGCCCGCCAGCGGACCGGAGACCGGCCCCGGCCCGGCGGCAGCAAGCCCCACGAACCGTGGCGGAGCCACTCCCGAAGCCCCCGCAGTCCCGGGCCCACGCATTCCACGCTTCCATGTGCCCGAACACGTACGGGAAGTCCTCCGGGCGGGGTTCCCGCGCCACGAGCCCGTCGTCCGCCCGCTGGCTGCTACGGATCGGGGTGCGGGGACGACAGGGTCAGCAGCTTCACCGGCACGTCGTGCTCCCCTCCCGACTCCTCCCGGCGGGGCCGGAACACCCGCTGCGCGGGGTTCCTTCCCCTCTTTCGGGAACGTGCGGTACTCGGCCGGGAAGGACACCCCGTGCTCGCGCTCGGCCAGAGAGGCCTCGGCCCCGGTCGACGGCAGGAATGCGGACCTGCCCGACCCTGATCAGCGTCCCCGAACGATCTTCCGGCCCCCCGCTTCGGCCGCAGCACCTGCCTGGCCGGCCCGGCCCGGCTTCCCCGCCCTGGCGTGCCTTGCCCGGCCCGGGTGGTGTGGCGCCGCGGCCCCTGACCCCTGCCTACGGGCTCATCGCCTTCCGGCCCGGACCGAGGGAGTCAGCGGCGGGCGGTGACCGTCTTCTCCACCGCGAAGAGTTCCTCCTCCACGTGGTCCAGCGCGAGCCGCAGCGCCCCGGTGGCCACGGCGGCCTCGCCGAGCAGGGAGAGCGCCACCCGCGGCGGGCGCAGGCAGTACCGCTCCAATTCCCGGCGCAACGGTTCGAGGACCCCGTCCAGGCCGGCCGCCCAGCCGCCGACGACGACCAGCTCCGGATCCATCGCCAGCACGAGCGCGGCCACGTCGTGCACCAGCCGCTGCAAGAACCTCTCCACGGCGGCCACCGCCCGCTCGTCGCCCCGCTTGGCCATCGCGAAGACCTCGGCGACCGCGGCCTCGTCCAGGGGGTGCAACGGTTCGCCGGTCGTCGACAGCAGCCGCTCCGGCGTGACCTCGCGCCCCAGCAGGTGCAGAGCGCCGATCTCGCCGGCCGCACCGCCGAAGCCCCGGTGCAGCCGCCCGCCGATCAGCGAGCCGGCGCCCGGGCTGAGCCCCGCCATGACGAACACCATGTCGTCCGTGTCCCGCGCGGCCCCCTTCCAGTGCTCGGCGACCGCCGCCGCGTTGGCGTCGTTCTCCACCCGCACCGGGCACCGGAAGGAACGCCGCAGACGGTCGCCCAGCGGCAGGCCGGTCCAGCCGGGCAAGGCCGTGCCGAGGCGGACCGTACCGTCCGCCTCCACGATCCCGGGGCTGCCGACTCCGACCGCCCGCAAGGAGTCGCGGGGGACCCCGGCGCGGCGGAGGAGATCGGCCACGGCCGCCCTGACCTTGTCCAGCCGTTCATCGGCCGACGCGGTCTCGGTGACGTCCTTGGTGCCCGCGCCGATGACCCGGCCGTCCAGTCCGGACAGCAGCACCGCGATCCGGTGCGAGCCGATCTCGATGCCCAGCAGATGGCCCGCTTCGGCCCGGAAGCGGTAGCGCCGGGCCGGCCGGCCCTGCCGCCGTGCGCCTTCCCCCGCCTCGGCCTCCATGACGAGCCCGGTGCCGATCAGTCCCTCGACGACGCCCTCGACCGTCGGCCGGGACAGCCCGGTCACCCGGGTGAGGTCGGTGAGGGTCGGCGATTCGGCCGCGCGCAGTGCCCGGAGCACCACGGCCGAATTGATCCGCCGGAGCAGAGAGGGATCCCCGCCGGTCAGCTGCCCCAACGTGTGTCCTCCCAGCTAGCGGCCCTGTCAGCCGGATCGTACTGCGCGCCCGGCGCGGCGGCGAGAAGCAGCCCCCCATTGTTCGGAATCGGCCCTTCCCCTCGGCTCGGCGTACGTGCTTGTTCTCCGAGCCCGGAGGTCGTCCGGGGCCGCGTCGGGACGGTTTCGGTGCGGCACAGAGCGGGGTGCGGGCGGAGACGACCAGCCGGCGGGGCCGCTCGCCCTCCGGTCCGGAGCGGAAGGGCCCCGGGTCGCGGAGCACGGGCAGCGGCCGTTCTCCCGCACGTCGTTGCCGGACGTCTCGAAGCGTGAGGAAGAGTCGCGCCACCTACCCCGCCCCGAGCCCAGCGACGAAAGACGCCGAGCTAGTGCCGTGGCTGGGAAGGTTTGCCGGGTCGCGGCGTCCGGTGCGGTGCATCTCAAGGCGGAGGGCCACGGCTCGTACTGGACGTACCTCCGTGGTCCGACAACGCGGAGAGGTGCCGTGCCGGGCGTCGCGACCCGGTGGACCTTTCCGGTCACGGCACTAGCTCAGGCCGGTGCGACGAATCCGGACTCGTACGCGGTGATCACCGCCTGCGTGCGGTCACGGGCCCCCAGCTTGCCCAGAATGGCGCTGACGTGTGACTTCACCGTCTCCGTGCCGACGATCAGCTCGCCGGCGATCTCCACGTTCGTCAGCCCGCGCGCCATCAGCCGCAGGACCGCCTCCTCCCGCTCGGTCAGCGCCGCCCGCTCCAGGAGCGTACGTGCCCGGCTGTTGCCGTACTCGGCGGCGAGGGCCCGCACGGCCGCGGGAAACAGCAGAGTGTCGCCCTCGGCCACCAGCCGCACCGCGTGCACGATCTCCGCGGGCCGGGCCCGCTTCAGCAGGAAGCCGTCCGCACCCGCCCGCAGCGCCTGATAGACGTACTCGTCGTTCTCGAAGGTCGTGACGACGAGGATCTTCGGCGGAAAGTCCACGGAGCGCAGGACCGCCCGCGTCGCCTCGATCCCGTCGAGCAGCGGCATCCGCACGTCCATCGCCACCACATCGGGTCGCAACTGGCGCACGAGGGGGATGACGGACGCCCCGTCCGCGGCCTCGCCGACCACCTCGATGTCGGGCTGGGAGTCAAGTACGGCGCGCAGGCCCGCGCGCACCAGGGGTTCGTCGTCGACGAGCAGTACGGTAACCGGCATCCGGTCAGCGTATTCGTTCCAGCGGAAGCCGGGCGCGCACCCGCCAACCGCCCTCGTACGGACCGGTTTCGGCCTCGCCGCCGAGCAGCGCCGCCCGCTCCCGCATTCCCCGGAGGCCGCTCCCGGAGCCGCCCGTCATCGTGGGCCGCTCGGGCAGGGGATTCGTGACCTCCAGGTCGAGCCGGCCCGCCGCCACCTCCACCCGCACCCGTACGGGCACCTGACCGCAGTGCCGCAGCACGTTGGTGAGAGCCTCTTGCAGGATCCGGTAGCCCTCCCGGGTGACCGGACCGGGCAACTTCTCCAGAGCACCGGCCAGTTGTGCGTCCACCTCCGCCCCCGAGGCCCGGGCCGACTCCAGCAGCCGGCCGGCCTCCGCCAGAGTGGGCCGCTGCGAAGGCGGCTGTGCGGATTCGCGCAGGACCAGCAGCACCCGCTCCAGGTCCTCCAGCGCCGCCCGGCCCGTCTCCTCGATCGCGTTCAGCGCCCGGTCGGTGAAGGCCGGGTCCTTGGCCGCTCGTGCCGCCCCGGCCTGGACGACCGCCACGGTCAGCGCGTGCCCGATGGAGTCGTGGAGCTCCCGCGCGATCCGGGTCCGCTCCAACAACTGCTCCGTGCGGGCCTCCAACGCGGTCAGCCGCTCGGCCGCCGACGGCCCCAGCAGCCGCCGGGCGATCCCGGTGATCAGCTCGCCGAGCAGGGTCACGAGGACGATGAGCACGACCAGCGGCAGGGGCGCCAGCAGGGCCGCGGCCCAGCGCGGCGGAGCGAAGGGGATCGCGGGGTCGGAGTTCAGGGGGTGACCGAGCGCGGTCGCGACGAGCTCCACGGACATCACCGGGAGGAAGACGGTCGCGAACATGGCGGCTCCGGCCACCACCAGCCGTATCTCCAGCCACAGCACGGTCCGCCACCGGTCGCTCCAGCGCACCGACGGGGCGGTGCTGATGCCGCTGTCATCGGAGCCCCGGTCCTGCGGGGTCAGCAGGAACTGAGCCTGGAGCCCCTCGGCCAGCCGCACCCACGGCACGAAGCCGAAGGGCACGACGATCAGCAGCGGCATCCACGGCCAGCGCGGATTGATGAACATCCATATGGCGAGCAGCAGCAGGGGAACGCACAAGTGCAGCCAGCGCGAGTACGTCACCGGCCGAAGCGGCGCACGGAGCAGTTTGTACATGCCCTCATCCTGGCAGCGAGCGGGCGGCCGCCGTCTCCCCCACGTGGGGGAGACGGCACCCCCGCACGGGGGAGGGAAAGGGCAGGGGCCGACGGCGAATCTTGAGCCATGAAACGCATCGAGATCAGCGAACTGACCAAGGACTACGGCACCCAGCGGGTCGTGGACCACCTCACCTTCGACGTCCTGCCCGGCCGGGTCACCGGCTTCCTCGGACCGAACGGCGCCGGCAAGTCCACCACCATGCGCCTCCTGCTGGGCCTGAGTCGGCCGACGGCCGGGACGGCCACCATCGGTGGCCGTGAGTTCAGGGAACTTCGCCACCCGCTGCGCGAGGTGGGAGCCCTGCTCGACCCCCAGGCGGCGCCAGGGGGTCACCGGGCCCGTGACCACCTGCTCGCGCTCGCTGTCAGCAACGGCATCCCCGTTCCGCGGGTGGACGCGGTGCTGGAGCAGTCGGGGCTCGCCGCGGTCGCCCGGAAGCGGATCGGCACCTTCTCACTCGGGATGCGCCAGCGCCTCGGGATAGCCGCCGCACTCCTGGGCGATCCGGCGGTACTGCTGCTGGACGAGCCGACCAACGGCCTCGATCCCGAGGGCATCATCTGGATCCGCGAGCTGATGCGCGGCCTCGCCGCCGAGGGGCGTACGGTCCTCGTCTCCAGCCACCTCATGGCCGAATCCGCCTCGTTCGTCGACCATCTGGTGGTGCTGGGGCAGGGCAGGCTCCTTGCCGACAGTTCCCTGAAGGAGTTCATCGACGCGCGCAGCGCCCCCCGGGTGAAGCTGCGGACCTCGGAACCCGACCGGCTGCGGGCCGCCCTGGAACGCGACGGGTTCGCGATGGCTCCCGCCGAGGAAGGGCGATGGACCGTCGACGGCATACCGGCCGAGCGGATCGGCGCCCTCGCGGCGCGTGAGGGCGTCCCGCTGCTGGAACTTGCCGACGAGCGGGCCTCGCTGGAGCAGGCCTACCTCGATCTGACCGCCGACCGCACGCCCTTCGCCGCCCATGCCGTCAACGCGGCCTGACCCCACGACGGGAGCCACCATCATGACCACCACCACTGCCGCCGCGTCCTCCACCGTCCAGACCGCCACGGCCCTGCCCACCGGACCCGTCCTGCGCTCGGAATGGATCAAGATACGTTCGGCCCGCTCGATCCTCGGTTCGCTGGCC
Organism: Streptomyces sp. NPDC044704; assembly: GCF_056433525.1. Classification (NCBI taxonomy): domain Bacteria; kingdom Bacillati; phylum Actinomycetota; class Actinomycetes; order Kitasatosporales; family Streptomycetaceae; genus Streptomyces; species Streptomyces sp. NPDC044704. Next base: position 71,599 of record NZ_JBWKGY010000002.1, read on the forward strand.
GCCGTCTTCGCCGCCACGGCCGGCATCACGGTCCTCACCGCCGCCGCGATCGGTACGTCGGAGCCCGACGCTCTGGGGGACGACCGTCTGCTCGGGGCCTTCTTCGGAATCAACTTCGGGCAGATAGCGGCCATCGCCTTCGGTGCCACCGCGTTCGCCGGCGAGTTCCGCAACGGCGCACTGAGGGTCTCCCTCACCGCCGTGCCGAACCGGACCGCGCTCTACCTGTCCAAGGCGGCCGTGGTCGCCGGACTCGCCTTCGTCGTCGGGCAGATAACCGGGCTCGTCACCTTCCTCGCAGGTCAGGCCTTCATGGGGGAGTACGCACTTTCCCTGGGTGACCCCGGGGTGCTGCGGGCCGTCTTCGGCAGCGGGACCTACCTGATGCTGATCGCCCTGTTCGCGGCCGGGCTGACCGCCTTGGTGCGCAGCGGAGCCCTGGTGATGAGCCTGCTCATACCGTTCCTCCTGATCGTGCCCTTCGTGGTCGGCCAGGTGGCCGGCGGCGCCATGGACTTCATGCCCGACCGGGCCGGCCAGATGGTGATGCGGATGGACGCGCAGGGGTCCCTGGGACCCTGGACGGGGCTGGGCGTGGCCGCAGTGTGGGCCGTGCTGGCCCTCGCCGCCGGCTGGTTCGCGGTACGGCGCCGCGACGCGTGACGAAGGGCCAGATGTCAGTGGCCCCCGGAATACTGACGATATGACCACGGGACAGCAACTCGACCTGATCGACCGGCTGCGGGCGCAGGCCTTCGTGGACAAGCCGGTCCGGCTCGGCCGGCACAGCAGTGGCCCGGGTTACCACCTGGTACGGCTCGGCGGGACCCGGGACTTCTGGGACGACGACGGTTCCCGCCGAGCGGAGGCGGCCGAGCAGACCGGTGCCGAATACGGGGCGCTCACCCAGGCGGTGACCGGCCGGTGGGGGCAGCCCCAGGTCTTCTCCCTGGACTCCCTGACGCACCGCGGCCTCGCCGAGGAGGAGATACCGCAGCCGTGGCGGGAACTGAGCCACACCACCGACCACCTGTACCTGTGGCGGGCCGGGGACCGGTGGCTGGTGGTCTGCGTGGCGCGGTGGGCCGAGGAGGACCCGTACCTGCTGATGGCGGCGGTCACCGTGATCGACCCGCCGTGACGGCCCTCCCACCGTGACCGGCCCTCCCGCCGTGACGCACTCCCGCCGTGACGGGGTGCGCGGTGGGTCAGGATCCGAGCCGGGCCTCGGCGGCCGCGCGCAGGCGGCCGTACTCCTGGGCCATGGACTCCGCCGTCCAGTGGGCGTTGAGGCCACTGGGATTGGGCAGGGCCCAGATCCGGGTGTCACCGATGGTGCGTTCCTGGGGGCCGATGGCGGCCTTCCGGTCGCCGAACGCGGTGCGGTAGGCGGTGACCCCGACCACGGCCAACCACTGGGGGCGCAGGGCCTCCACCTTGGCCGTCAGGATCCGTCCGCCCTCGATGAACTCCTCGGCGCTCAGCTCGTCGGCGCGGGCGGTGGCCCGGGCCACGACGTTGGTGATGCCGAGGCGGTAGGAGAGCAGCTCCTGCTGCTCCTCCGGAGCCAGCCGGCGGGGGGTGAACCCCGCCAGGTGCAGGACCGGCCAGAAACGGTTGCCGGGGCGGGCGAAGTGGTGGCCCGTCGCGGCGGAGAGGAGACCCGGATTGATCCCGCAGAACAACACACGCAGGCCGCCCGCGACCACGTCCGGGAGGACGCGGTCGCGGGCGGCGTCGAGCTCGTCGGGGGTCAGAGGATCGACCCCGGCGCGTACCCGGCGGCCTCCGGGTGCTGCTTCGCGATGGCCTCGATGCGCGAGACCACGGTTGCGACCTGGTCACCCGCGGCGCCGGTGAAGGACAGCTTGTCGGCCATGAGGGCGTCCAACTGTGCGCGGTCCAGGGGCATCCGCTCGTCGGCGGCCAGCTTGTCCAGGAGCTCGTTGCGTTCGGCGCCCTGCTCGCGCATGGCGAGGGCGGAGGCCACGGCGTGCTCCTTGATGACCTCGTGCGCGGCCTCGCGGCCCACACCGGCGCGGACGGCACCCATCAGGACCTTGGTGGTGGCGAGGAACGGCAGGTACCGGTCGAGCTCGCGGGCCACGACGGCCGGGAAGGCGCCGAACTCGTCCAGGACCGTCAGGAAGGTCTCCAGCAGGCCGTCGAAGGCGAAGAACGCGTCGGGCAGGGCCACGCGGCGGACCACGGAGCAGGACACGTCGCCCTCGTTCCACTGGTCGCCGGCCAGCTCGCCGGTCATCGAGGCGTAGCCGCGCAGGATGACCATCAGGCCGTTCACGCGCTCGCAGGAGCGGGTGTTCATCTTGTGCGGCATCGCGGAGGAGCCGACCTGGCCGGGCTTGAAGCCCTCGGTGACCAGCTCGTGGCCGGCCATCAGACGGATCGTCTTGGCGATCGAGGACGGGGCGGCGGCCAGCTGCACCAGGGCGGTGACCACGTCGTAGTCCAGCGAGCGCGGGTAGACCTGGCCGACCGAGGTGAAGGCCTGGGCGAAGCCCAGGTGGGTGGCGATCCGCTGCTCCAGGTCGGCGAGCTTGGCGGCGTCGCCGCCCAGCAGGTCCAGCATGTCCTGGGCGGTGCCGACCGGGCCCTTGATCCCGCGCAGCGGGTAGCGCTCCAGCAGGTCTTCCAGGCGGGCGTAGGCGACCAGCAGCTCGTCGGCGGCGGTCGCGAAGCGCTTGCCCAGGGTGGTCGCCTGCGCGGCCACGTTGTGGGAGCGGCCGGCCATGACCAGCTCGGCGTGCTCGCCGGCCAGCTTGCCGAGGCGGGCGAGGACGGCGACGGTGCGGTCCCGGGCCAGCTCCAGCGAGAGCCGGATCTGGAGCTGCTCGACGTTCTCGGTGAGGTCGCGGGAGGTCATGCCCTTGTGGACGTGCTCGTGACCGGCGAGGGCGTTGAACTCCTCGATCCGGGCCTTCACGTCGTGCCGGGTGACCTTCTCGCGCTCGGCGATGGACGCGAGGTCGACGGTTTCCAGGACGCGCTCGTAGTCGGCGAGGGCGGCGTCCGGGACCTCGATGCCGAGGTCCTTCTGGGCGCGCAGTACGGCGAGCCACAGCCGCCGCTCCAGCGTCACCTTGTACTCGGGGGACCACAGGACGGCGAGCTCCGCGGAGGCGTAGCGGCCGGCCAGGACATTGGGGATGCGGGGCTTGGCTGTCACGTGGAGGAATTCTACTTGGGCCGCGGCTGTGCGTTTACGCAGGTCGGGACACCGCCCGCGATTGTGCCTTGCTACGAGAGCCGGGAGCCTCCGAAGGGCAGCAGCTCCGCACGCTTCGGCGGAAGACCGTCCCCGGAGGAACGGCCCGTCAGCCGGCGCCCGATCCAGGGCAGCAGGTGCCGGCGGGCGAAGCGCAGGTCCTCGGTGCGCCGGGACGGCCAGCCCGGCGCGACGGCGGGCGGCAGCGGCGCCCGCCAGTCCTCCTCCGCCGGCAGGCCCAGGGCCTGCCAGACGGCCTCCGCCACCCGGCGGTGCCCCTCGGCCGTCAGGTGCAGCCGGTCGACGTCCCACAGGCGCGGGTCCCCGAGCACGGGGGCACCGTACAGGTCCACCAGCAGCGCGCCGTGCCGCTCGGCGAGCTCCTCCAGGATGGCGAAGAGCTCCTCCATCCGCGGGCGGAAGCGTTCCATGACGGGCCCGTTGCGGCCCGGCGAGCGCATCAGGACCAGCTGCCCGCAGGAGGGGGCCAGCAGCGCCACGGCCTCCTCCAGGTGGCCGCGGACCCGGCCCATGTCGACCTTGGGCCGCAGGGTGTCGTTCAGCCCGCCGACCAGCGTCACCACGTCGGCCCCCATCGCGGCGGCCACCGGGGCCTGCTCCCCGGCGATCTGCCCGATCAGCTTTCCGCGCACCGCGAGGTTGGCGTACCGGAAACCGGGACCGCGCCGCGCGAGGCGGTCGGCGAGCAGGTCGGCCCAGCCCCGGTAGGAGCCGTCCGGGAGCAGGTCCGACATGCCCTCGGTGAAGGAGTCGCCGACCGCGACGAAACTGGTGTAAGACGCATTCATCTCCATGGCGGGAGCGATGCTACCGCGCGGTACCCCGGCCGCGCAGGGCCGGGGAGCGGACTCCGGGCGCCGCCTCAGGCGGAGGTCGGCCGTCCGAACAGTTCGCGCAGCACGTCCTCCATCGTCACCAGGCCCGTCATGGCCCCGTCGGCCCCCAGCACGGCGGCCAGGTGCGTCCGGCTGCGCCGCATGGCGGTCAGCACGTCGTCCAGCGGGGTCTCCGCCCGTACCTGCGCGATCGGGCGCAGCTCGGCCGACGGGAACGGCTCGTCCCGTTCGGTCACGTCCAGGGCGTCCTTGACGTGCAGGTAGCCCAGGATCCGGTGCTGGGGGTCGATCACCGGGAAGCGGGAGTACCCCGACGCGGCGGACAGCTGCTCCAGGCCGGCCGCGCTGATGCCCAGCCGGGCCGCGATCACCTGGTCCGCGGGCAGCACCACGTCGGTCACCGGCCGGCGGCCCAGTTCCAGGGCGTCGTGCAGCCGCTCGCTCGCCCGGTCGTCGATGAGCCCGGCGTCACTGGAGTCCTTGACCATCCGGGCCAGCTCGTCGTCCGAGAAGGTCGCCGCGACCTCGTCCTTCACCTCCACCCGCAGCAGCCGCAGCAGCGAGTTGGCGAAGGCGTTGACCGCGAAGATCACCGGCCTCAGCCCCCTGGCCACGCCCACCAGCGGCGGCCCCAGCAGCAGCGCCGTGCGCACCGGCTCCGACAGGGCCACGTTCTTCGGCAGCATCTCGCCGAACAGCATGTGCAGGTACGTCGCCAGCGCCAGCGCCACCACGAACGAGATCGCGTGGGTCACCCCGGACGGCACGCCCACGGCGTCGAGCAGCGGCGTCAGCAGGTGGGCGATGGCGGGCTCGGCCACCGCGCCCAGCACCAGGGTGCACAGGGTGATGCCCAGCTGGGCGGCGGCCATCAGCGCGGACACGTGCTCCAGCCCCCACAGGACCGAATGGGCGCGCCGGTCGCCCTGTTCGGCGTACGGCTCGATCTGGCTGCGCCGGACCGAGATCATCGCGAACTCCGCGCCGACGAAGAAGGCGTTGACGACCAGGGTGGCCAGGCCGATCAGCAGCTGGACGGCGGTCATCGGGCGTCCTCCGTCCGCGCGTCACCGACGGGTTCGGCGGGTGCGTGCAGGAGCACGCGCGCGGCGCGCCTCCCGCCGGCGTCGACCACGTCCAGCTGCCAGCCGTCCAGTTCCAGGCTGTCGCCGACGGCCGGGATCCGGCCCAGCTCCGTGGCCACCAGCCCGGCCAGGGTCTCGTACGGTCCGTCCGGCACGCGCAGCCCGATCTGCCGCAGCTGGTCGGTGCGGGCGGCGCCGTCGGCGGAGTAGAGGGGGCGTCCGGCCTCGTCCGTGCCGGCGGGAGCCAGGTCCGAGGTCTCGTGCGGGTCGTGCTCGTCGCGGACCTCCCCGACGACCTCCTCGACGATGTCCTCCAGCGTCGCCACTCCGGCCGTACCGCCGTACTCGTCGATGACGACGGCCATCGTCTGCCTGCCGGACAGCCGGTCCAGCAGCCGGTCCACCGTCAGCGACTCCGGTACGAGCAGCGGCGCGCGCAGCAGCTGCGACACCGGACGGCGGTGACGCTCCTCGGCGGGCAGCGCCAGTACGTCCTTGATGTGGACCGTGCCGACGACGGTGTCGAGGCTGCCCCGGTAGACCGGGAAGCGGGACAGGCCGGTCGCCATGGTCGCGTTCGCCACGTCCTCGGCGGTGGTCTGCACGTCCAGGGCGGTCACCTGCACGCGCGGGGTCATGACGTTCTCGGCCGTCAGGTCGGCCAGGTTCAGGGTCCGTACGAACAGTTCGGCGGTGTCCTTCTCCAGCGCGCCCGCCTTCGCGGAGTGCCGGGCGAGAGCCACGAGCTCCTGCGGGCTGCGCGCGGAGGCCAGCTCCTCGGCGGGCTCCATGCCGAACCGCCTGACGAGATGGTTCGCGGTGGTGTTCAGATGGCTGATCAGGGGCTTGAAGGCCCGGCTGAACACCCGCTGCGCGGTGGCCACCCGCTTGGCGATCGCCAGGGGCGAGGAGATCGCCCAGTTCTTCGGCACGAGTTCGCCGACGACCATGAGCACGACCGTCGACAGCGCGGTGCCGAGCGCGAGGGCGGTGGACGAGGCGGCGGAGGGCGACAGGCCCATGGCCTCCAAGGGGCCCTGGAGCAGGGCGGAGATCGACGGCTTGGAGAGCATGCCGATGACCAGTCCGGTCACGGTGATGCCGAGCTGGGCGCCGGACAGCTGGAACGTGAGGCTGCGGACGGCGGTCAGGGCACTGTCCGCGCCCCGCTCACCGCGCTCCACGGCGCGTTCGAGTTCGCTGCGCTCGACGGTGGTCAGCGAGAACTCGGCCGCGACGAAGACCCCGCAGGCGACGCACAGCAGCAGCGCCACGACGAGCAGAAGCACTTCGGTCATCGGTCGATCACCTCCGTCCCATGATCAGTCAGGCGGAGGGGTGCCGCGCGGTGTCGCGCGCACCTGTGCGGGGGCCGGGTGCCGGGGGGTTCGCCCATGGGCGGACGCTCACACCTTTCGGTCGGGACGGAACGGGAGATCGCGGGGGAACCCTTCCCCGGGTCGGCAAAGGAAGGGCAAAGGCGGCCGATCGCCCTTCTGGCCGAGTCCGGGCAGGTGATGGGATCCGGTCATGAACGATCTTCACATCGCTCCCGCCTCGGCGGCCGACCTGACCGCCGTGCTCGACTTCTGGCAGGCCGCCGCCAAGGGCACGAGCATCAGCGACGACCTCGCCGGGGTCGAGCGGCTCCACGCCCGGGACCCCGGGGCCCTGCTGCTGGCCCGGCGGGACGGGGAGCTCGTCGGCACCGTCGTCGCCGGGTTCGACGGCTGGCGCTGCCACCTCTACCGGCTCGCGGTGCACCCCGGCCACCGTCGGCAGGGCATCGGCTCGGCCCTGCTGGCCGCCGCGGAGGCACGGTTCGCTGCCCTGGGCGGCCGCAGGGCCGACGCGATGGTGCTCGACGGGAACGCGGGGGCGCACGGGGCGTGGGACGCGGCCGGCTACCACCCCGAGGACATCTGGACGCGCTGGGTCAAGCCGCTCACGGCCTGAGGCCGGACGGGTGACCGGGCGCCTCCGGTGCCTCCGGGGACGTCAGGGAACGCGGCGGGCCGAGCCGATCACGCAGTACGAGGTGGGCAGGGCGGGGCCGCGTTCGGGCAGCCGGAAGGAGCGCTGCGACACGATCCGGAACCCGGCGGCCTCGATCGCGGCGAGGGGATCACGGGCGGTGTGACAGCCGCCGAAGAGGCGGGGCCAGACGGTCCGGTCCAGCCCGCGCTGCACGGCGGCCATGCCGGGGCCGGGGGCGAGCCCGTGTTCCAGGAACCGCAGCTCGGCCTCGGGGCGCAGCACCCGGTGGAGCTCGGAGAGGGCGCGCGGCAGGTTGCGTACGGTGCACAGCACCAGCGAGGCGACGGCGGCGTCGAAGGCCTCGCTCTTGACGGGCAGGGCCTCGGCGACCCCCGGTACGAGGTCCACCGGGACCTCGGCGCGCAGCGCGGCGGCGGCCGCGAGCCGGCGCAGGGTGCGCTCCGGTTCGACGGCGACGACCTCGGAGACGGCGCGCGGGTAGTGGCCGAAGTTCAGGCCGTTGCCTGCGCCGATCTCGATGACGCGGCCGGAGACGCCGTGCAGCAGCTCGCGGCGCAGGGCGGCCATGCCGGCACGGGTCTCGGCGGCGCTGCTGGCGCGGGCGTAGAACCGGGCGAAGTACGGGTGGTGGACCGGATCGGGGGGAGGTGCGGGCATGGCGGCCTCCGGGCGCGGGTCGGGGCTGACGGTGCGCGTGCGCTGCGGTGCTGTTTCCCCGCGTCCGTGCTCCGCGAAACCGGACGGCGGACAAAGCGGCCGGGACCCGTCGGGACGGGCGGCGCCGGTACCGCACAAACGATTCACCCCGAGGCGTCATCGCGGGAACCGGAACCGGAATCGAGCCCGCGTCCGCCACTCCTGGGGACCTGGACCCGGGGCCGGACCCGGGTCCGAACCCGGCCCGGCCCGGTTCGGCCGCCGGGGACTGGCAATAATCGGCACGCGGCGGCCCCACCGGGCGCCGCTCGGCAACCACATGGAGAACCGTGATACCCCGTACGAAGCCCGTCCGGGCCGCAGCCGCTGCGCTGTTCGCCGCCGCACTGTTCCTGATGGCCGGCTGCGGCGCGCCCCCGGAGGAGGAGGGGGCCGAGGCGGCCGCTTCCGACGACGGGGGCTTCGCGGCGGTGGCGGCCCACTGCGAGGGGCGCGGTTCGGGGGCCGCGCCCGTTGCCCCGGACAGCCCGGGGGAGCTCCCCGCGGACCCGGAGGCGCGCAAGTACGCGGAGAACCACGCCTACAAGCAGCGGGCCGGGCTCAGCGACGAGGGGAAGTGCCGTGGCGACGCCCACGCCGTCCGGGTCAGGAAGGCGCTGTCCGGCACCGGCGGCGCGGCGGGTCCCCAGAACCCGGCGGAGCTGACCGCGCTGCTCCAGGGCCTCGGCTACCCCGTGTCCAGCGGCGACGTGTACGCCTCCGGAGGCTCGGGCCTCGGCTTCGCGGTGTGGATCCCCGAGACCGGTCCCTGCCTGTCGGGCGTACTGGGCACCCCGGCCAGGGTGGAGGCGCACGGCGTGTACATGGAGGGCGGCTGCCGGGAGCCGAGCGGCGGCCACTGACCCGGCGCCCTCCGCCCGGGGTCCCGCCGCGAGGCTCCGGCCCCCGCCGGGCCGGCGGTCAGGGACGCGGCCCCGGGGACGGCGGACCGCCCGGAGGCCGCCCGGCACACCGCACCCGCGTCCAGGAGTGCCCCGGCACCCCCGGCGCGGCTGCGGGCGGCCGGCGGGTCAGCCCGGGAGCGCCCCCGCGAGGGGAGGTGGTGCCCAGCGGGTGAGGAAGGGCCCGGCCGTCCAGGTGCCGTCCAGGGCCGGCGCCAGCCAGCCCGGGGCGGCCGCGCGGAAGCGGTCCGGCGACAGGGCGCCGGAGCCTTCGGGCACCGCGCCCAGTAGCGGGATGCCGGAGCTCCCGGGGAGGTCGGCGAGGTTGCAGCGGGAGGCCAGGTCCGGTTCGGCGGGCCAGCTGCCGACGACCACGCCGAGCGGGCTCAGGGCCCGGGCGCGCAGGGCTTCCGCGGTCAGGGTGGTGGAGTTGAGCGTGCCGAGCCCGGCGGGGGCGACCACCAGCACCGGGGCCGACAGCAGCCTGGCCGCGTCGGCGAGGGTGTGGCCGTCCTCGTCGAAGCGGACGAGCAGGCCGCCCGCGCCCTCCACGAGGACGAGGTCGTGATCGGAGGCCAGCCGCGCCGCGGCCTCCGCGATCTCGGCGGGGGACAGGCACGGCAGGCCGGAGCGCCGGGCGGCGGTGTCCGGGGCCAACGGCTCCGGGTAGCGGGCCAGTTCCAGCGCGGTCACGGACGGGCCGGCGAGGCGTACGGCCTCGGCGGCGTCCCCGGGCTCGTCGGGGCCGACGCCGGTCTGCGCGGGCTTGAGCACCGCCACCGACCGGCCGGCGGCCACGGCGGCCGCCGCGATCGCGGAGGTGACCACCGTCTTGCCGATTTCGGTGCCCGTACCGGACACGAAGAGGACGGACACCGGCCTCATCCTTCCCGCGCCGCCGCGACGGCCGCGCGGCAGATCCGGGCCACGTCGGCGTCGCCGGTGACGAACGGGGGCATCGTGTAGATCATGTCGCGGAACGGGCGCAGCCAGACGCCTTCGCGGACCGCCGCCCGGGTCGCGGCGGCGACGTCGACCTCGTGCGTCAGCTGGATCACGCCGATGGCGCCCAGCACCCGTACGTCCCGCACGCCGGGGAGGCCGGCCGCCGGGGCCAGGCCCTCGCGCAGGCCCGCCTCGATGCGCTTGACCTCGCCGGCCCAGTCCTGGCCGAGCAGCAGGTCGATCGAGGCCAGCGCGACGGCGGTGGCGAGCGGGTTGCCCATGAAGGTCGGCCCGTGCGCGAGGACCGGGACCTCTCCCCGGGAGATCCCGTCGGCCACCCGGGACGTGCACAGCGTCGCGGCGAGCGTGAGGTAACCACCGGTCAGCGACTTGCCGAGGCACATCACGTCCGGGGTGATCCCCGCGTGGTCCGCGGCGAAGAGGGCGCCGGTGCGGCCGAAGCCGGTGGCGATCTCGTCCAGGATCAGCAGGACGTCGTACTCGTCGCAGAGCTCGCGCAGCACCCGCAGGTGGTCCGGGTGGTGGAAGCGCATGCCGCCCGCGCCCTGCACGACCGGTTCCACGATGACGGCGGCCAGCTCGTCCGCGTGCGCGGAGAGCAGGGAGCGCAGGTGGTCGGCGTACGCCGGGTCCACGGGCGTGTCGAAGCCCCCGGTCGGGGCGTCCGCGAAGACCTGCCGGGGCAGGTGGCCCTGCCACAGCTCGTGCATGCCGCCGTCGGGATCGCAGACGGCCATGGGCTGCCAGGTGTCGCCGTGGTAGCCGCCGCGCCAGGTCAGCATCCGGGTCTTGCCGGTGCGGCCGAGCGAACGCCAGTACTGAAGGCACATCTTGACGGCGACTTCGACGGAGACCGAGCCGGAATCGCAGAGGAAGACGTGCTCCAGGCCCGCCGGGGTGATCTCGACGAGCTTCGCCGCGAGCCGGACGGCGGGCTCGTGGGTGAGCCCGCCGAACATCACGTGCGACATCCTGCCGAGCTGGGCCGTCACGGCCTCGTTCAGCACCGGGTGGTTGTACCCGTGGATGGCGGACCACCAGGAGGACATGCCGTCGACCAGCTCGTCCTGGCCCTCGGCCGGGGCGCCGAGGCGCAGCCTGACCCCCGAGGCCGAGGCGACGATCAGCGGCTCCTGGCGTCCCGGCATCGGACCGTACGGATGCCAGACGTGCTGCCGGTCCAGTTCGAGGAGTTCGGCGGCCGGCAGCGCGTCCGGCCGGCGGTACGGGGGGTGAGGATGGTTCTGATCAGGCATTGGGGGCGAGGTCCGTTCCCGCGCCGCGGCGGCGCACCGCCACGAGGTCCGGGCGTACCTCGCCCGCCTCCGCCTGGGCCGGCACCTCGCCGACGGCCGCGGCCGGTTCGGCGTGGCCGGAGCAGCCGCCGCAGGCGGACCCGCAGCCGGCACCGGCGGACTCCGGCGCGGCTCCGGAGCCGCAGACGGACGCGGCACCGGAGCCGCACGGGCTGCCCGCGGGAGCCGCCGCGGCGGCGGCGATGTCGGAGCGGTGCGCGGGGAGCGTCGACGTACCGGCGCCCTCCACCTCGAAGCCGGCGTCCGCGATCATGTCGAGGTCGGCCTGGCCGGCCTGGCCCTCGCTGGTGAGGTAGTCGCCGAGGAAGATCGAGTTGACCAGGTGCAGGGCCAGCGGCTGCATCGTGCGCAGGTGGACCTCGCGCCCGCCCGCGAGCCGGACCTCGACGTCGGGGCAGACGAACCGCACCATCGCCAGGATCCGCAGGGCGCGCTGCGGGGTGAGGTTCCACTCCTTGGCCAGCGGGGTGCCCTCGAACGGGATCAGGAAGTTGACCGGCACAGAGTCGGGGTCCAGCTCGCGCAGCGAGTAGACGACGTCGACGAGGTCCTCGTCGCTCTCGCCCATGCCCGCGATCAAGCCGGAGCAGGCCGACAGGCCGGCCGCGTGCGCCTTCTGCACGGTGTCGACGCGGTCCGCGTACGTGTGGGTCTTGGTGATCTGCCCGTACGTGGCCTCGGAGGTGTTGAGGTTGTGGTTGTAGGCGTCGGCGCCCGCGTCGCGGAGCCGCTCGGCCTGGCCGTCGGAGAGCAGGCCCAGGCAGGCGCAGACCTCGACGCCCTCGTTCTGTTCCTTGATGGCCGCGATCGTCTTGCCGACGCGGTCCACGTCCCGGTCCGTCGGACCGCGGCCGCTCGCCACGAGACAGACCCGCTTGGCGCCGCCCGCGACGCCGGCCGCGGCCGCCTCGGAGGCCTCCTCTGGCTTGAGCCAGGTGTACTTGAGGATCTCGGCCTTCGAGCCCAGGCGCTGGGAGCAGTACGAGCAGTCCTCGGGACAGAGTCCCGACTTCAGGTTGACCAGGTAGTTCAGCTTGACCCGACGGCCGAACCACTGGCGGCGCACCTTGCCGGCCGCGGCCACCACGTCGAGCAGTTCGTCGTCAGAGGTCGCCAGCACGGCGAGTGCCTCTTCGCGGGTCGGCAGCTCTCGCCGCAGCCCCTTGTCCACCAGGGTGTTCAGCAGGTCCATGAGGCCGATCCTGGACCACACGACCACTCCCGGCCAAGGAGAGAATGAACAACATGGCCGGAACGGAGTGTGTGTATCGCCACACCTGGCGCACGGGTCACGGCGGCTAGGGTCTTTCTGATCTGTGGACTGCCGACAAAAAACGAGGACCCGCCGATGCCTCAGCACGCCCCCGAGCCCCCGGACGTCTTCACCTGGATCGACGAAGCGGAGCGGGCCCGGGAGCGGGCCGGACTGGTCCGGATCCTGAGACCGCGCCCGGCTTCCTCACCGCTCCTGGACCTGGCGAGTAACGACTATCTGGGTCTGTCCCGGCATCCCGAGACCGTCCGGGGCGCGAGCGAGGCGGCGGAGCGCTGGGGCGCGGGAGCCACGGGCTCCCGTCTCGTGACGGGCACGACCGAGCTTCATGCGGAGCTCGAGCGGGAACTGGCGGCGTTCTGCGGCTTCGAGGCGGCGCTGGTCCTTTCGTCCGGATACGCGGCGAACCTCGCCGCCGTGACCGCCCTGAGCGACCGGGGCACGCTCGTCGTCTCCGACGCCGGCAACCACGCCTCGATCGTCGACGGCTGCCGGCTCTCGCGCGCCGAGGTCGCGGTCACCCCGCACGGCGAACCGGAGCCGGTGCGCAAGACGCTCGCCGCGCACGCGGGCCGGGCCCTGCTGGTCACCGACTCGGTGTTCTCCGTGGACGGGGACGCCGCACCGCTCGCCGCGTACGCGCGGGCCTGCCGGGCCGAGGGCGCGGCGCTGGTCGTGGACGACGCCCACGGGCTCGGCGTGCTGGGGGAGGGCGGCCGGGGCGCACTGCACGCCGCGGCTCTCGCGGGCGCGCCGGACGTGGTCGCGACGATGACGCTGTCGAAGTCCCTGGGCAGCCAGGGAGGTGCGGTACTGGGCCCGGCCAAGGTGATCCGGCACCTGGTCAACACCGCCCGGACCTTCATCTTCGACACCGGGCTGGCTCCGGCCGCCGCGGGCGCGGCGCTGGCGAGCCTGCGGCTGCTCCAGCGTGAGCCGGGGCGAGCGGACCGGGCCCGGGAGGTGGCCGCCCTGCTGTACGAGGGGCTCACCGCGTCCGGCCTGACCGCGGCCAGGCCGGACGCGGCCGTGGTGTCGGTACGGGCCCCGTCGGCTTCGGCGGCACTGCGCTGGGCCGCCGACTGCCGCGAGGCGGGTCTGTCCGTGGGCTGCTTCCGTCCGCCGTCGGTGCCGGACGGCATCTCCCGGCTGCGGCTGACGGCTCGCGCCGATCTCACGGGGGACGAGATCGGACGCGCCGTGGAGACGATCCTGCGGACCGCTCCGGCGGGGGCCACGGACCCGCGGGCGCTACGGGGTTAGTCGAGCCCGTCCGCCCGTACGGAGGCGAGGAAGCCGTCCCAGGCCGGCCCGGTGAAGAGCACGGCCGGGCCGTCCGTCCGCTTGGAGTCGCGGACGGCCAGCAGACCGCCGGTGAGGGCGGCCGCTTCCACGCAGTTGTTCATTCCGGTGCTGCGGCTGCTCCGCCGCCACCGCGCGCTTCTCAGAAGTCCGCTGGTGGATAAGGGGGTTGCGGACACGGGGGTGCCTCCTTACGCGTCGTCAGCGATAGAGCTGATGAGATCCGACGAGTCACGGGGCGGGAGGGCGTGCGCCTGGATCGTGCGGAACGCGGCGCTGTACGCGTCTAGGTCTTCCTTCCGCTCCAGATAGAGGCTACTCGTCAAATGGTCGAGTACCACCACATCCAGATCGGCGATGCTCGGAAATGAGAAAATTACGAACGGTCCGGTGAGGCCGAGATGTCCCCCCACGCTGAACGGCAGTACCTGTAGACGCACTTGAGGCAGCCGTGCCACCTCCACCAGGTGCCTCAGCTGTTCCTCCATCACCCCCGGCCCCCCGATCTGCCGGCGCAGCACCGCCTCGTCCAGCACCGCGCTCAGCTCCAGCGGCGGATCCGTCCGCAGGACCGCCTGCCGTGCGAGCCGTACGTCGACCAGCGCGTCCACCTTCGGCTCCGGCAGCCCCCCGAGCGCGGCCCGGGTCACGGCCCGCGCGTAGTCCGGCGTCTGCAACAGGCCCGGGACCACGGAGAGTTCCACGGTCCGGGCCGCGCGGGCCCCGGCCTCCAGGCTGATGAAGTCCCGGTACTCCTGCGGCAGCAGCCCCCGGTAGTCGTGCCACCACTGGCGCCCCCGGCCGGTGTCCGCACCCGCCCCGGGACCCGCCGCCGAGGCGCCCAGGGCCTCCAGCAGGGCCCGCTGCTGGGCGCTCACGACCTCCCCGTAGGCATCGAGGAGCAGCCTGATGTCCTCCGCCTTGACGCCGCTGCGCCCCGTTTCGATGCGGCTGATTTTCGACTGGTGCCATCCCACGATCCGGGCCACCTCACCGCTGGTGAGCCGGGACCGGTCACGGAGGGCACGCAGTTCCTCGCCGAGCTTGCGCCGGCGTACCGCGGGACCGTGCTGCATACCCGCTCTCCTTCCACCGGCACAGCTCGCACCAGTCTGCCGTCCAAATACGCTCTTCCGTAGCAGAGTTCACCGCATTGAGCGACAGATATATGCATATCTTGGGGGATCGCCGGAAACGGCGGCACGATGGGTGGCACTCTGGCGCTCAGCGTAGATCCGGGGCGGCTCCGCCCTGGTGGGAAAGGGACGTCGCCATGGCAGATCACCAGGAAGCATCCGTCACTCTGCCGAGCGATCCGCTCTCGGTCGCCGCCGCCCGCCGCTACGTGGCGGAGGTGCTGAGCTCATGGGGACTGCCCGAGGACGCGGACACCGCGGACACCGTCCGGCTGATCGTCTCGGAACTCGCCACCAACTCCGTCCAGCACACCTTCGGCCAGTCGCCCACCTTCACCGTCGACATGCGCCTGGAGCGCGAGGAGTGGCTCCGCGTCGGCGTGACGGACAGTCACCCGCGCTGGCCCCGCCGGCTCCCGGCCGCCGTCCAGCAGGACAACGGCCGGGGCATGGTCATCATCCGCTGGCTGGCCGCCGAGGCGGGCGGCCGGCTCTCGGTCAGCCCGACCGAGGACGGCGGCAAGACGGTGTGGATCGCCCTGCCCTGGCAGCCCGTCGGCGCGCCGGCGGCCGGCGCCGCCCGGGGCTGCTGACCGGCCGGCCCCTACAGGGCGGTGCCGCGCTCGACGGCGCTCCGCTCCACGCACAGCTCGTTGCCCTCGGGATCGGCGAGCACCACCCAGCCCATGACCCCGTCCTCGTCGCGCCGGTCGTCGACGATCCGGGCCCCGGCCGTGACCAGCCGCTCCACCGTCTCGTCGCGGGTGCCCACGGGCGGCTGGATGTCGAGGTGGACGCGGTTCTTCACGGCCTTGGCGTCGGGAACGCGGATGAACAGCAGCCCCGGCACACCCGGCTGCCCGGGCTCCAGCAGGACCTCGTCGTCGCCCTCCACGTCGTCGGGGTGGATCGGATAGCCGGTCACCTCCGACCAGAACTCCGCGAGCCGGTAGGGGTCGAGGGCGTCGAAGGTGATGTGCCGCACCGGGTTGACGAACATGGCTCTCCTTGCCTGCGGCGGATCCGCCCGTATACGGCGACCACCCGGAGGCCCTCCCGGAGTTGAACCGGGTGCCTCCCCGAAACGTGGGTTAACTCAGCGGAAAAGTGCGGGCCCTACCGTGAGCCCGCGGTCTTCCGCCAATGATCACCCATGGCCCGGTAAAGCACCGGTGATCGTAACGGAAAGCCTCGCCCCGCGTTGGACAAGACCTGCTTGGCATGGATATGCGCAGGTCAACAAGTCGTTGAAGGCGACTACGGTCGTCCCGGCGCGATGTTGATCATGTCCCGGAAGCTTGGTGATACGTGTGCGACTGACACCACATGAACAAGAGAGACTCCTCATCCACGTCGCGGCCGACGTGGCCGAGAAGCGCAGGGCGCGCGGGCTGCTGCTCAACCATCCCGAAGCGATCGCCCTCATCACCTCGCACCTCCTCGAAGGAGCCCGCGACGGGCGGACCGTGGCCGAGCTCATGGCCTCCGGCCGGACCGTCCTGCGCCGCGACGAGGTCATGGACGGGATCCCCGAGATGATCCACGACGTCCAGGTCGAGGCGACCTTCCCGGACGGCACCAAGCTGGTCACCGTCCACGACCCGATCGTCTGAGAGGAGTACCCGTCATGATCCCCGGCGAGATCGCCTACGGGGACGGTCCGGTGCTCCTCAACGAGGGCCGCCCCGTCACCCGCCTCACCGTCCTCAACGCCGCCGACCGGCCCGTCCAGGTCGGCTCGCACTACCACTTCGCCGAAGCCAACCCCGGCCTCGACTTCGACCGGCCCGCCGCGCACGGGCTGCGGCTCAACATCGCCGCCGGCACCGCCGTCCGCTTCGAGCCGGGCATCCCGGTCGCCGTGGAACTCGTACCGCTGGGCGGGCTCAGGGCCGTGCCCGGACTGCGCGGGGAGACCGGAGGGCCGCTCGATGGCTGAGGTGTCGCGGCAGCGGTACGCCGACCTCTTCGGGCCGACGGCGGGTGACCGGATCCGGCTGGCCGACACCGACCTCTTCGTGGAGATCGAGCAGGACCTCAGCGGAGGCCCCGGCCGCTCCGGGGACGAGGCCGTCTTCGGCGGCGGCAAGGTCATCCGCGAGTCCATGGGCCAGGCCCGCACCACCCGCGCCGAGGGAGCCGCCGACACGGTGATCACCGGAGTGGTGATCCTGGACCACTGGGGCATCGTCAAGGCCGACGTCGGCATCCGCGACGGCCGGATCAGCGGCATCGGCAAGGCGGGGAACCCCGACACCATGGACGGGGTCGACCCGGCCCTGGTCATCGGGCCCGAGACCGAGATCATCGCCGGCAACGGGAAGATCGTCACCGCCGGGGCCATCGACGCGCACGTGCACTTCATCTCCCCGACCGTCATCGACGAGGCCCTCGCCTCCGGGATCACCACCCTCGTCGGCGGCGGCACCGGCCCCGCCGAGGGCACCAAGGCCACCACCGTCACCCCCGGCCCCTGGCACCTCGCCCGGATGTTCGCCGCCCTGGAGGCCCACCCCGTCAACATCGGCCTGCTCGGCAAGGGCAACACCATGTCCCGCGAGGGCATGTACTCCCAACTGCGCGGCGGCGCACTCGGATTCAAGATCCACGAGGACTGGGGGGCCACCCCGGCCGTCATCGACGCCTGCCTGAGCGTGTGCGACGAGACCGGCGCGCAGGTCGCCATCCACACCGACACCCTCAACGAGGCCGGGTTCGTCGACGACACCCTCGCCGCCATCGCCGGACGGACCATCCACTCATACCACACCGAAGGCGCGGGCGGCGGCCACGCCCCCGACATCATCACCGTGGTCTCCGAGCCCAACATCCTGCCCAGCTCCACCAACCCGACCCGGCCGCACACCGTCAACACCGTCGAGGAACACCTCGACATGCTGATGGTCTGCCACCACCTCAACCCGGCCGTCCCCGAGGACCTCGCCTTCGCCGAATCCCGGATCAGACCCTCGACCATCGCCGCCGAGGACGTCCTGCACGACCTCGGAGCCATCTCCATCATCTCCTCCGACTCCCAGGCCATGGGCCGGGTCGGCGAGGTGGTCCTGCGCACCTGGCAGACCGCCCACGTGATGAAGAAGCGCCGCGGGTTCCTGCCCGGCGACGGCCCGGCCGACAACCACCGGGCCCGCCGCTACGTGGCCAAGTACACGATCAACCCCGCGGTCGCCCAGGGACTCGCCCGCGAGATCGGCTCCGTCGAGACGGGCAAGCTCGCCGACCTCGTCCTGTGGGACCCGGCCTTCTTCGGCGTCAAACCCGAAATGGTCATCAAGGGCGGCCAGATCGCCCACGCCCAGATGGGCGACGCCAACGCCTCGATCCCCACCCCGCAGCCCGTACTGCCCCGCCCCATGTTCGGCGGCCACGGCCGGGCACCCGCGCTGAACTCGCTCAACTTCACCTCCCAGGCCGCCCTCGACGACGGACTCCCCGAACGCCTGGGACTCGGCAAGGAGTTCGTGGCCATAGAGAGCACCCGCAAGGTCGGCAAGGCGGACATGCGCAACAACGACGCCATGCCCCGGGTAAGGGTCGACGCCGACACCTTCACCGTCACCATCGACGGCGAGGCCGTGGAACCGGCGCCCGCACCGGAACTGCCCATGGCCCAGCGCTACTTCCTCTTCTGATGGGGCGGCACGCAAAGATGAGGGGCGTCCCAAGGTGAGCCTCGCCGCCCTGCTCGTACTCGCGGACGGCCGCTTCCCCGCCGGAGGGCACGCCCACTCCGGCGGGGCGGAGGCCGCCTGCAAGACCGGCCGCGTCCACGACGCCGCCACCCTGGCCGCCTTCTGCCGGGGCCGGCTGCACACCGCCGGCCTCACCTCGGCCGGGCTCGCCGCCGCCGCGGCCCTCGGCCTCGACCCCGCCGCACTCGACGCGGCCGCCGACGCCCGCACCGCCTCACCCGCGCTGCGCGCCGCCGCGCGGCGCCTGGGGCGGCAGCTGCTGCGCGCGGCCCGCGCCACCTGGCCCGACCCCGCACTGGAAGCGCTGGCGGCGGCCTTCCCCCGCGGGGCGCACCAGCCGGTGGTGCTCGGCCTCACCGCCCGCGCCGCCGGGCTCGGACCGCTGGAGGCCGCGCACGTGGCGGCGTACGAGAGCGTCAGCGGGCCGGCGACCGCCACGGTACGGCTGCTGGGCCTGGACCCCTTCGAGGCGACCGGGGTACTGGCCCGGCTGGCCCCCGAGCTGGACGCCGTCGCGGCGCGGGCGGCCGAAGCCGCGCACCGGGCCCGGACCCGGGGCCCGCAGGCGCTGCCCGCGGCCTCCTCCCCCCTGCTGGACATCGCGGCCGAGGCCCATGCCGACTGGCCGGTACGCCTCTTCGCTTCCTGACCACCCCCCAAGGAGTCACCCCCGTGCACCTCGACCACGATCTGCCCCACAGCCACCGGCACACCCACGCCGCCGCCCCGGTGCGTACCGACGGCACCCGGCGCGCCCTGCGCATCGGCCTCGGCGGGCCCGTCGGTTCCGGCAAGACCGCCACCGTCGCCGCCCTCTGCCGGGCCCTGCGGGCCGAACTGTCCATGGCCGTCGTCACCAACGACATCTACACCCGGGAGGACGCCGAGTTCCTCCTGCGCGAAGCCGTCCTGCCCCCCGAGCGGATCGCCGCCGTCGAGACGGGGGCCTGCCCGCACACCGCCATCCGCGACGACATCTCCGCGAACCTGGAGGCCGTCGAGGAACTGGAAGAGGCCTTCCGGCTGAGCGGCCCCCTCGACCTGATCCTCGTCGAGTCCGGCGGGGACAACCTCACCGCCACCTTCTCCCGGGGTCTGGTCGACGCCCAGATCTTCGTCATCGACGTGGCCGGCGGCGACGACATCCCGCGCAAGGGCGGGCCCGGAGTCACCACCGCCGACCTGCTGGTCGTCAACAAGACCGACCTCGCACCGCACGTCGGCTCGGACCTCGGCCGGATGGCCCACGACGCCGCCGAACAGCGCGGGGACCTGCCGGTCGCCTTCCAGTCCCTGCGCGGCCCCGAGGGCGTGGGCCCGGTGGCCGCCTGGGTGCGCGAGCGGATGGCCGCCTGGACCGTACGGTGACCGCCACCCTCCCCGCCGCGCGCCCGGACCGTACGGTGGCCGGCGCACCGGCCACCCACCCCGCACCCCCGCCCGCCGCCGGCCTGCGGGCCACCGCCCGGATCGGGGCCGTCGCCGACGGGCGGGGCGGCACCTCCCTCCCGCTGCTCGCCGGGCAGGGCCCGCTCGCGCTGCGCCGCACCCGGGGCGGCGCCGGCGAGGCGGAGGTGATGCTGGTCGGCGCGATGAGCGCCCCGCTCGGCGGGGACCACCTCACGGTGGAGGCCGCAGCCGGACCCGGCGCCCGCCTCGCCCTGCGCTCGGCGGCCGCCACCCTGGCGCTGCCCGGCCGGGGCGGTGAGGCCGCGCGGTACGACGTACGGCTGACCCTGTCCGGGGACGCGGAGGTGCGCTGGCTGCCGGAGCAGCTGGTCTCCGTACGCGGCAGCGACCTGCGGGTGCGCACCCGGGCCGAACTGGCGCCCGCCGCCCGGCTGGTGCTGCGCGAGGAGCAGGTGCTCGGCCGCACCGGCGAGGCCCCCGGCCTGCTGCGCAGCCGTCTCACCGTCACCCGGGACGGGCGGCCCCTGCTGGACCAGGACACCGCCTGCGGACCCGGCGCCCCCGGCGGCTGGGACGGCCCGGCGGGACTCGCCGGGCACCGGGCGCTCGGTCAGCTCCTGGTCGTGGACCCGGCGTTCGCCGCGGCCCCGCCGCCGGCCGCGCTGCTGGGGGAGTTCGCGGCGGTCACCCCGCTCGCCGGCCCGGCCGTCCTCGTGACGGCCCTGGCCCCCGACGCCCTGCGGCTGCGCGAACTGCTGGACGCGGCCCTGGTGGACTACGGCTGGTGAGACGGCCCAACTCGGGGCGAAGCAGACACCGGTGAGCGGTACACACCTCTCCGGTTATCGGGTTGGCAAAGAACCCGCCCGCGCACTGTCGCCGGGTGCGGGTCAGGCGTGAGGATCCCCTTGCACGCCGACGACCGAGGCAGACCGAACCCGGCCGCCCACGGCGGCACCTACGCAGGGGGAACAACCACGTGATACGCACCGCGGCGCTGGGGAGCGCCGCCACTCTCGTCACCGGCGCACTGGCCGCAGGCCTGTTGCTCGCGACGCCCGCCGCCGCCGCTCCGGCCGGCCGGGACAACGGATCCGCCGAGGCGGTGGGCGTCCGGATCGCCGCCGCCCGCGCCGCGCGGACCGGCATCGACTGGAAGGACTGTCCCGCCGACTGGGGCTTCGAGAAGCCCATCCAGTGCGGCTGGGTGAAGGTCCCGCTCGACTACACCAAGCCCTTCGGCAAGACCATCGACATCGCGGTCGACCGCGCCGTCAGCACCGGCACCAAGCAGGAGCGCCAGGGCGCGCTCGTCTACAACCCGGGTGGCCCGGGCGGCTCCGGCATGCGCTTCCCGCGCCGGTCCACCACCCAGAGCCCGCTGTGGGTGAACACCTCGAAGGCCTACGACTTCGTCGGCTTCGACCCCCGCGGCGTGGGCCACTCCGCGCCCATCTCCTGCGTCGACCCGCAGGAGTTCGTGAAGGCCCCCAAGGCCGACCCGGTCCCCTCCAACGAGGCCGACAAGCGCGCCCAGCGCAAGCTCGCCGCCGAGTACGCGGACGGCTGCAAGGAGCGCAGCGGCGAGATGCTGCCGCACATGACCACCCCCAACACCGCGCGCGACCTGGACGTCATCCGGGCCGCCCTCGGCGAGCAGAAGCTGAACTTCCTCGGCGTCTCCTACGGCACCTACCTCGGCGGGGTCTACGCGACCCTCTTCCCGAGCCACGTGCGCCGCATGATCGTCGACAGCGTGGTCGACCCCGACCAGGACAACATCTGGTACGAGGCCAACCTGGGCCAGGACGTCGCCTTCCAGACCCGCTGGAACGACTGGCAGGACTGGGTCGCCAAGAACGACAACGTCTTCCACCTCGGCAACACCCGCGCCAAGGTCGAGGCGAAGTACCAGGAGCTGCGCGCCACGGCCAAGGCCAACCCCATCGGCGGGGTCGTCGGTCCGGCCGAGCTGATCGGCTTCTTCCAGGGCGCCCCGTACTACGACTCCTCCTGGGTGCCCGTCGCCCAGACCTGGGCCGCGTACGCCGCCGGTGACACCCAGGCCCTGGTCGACGCGATCGCCCCGGACATGTCCGACACCGTCGGCAACGCGGCCTCGGAGAACGGCAACGCCGTCTACACCGCCGTCGAGTGCGCCGACGCGAAGTGGCCCACCAGCTGGGCCAAGTGGGACCGGGACAACACCAAGCTGCACCAGAAGTACCCGTTCCTGACCTGGTCCAACGCCTGGATGAACCTGCCCTGCGCGACCTGGAAGTCCAAGCAGAGCACCCCGATCGAGGTCGGCGCCGGCGCCCGTCAGGGTCTGCCGCCGGTCCTGATCGTCCAGTCCGAGCGCGACGCCGCCACTCCGTACGCGGGCGCGGTCTCGCTGCACAAGCGGCTCGGGGGCTCGCGCCTGATCACCGAGCAGAACGCCGGCTCGCACGGCGTCACCAGCCTGGTGAACCCCTGCATCAACACCCGCGTGGACAGCTACCTGCTGACCGGCAAGGTCGACGCCAAGGACGTGAAGTGCGCCCCGCACGCCACGCCCGTGGCGCCCGCCCCGGCCGCCGCGAAGTCGCTCGCCCAGGCCCCGGGCGCCGACCTCCCGGCCCGCGAGGAGCTCCCGGCCGTCCGTTGAGGACCGCGACCGGGAAGCACTGAACCGGTGAAGTGAGGGAGAAGGCTCAGCGCCCCGGGCGCCGGGCCTTCTTCCGCTTCTTCTCCTCCTCCTCGACCTTCACCTCGCCCGCGTACCGGTCGACGTACTCCTGGCCGGAGAGGCCGAGGACCGCGTACATGATCTCGTCGGTGACCGCGCGCAGGACCGCCCGCTCGCCCTCCATCCCGGCGTACCGGGAGAACTCCAGCGGCTCCCCGAAACGGATCGTGACCCGCCGGATCTTCGGGATCTTCTGGCCCGGAGGCTGGATCTCGAAGGTGCCCACCATCGCGCAGGGCACCACCGGCACCCCCGCGCCCAGCGCCATCGCCGCCACGCCGACCTTGCCCTTGTACAGCCGTCCGTCGTGCGAGCGCGTGCCCTCGGGGTAGATGCCGAGCAGCTCGCCCTTGGCCAGGACCCCGAGCCCCTCGCGCAGCGCCGCCTGGCCCGCGTCCTTGCCGGAGCGGTCCACGGGGATCTGCCCGGCACTGCGGAAGAAGGCGGCCGTCAGCCGGCCCTTGAGGCCCGGCCCGGTGAAGTACTCGGCCTTGGCCAGGAAGGTGATCCGCCGCTTCAGGATCGCCGGCATCAGGAAGTGGTCCGAGAAGGACAGGTGGTTGCCCGCGACGATCGCCGCGCCCTCCTCCGGGATGTTCTCCAGTCCTTCGATCCGCGGCCGGAACAGCAGCCGCAGCAGCGGGCCGAGCAGGACGTGCTTGAGCAAGTGGTAGAACACCAGGCCGCTCCCGTCGATGCCTCAATGTCACGTCCATCCTACGGACAGTCAGGCACGGATCAGGAGGGTCGGGGGCAGCCCGCTGTCCGGCGGGCCTCCGGGGCCACGCCGGGCAGGGCCGCGGGGCGGGCCGGTCAGACGCTGCTGCGCGAGGCGGCCAGTCCGAGGGTCAGCAGCCCCAGCACCACCCAGCCGAACCACAGCCAGCCGTTGCTGCCGAGCGCCACGGAGTACGCGGAGACGGCCACCAGAGCGGCGAGGGTCGTGACGGCCATCGCCTTAACGGATCCGGTCATGCCCCATGGTGACGCCAGAAGGCGCTCCCGCGCTACTGGCCGCGCCCCTGGAGCGAGGCGAGATACGCGTTGTACGCCGCCAGCTCCTGGTCGCCGTCCCGGTCGGCGGCCCGGTCGGATCGCTTCGCGGCCCGCTGCTCCGAGTGGTACCACTGGTAGACCAGCGCGATCAGGACCAGCACCGAGGGGATCTCGCTGAAGGCCCAGGCGATGCCGCCGCCCCACTGCTGGTCGAGCAGCGCGTCGATCTCGAGGGAGGCCGGCGGGTCGGAGTAGGTCTTGATCATCGGCTCGCTCGCCATCATCAGCGCGATGCCGAAGAAGGCGTGGAAGGGCATGCCCGCGAACAGCTCCAGCATCCGCATCACGTAGCCGGGGCGGTGCGGGCCCGGGTCCACGCCCATGATCGGCCAGAAGAAGATCAGGCCGACCGCGAGGAAGTGGGCCATCATCGCCACGTGCCCGGCCCGGCTCTCCATGAGGAAGTCGAAGAGCGGGGTGAAGTACAGCCCGTAGAGGCTCGCGATGAACATCGGAATGGTGAAGGCCGGGTGGGTGACGATCCGCATGTACCGGCTGTGCAGCAGCATCAGGAGCAGCTCGCGCGGACCCTTGTGACCGCGCGCGGCGGGCGGCAGGGCGCGCAGCGCCAGCGTCACCGGAGCGCCGAGCAGCAGCAGGATCGGGGTGACCATGCTGATCACCATGTGCTGGACCATGTGCACGCTGAACATGACCATGCCGTAGTCGTTCAGCTTGGTGCACATCACCAGGATCACCGTCAGCACACCGGTGGTGAAGGCGACGGTCCGGCCCACCGGCCAGGAGTCCCCGCGCCGGCGCAGCCGCAGCACGCCCCAGCCGTACAGGCCGAGCCCGGCCAGCGAGGCGAACAGGAACACGGCGTCGAAGGAGAACTCCAGCCCGCGCGCGAGAGTGAACGGCGGCAAGTCCATGTGCATGTCCATGCCGTGCCCGCTGTGATCCATCTGTTCACTCCCTTGACCGTGGTGCCCCACCACAGTAATGGCGCCCCCGGACGCGATCGCGTCCGGGGGCGCCATCAGGAGGCGGGAAACATCACAGGACGTTCTGCGCCTCTTCGTACCGTTCGGACGGGACCGTCTTCAGGGTCTCCACGGCCCCGGCGAGGGGAACCATCTCGATGTCCGTGCCGCGCAGGGCCGTCATCATGCCGAACTCGCCGCGGTGCGCCGCCTCGACCGCGTGCCAGCCGAAGCGGGTCGCCAGGACCCGGTCGTACGCGGTCGGCGTGCCGCCGCGCTGGACGTGGCCCAGGATCACCGGACGGGCCTCCTTGCCGAGGCGCTCCTCCAGCTCGACGGCCAGCCGGTTGCCGATGCCGGCGAACCGCTCGTGACCGTAGATGTCCGTACCGCCCTGCTCCAGCGCCATCGAGCCCTCGGCCGGCTTGGCGCCCTCGGCGACCACGACGATCGCGAACCGCTTGCCCGCCTCGAACCGCTCGCCGACGATCGCCGTCAGCTCCTCGATGTCGAAGGGCCGCTCCGGCACGACGATGGCGTGCGCGCCGGCCGCCATGCCCGAGTGCAGCGCGATCCAGCCGGTGTGGCGGCCCATGACCTCGACGACCATCACGCGCTGGTGGGACTCGGCGGTGGTCTTCAGCCGGTCCAGGGCCTCGGTGGCGACGCCCACGGCGGTGTCGAAACCGAAGGTCACGTCGGTGGACGCGATGTCGTTGTCGATGGTCTTCGGCACGCCGACGATCGGCAGGCCGCCCTGCGACAGCAGGTGGGCGGCCTTCAGGGTGCCCTCGCCGCCGATCGGGATGATGGCGTCGAGGCCGAGGTCCTCGACGTGTCCGCGGGCCCGCTCCACGCCGTCGCGCAGGTGCGCGGGCTGGACGCGGGAGGAGCCGAGGATGGTGCCGCCGCGGGCCAGGATGCCGCTCACGGCGTCCAGGTCGAGCTTGCGGTAGTCGCACTCCAGCAGGCCGCGCCAGCCGTCGTGGAAGCCGATGACCTCGTCGCCGTGGTCGACGACGGCGCGGTGCACGACGGAGCGGATGACGGCATTGAGGCCGGGGCAGTCGCCTCCGGAAGTGAGCACACCAATGCGCATGGCAGGAAGAACCTTTGCAACGTGGGCCGACGACCGGACCACGTCGTCCGGTTGGAACTAACCGTCACCCTACAAGCGGATCCGCAGTGGACTGAACCATCCTCCACATGCTGGTCCCCTCCGTCGTACGAACGCACGCGGCCCGGATCCCCCTCGGGGGGATCCGGGCCGGTCGCGGGGGGTGCGGCGCGCTACGCGGGCTGCGTGGCCGCCGCGATGCGCTCGGCGCGCAGCGCCTCGTACCAGCGGTCGTCTATGGCCGGCAGCGCGTTCACGTCGAGGGCCAGCTTCAGCAGCAGGTCCGCGATGAGCGGGTTGCGGGCCATCACGGGGCCGTGCATGTACGTACCGAAGACGGTGTCGTTGTACGCGCCCTCGGTGCCGTCGCCGCTGCCGTTGCCGCGGCCCATGCTCACCCGGGCGAACGGGCGGGCCGTCGGGCCGAGGTGCGTGACGCCCTGGTGGTTCTCGAAGCCCGTCAGCTGCGGCAGGCCCAGGCGCGGGTCGATGTCGGCGAGCACGTCGCCGACGCACCGCTCGCCCTCGCCGCGCACGGTCACGACGTCCAGCAGGCCCAGGCCCTCCTGGCGCTGGCCCATGTCGTTGACGAACTCCTTGCCGAGGATCTGGTACCCGGCGCACACGGAGAAGACGATCGCCCCGTTGGAGACGGCCCGCTCCAGGCCGCCGTCGCGCAGCAGCCGCTCGGCGGCCAGCCGCTGCGGCCGGTCCTCGCCGCCGCCGATCAGGTAGATGTCACCCGAGGTCGGGATGGGCTGGTCGCTGCGCACGTCCACGCGCTGCACGTCCAGGCCGCGCTGGCGCGCCCGGCGCTCCACGACGAGGGCGTTGCCCTGGTCTCCGTACGTGCTGAGCAGGTCGGGGTAGACCCACACCAGACGCAGGCTGTTGTCGCTCATGCTCTTGTCCTCTGCGTTTCTGACGGGGGCTAGTTGCCGACGCGGCGGCGCACGTCCTGGAAGGCGGTGTAGTTGGCGATCAGCTCGATCTGCCCGGGCGGCGCCAGCTGCACGGCCTCGTCGATGGTCTCGCACACCCGGAAGTCCAGCCCCGCGACCTCCAGGCGCACCGCCAGGTCCAGCTTGCGGTCGCCGATCACGAAGATCGGGTGACCGGCCAGGCGCGGGTAGTCGACGTCCCACAGCCAGGAGGTGTCGGTGCCGTCGGCGCCGCGCGCGTTCACCGCCAGGATCACCGGGGTCGGCGGCGGGTCGATCAGCGAAAACGTTTCGAGCCAGCCCGCGGGGTTCTTCGCGAGGAGCAGCCGCAGCTCGCGCCCCATGAAGCTCACGACGTCGTACCGGCCGGCCACGGCCTGCACCTGGTACATCCGCTCCAGCGCGACCTGCGGCGGCACGCCGAACACGGCGGCCACGGCGGCCGAGGTGGCGGCGTTCGCCTTGTTGGCGCGGCCCGGCAGCTGGAGGTGGATCGGCCAGGCCGAGCCGTGCGGGTCCAGCACGTGGTCGCCGGAGAGCACCCAGCTCGGCGTGGGGCGGCGGAAACCGCACTCGCCGCAGAACCAGTCGTCGCCGGGGCGCTGCATCACACCACCGCAGGAGGGGCACGACCAGGCGTCGTCCTTCCACTCCTGGCCGGCGGCGACCCACACCACGTTCTGCGAGGAGGAGGCCGACCACACGATCAGCGGGTCGTCGCAGTTCGCGACGATGACGGCCTTCGAACCCTCCAGGCCCTCGCGCCACTTCTCGGCGAGCATGCGGGTCTCCGCGGCCCGGTCCAGCTGGTCACGGGAGAGGTTCAGCAGGGCGATCACCTTGGGGGTGACGTCCCGGGCCACCCCGGCCAGGTACTTCTCGTCGACCTCGATGACGCCGTACTTGGCGTCCGAGCCCCCGGCCAGGGCCGAGGTGATGCC
This sequence comes from Streptomyces sp. NPDC044704, assembly GCF_056433525.1. Lineage (NCBI taxonomy): Bacteria > Bacillati > Actinomycetota > Actinomycetes > Kitasatosporales > Streptomycetaceae > Streptomyces > Streptomyces sp. NPDC044704. Next base: position 99,191 of record NZ_JBWKGY010000002.1, read on the forward strand.
CGCCGGCATGTTCGCGCCCAGCGCGTTGGACACGACCGGACCGGCGGCCCGCAGGGCCTCCGCGATCAGGCGGGTCGTCGTGGTCTTGCCGTTCGTCGCGGACACGAGGACGACGTCGAGATGCTGCGCCAGCGCGCCGAGAAGATCGGGGTCCAGCCTGAGTGCGACCTTGCCACCGATCACCGATCCGCTTCCGCGTCCCGCGGCCCGCGACACCGCCGCCGCGGCCTTGCCCGCCGTCACGGCCAGCTTGGCCCGCGGCGAAAGCGGCTCCGTGTTGCCTGCCATCGTCCCTTGTCCTCCTTGCGTCGGTCGGCCCCAGCCTATCCAGTACCGGCCGCGGCCTTGACCGCGGCGCCCCCAGGCCGCCGCGGATCTCCTCATATATTCGCCCGTCGTACCCTTACGGCCATGCGACAGCGCCCCCTCCCCGGTACCAACGGACTCGTCCGCACCATGAGCCTGCTGGGCGATCCGGTGCTCCATTCCGCTTGCGCGGAGGTCACCGCCTTCGGCCCGGAGCTCGACCGGCTCGTCGAGGACATGTTCGCGACGATGTACGCCGCCCAGGGCGTCGGGCTCGCCGCGAACCAGATCGGCGTGGGACAGCGGGTCTTCGTCTACGACTGCCCGGACGACGAGGACGTGCGCCACGTCGGGCACGTCGTCAATCCCCGGCTGGTCGCGGCCGACGGGGACGAGTACCGCGGTCCCGAGGGCTGCCTGTCCCTGCCGGGACTGGAGGCCGGGACCGTCCGCTTCGACCGCGCGGTCGTCGAGGGCGTCACCTCCGACGGGGCCCCCGTACGGATCGAGGGCACCGGCTTCTTCGCCCGGTGCCTCCAGCACGAGTGCGACCACCTCGACGGCACCGTCTACGCGGACCGGGTGACCGGACTGCGCGCACGGCGCCTGCGGCGGGCGATCCGCAAGGCCCCGTGGGGTGCGCGGGCGCCGCGCGGCTGACCCGGGGCCCGGCCCGCCGCCCTTGGGTGGCGGTCCGTCAGAAGCCGGGGCCGTCCTCGCGGTTGCCCGCCGTGGACAGGCGGCCCCAGAGCAGGTCGGTGAGGCCAGCCACCAGCTCGGCGCGCTCGCACGGGCGCTCGCCGAGCCACCAGTCCCCGGCGGCGTGCATCATGCCGACGATGCCGTGCCCCCAGATCCGGGCCATGCGTTCGCCGCCCGGGCCGAGGTCGACCCGTTCGCCGACCACCTGGGCCAGTTCCTCGCCGAGGCGGCGCAGCAGCGGGGCCGAGTGCAGGCCGACGTCGAAGCCCCGCTCGGGGCTCTGCGAGTCCTCGGCCGGGTGCATCAGGAAGCGGTAGACCTGCGGGCGGGCCTCGATCGCGGCGAGGTAGGTGTCGAGCGTGGCCTCGACCCGCCGGCGCCGCTCGGCGGGGGCGTCGAGCGCGGCCCGCAGCGAGTCGAGCAGTGCGTCGGTGTGCCGGACGGCGAGGGCCTGGTAGAGGCCCGCCTTGTCGCCGAAGTGCCGGTAGAGGATCGGCTTGGTGATGCCGGCCTCGGCCGCGATGGCGTTCATGGAGGCCTTGGGGCCGTCCCGGAGTACGACGCGGTCGGCCGCCTCGAGCAGCTCCCGCCGACGGCGGTCCGCCGCTCCCGGCTCGCCGGCCTGCTGAGTGGTCTGCATGACGTGTTTCTCTCCCCGCCCTTGCGATGTGCGTGACGCCCACGCAACGTAACACCCCGCACACCCTCGCGATCGAATCGGCGGCGCTTGACAGTGCTTACCGACCGGTAACAGACTGTGGCCCTTGTTCAGGTTACCGGCAGTAACTTCGCTGGGTGCCACGTGAGACAGCTGGAGGGGACATGGCGGAGTTCACCATGGAGCTCAACGACGACCAGAAGCAGGTGCGCGACTGGATCCACGGCTTCGCCGCCGACGTGATCCGCCCCGCCGCCGCCGAATGGGACGAGCGCGAAGAGACTCCGTGGCCCGTCATCCAGGAGGCGGCCAAGGTCGGCATCTACTCCCTGGACTTCTACGCCCAGCAGTTCTTCGACCCGACCGGCCTCGGCATCCCGATGGCGATGGAGGAGCTCTTCTGGGGCGACGCCGGCATCGCCCTGTCCATCGTCGGCACCGGCCTGGCCGCCATCGGAGTCGTCGCCAACGGCACCGAGGAACAGATCGGCACCTGGATCCCCCAGATGTACGGGACCCCCGACGACGTCAAGGTCGCCGCCTTCTGCTCCTCGGAGCCGGACGCCGGCTCCGACGTCGGCGCGATGCGCACCCGCGCCGTGTACGACCAGGCCAAGGACGAGTGGGTGCTGAACGGCACCAAGACCTGGGCCACCAACGGCGGCATCGCCAACGTGCACATCGTGGTGGCCGTGGTCGACCCCGAGCTCGGGACCAAGGGCCACGCCTCCTTCATCGTGCCGCCCGGCACCCCGGGACTCTCGCAGGGGCAGAAGTTCAAGAAGCACGGCATCCGCGCCTCCCACACCGCGGAAGTCGTCCTGGAGGACTGCCGCGTACCCGGCTCCTGCCTGCTCGGCGGCAAGGACAAGCTCGACGAGCGCCTCGCGCGGGCCCGCGAGCGGGCGGCGGCGGGCGGCGGCGAGCGGGTGAAGAACGCCGCCATGGCCACCTTCGAGGCGTCCCGGCCCGCGGTCGGCGCGATGGCCGTGGGCACGGCGCGCGCGGCCTACGAGGTCGCCCTCGACTACGCGAAGACCCGCACCCAGTTCGGGCGCCCGATCATCGACAACCAGGGCGTCGCCTTCCAGCTCGCCGACATGCGCACGCAGATCGACGCGGCCCGGCTGCTGGTGTGGCGGGCCTCGTGGATGGCGGTCGCGGGCCGGCCGTTCACCTCGGCGGAGGGCTCGATGTCCAAGCTGTTCGCGAGCGAGGTGGCCAAGAAGGTCACCGCGCAGGCCGTCCAGATCCTCGGCGGCAACGGTTTCACCCGGGAGTACCCGGTGGAGCGGATGCACCGCGACAGCGCGATCTACACCATCTTCGAGGGGACCAGCGAGATCCAGCGGCTGGTGATCGCGCGGACCCTCTCGGGCATGCCCATCCGCTAGTGCCGTGGCCGGGAAGGTTTGCCGGGTCGCGGCGTCCGGTGCGGTGCATCTCAAGGCGGAGGGCCACGGCTCGTACCGGACGTACCTCCGTGGTCCGACAACGCGGAGAGGTGCCGTGCCGGGCGTCGCGACCCGGTGGACCTTTCCGGTCACGGCACTAGGACCGCGGTCACGGCGCCAGGGAGCGTGCGTGCCGGGACCCGCCGGGCAGGCGGGACCTCGACGACACGACCCGGCCGCGAGCGCCCCCGGTTCGACCCGGGTCAGGGGGCGAGGAGGCGGGTCAGGGCGCGGGTGAACAGGAGGCGGCCGGCGGCGGCGGTCACGGGGTCGAGGAGGCGGGGGACGCCGCGCGGGCGGAGGTCCTCGCGCCAGTGCACCTCCGTGCCCCCGGAGGGCAGCGGCCGCACTTCGATCTCCGCCCATCCCGTCACCGCCCGGCCCCGCTTCTCCAGGCGGACCAGCCCGGCGGACGGGGCTGCGGGAGGGGCCGCCGGAGGCTGCCAGAGGACGACTTCCATCATGTCGTCGAACGTGACCCTTCCCACTCCCGTGCGCGCCGTGAACCGCGTTCCGACGTGCGTCGGAGGCTCCGTCTCGATGATCGTCCGGGTCAGCGGGACCTGTGCGCCGTGCCGTTCCCAGTCCGTGAGCCTGCGCCACACCTCGGCGGGCGGGAGCGGACTGCGGCGAATGATCCGGATAGCGGGCATGAGCGCATGGTAAGCGGGCATACACACCCTGAACTGGACCGCGAATATGGGTTCCGTCCGGGGGCGGCGATCAGTAATACTCACCGCCACCGTGGATCGCGGATTCGACCGGGTGACCACCGGCCCTCCCGCCCCACTCTGCGAGGAGGTGCGCCAATGTGCTCCCACCAGCCCCCCTGCCCGCCCGCCGACAGCGCCGATCACGACGCTGCCCGCACCGTGGCCTCCCACCCCGAACAGGGCTGGAGCCTGCTCTGCAACGGCGTCGTGGTGTTCGACGACACAGGTGAACTGCTCCCCGAAGGCCGGACGGTGGAACCCCGTCGGCCGGCCCTGGTCTGACCGAGGAGGCAGCGTGCGCCAGCAGCTGATCCGCAAGCCCGTCCCCAAGCCCGCCCCCCGAGACCTGGACCTGCGTACCCCGTCGGGCAGACCCCTCCCGTACTGACGGGAGCCCCGGAGTCACGCCGTCCACCGGCTGCCGGTCAGCCGGTGGACGCAGCCGCGCCGCCGAGGAACGCGGTCTCGTACGCCGCGTCGCCGATCGCCGCGCGGGCCTGCCGCTCGCCCTGGTCCCGCAGGGCCGTGAGCGAGGGCGAGCCGCCCATCTGCGGCCTGCCCACCGTGCGCCACCAGGCGTGCCCCGTACCGAGTAGCCGTGCGGCCAGTTCCCCGTCGCCGAGGGCCGCCACGGCCGCCGCGAGCACGTCCAGGCCCAGCGCGATGCCGAAGCGGTCGCCCAGCAGCCGTTTGCCGGACAGCATCGCCCGTACGTAGCGGGCCGCCTCGCCGTGGTGGCCGAGCCCGAGCGCCGACACGGCCAGGATGTAGTCCGCGTAGGCGCGCAGCCACCGCTCGCCGAGCTCCGCGCACGCCTCCCGCAGCCCGCGCGCCTCCTCCGCGGCCTCCTCGAAGCGCCCGAGGTCGCACAGCGCGTAGCCGGTGGCCAGCCGGCACAGCAGCCACCCCGCCCCGCTGGTCCGCCCGCCGTGGCCGGCCCGCGCCCGGGGGCCGGCCAGCGCGAGCGCCGTCCGCGGGTCGCCCGGCATCAGGACCGACACCGCCCGCAGGTAGGCGGCGCGCAGTTCCTGTTCCGGGTCGGCCAGCGCGGCCGCCGCGCGGGTGCACCGGGCGCCGACGTCCTGGGCGGCGCCCATGTCGCCCTGGAGCAGGGCCGTCAGCCCGAGCGCCCACAGGGCCTGGACGTGGCCCGCCCCGCCGGGCGGGGTCTCGGCCAGGGCCCGCTCCAGGAACCCCCGGCCCTCGTGGACGTGCCCGCACGCGAACCAGAAGAACCACAGGGCCCCGGCCATCTCCAGGGCGGCCCCGGGGTCCGTGCCGAGGAGGTGTTCCAGGGCGGTGCGCAGCTGGGCGTGCTCGGCGGTCATCCTGCGGTACCAGTCCACCTGGGCGGGCCCCAGCCAGCCCAGGTCGGCGGCCTCGGCGAGGGCCGCGTACCAGTGGGCGTGCCGGTCCGCGACGGTGCGTACCTCGTCCAGTTCGGCCAGCCAGTCGTGGCCGAACTCGCGGATGGTGTCCAGCATCCGGTAGCGGGCTCCGGCTCCCCGCTCCTCGGAGCGCCGTACGACGGACTTCGCGACCAGGCCCTCCAGGACGCGCTCCACCCGGGAAGCGGCCAACGGGCCGCCGGAGCACACAGACCGGGCGGCGGCCACGTCGAAGTCCCCGGTGAACACCGACAGCCGGGCCCACAGCAGCCGTTCCACGGGCTCGCACAGCTCGTGGCTCCAGCCGATGGCGGTGCGCATGGTCTGGTGGCGGGGCAGCAGCGGGGCGCGGGTGTCGGCGAGGACGTCGAACCGGGCTCCGAGCCGTTGCGCCACCTGTTCCAGCGACCACAACCGCATCCGGGCCCCCGCGAGTTCGAGGGCGAGCGGGATCCCGTCCAGGCGCCGGCACACCTCGGCGGCGATCGCGGTCCGGCCGGCGTCGGCGAAGACCTCGGCGGCCTGCGGGGTGGCGGTGAGGGCGCGGGCCCGGAAGAGGGCGAGGGCGTCGCTGTCGGGGCCGTCGCAGGGCAGCGGGCGCACGTCGACGACGGTTTCGCCGGGGGAGCCCAGCCGCTCCCGCGAGGTGGCCAGCACCGTCAGGCCGGGGGCGGACTGGAGGAGTTCGGCGGCCAGGTGGCGGACTTCGGCGACCAGGTGCTCGCAGGTGTCGAGGACGAGCAGGAGTTCCTTGTCGGCCATCCAGGCGCACAGTTCCTCGTCGAGGGAGTGGGCGGAATGGTCGGCGAGACCGATGGCGTGGGCGACGGTCGTCGTGAGCAGGGCGGGGTCGCGCAGGGGGGAGAGCTCCACCCACCAGACGCCGTCGGCCCGGGCCTGCCGGCGGTCGGCGGCCGCCCGCAGGGCGAGGCGGGACTTGCCGACGCCGCCCACCCCGGTCAGGGTGACCAGCCTGCGCCGGCGCAACAGTGCGCCGAGAGAGGTGAGTTCACCCTCCCGGCCGACGAAGCTCGCCGTCTCCGGCGGCAGGTTTCCCGGCACGGCGCCAGAGTCTGGCGCAGGGCCGCCGCCTGCGGAGTCTGCCTGATTGTCGTTGACCGAGTACTCACCGAACACGGATGTATTGTGCGCGATCTTCTTTCGTGGCAGGGCCGTTCGGGTCAGATCGGTGGCCGGAAGGCGGCCGCCGCGTCAGCCGGCGAGGACGACGCGCTGCTCCGGCGAGAAGGCGCCCCAGTTGCCGTCGGGCAGCCGGGCCCGCAGTTTCAGCGTCCAGGCCGTACCGGCGGGCTCGGTCGCGGTGAGGCGGTGCGCGGCCGGGCCGCCGGGCCGGGCGCCCGCGCCGAACTGGATGACGGTGACGGGCCGTCCGTTGACGTAGAGCTCGTACTCGGTGGTCGCGCGGCCGGTGTCCGGGGCGGTCCAGGCCAGGTCGACGATGCCGGGAGAGGCGGTCGCGGTGAAGGCGCCGGGGGCGGTGCCGGGGCCCTGCGCCGGGTCCGGCGGGGTGGTCACGGCGACGGCCGGCCCGTCGGGGGAGGAGTTGTCGGCGCCGTCCCGGGCGCGGACGGTGAAGACGTACGCGGTGCCGGGCTGGAGTCCGTCGAGGGTGGTGGAGGTCTCGCCGGGGCCGACGGTGTGGATCCGGACTCCGCCCTGGTAGACGTCGTACGCGGTCACGCCGGTGTCGTCGGCGGCCGCGGTCCAGCCCAGCCCGACCGTACGGGGGCCCCGGGCGCCGCCCGTCGCCGCGGGCGGCGCGGAGGGCGGCTGCCGGTCCTCGGCCCGGGCGGCCGGGGTGGTGGTGCGCGCGGCCGCGCTCAGGGCGGAGCGGTTTCCGGCGGCGTCGCGCGCCCGGACGCTGAAGTCGTAGGGCGTCTGCGGGGCGAGGCCGGTGACGTCGACCATCGTCTTGTCGGCGGGGAGGTCCCGGACCAGCTGTCCGGCCTGGAACACCTGGTACCCGGTCACGCCGTCGGCGGGCGCGGCCGCCTCCCACATCACGTGCACGGAGGTGGCGCTGCCGGCCTGGGCGGTGAGACCGGAGGGGGCGGGCGGGGGCTCGGTGTCGGCGCTCGTGCAGCCGGCCAGGGCCGCGAGGGCCAGGCAGAGGGCGAGCGCCGCCGGGAGGGGGCGCGGCGGGGCGGTGCGTCGCACGGGGGCGCTTCCTCCGGATCCTCGTCGTCGTCCTCGTAAAGGTCTAGACATATATGGCACGTGCGGCGGGGCCCGGGCAAGCCCCCTGAGGCCGGAACCCGCCGGTCTGGCAAGGGATTTGCCTGGCCTTGAGGGGGTCGGAGGCGCTGTGCCGTCTGTGATCCGATTCGGCTTCTTCTGATCCCGTCTGGCATTATTGCGATCTCTTTGCAATAACAGATGATCGCGAACAGGGATGTGCACAGCATGACGGCCCGGACAGCACGGGGAGCCGCCGCGGCGACGCTCGCCGCCGTACTCATCACGGGCGTGGCGGCCTGTTCGAATCCGACGGGCGGAGCCGGGGCCTCCGCCTCGGGAGCCGACTCCGCGGTCGTCGGCATCGCGACCGAGCCGGAGACCCTCAGCCCGCTGCTGGGCTACGGCAAGGACGGCAACTCCAAGATCTTCGACGGCCTGCTCACCCACGACGCCGACATGAAGCTGAAGCCCGCGCTGGCCGAGGCCCTGCCGGAGGTCTCCGCCGACGGCCGCACGTACACGTACAAGCTGCGCCAGGGCGTGAAGTTCAGCGACGGGGCGCCCTTCGGCGCCAAGGACGTGGTCTTCACCTACAAGAAGATCCTCGACCCGGCGACGAACAACGCCTCGAAGAGCGAGCTGGACGCCGTCGAGAACGTCACCGCGCAGGGCGAGGACCGGGTCGTCTTCACCCTGAAGTACCCCTACGCGCCGTTCGCCGAGCGGACCGTCCTGCCCATCGCGCCCGAGCACATCGCCGGCAAGCAGGACGTCAACAGCGGCGACTTCACCACCAAGCCCGTCGGCACCGGCCCCTACCTCCTCACCGGCTGGTCCAAGGGCGAGAAGATCAGCTTCAAGGCCAACCCCTCCTACTGGGGCGGCGAGCCCGCGGTGAAGAAGTTCACCATGGCGATCGTCAAGGACGACGACGTCCGCGCCACCCGGCTGCGCTCCGGCGAACTGGACGCGGCGATCCTGCCCCCGAACCTCGCCCGCGGCTTCGAGAAGGACAAGGCCCGCACCACCTACGCGGCCAAGACCTTCGACTACCGCAACGTGACCCTCCCGACGCACCACAAGGTCACCGGTGACGTGGCGGTCCGGCAGGCGCTGGACATCGCCGTCGACCGGAAGACCATGGTCGACAAGCTCCTGGAGGGCGCCGGCAAGGCAGCCTACGGCCCGGTCCCGGTCGGCAGCCCCTGGTTCACCGCCGGCACCGAGCGCGCGTACGACCTCGACCGGGCGAAGAAGATCCTCGACGACGCCGGCTGGAAGGCCGGGGCGGACGGCGTCCGCGTCAAGGACGGGGTCCGCGCCTCCTTCCCGCTCTGGTACACCTCCGGCGACAAGATCCGCCAGGACCACGCCCTGGCCTTCGCCTCCGACGCCAAGAAGGCCGGCATCGAGGTCAAGACCGAGGCCGGGACCTGGGAGGTCATCGAGCCCCGGATGAAGACCGACGCCGTCCTCGCGGGCGGCGGCTCCCCGGCCGACCCGGACTTCGACCAGTACCTGCTGCTGACCTCCTCCCTCGGCGGCGACGGGTTCAACAACATGGCGTGGTACGACAACCCCGCCGTCGACCGGGCCCTCGTCGACGGCCGCGAGAGCGGCGATCCGGCCGTCCGCAAGGCCGCCTACGACACCGTGCAGCGCGAACTCGTGAAGAACCCGGGCTACGTCTTCCTCACCCACATCGACCACCTGTACGTCGTCAACGACAAGTGGGACGGACCCGCCACCCAGGTCGAACCGCACGACCACGGCCTCGGCTCCGGCCCCTGGTGGAACGTGGAGACCTGGAAGCCGAAGCAGAAGTGAGCCGACGCACGTGACCAGCCCGCTCCGCCTTCCCTGGGGGCCGATGGCACGCATGACGGGGCGGCGGATCCTCTTCGCCGCCCCGGTCCTGCTCGTCGTCACCTTCGGGGTCTTCGCCGTCGCCGCACTGTCCCCGTTCGACCCCGTCAAGGCCTACGCCGGCACCGCCGGGCTCACCGCCCCGCAGGCCGAACTCGACCAGCTGCGGACCAACCTCGGCGTCGACCAGCCGCTCGTGACCCGCTGGTGGGACTGGCTCGCCTCGGCCCTCACCGGGGACCTCGGCACCTCCTCCGTCATGCGCCAGCCCGTCGCCGACGTGATCGCCGAGCGGGTGGGCTGGTCCGCCCTGCTCGCCTCCTGCGCCTTCGCCGTGGCCGTCCTGCTGGGCGCCGGACTCGGCGTGCTCGCCGCCCGCCGCCAGGGCGGCCTCCTGGACCGCGGCGTGTCCGCCCTCGCCTACACCCTGGAGGCGGCCCCCGCCTTCTGGCTGGGACTGCTGGCCATCTGGTTCTTCTCCGTACGCCTGGGTGTCCTGCCCTCCGGCGGACTCACGGACGCCGCCAGCGACACGGTCACCTTCGGGCAGGTCGCCTCCCACCTCGTACTGCCCGCCCTGGTGCTCGGCATCTCCCAGCTGCCCTGGTTCTTCCTGTACGTCCGCCAGGGCGTGGCCGACGCGCTGGAGGAGGACCCCGTACGCGGGGCCCGCGCCCGGGGCACGGCCGAACGCCGGGTCCTGCTGGGCCACGGACTGCGCTCCGGCATGCTCCCGATGCTCACCCTCATCGGCTCACGGGTCCCCGAACTGATCACCGGCGCCCTGCTCGTGGAGACCGTGTTCAGCTGGCCCGGCATCGCCGCCGCCACCGTCCAGGCCGCCACCTCGGTCGACTTCCCGCTGCTCGCCGCGCTCACCGTACTGGCCACCGCGGCCGTCCTGGCCGGCAACCTGCTGTCCGACCTGTTGTACGGACTCGCCGACCCGAGGGTGGGCTTCGATGGCTGAACCGGCGCTCACCTGGAAGTCCCGCGGTACGGACCGGCGTTCCACCCGGACCCTGCGCGTGCGCGTCTGCGCCGCCGTCGCCGCCCTGACCGTCCTCGCCGTCCTGCTGGTACCCCCGCTGGCGCAGCTGGACCAGCAGGCCGTCGACCTCTCGGCGAGGCTGCTCCCGCCGTCCTGGGAACACCCCTTCGGCACCGACGACGTCGGCCGGGACCTGCTCCTGCGCTGCGTCTACGGGCTCCGCGTCTCCCTGCTGGTCGGACTGGTCGCCGCCCTGGTCGCCACCGTCATCGGCACGGCGGTCGGCGCCGCGGCCGGGGCGCTGGGCGGCTGGACCGACCGCCTCGTCATGCGGGCCGTCGACACCCTGTCGTCGATACCCCACCTCCTGCTCGGCGTCTTCATCGTGGCCCTGTTCCGGCCCGGGGTGTGGCCGGTCGTGGTCTCGGTGGCCCTGACCCACTGGCTGTCCACGGCCCGGATCGTGCGCGCCGAGGTCCTCTCACTGCGCGGCCGCCCGTACGTGGACGCCGCCGTCTCCGGCGGAGCCTCCAGGTGGCGGGTCGCCGTCCGGCACCTGGTACCGGGCGTGCTCCCACAGGCCGGACTCGCCGCGGTGCTCATGATCCCGCACGCCATGTGGCACGAGTCGGCCCTGTCCTTCCTCGGCCTCGGCCTGCCGTCCCACCAGGCCAGCCTCGGCAACCTCGTCCAGACGGCCCGCGGTTCGCTGCTCGCCGGGGACTGGTGGCCCACGCTCTTCCCCGGCCTGCTGCTGATCGTCCCCACGCTGGCCGTCGCCGGCCTCGCGGGCGCCTGGCGCGACCGGCTGAACCCCCGACGCCGCTCGGAGCTGACCCTGTGACCACGACCCCGCCCGCCGGGACCGTCCTCGCCGTGGACCGGCTCTCGGTCCGCTTCCGGATGCGCGCCGGCCGCCACGTCGAGGCCGTCACCGACGCCACCTTCCGGCTGGGACCGGGCGCCTGCCTGGCCCTCGTCGGCGAGAGCGGCTGCGGCAAGTCCGTCCTCGCCTCCGCCCTGCTCGGCCTGCTCCCCGGCAACGCCGAGACCGCCGGCTCCGCCCGGCTCGCCGACGGCCTCGACCTGCTGGCCGCCGACGAGGCCACCCTCGCCCGGACCGTGCGGGGCCGCCGGATCGGCCTCGTACCGCAGAGCCCCGCCGCCCACCTCACCCCCGTCCGCACCGTCCGCTCCCACCTGGAGGAGACCGTCCGGGAACTCACCGGCACGGACGGGAAGGGCCCGCGCGGGGCCCGCCGGCGCCGTGCGGAACTGCGGGCCGCCGCCGAGGCGGCCGCCGCCCGGGCCGCCTTCCCCGCGAGCCACCTCGACCGCTACCCGCACGAACTCTCCGGCGGCCTCGCCCAGCGCGCCGCCACCGCACTCGCCCTCGTCGGGGACGCCCCCCTGCTCCTCGCGGACGAGCCGACCACCGGCCTCGACCGGGACCTCGTCCACCGCACCGTCGACGAACTGCGGGCCCACACCCGGGACGCCGGCCGCGCCCTGCTGATGATCACCCACGACCTCGCGGCCGCCCAGCGGATCGCCGACACCGTCGCCGTCATGTACGCCGGACGGATCGTGGAGACCGCCCCCGCCGAGGCTTTCTTCGGCGCACCGGGCCCCCGCCACCCCTACGCCCGCGGCCTGCTCGACGCCCTCCCCGAACGGGCCTTCACCCCCATCCCCGGCGCCCCGCCCGAACTCGGCGACCTCCCGCCCGGCTGCGCCTTCGCCGCCCGCTGCCCCCTCGCCGACGCCACCTGCCGGGCCGCCCGGCCCCCGTTCGCCGAAGGGGTGGCCTGCCACCATGCTTGAGCTCGCCGGGATCACCGCCGGATACGACCGCCGCAGCCCCGTCGTGCGCGACGCGAACCTCGCCCTGCACCCCGGCGAGGCCCTCGGGCTGCTCGGGCCCAGCGGCTGCGGCAAGTCCACGCTGGCCCGGGTCGCCGCCCTGCTGCACCGGCCCGACCGGGGGACCGTCACCCTCGGCGGCCGCACCGTGACGGGCTTCCGGCACCGGGCCCCGCGCTCCCTGCGCACCGAAGTCGGCGTCGTCTTCCAGCAGCCCCGCCTGTCGGCCGACCCCCGCCTGCGGCTGCGCGACCTCGTCGCCGAACCGCTCCGCGCGACGGGCCGTCGTACGGAGGCGGACGCGCGGGTCGCCGAGCTCGCCGACCGGGTCGGCCTGGGCGCGGACCTCCTCGCCCGGCGCCCCCACGAGGTCAGCGACGGCCAGCTGCAACGCGCCTGCGTGGCGAGGGCGTTGGTGCTGCGCCCGCGCTGGCTCGTGTGCGACGAGATGACCGCGATGCTGGACGCCTCCACCACGGCCGCCCTCGTCGCCGTCGTCGAGGAGTACCGGGCCGAATCCGGCGCCGGGCTCCTCGCCGTCGGCCACGATCCGGTGCTGCTCGGCCGCTGGTGCGACCGCACGGCCAACTGGAGCGACATCACCGGACATTGATCGACTTGTTGCGCCTTCGTGAATCATCCGGCGCATCCATGGACTCCTCGGGCGGCGCGATCTAGCGTCTGGCGGCGGCGCGATGTCAGACGCAATGTCAACAAGACCGAAGACGAAGGAGGATGTCCGGATGTTCCGAAGAGCGCTGAACTGCGCTGTGGTCCCCGCCCTCGCCGCACTGACGGTGATGTACGGGATCTCCCCGGCCCAGGCCGAAGAGATCCCCAAGGCGCCCGGCCACCGCCTGGTCAGCCAGTACGACGGCAGCCCCGCCACCGCCGTCCCGCTGCCCGGCGAAGCCCCGCCGCAGCACCCCTTCCTCGCGCCCAACGGCCGCAGCGGCATGCACTCCGACGCCGCGGGCAGCGCCACCTCCCCGTGGGCCGGACCGCTCGGCAGGAACCCGCAGGTCACCAGCGAGAAGATCGCCGCCCTCGGCGGCGAGTGCGCCACCGCCACCTTCGACGCGGGCGGCCGCCTGGTCACCGTCTGCGGCACCTTCTCCGGCTTCAAGGTCAAGCTCCTGGAGCCCCGTACGCTCGCCACGCTCGCGGAGTACCAGCTCCCGCAGCGTTCTTCGACGGTCGAGGCGATCACCTCGCTCGACTTCGCGAAGATCTTCAAGGACACCTCGGGCGGCGCCTACTTCTACCTGGACAACCAGGACCGGGCCGTGCTGGCCGACTCCCGCCAGCACATCCTGCGCCTCTCCCACTCCCAGAACCCGGACGGGACCTGGAAGTTCACGGTCGACAACGACTGGGACCTCACCGGCCAGGTTCCGCACGACTGCGTGACCTGGACCAACCTGTGGCCCAGCGGCACCTGCGACCCCGTCACCTCCGTGATGCCCGACTGGAACGGCCGCATCTGGTGGGTCACCCGCCAGGGCCGCGTCGGCACCGTGGACCCGGCGACCTCGGTGATCCGCTCCGTCCGGCTCACCGGCGAGGAGATCCAGAACTCCTTCTCGGTCGCCGAGGACGGGGTCTCCATCGTCACCGACCACGCCCTGTACAGCTTCCGCGCCGGCGCCGACGGCACCCCCGTGGCGCAGTGGCGCCAGACGTACGACCGCGGGACCGGGACCAAGCCCGGCTCCGTGAACCAGGGTTCGGGCACCACCCCGGACCTGTTCGGCAACGGGTACGTCGCCATCACCGACAACTCCGACGACCGGATGAACGTCCTGGTCTACCGGCGGGGCGTCGACGTCCCCGCGGACCAGCGCCTGGTCTGCAAGGTGCCCGTCTTCGGCTCCGGCGCCTCGACCACCGACAACTCCCTGATCACCTGGGGCAACAGCATCGTCGTCGAGAACAACTACGGCTACGAGAACCCCACCTCGCTGCTCCTCGGCAAGTCGGTCGTCGGCGGCGTCAGCCGCATCGACGTCCGCCCCGACGGAAGCGGCTGCGACACGGTCTGGGAGAGCGCCGTCCGCGCTCCCTCCGTGGTCCCCAAGCTCTCCACCGCGAACGGGCTGCTCTACTTCTACGAGAAGGAGCCCAACTCCTGGGGCATCGACGCCTGGTACCTCACCGCGGTGGACTTCCGCACCGGTGAGCGCCGCTGGCGGCAGCTGACCGGTACCGGCCCGCTGTACGACAACAACTGGGCGCCGATCACCCTCGGCCCCGACGGCACCGCCTACGTCGGCGTGTTCAACGGCATCGTCGCCGTCCGCGACGGCGGCTGACCGTACGCCAGGCCCCCGCCCGACCGGCGGGGGCTCAGCGCGGTCCGTCCCCGGGCCGCCACAGCGGATGCTCCCGTTCGGCCCACCACCGGCCGACGGAGCCGGTGCGCAGGCCGCGCCGGGCCTCCGGATCGCCGAGCGCCCGGCCGATGTGCCCGGCCACCACGATCCCGACCGCCAACGCCAGCCAGTCGTGGACGAAGGTGGCGCCCGTGCGCACGGCGAGCGGCGCGAGCCCGGTGAACCACATCAGCAGTCCGGTGCCCAGCATCACCAGGACGGCCCCGGCCAGCCAGGCCGCGTACAGCTTCTGCCCGGCGTTGAACTTCCCGGCGGGCCGCGGCCCCCGGCGGCGCAGCGCGGACCGCAGCCAGACCCGGTCGTGCGGACCGAACCGGTTCAGGAAGCGCAGGTCGGTGCGGAAGGCCCGGGAGGCCAGCGCCGCCAGGAACGGGACGGGCAGGAGCAGCCCCGACCATTCGTGGACGGTGACGACCAGGTGCCGGCGCCCGACGAGCTCCGCGAGCGGCGGCAGGTACAGGCAGCCGGCGGAGACCAGGCACACCCCCATGAGAGCGGCCGTGGCCCGATGGGTCCAGCGCTGGGCGCGGCCGAAGCGGCGTACGCGGGGCGGCAGGACGGCGGTTTCAGACGGTGGGGGCATCGTCGCGTCCGTTCGACTTGCCGACCCAGGCGTCGACGTCGTAGCCGAGCTCCTCCCAGTAGCCGGGCTCCACGTCACGGGTCACGGTGATCGAGGAGAGCCACTTCGCGGACTTGTAGAAGTACATCGGCGCCACGTACAGCCGGACCGGGCCGCCGTGGCGGTGGCTCAGCGGCCGGTCCTGCATCCGCAGGGCCACCATCACGTCCTCGCGCCGGGCCTGGGAGAGGGTGAGGCTTTCCGTGTACGTCCCGTCGAAGCAGCCGAAACGGATGGCCCGCGCCCCGGGCAGCACCCCGGCGGCGTCGAGGAGCCGCCACACCGGCACGCCCTCGAAGGGGGTGGCGGGCACCCGCCAGCCGGTGACGCACTGGACGTCGCGGACCACCCGCGCCTGCGGCATCCCGCGCAGTTCGTCGAGGCCGTACGAGGCCGGCCGCTCGACCAGACCGTCGACGGTGAGCCGGTAGTCGGCCGGGCCGCGTTCGGGGACGGAGGACGCCACCGAGTAGTACCGGAACCCGCCCCCGTTCGGCAGCAGCCCGGTCAGCCCCGTCGGATCCCGGCCCGCGGCGGCGCCGAGCCCGGCCTCGGCCGCTCGGCGCAGCCAGGGGGAGGCCGCCAGCCCCAGGGCGCCGAGCCCGGCCATGGCGAGGACCAGCCGGCGCCCGACCGGGGTGCCGTGCCCGTCGGGGTCCTCCGGCTGTCCGGTGTCCCTGTCCGTGTCGCTGTCCGTGCTCGTGCTCATG
The DNA here is from genome assembly GCF_056433525.1 of Streptomyces sp. NPDC044704. Classification (NCBI taxonomy): domain Bacteria; kingdom Bacillati; phylum Actinomycetota; class Actinomycetes; order Kitasatosporales; family Streptomycetaceae; genus Streptomyces; species Streptomyces sp. NPDC044704. Next base: position 115,056 of record NZ_JBWKGY010000002.1, read on the forward strand.
CGGGGATTCGACCACCGCCGCGGCCTCCGGCGCCAGGGGGCCGGGCCGCTCGTCAGACTTCCGTCACATCCGCGGCCGGGGTTCCGACCCCGCGCAGGCCCCGGCCCGGCCGGCGGCGCTACACCGCCGACTCCAGTTCCCGTTCCCGGTTCTCCTCCCGCTCCTTACCGCGGTCGGGGGCGGGGGAGGGGGGAGCGTCGGCGAGACTGGCCTCCAGTTCGTCCAGTGCGATCCGGGCCGCCACGATCCGCTCCCGCACCTCCCCGGCCGGGTCGCCCGTGCCGTCCGCGCGCTCCCGCGCCCGCTTGTCCTCCGCCTCCATCTCGCGGGCTTCGTCGAGGGAGTTGAGCACCACCCCGATGAGGACGTTGACCAGGACGAACGAGGCGAGCAGCGCGTAGGAGGCGTAGTAGATGATGCTGAACCGGGAGATCTGGAGCCCGGCCCGGACGGCGTCGGTCAGGCCGTCGAGGGTGGTGAGGAGGAAGAGGGTGAGGGAGGCCCGCCCGATCGAGCCGTAGTGCTGCGGGTCCGACTCCGCGAAGCAGACCCAGCCGACCATGGCGTACACGTACAGCACCAGCGCGCCGACGAACAGGAAACTGGCGGTACCCGGCAGGCTCCTGCCGACCGCGATCAGCAGGATGCGCAGGTGGGGCAGGAAGCGGGCGGTGCGGAGCACCCGGGCGAGGCGCAACAGCCGCAGCACGGTGGTGTTCTCGCGCAGCAGCGGCACGAACGCCGAGGCGACCACCAGCAGGTCGAAGACGTTCCAGGGGTCGCGGAAGAATGCTTTCGGCCGGTCGGTGAACGAACCGATGCGCAGGAGCATCTCCAGGGTGAACAGGGCGAGGCAGCACTCCTCCGCGATGCCCAGTGCCTGTCGGTGCGTCCGGGCGAGCCCGCTGTAGGTCTCGGCCCCCATGAGCGCCGCGTTCAGCAGGATCACGACGAAGACGGTCATCCCGAACGTCGGGTCCTCGGTGATCCGCCGGCAACGGGCGGCCAGTTTCCTGCGACCGCGTCCGGCCGGCATCGCGTCCGTCATTTCGCTCCTCGTACTTCCATCGGCAGCAGACCGGACCGGCTCGGTGCGCGGGCGCGCACGCCGGTCCGAACCGTCTAACGCCGTACGGACGAACGGGTTTCAGACGGTACGCCACCCGGAAGCGCGCGGTGCCCGGTCCGTGGCGCGGACCGGGCACCGCCGCGGTGTTCCACCGCGTGGCGTATCGATTCCTCAGACGGCCACGGCCTCCGGGCGGGGTTCCGTCCGGCCTCTGTCGGCGCGGGCCGCGATCAGGCCGTCGAGGGCGAGGGCGCCCGGCCCCGTGAACACCAGCAGGAGGAACGCCCAGCAGAACATGGCGGAGGCCTCGCCGCCGTTCTCCAGGGGCCACAGCGCCTTCGACTGGTGCACGACGAAGTACGCGTAGGCCATCGAGCCGGCCGCCGCGAACGCGGCCGAACGGGTGCCGAGGCCCAGCAGGACGAGGGTGCCGGCGACGAGCTGGATCACGGCGGCGTACCAGCCGGGCCAGGTGCCGGCGGCGACCGTTCCGCCGCCGTGGGCGCCGCCCAGGACGCCGAAGAGGGAGGCCGCGCCGTGACAGGCGAAGAGCAGCCCGGTGACGATCCGGAAGAGCGAGACGGCGTAGGGCTGGGCGGTGTTGAGGCGGTCCGGCATGGGGGGCTCCTTCGGTGGGGACGGGGTCCGAGGCGCGTGCCTGCGACCAGGGCCGCGGCGAGCCATAGGTTAGGTAGGCCTAACTTGTATGGCAAGTTCAGGAATCGGCCACTCGGAGCACGGTTCGCGCCACTAAACGGAAGGAGGGAGCTGACGACGCCGACGACCAGCATCCGGCGGGTCCCGGGGTGGGGCGGCAGGGCGGCGACCGCTCGGGCCCCGGCCCGGGAGCGGTACAGGGGTCCGCCGGCGGGCAGGGGGCGCCCGGTTCGACGGCGCAGGAGCCGACGTCCGCGTCGAGGCGCAGGCCGAGGACCTCGTTGCGGCAACCGCCGGCGCGGCCCTCGTGGCGTACCGCCTGGGCGGTGGTGAAGGCGAGCGCGACGCGTCCCCTTCGGGGATCGGGGCCGTGGGCTCCGGCCCGCACGCGCCCGGTCAGCTCGTCGACGCCGCACGACGGGGTCCGGCCGAGCCGTACCCCTTCTTCTGGCTCGCCGGCGGCCCCGGAGTCATCCGCCGCTACGGAGGCCCCGATGACCACGGCGTCCCCGGCCCGCTGGGTGGACCTCGGCGGGCGCCTGCTGCGCGCCGCCGATCATGGGCCGGCACCGTACGGCCCTCGGGTCGCCCGGGCCTCGGCGTCAGACCCGCCCCGACCGGAAGCCGGCCGGCGGCGGGCCGCCGCGGCGCGGGAAGGAGCGGGGAGGGAGGGGCGGGAGGGAGGTCAGGAACGCTGGTCGCGCTGGGCCTTCTCCGCCTTCTCCGCCTTCTTCTCCTTGATGCGGACGGTCTCCTTGCGGACCTCGGCCTGGGTGGCGCGCTCCTTCTGCAGCCACTCGGGGTTCTCCTGCTTCACGGCCTCGATCTGCTCCGTGGTCAGGGCCTCGGTGACTCCGCCGCGCGCGAGACCGGCGATGGAGACGCCGAGCTTCGCCGCGACCACGGGGCGGGGGTGCGGACCGTTGCGCCGCAGCTCGACCAGCCACGCGGGCGGATCGGCCTGGAGGGTGTTCAGCTCGGTGCGCGAGACCACACCCTCCTGGAACTCGGCGGGGGTGGCTTCGAGGTACACACCCAGCTTCTTCGCCGCGGTCGCGGGCTTCATCGTCTGGGTGCTCTGGTGCGACGTCATGGGGTCAAGGGTATCGAGCGTGTGCGCTACCTCCGACCACGACCGGTAACCTGGCGGGGTGACAGGCTCGGAAACATCCCCTTCGTTCCGGCTCGCCTATGTCCCGGGAGTGACGCCCACCAAGTGGGTGCGGATCTGGAACGAGCGGCTGCCCGACGTCCCCCTGACCCTCGTCGGAGTGCCCGCCGCCGAAGCGTTCGACCTGCTGCGCGGCAGCGGAGCCGACGCGGGCTTCGTGCGGCTGCCCGTCGACCGGACCGACCTCAGCGCGATCCCGCTGTACACCGAGACGACCGTGGTCGTGATCCCCAAGGACCACCTGGTGGCCTCGGCGGAAGAGGTGTCGACCGGGGACCTCGCCGACGAGATCGTGCTCCACCCCCTCGACGACGTCCTCGGCTGGGAGACCCTGCCCGGGAAGCCCGCCTTCGAGCGCCCCGAGACCACGGCGGACGCCATCGAGCTGGTCGCCGCCGGCATCGGAGTCCTCGTCGTCCCCCAGTCCCTGGCCCGCCTGCACCACCGCAAGGACCTCACCTACCGGACGGTGTCGGACGCCCCGGAGTCGCGGATCGCCCTGTCCTGGCCGGAGGAGAAGACCACCGACCTGGTCGAGGAGTTCATCGGCATCGTCCGCGGCCGGACGGTGAACAGCACGCGGGGCCGCCCGCCGACGCCGCCGCAGCCCAAGCAGCGCAAGCGCCCCGACGCGAGCGGCGGCCAGCGCAAGGGCGCCGCGGGCAAGGCCGCCGGGAAGTCGGGCGGCAAGCAGGCCGGCAAGAACCCGCGGGGCGGTTCCGCCGCCCCCAAGGCCGCCGCCAAGCGCGGCAAGCCGCGCCGCAAGCCGTAGACCGCAGGTACGCACGCACGCCGATGGCCGGCACCCCGTACGGGGCGCCGGCCATCGGCGGTTCCGTCAGTGGCGGCCCTTGGACTTCTTCATCGCGTCCGTCGCCTTCGCGACCATCTCCTCGGCCTTGCCGCTCATCCGCTCGGCACTGCCCTCGGCCTCCATGCGGTGGTCGTCCATCGCGCTGCCCGCGGATTCCTTGATCTTGCCCTTGACCTGCTTGGCCTTCGCCTTTGCCTTGCCCATGACGGGGTCGTTCCTTCCTGGGGGGACGTTGCATGCCCACCATGCGTCCGGCCCGCACCCCCCGCAATCCGTGGCGGCGCGGGGCCCGCAGGAGCACCCGGGTACCGGCCCCCGCGTTGCGCGGAGGCCACCCGGCGGGCAGGGTCTATGGGGCGGTTCCCTCCCGAGGAAGGGCGGACCATGAGCATCGCCACCGTGAACCCCACGACCGGCAAGACGCTGCGGACCTTCGACCCGCTGGACGCCGAAGGCATCGAAAGCCGCCTCGCCGAAGCGGCCCGCACGGCCGCCTCCTACCGGCGCACCACCTTCGCCGAACGGTCCGCGCTGCTGTCCCGCGCGGCGGACCTGCTGGAGGAGGACGCCGAGGCCGTCGCCCGCACCATGACCACCGAGATGGGCAAACCGCTGGCGGCGGCCCGGGCCGAGGCCGCCAAGTGCGTCAAGGCGATGCGCTGGTACGCCGGGCACGCCGAGGGCCTCCTCGCCGACGAGCGGCCCGCCGAGGCCGACGTGCGCGACGCCGGCGCCTCGGCCGTCCGGGTCCTGTACCGGCCCATCGGAGTGGTCCTGGCCGTCATGCCCTGGAACTTCCCCCTCTGGCAGGTCGTACGGTTCGCCGCGCCCGCCCTGATGGCGGGCAACGTGGGCCTGCTCAAACACGCCTCGAACGTGCCCCAGACCGCCCTCTACCTCGGCGACCTCTTCCACCGGGCGGGCTTCCCCCGCGGCTGCTTCCAGACCCTGCTCATCGGCTCGGGGGCCGTGGAGGCCGTGCTGCGCGACCCGCGGGTGGCCGCGGCCACCCTGACCGGCAGCGAGCCCGCCGGGCGCGCGGTCGCCGCCGCGGCCGGTGACGAGGTCAAGAAGACCGTCCTGGAACTCGGCGGCAGCGACCCGTACGTCGTCATGCCGTCGGCGGACGTCGCCCGGGCCGCCCGTACCGCCGTGACCGCCCGCGTGCAGAACAACGGCCAGTCCTGCATCGCCGCCAAACGGTTCATCGTCCACGCCGACGTCTACGACGCGTTCGCCCGGCAGTTCACGGAGGGCATGCGCGCCCTGACCGTCGGCGACCCGATGCTGGACGGCACCGACGTCGGGCCGCTGGCCACCGAGAGCGGCCGCCGGGACGTGGAGGAACTCGTCGACGACGCCGTGCGCCGCGGCGCGGACGTCCTGTGCGGCGGCCGCCGCCCGCCCGGGCACGAGGACGGCTGGTTCTACGAGCCGACCGTCCTGGCCGGCGTCACCCCGGAGATGCGGATCGACCTGGAGGAGACGTTCGGGCCCGTCGCCACCCTCTACCGGGTGGGCAGCCTCGACGAGGCCGTCGAGCGCGCCAACCACACCCCCTTCGGGCTCAGCTCGAACGTCTGGACCCGCGACGACGCCGACCTGGAACGCTTCGTGCGCGACCTGGAGGCCGGCGGGATCTTCGTCAACGGCATGACCGCCTCCCACCCCGCCCTGCCCTTCGGCGGCGTCAAGCGGTCCGGGTACGGGCGTGAACTGTCCGGCCACGGCATCCGCGAGTTCTGCAACATCACCACCGTCTGGCGGGCGGCGGAGCCCGACGGGCACTGACCCGCGGGCACGGCGAGTGCGGGGGCGGCGCGCGGGTAGGCGCCGCCCGAGTCCGGTCCTTCGGCACAGGCGAGGAGATCCCGTGGACGTTCCGACCGTGGGGGTCGAGGAGGAGTACCTCCTCGTCGACCGGGGCAGCAGGTCGCCCGTGAACCGGGCACCGCGGGTGATCGCCGCGGCGGCCCGTGAGCTCGGCGAGCTGGTGCAGAGCGAGTTCTACCAGGCCCAGGTGGAGGTCTGTACGCGGCCGGCCACCGAGACCGCGGACCTGCGCGGGCAGCTGTCGCTGCTCCGGGAGACGGCCGCGCGCGCCGCCCGCGCCGAGGACTGCCTGCTGGTCGCCTCGGGCGTACCGGTGATCGCACCGCGCGAGGCCCTGAGGGTGACGGACGACGAACGGTACCGGCGCATGGCCCGCCGCTCGGAGCACCTCCTCGACGGGTTCACCGCCGTCTGCGGCTGCCACATCCACGTCGGCACCCTGGACCGCGCCCGGGCCCTCGCCCTGGCGGCCCACATGCGGCCCTGGCTGCCGGTGCTCCAGTCCCTGACCGGCAACTCGCCGTTCATGGCCGGCCGGGACACCGGGCACGACAGCTGGCGGTCGGTCGCCTTCGCCTGCTGGCCCACGGTGGGGCCGCCGCCCGTCGTCGACGAACGCCACTACCTGGCCCACGTCGACGGCCTGATCGCCGCCGGGGTGCTGCTCGACCGCCGGATGCTCTACTGGTACGCCCGCCCCTCCGAGCACGTGCCGACGCTGGAGATCCGCGTCTCCGACGTCAACGCCGACCTCGACACCGTGATCCTGACCGCCGCCCTCGTACGGGGCCTGGCGGCCGTCCTCCTACAGGACGTGGACGCCGGGGCGCCGCCCCCGTCCGCGCCCCCGCACCGGCTGTGGGCCGCACACGCCCTCGCGGCGCGGTACGGCATCGACGGCCCCGGCGCCGACGCATGCAGCGGCCGGGAGCTGCCCGCGCAGCTGCTCGTGGAGCGGCTCCTGGACCGGGCCGCGCCCGGGCTGGCGGCCGCCGGGGACCTCGGTACGGCGCGGACCCTGTGGGAGAGGCTGCGGCGCCGGGGCACCGGCGCGAGCCGCCAGCGGGCCGTCCTCGCCCGCACGGGCAGCCTCGCCGCCGTCGTCGACGGCCTCGCCGTGTCTCCGGCGGACGTACCGCTGCCCTGCTGAGCAGTCCGCAGCGGCCGACCCCGTGCCATGCTCGAAGCATGAAGAGCGATCCCGCGCTTCCCGGCGACGGCGCCGCCCCCGAGGTCCTGGCCCTGGCCAGGGTCGTGGCGAAGCTGCGGGCCGAGGTCGAGGGCATGGAAGGGATCGCCTCGACGACGGCCGTGCTGGAACGGGCCAAGGGCGTGCTGATGGCCCAGGCCGGCGTCACGGCCGACGCCGCGTACGACATGCTGCTGCGCCGTGCGGCCCGGCGCCGGCGGACGCTGATGGAGGAGTGCTGGATCACCCTCGGCGGACTGCGCCCGCGCCCGGGCGCCGCGACCCCGCCGCGGCCCGGCGCCGGGCAACCGGAACGGGCCCCGGCGGAACCGGGCCCGTCGGAGTTCAGCTCCCGGCGCTACCTCGCCCCGCCGGCCCGCGCCGCCGGGGAACGGCGCTCCCTGCTCGCCCGGCTCGCCGACGGCCTCGCGGGGGTGCGCGGCGCCGACGAGGTCGCCGGGCTGCTGCGGACCGTCCTCGGCGGCCCCGAGGACGTGGCCGCCGTGATGATCTACACCCTCGCCCCGTCCGGGGGCCTGGAGCTGGCCGGACACGCCGGGATCGGACCGGCCCTGGCCGAGCAGTGGCGGCACGTTCCGCCGCTCAGCGGGGTCGCCGCCATGGTCGCCCTCGCGGGCCGCGAGCCGGTCTGGCTGGAGGACCCGGAGCGCGACGCCCAGCGCTACCAGCTCATCGGCGACCCGCCCGAACGCTGGCCGTCGCGCGCCTGGATCCCGGTGTTCGCGGAGGGACCCGCCACGACGGCGGTCGGCTTCTTCCGGACGGGCCGGGGCCCCTTCACCGCCGACAGCCGGCTCCTGCTGCGGCGGGCGGCCCGGATGTGCGCGGGCCCGCTGCGCGACCTGAGCCGCCCCGGCGCCGCCGACCCGGCCGGGGAGGCGGACGTGGCCGCCGTGCAGCGGATCCTCGACGCACTCGCCGGAGCGGCGATACTCCTCACCCCGATCCGCTCGGACACCGGGGACGTCGAGGACTACCGGATCGACGCGGCGGCCCCCGCGTCGGTGGACGTGGCCGGGCGCCGCGGCAAGGAGCTCGTCGGCCGCAGCCTCCTGGAGACCTACCCCACGGTCGCCGGCACCGACCTGTGGGACGGGTACCTGGACACCCTGACCACGGGGACCGACTACGACGGGCCGTCCTTCACCTACCAGGAGGTGAGCGCCGGAGTCCCGCGCGAATCCTCGTACGCGGTCCGGGCCACCCGGCTCGGAGACCGCCTGGTCGTGTCCTGGACCAGCCACGACACCAGCGACCGCGAGGCCCGCAGGCTGGCCGACACGCAGCGGCTGGGCAACCTCGGCTGGGCGGACTGGGACCTGGTCACGAACACCGTCAACTGGTCCGAGCAGGTCTACGTCATCTTCGGCCGCGACCCCGCGGAGGGGCCGATGCCGCTGGAGGAACTACCGCTGCACCTGGTACCGGACGACCTGCCGCGCCTCGGCGGGGCCGTCCGACGGCTGCTCGGCGAGGGCCAGGCCGTCGACCAGCACTTCCGCATCACCACCAGCGGCGGGGTACGGCACCTGCGGATCGTCGCGGAGGCCGGCACCGACGCGTCCGGCACCCCGGTCGAGGTGCACGGCTTCTTCCAGGACCTCACCGCCCAGCGGGACGCCGAACTCGCCCTGCGCGAGAGCGAACGGGCCGTCCTCGTCCAGCGCGGCATGCTCCAGGCCGAGCGGATCCTCGCCGCCCGCCTCCAGCACGCGCTGCTGCCCCTTCCCGAGCAGTCCCTGGAGCTGGCCGGCCTGTGCGTCGACGTGGCCTACCTGCCCTCCGACAGCGGCGTGAACGTCGGCGGCGACTGGTACAGCGCCATCGGACTCCCGGACGAGAGCGCCCTCTTCGTCCTCGGGGACGTCGCCGGCCACGGCCTGGACGCCGTCGGCACCATGGCCCAGCTGCGCTTCACCGCCAAGGGCATGATCGTCACCGGGTCGGAGCTGCCCGACGCCCTGAGCCGGCTGAACAGCCTCCTCCTGCACACCGCCTCCGACACCCACGGAGCCACCGCCACCATGATCATGGGCCGTTACCGGCCCTGGGACCGCCGGCTGACCTGGGTCCGGGCCGGGCACCTGCCCCCCTTGCTGATCCGCGACGGCGAGGCCTGCTTCCTGCCCCAGCCCACCGGCGCCCTCCTCGGCGCCGATTTCGGCTCCTCCTACGAGCAGGCCTCCCTCGACCTGCGGCCCGACGACCACCTCCTGCTCTACACCGACGGGCTCGTCGAGGACCCGGGGGAGGACATCGAAGCCGGACTGGCCCGGCTCGCCGCCACGGCCCGCCGCCTCGTCGCCGAGGGCCGGGCCGAAACCCTCGCGCGCAGCCTGGCCGCGCTGCGTCCGGGGCGCCGCGACGACATCTGCGTCCTGGACATCCACGTCCCGGTCGGGGGCCCGGCGCAGGAACCCTGCGAGGATCCCGCCGCGGACGTCCCCGAATGACCCGGGCCCCCGAGGGTAGGCGGCCCGTACGTGGAGCCCCATGGAGGAGTCATGAGCAGAGCCGCCACCGACGACGGCCGCAGTGAGAGCCCCGAGGAACGCGCGGACCGGCAGTGGGAAGAGCTGGTCCAGGAGATCCGGGTCGCCCAGACCGGCGTGCAGATCCTGTTCGGCTTCCTGCTGACGGTGGTCTTCACCCCGCACTTCCAGGGCCTGCCGCAGACCGACAAGACGCTCTACATCGTCACCGTCGTCCTCGGCTCCCTCGCGACCGGCGCGCTGATCGCCCCCGTCGTCTTCCACCGCATCGTCACGGGCCGCCACATGAAGCCGCAGGCGGTCGCCTGGGCCTCCCGCCTCACCTTCGTCGGGCTCGTGCTGCTGCTCGCGACCCTGGTGGGCGCGCTCTTCCTGATACTGCGCGTGGCCACCCACGACGCCTTCGTGCCCTGGCTGGTGGCCGGGGTGGTCGCCTGGTTCCTGCTGTGCTGGTTCGCCCTGCCGATGTGGGCGCGCTTCCACCACTCCGACGGGAACTGACGGCCGCGCGCCCCTCAGGTCCCGTCGGGGGGCCGGGGGCCCACGAGGCCGGCGACGTGGTCCGTGATCACGTCGAGGATCTCCTTCGTGGCCGTCTCGTCGCCGAGCACCAGCACGCTGAGCGTCAGCCCGTCGGTCATGGCGGCCAGATAGCGGGCCAGCACCGGGACGGGCACGCGCAGTTCGAGGTCCATGTCCGCCCGCAGCTGCCCGATGAGCTCCTCGTACGTGTCGCAGTACAGCTCGTACTGCCGACGGGCCAGGTGCTCGAACCCGGGCTGGCGCAGCGCGTACTGGGTGAGCTCGTAGGTGAGCATGTGCTCGCCGGGCTGCGCGGACACGTGGTCCCAGTACGCCTGGAAACCCGCCCGTACCGTCTCGCGCAGCGTCGGCCGCGGCCGGATCGCCTGCTTCACCACGGTGACGTAGTGCGCGGTGATCGCCTCGATGACCGATTCCAGCAGCGCCTGCTTGGACTCGAAGCAGTAGTGGAAGACGCTCAGCGACACGCCCGCCTCGGCGGCGATGGACCGGGTCGTGGTCCGGGCGACGCCGTCCCGGGTCATCGCGCGGATCGCCGCCTCGGTGAGCTGGCGGCGCCGGTCGGCCGACGGCATCCGGGCCATGGGCGGTTCCTCTCGTCGGCTCTCGTTCCCTGTCGTGCGCAGGACGCCGGGGCCGGCCGGATCGGGTACTGATCCGGCCGGCCCCGGCCCTGGTGGTTCGCCGCCGCGTCAGCTGCCGTAGACGCCGACCTCGTGGAGGGAGTAGCCCCACTGGGTCGCGCGGTGGAGCCCCTGGACGCGGACGTAGCGGGCCGACACCCCGGAGAAGCGGGCCGTGTCGAGGCCGCCGTCACTGGCCTCCGTCGACCAGACCTGCTGCCAGTTCGTGCCGTCCGTCGAGACCTCGATGCGGTACGCCTTCCCGTACGCCTGCTCCCAGTCGAGGGTGACGCGTCCCACCCGGTGGGCGGAGCCGAGGTCGACGCGCAGCCACTGGGAGTCGTTCCACTCGCTCGCCCAGCGGGAGCCGGAGTCGCCGTCCACGGCGCGGCCCGGGGAGTAGTCCACGAACGGGTTCCACCACTGGGCCGAGGAGGCCGAGGCGGAGGAGCCCCTGGCGAGGTTCACCCCGGACTTGTGCTTCTCGGAGTCGCCCCAGGTGGTCAGGTAGGACTCGGCGCCCTTGAACAGGTCGTCGACCACGTCCTGGCCGCCGACGAGGCGGATGTCCTCGATCCAGTCCGGGACCAGGCCGTAGTGCGAGGCGCCGTCCGTGTTCAGGTCCCAGGTCCGCTGTCCGGTGGTCTGCTTGTCGATGACGGAGCCGCCGTCGGTGCTGCGGAAGGGGTAGCGCACCGGGTTGGGGGCGTCCGCGCCCCGCGGGCCCGGCCAGCCGCCGACGCCGTTCATGTCGGTGCCGTACCCGTAGCCCACGCCGTACTTGTCGCGCAGCGCGTCCGTCCGCTTGGCCTCGGCGCTGAACGCCTCGGAGCCGCTCATGTACTGGGCGACGAACCCGCCCAGCCGGTAGACGCGTTCGGTCCAGTCGAGGTCCATCCAGCTGTGCGAGGAGATCACTCCGGAGTACGACTCGGACTCCAGGATGTCGAAGGCCCGGCCGGCGCCCTTGACGCTCATGTGGTCGATCTCCAGCATCATCTTGCGTTTCATCATGCCGCGCAGCGCGTACTCCCCGAGATCCGTGAGCCCGCGGGTGTTGCACTGCGCGTCGGCGGCGTACGAGGGGACCGTCACCCCCGCCGGGAGTTCCTTCTGCGCCGCGGGCGCCGCCGCCAGCCCGATGGGGTTGTCGTGCTGCGGGCCGGCGCACTTCTCGGTCTGCCAGAAGGTGCCCGTCGACAGGAACTGTCCGACGTTGATGGCCGTGCCGAGGGCGCCCTGGTCGAACCGGACCCCGCACAGGGCGTTGTCGAACTTGTGGCACAGGAACATGCTGCGCACGCCCAGGCCGTACAGCTCGTCCAGGCCGCGGTCGATGTCCTCCTTGCTGCACTGCGCGATGTCCAGGACCTGCTTGCAGCCGAACGGTTCGGAGGTCTCCACGCCCAGGACCACGGCCAGCTTGCCCTGCTTGACGACCTCCCGGGCCTGCGCGGAGTCGGTGACGATCCGGAACCAGCCCTTGCCCGGGCCGCCGTACATCTTGTCGACGAAGGCCTGCATGTCGTAGGTCTTGCGCGCCTCCAGGCGGATGGCCGCCATCTCGTCGCAGCCGCGGTCCTTGAAGAAGTAGACCGAGCAGATCACGCCGTTGGTGACGAGGTCGTTGACCAGCACGCGCTGGCCGCCGCGCCAGGCCCGCTCGACCCAGGCGTAGTAGTTCTGCTGGTGGGTCAGGGAGTCGTGGGCCGGCCAGTCCTTGAAGGTGGGCCAGCCGTCGGGGTCGTGCTTGCCGTCCCCGCCGTTGGTGATGTAGTCGAAGATCGCGAGGGAGCCGTCGGGGTAGTGCTCGGGGCAGTCCTTGAGCGCGTCGGCCACGCCCAGGTCGGAGAACGGCTTGCCGCAGATGAGCCGGCCGCCGAAGCCCTCGTTGGACATCAGGTGGTCGTGCGCGTCGACGAAGCCCCGTACCCGCCCCTGGGCGTCGGTGCCCTTGAAGGGCTCGCCGGTGACGTTGATCTCGGAGTCGGGCGCGGGCCGGGCGGTCGGGTTCCACCAGCCGGCGTCGGCCGCGGAGCTGGGCACGGGCCCGAGCGCCATGGCCATGACGGCGAGGAGCAACGACAGGACCGTGAGGGGGCTGCGCCTGTGGTGTGGCTGTCGGGTCAAGGTCATCACTCATGTCTTCGGTCGGCGGAGGGCGCGGTCGAATCCAGGCCATGAATTGTCATGCCCTGCACAAACGGTGCGACGAGAATCCCGACTGGCGCGATCGGAGTCAAGGGTCCGGGACGGATGACCTGACGGACCGTCGGAAACAGAGTTCTGGAACGAGCGGTTCGGAATGGGGTAGGGTCATGATCATGGCCCGCCCCAAGGAGTTCGACCCGCAGACCGCCCTCGTGGCCGCGATGGAGCTGTTCCGGCGCCAGGGATACGAAGCCACCTCGGTCCAGGACCTGGTGGACGCCCTCGGGATCAACCGCTCCAGCATGTACACCGCGTACGGCTCCAAGCACGACCTCTACCTCAAGGCGCTGGACCTCTACTGCGCCGTCGAGGCCGACCGGGCCCGCGCGAGCCTCGACGCCTGCGGCTCCGCGCCCGCGCTCGGCGTGCTGCGCGCGTTCCTGCTGTCCTACGTGGACGCGGCCCTGGCGGACCCGGCGCGCGCCGGGTGCATGGTCACCCACGGGGTCCTGGAACGGCTCCCGGGCGACGCCGGGGCCGCCGAGCGCCTCGCGGGCGCGCTGGGCTCCCTGGAGGAGGCCTTCGCGTACCTGCTCCTGCGGGCCCGGGCGGACGGCGAGCTGGCCCCGGGCACGGACGTACGCTCCGTCGCGCGGCTCCTCGTCACCCTCACCCAGGGGCTGCGGGTCATGGAGCGGACCGCGGACCGCGCTTACCTGACCCAGGTCGTCGACCAGGTCCTGCGCGGGGTCCGCGCGGCCGTCTGAGCCCTCCGGGCCGCCTGGCGGGGGCCAGCCCTGCCCTCATTTTGGAACGATCGGTCAGTAACTCGTGGAAAGGTGGGTGACCGGCTGTGCCCAAGGCCGTGTACGTCCTCGCTCTCGGCATCTTCGCCATGGTCACCGGAGAGTTCGTGGTGGCCGGACTGATGCCGCTCATGGCCGAGGGGCTGGACGCGTCCATCCCCCAGATCGGCTACCTCATCACCGCGTTCGCCGCCGCGATGGCCCTCGGCGGGCCCTTCCTGGCCACCGTGCTGCTCAGGCTCCCGCACAAGACCGCGCTGATGATCCTCTTCGCCGTCTTCCTCGCCGGCAACGTCACGGCCGCCCTGGCCGCCGACTACCCGACGATGGCCGCCGCCCGCGTCGTCACCGGCACGGCCTCCGCCGCCTTCTTCGGCGTCGCGCTCTCCCTCGTCGCCGAACTCACCCCGCCCGAAGCACGCGGCAAGGCCATCGGCGCCGCCATGAACGGCCTGATGCTCGGCACCCTCCTCGGCCTGCCCCTGTCCACCTTCGTGGGCGGCCAGTTCGGCTGGCGGGCCGCCTTCTGGGCGATCTCCGCCCTGACCGCCGCGGCCGCCGTGGCCACCGCCCTCGCCGTGCCGCGCGTACCGCGCCCCGCTCCCGGAACCGAGGGCGCCACCACGCTCCGCGAGGAGGTACGGGCCTTCCGCAACCCGCGCCTGTGGCTGGTGTTCTCCACCTCCACGCTGATCATCGGTGCGACCTTCTCCGCCTTCAGCTACTTCACGCCGATCCTCACCGGCCTCACCGGCTTCGCCGAGGGCACGGTGCCCTGGCTCCTGGTGGCCTACGGAGCCGCGACCGTCGTCGGCAACGCCGTCGTGAGCCGGTTCGCCGACCGCCACACCCTCGCCACCCAGTTCGTCGGACTCGGCCTCAACGCGCTCTTCCTCACCGGATTCGCCGTCTTCGCCGAAGCCGCCGTGCCCACGCTGATCCTCATGACGGGCATCGGCCTCGTCGGGGTCACCCTGAACCCCTGCATGATCACCCGGGTCCACCGCACCGCGAACGCCCGCCCGTTGGTGAACACCGTGCACTCCTCCTTCATCACCCTCGGCATCGTCATCGGCTCCTGGCTCGGCGGCATCGGCATCGGCGCGTACGGCCTGCGCGCGCCCCTCGTGCTCGGTGCGGTCCTGGCCGTCCTCGGCCTCCTCACCCTGCTCCCCGACCTGAGGCGGCCGCGGACCGCCCCGCCCGCGATCCGATCGGATGATGATCGGAGCATGGCCGGAAAGGCGGGTGAGGTACCGGTCGGCTCCTAGCCTGCCCGCATGCGCCTACTGCCGGGGCGGCGTACGACCGCGTGCGCCCTCGTCCTCGCCGCGGTCCTCGCCCTGATCACCGGCGCCGCGGCGGCCCCCGCCGTGCCGTGCCCGGAGCCCGTGAAGGTGACCTACCGGGACCACCCCTTCAGCCGGGTCGCGCACGAGTTCCGCAAGAAGACGTACACGCACACCGCCGCGCACAACGGCCGCAACGTCGCCGTCGCCTTCGTCGACGTCACCGGCATCGACGGCATCCGGCCCCGCGGCAAGGGCACGGCCGTACGCGAGGTCGGGGAGCTCGCGGCCGACGACCCGGACCTCTTCCGGGCCCTCGCCCCGGGACCGGGGGTCGAACGCATCCTGATCGTCACCAAGTCGAACGACCCCGCCGACACGAGGAAACCCGAGGCGCAGCGGCGCTGGGAG
Organism: Streptomyces sp. NPDC044704; assembly: GCF_056433525.1. Classification (NCBI taxonomy): domain Bacteria; kingdom Bacillati; phylum Actinomycetota; class Actinomycetes; order Kitasatosporales; family Streptomycetaceae; genus Streptomyces; species Streptomyces sp. NPDC044704. The sequence goes on from NZ_JBWKGY010000002.1 coordinate 130,125, forward strand.
AAGAAGCCCGACCACTCCGAGGTGCGGATCCTCGACTTCCTGACGAAGAACCGGGTCCCGCACGACAGGATGCTGGCCCTCTACTCGGACCGCTCCCCGTGCCCCACCTGCGAGCCCCGGATCCCACCCTGCACCCCCGTCTTCTACGTCACCCCGCACGGCGGGGTGCCCCGGAAGAAGGGCGAGCCGACCGCGGGCCAGGACATGACCCGTGCCCTCGACTCGATGCGCGGGGCACGCGGCGAGGCGAAGGACGGTGACGAGGAAGGGAACGGGTCCGCGGGCGCGGACGGCCCCGCGGCCGCCCCGCAGGCGGCCCCCGCGCCCCGGCTGCTCGCCGATCCGGCCGCCTCCGCCCCGTGCCGTCCGGCTGCCCCGGCCGGCCAGTTCCTCGTCGCCCGGCGCTGCGATCCGCAGCATCCCTCCGGCGGACTCCACGACGAGCTCGCCAAGTCCCGCGCCGAGCAGGGCGGCATCGACTTCTCGACCCTGGAACTGCGCTACGTCTCCGACCGGGGCTCCGCCGGCCGGCGCGCACTCGCCTACGCCTTCCGGGCCGACGCCCTGCCGGAGGACGCCCCGGCGCCGCCCGAAGACCCCGAAGCGGGGCGGCGCGCGGCGAAGGAAGCCTCCGACGCGTTCTTCGTCTGGCTGCGGCTACCCCCGCACAAGCAGACGGTGAACCTCAGCCCGGCCGAACCCGACCGGATCATCGACCCCGGACTGGCCCGTACGGACGCCGGACGGATCCTGCTGGAGGCCGACCTCCAGCTGAAGAAGACCGTCGGCCGGCTCATCCACCCCGACTCCCGGCTCGGCCCCGCGTTCTGGGGAAGCCTGCGCGGCTCGTGCGTCTCCTTCCGCCAGTGGATCGTCCCCGCACCGGCGACCGTCCGCGACGACGGCGACGCGCTGCACATCCTCGACGCCCCGCTGTCCGTGCGCATGGAGACCGAGTACCTCGAAGAGCGGGGCACGCCCGGCGTGACCTCCTCCTGCCGGGAGCAGGCTCCCCAAGTGGAGGCGCACAACGCGGACGCCTTCCGCCGGATGGTGCTGCCCGAGCTGGAACGGCAGGTGCGCACCGCGCCCGAGTACGCGGCGCTGCGCCGGATCTACCACAGCCGGGTAGCCGCCGAGTGGTACCGCCGGCGCGCGGACCGCGGCCCGGCCCCCTTCGCCGACCTCGTCGACCGCGAGGACTTCACCCGCCTCGCCGGGCGGCCCTGGGACCCGAAGGAGGTCTTCCGCCGGTACGTGGAGTCCTACACCCGGGGCGAGTTCGACGTCACCCGCAGCCGCCCGGCCCCCGGCGGGCGGTACGAGGTGCGCCACTACGTCTTCGGCGGCGTCGACTTCTCCCGGGTCCCCTTGCGGCGGCTCGGCGCCGCTGCCTTCCGGGACCGCCACGCGGAGCGGGCCGCCACCGTCGGGACGGCCCTCGCGCAGGCCACCGCCGACGTCGGCGACGGTTCCGGCGTCTGGCTGGGCGGTACGACCCCCGGCGCCTACCGGCCGGTCCCGGTACGGGGCCTGGGCTGGAGCGTGCTGAACGGACTCCCCGGCGGGACCGGCACCCTCGCCATGGCCGCGCTCCTCGTCCTGCTCCTCAGCGTCCGCCCGCTCCGCCCCGAGCACCGCCGTCCGCCCCGCACCCGCGACTGAAAGGCCTCCGCCCGTGCACCGGTTCCCCCTGCCCGAGCATCCGCTCAAGACCAACCGGCTCCTGCTGAACGTGGTGACCGCCCTCGTCACCGTCCCCGTCCTCGGCGTCCTGCTCTTCGTCGGCTTCCTCGCGGGCGGGATCGCCCTCGCCGTCATCCTGTTCGGCATCGGGGTGTGGGGCTTCCGCTGGCGCAAGGAGTCGCTGCGGGCCCTGGAGGCCGAGCGCGCCGAGGCGGTCCTGACGCACGCGGAACTGCTGGAGCGGCGCGAGCAGTACGCCCGCGACCGCGGTTTCGCCTACCAGGACACCTGCGCGGAGTCCGCCATCGGCTTCGGCCGGATCGAGCAGCACGTGCCGCAGGACCGGGCCCAGTGGGAGGGCGGCGCGACCATGGGGGAGCGGGTGAAGGAGGCTCCGCACCTGGACAAGCTGGTGGGGCTCGCCCGCCACGCCAACGACCTGGTCGCGGAGGGCGTCGTACGGATGCGCCGGGAGGGCATGGCCGTCACCGTCTTCGACCTGGAACTGGTCCACCACCACGACCTCGAAGGTCTGGTCCGCTCGATGAAGCCGGCGCTCGCCCTGGAGGTCTCCAAGGACTACGTCACCGTCTGGTCCGTGGAGCTGCCCTTCGCGCTGCCCTACGTGTCCTGCGCGTACGCCTGGGACGGCAGGCGCGACCCCGTGGAAGCCCTCCTGGAGGGGGAGGACCGCCTCGACCGGCGCACCGAGAACCGGGAACTCGCCGACTTCCTGCTGACCCTTCCGGCCGTGAGGTCCGACGCCCTGTCCGACACCGACCACCCGTGGTTCATCGACGGGAACCGGCTGTTGGCCTGCGAGCGGGGGAACCACGGGGTGGGCCCGCGGACCGTGGAGGACACCGCCGTACGCCTCGCCCGGCTCGCGTCCCGGCTGCCGTGGCCGGACCTGGAGCGCTTCGCGGTCACCGACCCCGAGGACGGGCGGCTGCGCGCGACCCGGATCCGCTGGACGCACCGCTGGTACGGGTCCCCGTCGGCCCGCGCCCTGTGGGAGGAGCGCCAGATCACCCACGCGGGCCTGCGGGCCTTCATGCCGGCCGACGACACCGACTGACGCGGTGACGCGGTGACGCGGGATGTGCGGCGCCGTCGCGCGGACGTCCGGTCCGCGCGAGGGCGCCGCACCCGGCCGGCCCCGGGGCCATGGGCGGGGCCGGCAGGACTGCGGGTCGGTACGCCTAGGGCGCCGGGCGGAGTTCCAGCGTGCAGCACTTGACGCTGCCGCCGGCCTTGAGGAGCTCGGACAGGTCGACGCCGACCGGGTGGAAGCCGCGGGCGCGCAGCTGCTCGGCGAGGCCGGAGGCGTTCTGCGGCAGGACGACGTTGTATCCGTCCGAGGTCGCGTTCAGGCCGAAGACCGCGGCGTCCTCGGGGCCGGCTGTGACGGCGTCGGGGAACAGGCGCCGCAGGACGGCCAGGCTGCCGGGGGAGAAGGCGGCCGGGTAGTAGGCGATGGTGTGCTCGTCGAGGACGGTGAGCGCGGTGTCCAGGTGGTAGTAGTCCGGGTCGACGAGGGTCAGCCCGATCACGGGGCGGCCGAAGAACTCCTGGGCCTCGTCGTGGGAACGGGGGTCGCTGCGGAAGCCGGTGCCCGCGAGCAGCCACTCTCCGGCGAGGAGGTAGTCGCCCTCGCCCTCGTTGACGACGTCGGCCGTGCGCAGGCCGGGGAAGCCGTGGTCGCGCAGCCAGTCGTGGTACGCGGGTCCTTCCGCGATGCGTTCCGCGTCGCGGAACCGTGCCACGAGGGCGCGGCCGTCGATGACGGTGGCGCCGTTGGCGGCGAACACCATGTCGGGGAGGCCGGGCAGGGGGTCGATCGTGTCGACGGTGTGGCCGAGGCTCAGGTAGACCTCGCGCAACTGCTCCCACTGGGCGATGGCCAGGCGGGTGTCGACGGGCTTCTTCGGGTCCATCCAGGGGTTGATGGAGTAGACCACGTCGAAGTACGTGGGCCGGCACATGAGGTAGTGCCGAGGCCGTGCTGTGCGCATGGGTGATGTTCCCTTGGGGTCAAGGGCGGCCGGTGGAGCGGCCGCCCATCGAGGTGGGGTGTCGGGCGCGGAGCAGGGGCACAAGCCAGCGCAAGTAGAGCAAGGCTTGCCTAAGTTACGCAACAGCCCATGCCCTGAAGGGTGTTCGTCGCTCGCGCCCGGGGAGCCGATCCGGTGCACCCATCGACAATCACTCAAAGATGAGGTTAGCCTTCCCTAAGTTCCGCTCAGCGCCGTTCCTCCGGCGTGCCCTGCTCTCGGTTCCCCCCCATGCCCGGCAAGCGACTGCCCGCACGATTGGGAGTGACATGTCAGAGGCTCATCCTGACGACGCGCCATTGATCCACGACCTCATCGGCATCGGCTTCGGACCGTCCAACGTGGCCATGGCGATAGCGCTCGGCGAGCACAACGCAGGCGTCGGACGACACGAGGCGGTCACGGCCCACTTCTTCGAGCGCCAGCCGCACTTCGGCTGGCACCGGGGCATGCTGATCGACGACGCCACCATGCAGGTGTCCTTCCTCAAGGACCTGGTGACCCTGCGCAATCCGACGAGCGAATACAGCTTCCTCTGCTACCTCAAGAGCAAGGGACGCCTGATCGACTTCGTCAACCACAAGAACCTCTTCCCGCTGCGGGTGGAGTTCCACGACTACTTCGAGTGGGCCGCCGCCAAGGTCGACGACATGGTGTCCTACGGCTGCGAGGTCGTCGACGTCCGGCCCGTGGAACGCGACGGCGTGATCGAGTACGTCGACGTCACCGCCCGCTCCGGCACCGAACTCGTGGTCCACCGCGCCCGCAACCTCGTGATCGGCACCGGCCTGCGGCCCCACCTGCCGGAGGGCGTCGAACGCACGGAACGGATCTGGCACAACTCGGACCTGCTGACCCGCGTCGAGGGCCTGCGGGACGCCGACCCGACCCGGTTCGTCGTGGTCGGCGCCGGCCAGAGCGCCGCGGAGAACGTGGCCTTCCTGCACCGCACGTTCCCCCGGGCCGAGGTCTGCGCCGTCTTCTCCCGCTACGGCTACAGTCCCGCCGACGACAGCAGCTTCGCCAACCGGATCTTCGACCCGGCCGCGGTGGACGAGTACTTCACCGCCCCCGAGGCCATCAAGCGGAAGCTGATCGAGTACCACGGGAACACCAACTACTCCGTGGTGGACGTCGACCTGATCGACGAGCTCTACCGCCAGGAGTACCAGGAGAAGGTGCTCGGCACCGAGCGGCTGCGCTTCCTCAAGGTGTCCCGGCTGGCCGACGTCGTCGAGACCCCCGACAAGGTCCGCACCACGGTCGAATCACTGGTCACGGGCGAGAAGACGCCGCTGGACGCCGACGTACTGGTCTACGCGACCGGATACCGGTCCGCCGACGGCCTCGGCCTCCTCGGTGCGGCCGAGGCCTACTGCCGGCGCGACGACCAGGGCCGCGTCCGCGTGGAGCGGGACTACCGGGTGACGACCGATCCCGCGCTGCGCTGCGGGATCTACCTCCAGGGCGGCACCGAGCACACCCACGGCATCACCTCGGCGCTGCTCTCGAACACGGCCGTGCGGGTCGGGGAGATCCTCGACTCGATCGTCGGACGGGGACGGGGACGGGGACGGGGCGCGGCGGCGGTGCCCGGGGCGCGACGGGCGGCCGACGAGATCGGCTCCGCCCTCTGAGCGCGTCCACGGGCGGAACCGGAACTCACCTGCCCGGACCGGGGGAGGGGGCCCACGCGGCTCCGAACTCCCGCTCCCGGTCCGCTTCCGCGGTGGTCCCGGGAATCCGCCGGGTGGCGCGGCGCAGGAAGGGCGGCGCCATCACGGAGGTCACCACCGCGACCAGGATGACGACGGTGTAGGTCGCGCCGGTCAGCACACCGAGCCGCAGGCCGACCGTCGCGATCACGATCTCCACGACACCCCGGGCGTTGAGGCCGGCGCCGATGGCCAGGGCCTCGCCGTGGCCGAGCCCGCCCGTCCGGGCACCGAGGTAACCACCCGCGAACTTCGCCGCGGTGGCCACCGCCAGGGTGACCACCGCGGCGGCCGCCACCTGCGGCCGGGCCAGCGCGGACAGGTCGGCCTGGAGGCCCGCGGTGGCGAAGAACAGCGGGGCGAGCACCGCCATCACGAAGGGCCGCAGGGCGCCGAGGGACTGCCTGGCCTCCGGGCCGAGGGTGCCGATCACGATGCCGCACAGGAAGGTGCCCAGGATCGGCTCCATGCCCAGCGCCAGAGTTCCCGCGGCCGACAGCACCACCAGGACGACGACCGCGGCGGCGCCCCGCTCGGGGTGCCCGGTACGGTTCGCGCGCCGCAGGACGTGCCGGGCGACCGGCCGCGCCACCACGGCGGCGAAGACCAGCACGGCGACCAGGTGACCGGCCGCCTGCGCGACGAGCCCGGCCTGAACCCCGGTGACCACCATGGCGGAGACGATCGACAGCAGCATCCAGCCGACGACGTCGCTGACCGCGGCCGCACCGACGATGAGCTGGCCGACGTCGCGGTGCAGCAACCGCATGTCGAGCAGCGTCTTCGCGATCACCGGGAGGGCGCTGACGGCGATCGCGACCCCCATGAACAGGGCGAAGGCCGTCCGGTCCGCCCCCGGGGCCATCAGCGAGGCGGGCGCCAGGTAGCCGAGGCCGATGCCGAGGGCGAGCGGCAGCAGCACGCTCCCGGCGCTGACGAAGCCGATGGCCCGGCCGCTGCGCCGCAGCAGCCCGAGGTCCACGTGCGCGCCGGTGACCGCGACCAGCAGCAGCACGCCGAGCTGGGCGACGGCGCCCAGCAGGTGCGTCTGGCCCGGGTCCCGGGGGAGCAGCCAGTCCGACGGTCCCGGCGCCAGGTTCTGCAGCACGGACGGACCGAGCAGCACGCCCGCGCTGAGCTCGCCGGCCACGGCGGGCATCCGCAGCCGCTCCGCGAGCCGGCCCAGCAGTACCGCGGCGGCCAGGAACAGGCCGATCTGGAGCAGGAGGAGGAGCATCTGGTGGTGGCCGATCGCGGGAACGGGTCCCGCGCCCAACAGGGTCGCCATGTCGGTTCCTTCGCCGTCGACGTACGCGGAAAGCCGCGCGGGCGGGAAGTGCTCGGTCCGTACCGCCCCATGATGCGAGCCGGCCGGCCCGCCCCGCCGCCGTTCGCGCCCATCCGCGCCCGGGGCGGGGCGGGGTGGTGCGGGAGGGACGCGGGGCCGATACTGCGCCGGGCAGACAGCCCGACGACGGAGGGGACCCGATGAGGCCGACCCGCACCCGCACGTTCCGTACCGCCTTACGCCGGCTGCGCCGCCGCGCGCCGTCCGCCCTCGTGCCGGCGGCCGTCCTGGCCGCGGCCGTCCTCGCGCCGGGAGCGGCCCACGCGGCACCGGCGTGCCCCGCCACCGGCGAGCCCGCTCCGCCGGTCCAGGCGGCGCAGCTGCCCGACTGGGTCGAGTCGATCGCCGTCGACGCCCGGGGCCGGATGTTCGCCACCGCCTACTACACCGGCCGCGTCTACCGTATCGACGCGCCCGGCAGCGCCCCGGTCGCCCTCACCGGGAACATCGGCGCCAACGGCGGGATCGTCGTCCGGGAGGACGGCAGGCTCCTCGTCGGAACCGGCAACGACCTCGCGCACTCGCTCACCGGCGACCTCTTCCCCAGCTCGGAGCTCCTGCTGGTCGACCCGGAATCCGGCGCGGTCAGCACGTACGCCTCGGGCCTCGGCGGCATCGACGGCGTGGCCCTCGCCCCCGACGGCACCGTGTACACCACGACCCTGGGCGGCCGGAACATCGGCCGCGTCACCCCGGACGGGCGGGTGGACCCCGCCTGGGCGCGGGTGTCGCAGCCCAACGGCATCGCCGTCTCCCCGGACGGCACCCAGGTCTACGTCGTCCAGACCACCGTCGCCCCCGGGCTGTACCGGATCCCCGTGGACGACCCGGGCCACCCGCAGCGCTGGATCTCCACCGCCCCCGCCGACGCCCTCGCCCTCCCCGACGGCCTCACCCTCGACGGCGCCGGGCGGCCGCTGGTCTCCACGCACGCGTCGGGGCAGATCTGGCGGGCCGAGGACGGCGCCCTGTGCGCCGTGACGTCGGGGATGCGCCTCTCCACCCAGCTCACCTACGGACGCGGCGACACCGGGTTCGCGGCGGGCCGGCTCTACCGCGCGGGCATCGACGGAAGGATCTACGAGGTACCGGCCGGAGCCGAGCCGTCCGCCGCCCGGACCGGGTCCGGGGGCCACCCCCTTGAATGATCAAACGAACAAGGGGTTAGCATATGAGCGCCGCCTAGCTCGAAAGATAAACCTGTGACTGTCAATGATGACTCGTTCACCAACTGGAAGAACCGCGAGGAGATCGCGGAGTCGATGATCCCGATCATCGGGAAGCTGCACCGGGAGAGGGACGTAACGATCCTGCTCCACAGCCGCTCCTTGGTGAACAAGTCGGTGGTCAGCATCCTCAAGACGCACCGCTTCGCCCGGCAGATCGCCGGTGAGGAACTCTCGGTCACCGAGACCCTGCCGTTCCTCCAGGCGCTCGCCGCGCTCGATCTCGGACCCTCGCAGATCGACATCGGCATGCTCGCCGCGACGTACAAGACCGACGGCCGCGGCCTGACGGTCGAGGAGTTCACCGCCGGTGCCGTCGCCGGCGCCACGGGTGCCAACAAGATCGAGCGCCGCGAGGGCCGCGACGTCGTCCTCTACGGCTTCGGCCGCATCGGCCGCCTCGTCGCCCGCCTGCTCATCGAGAAGGCCGGGTCCGGCAACGGCCTGCGCCTGCGCGCCATCGTCGTCCGCGGGGGCGGCGAGCAGGACCTCGTCAAGCGCGCCTCGCTGCTGCGCCGCGACTCCATCCACGGGCAGTTCCAGGGCACGATCACCGTTGACGAGGCGAAGAGCACGATCATCGCCAACGGCAACGAGATCAAGGTGATCTACGCCAACGACCCGTCCGAGGTCGACTACACGGCGTACGGCATCAACGACGCCATCCTCATCGACAACACCGGCAAGTGGCGCGACCGCGCCGGTCTGTCGAAGCACCTGCGCCCCGGCATCGACAAGGTCGTGCTGACCGCGCCGGGCAAGGGCGACGTCCCGAACATCGTGCACGGCGTCAACCACGACACGATCAAGCCGGACGAGCAGATCCTGTCCTGCGCCTCCTGCACCACCAACGCGATCGTCCCGCCGCTGAAGGCCATGGCGGACGAGTACGGCGTCCTGCGCGGTCACGTGGAGACCGTCCACTCGTTCACGAACGACCAGAACCTGCTGGACAACTACCACAGCTCCGACCGTCGCGGCCGCTCCGCGCCGCTCAACATGGTCATGACCGAGACGGGTGCCGCCTCGGCCGTCGCCAAGGCGCTGCCCGACCTCAACGCGCGGATCACCGGCAGCTCGATCCGCGTCCCGGTGCCGGACGTCTCGATCGCCATCCTCAGCCTGCGGCTGAAGCGCGAGACCACCCGCGAGGAGGTCCTCGACTACCTCCGCAACGTGTCGCTGACCTCGCCGCTCAAGCGGCAGATCGACTTCACGACGGCTCCCGACGCGGTGTCGAGCGACTTCATCGGCTCGCGCCACGCCTCGATCGTCGACGCGGGCGCCACCAAGGTCGAGGGCGACGACGCGATCCTCTACCTCTGGTACGACAACGAGTTCGGCTACTCCTGCCAGGTCATCCGCGTGGTCCAGCACGTGTCCGGCGTCGAGTACCCGACCTTCCCGGTCCCGCTGGTCTGACCCGCAGGTCACCGACGAGCGCGGCTCCGCTGATGTGAGAAGGCGCCTGCCCCGGCTTCGAGCCGGGGCAGGCGCCTTCTCGCGCTCCCGCGGGCCTCAGACGGTGACGCCCGCCCGCCGGGCCACTTCCAGGGCGGCGTCCGCGTCCAGCGCGCCGCCGGCCGCCGCCAGCAGCGCGGCGACGGCGCCGGAGTCCACCGTGCGCCGCTCGGCGTGCCCCGCGAACGCGGACAGCGCCTCCCGCACCGCCGGCCCGCCGGGGGAGGCTTCGCCGAGCACGCACTCGGCCTCGTCGAGGAACTCCTCCTCCGAGTCCGCCCAGGGGGCGGCTCCGTCCAGCCCGTCGCCCATCTCGTCCGCGCGGTAGTCGACGCGGTGCCAGGCACCGTTCTCCCACCAGTAGACGAAGCCGAACATGTTGCCCGCGGCGTCCTCGCGCAGCTGGTCCCACGGCAGCCAGTCGGGCCCGCCGGCGAGGAAGTCGAGCGGCTCCGGCCCGACGTGGGTGTAGCTGCCGTCGGCGTCCTGCCCGCAGAACACGGCCCGGTCGGTCCCGCACATCCGCATGCGCCACCAGTACGATCCGCTGCCGTTCTCGCCCCAGACGCCGTCCTCGTCCAGCCAGTACTCGTCGTGGTCGCCGCGCGCGGCCGCCAGCGCCGCGAACGTCACCGCCCTCGCCCACAGGGTTCCGGCGGGATCGAGGTCCTCGGGCACGCTCGGTCGTTGCATCATGATCTCCTTTCGAACGGACACCCTCGCACAGCCCGCGTCCGCCGCCGAACCGCCGGGTTGTCCACAGGTACGGGAGTACGGAGCCGGGGTGTCGGCAGGTGCCGTTAGGCTTCTCGGATGGCCCCTTCGGACCCTTCCCCCGAGATCCCGGACGCGCTGCAGGTACTGCACCGCGTCTTCGGATACAGCTCCTTCCGCGGCGAGCAGCAGGAGATCATCGAGCAGGTCGTCGGCGGCGGAGACGCCCTCGTGCTGATGCCGACCGGCGGCGGCAAGTCGCTCTGCTACCAGATCCCGGCGCTCGTCAGAGAAGGCACGGGCGTCGTGATCTCGCCGCTCATCGCGCTGATGCAGGACCAGGTGAACGCGCTCACCGCCCTCGGCGTGCGGGCCGGCTTCCTCAACTCGACGCAGGACCCGTACGAACGGCAGGCCGTCGAGCAGGCCTTCCTCGCCGACGAACTGGACCTGCTCTACCTCGCCCCCGAGCGGCTGCGCTCGGAGGGCACGCAGCGGCTGCTCGACCGGGGCAAGGTCTCGCTCTTCGCGATCGACGAGGCGCACTGCGTCGCCCAGTGGGGCCACGACTTCCGGCCCGACTACCTGGCGCTGTCCATGCTGCACGAGCGCTGGCCGAAGGTGCCGAGGATCGCGCTGACCGCGACGGCCACCGAGGCCACCCACGCCGAGATCGTGGCGCGGCTCGGCCTGGAGGAGGCCCGGCACTTCGTCGCCAGCTTCGACCGGCCGAACATCCAGTACCGCATCGCCGCCAAGGACAACCCGCTCAAGCAGCTGCTGGAGCTGATCCGGACCGAGCACGACGGGGACGCCGGAGTCGTCTACTGCCTCTCGCGGTCCTCCGTCGAGAAGACCGCGGCGTTCCTGGTGGAACAGGGCATCGACGCCGTGGCGTACCACGCCGGCATGGACTCCCGGGCGCGCGCGGCGAACCAGGCGCGCTTCCTGCGGGAGGACGGGGTCGTCGTCGTGGCCACGATCGCCTTCGGCATGGGCATCGACAAGCCGGACGTGCGCTTCGTGGCACACCTCGACCTGCCGAAGTCGGTCGAGGGCTACTACCAGGAGACCGGCCGCGCGGGCCGCGACGGAGAGCCGGCGACGGCGTGGCTGGCGTACGGCCTTCAGGACGTGGTCCAGCAGCGCAAGCTCATCGAGGGTTCCGAGGGCGACGACGCACGCCGCCGGTCCCTGGGCATGCACCTGGACGCCATGCTCGCGCTGTGCGAGACGGTCGACTGCCGCCGGACGCGGCTGCTCGCGTACTTCGGGCAGTCGGGTGAGCCGTGCGGCAACTGCGACACGTGTCTGACGCCCGCCGAGTCCTGGGACGGGACGGTCGCGGCGCAGAAACTGCTGTCCACGGTGTGGAGGCTGGCGAAGGAACGGCGCCAGAAGTTCGGCGCCGGCCAGATCATCGACATCCTCCAGGGCAAGAAGACGGCCAAGGTCATCCAGTTCGACCACGACGGACTGTCCGTGTTCGGCGTCGGGTCCGACCTGAGCACCGCGGAGTGGCGGGGCGTCGTCCGCCAGCTGCTCGCGCAGCGGCTGCTGGCGGTGGAGGGCGATTACGGGACGCTCGTCCTGACGGACGACAGCGGTGAGGTCCTCGGAGGGCGCCGCAGCGTCCAGATGCGCAAGGAGAAGGCGCCGGCCGGCTCGTCCCGGAAGCAGTCCGGGTCGCGCCCGGGGAAGGGCGCCCGCGTGCCGGTCGACCTGCCGGCCGCTGCCGAGCCGGTGTTCCTCGCCCTCCGGGCCTGGCGGGCCGCGACCGCGCGCGAGCAGGGCGTACCGGCGTACGTCGTCTTCCACGACGCGACGCTGCGGGAGATCGCGACGCGGCTCCCGGGCACGGTCGAGGAACTCGGCACCATCGGCGGCGTCGGCGAGGCCAAGCTGGCCAAGTACGCGCAAGGAGTCCTCGACACCCTCGCGGAGTCGGCCGCGACCACCTCCGCGACCGTCCCCGCGACGGCTGCGGCGGTTCCGGCCGGAGGCGCTGCGGCCGCTCCGGCCACCGCCGCGTTCCTCTCGGCGGCCGCCGAGGAGGAGCCGCCGCACGCCGACGAACCGCCCTTCGACCCGGACGAGATCGACCCGCCCTGGGACGACTGGCAGTAGCCGCACCACGACGGCCCCCGTCCCCTCCGGTGTCGCCGGAGGGGACGGGGGCCGTGGCGTGCGCGGGGCGCGGGTGTCAGGCGCGGGCCGAGGGCTCCGGCTCGCGGTCGGCCGACCGCTCGGCGATCCGCGGGTTGCGGGACTTGAGGACCGTCCAGCCGACCGCCAGGCACAGCGCCCAGCCGGCGCCCACGTACAGGGAGACGCGGCTGTCGGGGTCGATGGCGATCAGCACGGTGACCATCAGCAGGAAGGCCAGGGCTATCCAGCTGCACACCGTGCCGCCGGGTGCGGGGAAGGACGAGGCCGGCAGCCGGCCGGCGACCACCGCGCGGCGGTAGCGGATGTGGCTGACGAGGATCATCATCCAGGTCCAGATGCCGGCCGCGGTCGCGACCGAGGTCACGTAGCCGAACGCCTTCTCCGGGACCACGTAGTTCAGGACCACGCCGATGCCCATGAGGGCGGCGGAGAGGGTGATGCCGAGCGCCGGGGTCTTGGTGGAGCTCAGCTTTCCGAGGATCTTGGGGGCCTCGGAGTTGGCGGCCAGGTCGCGCAGCATGCGGCCGGTGGAGTACATGCCGGAGTTGCAGGACGACAGGGCCGCGGTCAGGACCACGAAGTTGACGATCGCCGCGCCGGCCGGAATGCCGATCTTCGCGAAGGCCGCCACGAAGGGGCTGACGCCCGGCTCGAACTCGGTCCACTTGACGACCATCAGGATCACGCTGAGGGCGCCGACATAGAAGACGATGATGCGCCACGGCAGGGTGTTGATCGCCTTGGGGAGCGTCTTCTCCGGGTTCTCGGACTCACCCGCGGTGACGCCGACGAGCTCGACGGCGAGGTAGGCGAACATGACGCCCTGGAGGGTCATCAGGCTGGAGCCGACGCCCTTGGGGAAGATCCCGTCGAAGGCCCAGAGGTTGGAGACGGCGGCGGTGTCACCGGCCTGGCTGAACCCGAAGGTCACGACGCCGATGCCGATCACGATCATGCCGATCAGGGCGGTGACCTTGACCATCGAGAACCAGAACTCGATCTCGCCGAAGATCTTCACCGAGATGAGGTTGGCGACGAACAGGACCACCAGGAAGACCAGGGCGGTCACCCATTGCGGGAAGTCCGGGAACCAGAAGTGCACGTAGATCGCGGCCGCGGTCAGCTCGGCCATGCCGGTGACCACCCACATGAGCCAGTACGTCCAGCCGGTCACGAAACCGAAGAACGGACCGAGGAACTCACGGGCGTACTCCGCGAACGAACCCGAGACGGGCCGGTACAGGAGCAGTTCGCCGAGCGCCCTCATGATGAAGAAGACGATGACGCCGGCGAGGGCGTACATGAGGATGAGACTGGGCCCGGCCTTCGCGATGTTCGCGCCGGCACCCAGGAAGAGGCCGACGCCGATGGCGCCGCCGATGGCGATCATCTGGACCTGGCGGCTGTTGAGGCCGCGTTCGTAGCCCTCCTCGGGCGTGCCGCCCGTGGTCGCGTCGCCGTCGTCTCCGCGGTGCTGTTCAACCTGCGTCGAGGTCATGCTGTGGTGCGCCTTTCCGCTCCATGTAGACCCGCGCCGTCCTCGGCCGCGGATCGGGTTCCGATCCCCCGGATGCTGATGGAGTTGCTGCCGGCGGTCGGCCGGCTCCAGCGCCTCTGCTCGGACGTGGGTGGTCCGGCAAACGGTCGTGAAGATGTACCACGCCATTCGGCCGAAAACCGTGGTGTACATCACCGGCAAATCCCCCATTGGCCCGTGATCAGGCCGAAAGACCCTTGCGTGGTCACGGGATCGTTATCCGGATCTGAGGATCTGCTGAGCGAACACACAGTGACATCGAGGCAATGCGTGACACGCGCACTGCCCGTGCGGTACCCCGCCGCCACGCAGCGTGCGCCGCGGGCGCGGACCCCCGCCGCGGGGGCGCGTACACCCGGTGTGAGGGGGTCGTCACGTCGTGCGCCTTCCGAAAACCTGCACATCGTGTGCGCGATCGCGACGGCCCGCCTGATCGGGCCAGCGGTATGTCGGATATGCCCCATCCGCTTGATGCCGGTTTGATCGTTTCCGTTCCGTGTAAGCAACGGACGGCCCGTATGTGTTACTCGATCTTGTGAAGAAGCCGTCACCATTCGGTGAATCAAACTCCACCTCTCTCTTCAGAGGTGACCATCCACCCGTGATGGGGCGTCAACGGGATTGGGTGGGCAGCGCGTTCGCGTGCTTACATCTGCGCATTGCGGCAGTCCGGAATGGCGGCCGAGTTTCGGGCCGTCGGGCCGCCGGGCTGCCGCGGTAATGAATTCATCCCCCCAATGAAAGGTGCGCATCATGCGTAACGACCTTGAGACCCGTGAGATCGCCGACACCGAGCTGGACGCCGTCTCCGGCGGCATCATCGGCATCTCCGGCGGCCTCGGCGGCGCCGTGACCAGCGATGTCAGCGACGTCGTGGGTGTCGTGGGCTCCCTCCACACCGTCCAGGCCGCGCAGGGCCTCGTCTCCAACGTCCCCGGTCTCGTCACGGGCATCACCGGTGTTTCGGTGAACACCGGTCGCGTCGGTCTCTGATCGTCATTTCCCCATGAACCCCGGAGCGTCCCCCACGGCTCCGGGGTTCCTGGCTGCCCGCGCCCGGCCGATACGAATGCAGTCGAAGGAATAGTCCGTGCAGTTTCGACAAAAGGCTCTTTCCAAGCTGCAATCGCCCGAAGAACTCGACCTGCCCGTCCGCTTCGCACGCCCGCAGGGGCGGCTCGTCCTGGCCGTCACGGTCATCGTCATGGCCGCCGCGAGTTTCTGGGCCTTCACCGGCACCGTGTCCTCCAAGCTGAGCGCACCCGGCATCCTCACCCGCGCCGAGGGCAGCTACGTACTGCAGACCCCCGTCGCGGGACAGGTGACCGCGGTCCTCGCCGAGGAGGGCCGGCTGCTGGACGCCGGCGCACCCCTGCTCACCGTCCGTACCGAACAGGGGGACCGCCCCGTGCGCGTGGTGACCGCCGGCCGGCTGACGGCACTGGTCGCCAAGGTGGGTTCCGTCGTCGCCACCGGCGCGGACGTGGCCACCGTGGAACGCGTGAAGGATCCGCGGGACCCGCTCGTCGCCGTGCTGTACGTGCCGGGCGCCGGCGGACCGGCGATCCCCGTCGGCGCCGAGGTCGACCTGAGCGTCCAGTCCGTCCCGCACCAGCGGTTCGGCATGCTGCGCGGCCGCGTCGAGACGGTCGGCCGCGCGCCCCAGACACGGGCGCAGATCGGCGGCTTCCTGGGCGACGACGCCCTCGCCGAACAGTTCTCCCGCCAGGGCGACCAGGTCATCGCGGTGGTCGTACGGCTCGAACCCTCCTCCACCCCGTCCGGCTACCGGTGGTCCTCCGGGGACGGGCCCCCGTACGACGTCGAATCCAGGACGCCGGTCACCGGATCCGTCCACCTCGTCGAGCAGCGCCCCGTCGACTGGCTGCTGCCGTGACCGCGCCACAGCTCCCGCCGGCTGGCCGCCGACGCCACCGCCCCGACCCCAAGGGCGGAACCCGCCGCAGGCCCGCGCCCGCCCCCAGGGGTAGGACGCCCCGCCCCGTACGCACCCCCACCGTGCTGCAGATGGAAGCCGTGGAGTGCGGCGCCGCCGCCCTCGCCATGGTGCTCGGCCACCACGGCCGCTTCGTCCCCCTCGAAGAACTGCGCATCGCCTGCGGCGTCTCCCGCGACGGCTCCCGCGCCAGCAACCTCCTCAAGGCCGCCCGCGGATACGGGCTGAAGGCCAAGGGCATGCAGATGGACCTGGCCGCGCTCGCCGAGGAGAGCGCCCCCGCCATCCTCTTCTGGGAGTTCAACCACTACGTCGTCTACGACGGCACGGGCCGCCGGCTCGGCCGCAGGGGCGTCTACGTCAACGACCCCGGCAAGGGACGCCGGTTCGTCCCCATGGACGAGTTCGACACCAGCTTCACCGGCGTCGTACTCACCTTCGAACCCGGCGACGGCTTCCGCCGCGGCGGCCGCAAGCCGGGCGTCCTCGGCGCCATGCCGGCCCGCCTGCGGGGCACTTCGGGGACCATGGCCGCCGCCGTGCTCTCCAGCCTCCTCCTGGTGGCCGTGGGCGCGACGGTGCCGGCCCTGAGCCGCACCTACATCGACATGTTCCTCATCGGGGAGCAGACGTCCCTGCTGGGCGTCCTGTTCGCCTCGATGGCCGTCGCCCTCGTACTCACTGCGACGCTCACCGCACTCCAACAGGCCAACCTGCTGCGCGGGCGCATCATCTCCTCGACCCTGGGCGGCGCCCGCTTCTTCCGGCACCTGCTCAGGCTTCCCGTCGCCTTCTACTCCCAGCGCAACCCGGCCGACCTGGTCCAGCGCCTCCAGTCCAACGACGCGGTCGCCGAGACCCTCGCCCGGGACCTGGCCGCCGCGGGCGTCGACGCCGTCGTGATCGTGATCTACGCGGTGCTGCTGTGGGCGTACGACCCGCAGCTCACCCTCGTCGGCGTGGCCGTGGCACTGCTCAACGTGGTGGCCATGCGGATCGTGATCCGGCTGAGGGCCACCGGCACCCAGAAGCTGCGCGCCGAGAGCGCGCGGCTGACCAACACCTCCTACAGCGGTCTCCAGCTCATCGAGACGATGAAGGCCACGGGCGGTGAGAACGGCTTCTTCCGCCGCTGGGCCGGACAGCACGCCGTCACCCTCGACGTGCAGCAACGGCTCGGCGTGCCCAGCGCGTGGCTCGCGCTCGCCGCCCCCACGCTCGCGGCGTTCAACAGCGCGCTGATCCTGATGATCGGCGGGCTGCGGGCGGTGGAGGGCCACCTCACCGTGGGTCTGCTCGTCGCGTTCCAGGCCCTGGTGACCAGCTTCACCGCGCCGATCTCCCGCCTGGGCGGCGTCGTCGGACGGATCCAGGACTTCGCCGCCGACGTGGCCCGCCTCAAGGACGTCGAGAACTTTCCCGTCGACCCGGTCCACTCCCGGCGCGAACCCGCCGCCGGCACCCGCCGCCTCAAGGGCCATGTGGAGCTGGACCACGTCACCTTCGGCTACAGCCCGTTGGACGCCCCGCTGCTCACGGACTTCTCGCTCTCGGTCGGCCCCGGGCAGCAGGTCGCGCTCGTCGGCGGCTCCGGCAGCGGCAAGTCCACCGTCTCCCGGCTGATCTCCGGCCTGCACGCCCCCTGGGAGGGGGCCGTCCGCATCGACGGGATGCGGCTGGAGGACATTCCGCGCGGCGCGCTGGCCGCCTCCGTCTCCTTCGTCGACCAGGACGTCTTCCTCTTCGAGGGAACCGTCCGGGACAACGTCACGCTGTGGGACCCCTCCATCCCGGACGAGGCCGTCATCGCGGCCCTGGAGGACGCCGCCGTGCACGACGTCGTCGCCCGCCGTCCCGGCGGCATCCACAGCCGCGTCGAACAGGACGGCCGCAACTTCTCCGGCGGCCAGCGGCAGCGCCTGGAAATCGCCCGCGCGCTGGTGCGCCGCCCCAGCGTCATGGTCCTCGACGAGGTCACCAGCGCCCTGGACGCGGTGACCGAGCAGGTCATCATCGACAACCTGCGCCGGCGCGGCTGCGCCTGCGTGGTCATCGCCCACCGGCTGAGCACGGTGCGCGACAGCGACGAGATCGTGGTGCTCGACCGGGGCACCGTCGTCGAACGCGGGCGCCACGAGCACCTGCTCGCCGCACGGGGCCCGTACGCCGAACTGGTCAAGGAGCACTGAGGTGACGTACGCACACCACGCCACCACCGCCGGCCAGTGGGGCGGCGCCCCGGCCCCGGACCCCGTCGTGGCGGCCCTGGGCGCACTGGGCTCGCCCGTCGACTGCGCGGGCGTGCGCAGCCTGTCCCTGGAGGGCCCGCTCGTCCTGTGGCTCGTCGTGGAGGGCGAGCTGGACCTCTTCGCCGTCGACGCCGCACATGCCGGGCACTGGCACTTCCTGGGCCGGCTGGAACCGGGCACGCTGCTGCTGGGCCCGGCCGAGGGCCCCGACCACACCCTCGTCGGCCGCCCCCTCCAGGGGTGCCGGCTGCGGCGCGTCGAACTGCGGGAGCTCCACCGCCCCGAGTACGGCGGCCCGTTCCCCGACGACCGGTTCCAGGGCGGACCGTGGTACGCCGACCAAGCGCAGTACGAGGCCGCCGCAGGACGGCCGAGCCCACTGGAGGACGCCTTCGCGCGCGGCGTGGGCCGCGGCCTGCGCGTACTCTGCCAGGCACCGCTGGACGGCGGCGCCGGCGCCGCCGGACACGACGGGGCCGACGAGGACATCCTGTGGATGCGGGTCACCCCGGGCAGCGTGCAGTACGGCGCCGTGTACGAGGCGGAGGCGGTGGGCACCCTCCTCGTCGACGCGGCGATGTGGCAGGGCATGGTCGACCAGCAGCACCGCCTGCTGTACGCCCTCGACGGCTGGATCGAGCAGCTGGAGCGTGCGCACGAGGACCGGACGGCGGCCGGGATCGAGGCGGGCCGGGCCGCCCGCACCCAGGCGGACCGGACCCTGCTGGCGTCCATCGTCCGCGCCGGCCGGGACTCCCACCGGACCGCGAGCGCCGACGCGACCTTCGCCGTCTGCCGCCTGGTCGCCGACGCGGCCCGCATCCCGCTGACCGAACCGGGCGGAGCCGACGGCTCCGGCGACCAGGCCGATCCCGTCGAACGCATCGCCCTCGCCTCGCGGATCCGCACCCGCGCGGTCAGGCTCCGCGGACCCTGGTGGCGGGAGAACACCGGCCCGCTCGTGGGCCGGCGCGAGAAGGACGGTACGCCGGTCGCCCTGCTGTGGCGGCGCGGCGGATACGAGGCGGTCGACCCCGCCACCGGCACGCGCGAGCGCGTCGGCAAGGCGAACGGCGACGCCTTCGAACCGCGTGCCGTCATGCTGTACCGCCCGCTGCCCGACGGGCCGGTGGGCCTGCCGGCCCTGCTCCGCTTCAGCGTGCGCGGCACCCTCCCGGAACTGCGCAGCCTCCTGACGGGAGGGCTGGTCGCCGTGGTCCTGGGCGCACTGGTGCCGATCGCGACCGGCCGGGTACTCGGCCGGTACGTCCCGCAGGCCGAGACCGGCCTCATCGTGCAGACCGGGCTGGCACTGATCGCGACCGGCATCGTCTCGGCCGTGTTCATGCTGCTCCAGAACACCTCCCTCCTGCGGATGGAGGGCCGCATCGAGGCCACCTTGCAGCCGGCCGTCTGGGACCGGCTGCTGCGGCTGCCGACGAAGTTCTTCGCCGGCCGCTCCACCGGCGAACTGGCCGGCGCGGCGATGGGCATCAGCGCCATCCGCCGCATCCTGTCCGGCATCGGCCCGGTCTGCGTACAGGCGGGCGCGGTCGGCGCGG
The DNA here is from genome assembly GCF_056433525.1 of Streptomyces sp. NPDC044704. NCBI lineage: Bacteria > Bacillati > Actinomycetota > Actinomycetes > Kitasatosporales > Streptomycetaceae > Streptomyces > Streptomyces sp. NPDC044704. Next base: position 149,803 of record NZ_JBWKGY010000002.1, read on the forward strand.
TCAACCTCGTACTGCTGCTCGTCTACAGCGTGCCGCTGGCCATGGCGGCGCTCGCCATGCTGGTCGGCGTCGCGGGCGTCTTCCTCGCCCTCGGACTGTGGCAGCTGCGCCACCAGCGCCGGCTGATCGCGCTCGGCCACCGGCTCAACAACCAGGCCTTCCAGACCCTGCGCGGCCTGCCCAAGCTCCGCGTCGCCGCCGCCGAGAGCTTCGCGTACGCCGCCTGGGCGCGGGAGTTCGCCCGTACCCGCGACCTGCAACAGCGCATCGGCCGGATACAGAACGTCATCACGGTCCTGGGCGCCGTCTACCTTCCGCTGTGCACGCTGGTGATGTTCGTCCTGCTGGCCGGACCCGCCCGCGGCGCCATGTCCGCCGGCGAGTTCCTCACCTTCAGCACCGCGCTGACGATGCTGCTGTCCTCGGTCACGCAGCTGACCGGCGCGCTCATATCGGCCGCCGCGGTGCTGCCGATGTTCGAACAGATCAGACCGCTCCTGCGGGAGACGCCCGAGGTGGTCCGCTCCAGTACCCGGCCGGGCGAGCTGACCGGGGCCGTCGAGGCCAGGAACCTGTCGTACCGCTACACGGACGACGGCCCGCTCGTCCTCGACGACGTCAGTCTCCGGGTCGGCCAGGGGGAGTTCGTCGCGATCGTCGGGGCCAGCGGCTGCGGCAAGTCGACCCTGCTGCGGATGCTCATCGGCTTCGACAAGCCCGTCTCCGGCAGCGTGCTGTACGACGGGCAGGACCTGGCGGCGCTCGACCAGGCGGCCGTGCGCCGCCAGTGCGGAGTCGTCCTGCAGAACGCCCAGCCCTTCACCGGCTCGATCCTCGACTGCATCTGCGGCGCCGGGACGTACTCGCTCGAAGAGGCGTGGGAAGCCGCCGCGATGGCGGGCCTCGCGGACGACGTCAAGGCCATGCCGATGGGAATGCACACCATGCTGTCCGACGGCGGAGGTACCGTCTCGGGCGGCCAGCGCCAGCGCCTGATGATCGCCCAGGCCCTCATCCGCAAGCCGCGCATCCTGTTCTTCGACGAGGCCACCAGCGCACTGGACAACGAAACCCAGCGCGTGGTCGTCGAATCCACCCGCGCCCTGAACGCCACCCGCGTCGTGATCGCCCACCGGCTCTCCACGGTCATGGGCGCGGACCGCGTGATCGCCATGGCGGACGGCCGCATCGTCCAGCAGGGCCCGCCCGCCGAACTGCTCGCCGACACCACGGGCCTCTTCCACGACCTGGTCCGCCGTCAGCTGCGATGACGGTCGGCGTTTCATCGGGATGTCATCGCCCGCTGCCACTGTCGTCGGGTGACCTCGGCCGACCGCGTCCCCCGACGGGAAGCGGACGCGCGGGCCGACTACCTGGGGAGGATCGCGATGCGAGCAAGAAGGACCGCGGCCGTGTTGTCCGGGCTTCTGCTGACGGCCGGGCTGTCAGTGGCACAGGAGTCCGCAGCGCAAGCGGCGGCCCCGTGCGAGGGCACCTACACGATCGTCGTCGGCGGCACCGGCAGCTCGTGGAACAACGACGGCTTCTACGGCAACATCCAGCAGCACGTCGGCTACCCCACCCAGATCCCCAACGGCGCGAGCGCCCGGGCGGGCGTCAACGAGCTGAACCGGCTGGTCCGCGACCAGCGTGCCGCCTGCCCCGGCCAGCACGTCAAGATGGGCGGCTACTCCCTGGGCGCCGCGGTGGTCCACACCTGGGTCACCGAGAACTGGCAGACGTTCGACAACGTCAACGCCATCCTCATCGCCGACCCCAAGCGCCAGGGCCCTCCCGGCGCCAACGGCGGATCCGTGCCGTTCGGCGGGATCATCGGTGCGCCGCTCGCCGGCGCCGACAGGTTCTTCGGCAACGTGCCGGTCAAGACGATCTGCCACTGGGACTACGTCTGCGACGAGTCCGCCGGCATCTGGACCTACCCGAACAACCACGTCAGGAACTACCCCGAAGACTTCAACATGGACCACCACAACGACGGCGCCAACGAGCAGTGGTACAACGGCGCCTGGTACCCCGCCTAGGCCGTCTCTGCCCGCGGAACCTCCGCCCACCACCTGCCGCCGGCCCGGGCGAACCGGCCGGCGGCAGGTGGTGACGCGTCCGCGCCGCACCGCTACCGCGCGGCTCCGGCGAGACCGAGACCGGCTTCGTCCCCGCGCAGGATCATCCGTTGCGTCCGCCGCAGCATCCCGCTCGGGGGAACCCCCAGGGCGTCCGCCAGCCGGCCACGGACGCGCCCGAACACGGCCAGCGCGTCCGCCTGCCGGCCGCCACGGTAGAGCGCCCGCATCAGCATCGCGGCCACCGGCTCGTTCAGGGGGTTGGCCGCGGACAGCGCGAACAGCTCGGCGGTCGCTTCGGAGCACTGGCCCAGGCGCAGCCGGCACTCCGCCCTCCGCTGCGCGAGGGCGATCCGGCGCTCCGTGAGCCGGAGCCGTTCCAGTTCGGCGAGGGGCCCCGGAAGGCCGGCCAGGAGTTCCCCGCGGAACAGGTCCAGCGCCCGCGAACACAGGCGGACCGCCTCTGCCGGGTCGCCCGCCCGCTCCGCCGCCCCGACGCCGGCGACCAGGTCCTCCAGGCGGGCCACGTCCACGTTGACCGTGCCGGAGACCAGCCGGTAACCACGCCGGTCGTGCTCGATGACCGGGTCGGGACCGTCCCCGGCACGCAGGGCCTTGCGCAGCCGGTACACGTACACCGGCACCACGTTCGCGAGCGGCTGCTCCGTCCCCCATACGCCGTCGAGCAGCTTCTGCCGGCTGAGGGTCCGCCCCGCGCACAGGGTCAGCGCCGCCAGTACGGCTTGCTGGCGGAAGGGCCCCAGGTCCAAGGGCCGCCCGCCCTGCCATGCCTGCACCGGTCCGAGCACGGAGATCTGTACCTGCGGCCCGGCCGCGCGGCCCGCGCCGATCCGCGGTGCCCGGCTCACCCGCCGCGTCCGGGGGCCGCGTCCGGGGACGACCAGGCCGCTGTCGAAGGCGTGGACGATGGCGGCGGCCCGGTCGCGCAGACCGAGCCTCACGAGGATCCGCGCGAGGTGTTCGGCCACGGCCTCCTCGGGGAGGGCGAGGGCGGCGGCGATCTCGTCGTCCCGCAGGCCCCGTCCGACCGCGCACAGCACCTCGCGCTCCTGGGGCCCGAGCACGGGGACGGGGGCGGTCGGCCGGTCGGTGGTGGCGGTCGTCGGCAACGCTGCTCCCCGGGCTCCGGACTGGTCGTACTGGCGGACGCCGTCGACAAGGTAGGGGCGGGAGCGCGGGGCGGGGCATCCGGAAGGATCCGGAGTGACACGCGCCGGGGAGTGTAGCGAAACTGGCGGCGGGCGCCCGTACCGCGAGCGCGGCGCCCGTCAGGCGTCGAAGCGGTGGCGGGAGGCTTCGATGTGGCCGAGGTACCGGTGGGTCCAGTCGCACATGCCGTCGATCGTCACCCGCAGGGCCCGGCCCGGCTCGGTGAGGGCGTACTCGACGCGGGGCGGAACGACGGGGTGCACCGTGCGCTCGATCAGGCCGTAGCGCTCCAGCATGCGCAGGTTCTGGGTGAGCATCTTGTGGCTGATGCCCTCGACCTCGCCCCGCACCTCGGTGAAACGCAGGGTGCGTTCGCCCAGCGCCTCGATGATCAGGAGCGCCCATTTGTTGGCGACGTCCGAGAAGATCTCCCGCGCCAGGGAGTCCGCGCGCCTGAGGTCCGCGTCCTCGGGCGAGCCGCTGTACTGCTTGGTCACCTTGAGGTTCCCCCGTCACCGAAAAGTGCGTTCTTCCATGTCAGCGGCCACTCTCCTACGGTTCTCCAGTAACCACAAGAGAGCGACTCGCTCAGCGAACGGAGGCTGGCAGCATGGCCGTCACCCTGGTGAACCCCAACGGACTGCCCGAAATAGACGTCTACCGGCAGGTGTCCATCTCGACCGGGTCGAAGCTGGTCTTCATCGCCGGGCAGGTCGCCTGGGACGCCGACGGTGCCCCGATCGGGGAAGGCGACCTCGCCGCACAGGTCGAGCAGTGCTACCTCAACATCGCCACCGCCCTGGCCGGGGCCGGCGCCTCCTTCGCCGACGTGGCGAAACTGACCGTCTACGTCGTCGACTGGACCCCCGACAAGATGCCCCTGCTGTTGGAGGGGATCGCCCGGGCGGGCGCGGTACTGGGCGTCACGCCGGTCCCGCCCGCCAGCATGCTGGGCGTCGCGGCACTGGACGTCCCCGAGCACCTGGTCGAGATCGAAGCCATCGCCGTCCTCGACTGAACGGGCCCGGCCCGCCAGGGGCGGCCTAGGAGTTGCTCCACCCGGTCGTCGCGGAATACGAGTCGAGCAGGTCCACCACGAAGACCAGGGTCGAGCCCGGCGGGATCAACGGTGAGGGGGACTGGTTGCCGTAGCCGAGACGCGGGGGAACGATGATCTCGCGCCGGCCGCCCACCTTCATCCCCTTCACCCCCCGGTCCCAGCCCTTGATGACCCTGCCACTGCCCAGAGCGAACTTGAACGGCTCGCCCCGGTCCCAGGAGGCGTCGAACTCCTTCCCGGACGCGAAGGTCACCCCGACGTAGTGGACCCTGACCACCATGCCCGGCTTCACCTCGGCGCCGTCCCCGACGACCAGGTCCCGGGTGGTCAGCTCGGCAGGAGCGTCACCCTCCGGAACCACGACCTCGGGCTTCGTCGGTTCACTCATCGCAGCCTCATCACTCTCCGTCGAAAGCCCCGGCCCGGACCGGCCGGACCCGTGGACACCCGTACAACAGAGGACCACGCTACCGAGAAGGCCGGCGATCGCGTCCGCAAGGCCGTTGCGCGGGCGGTCCGTCCGGGTCGTTCGTCAGGCGACGACCTCGGAAGCCGTCGTACCCGACTCCGCGGACGCCTCTCGGACGCGACCATTTAAGATGTCGGCCGCGCGTTGACGTCACATGCGGTGACGTCACGCCGGGCGTGCCTCGTGTGCGGTCTCGCGTCCGTGAGCCGTCCGACCGGATGCGCCCGGCAGCTGTTCCTACGGGGGAGAACTTCGGTGTTCGGAATCATCAGACCATGCCGTCATCGCCTGGGCGAGGGCCTGCGTACCGAGTGGATGGCGCACCTGTGCGGGCTGTGCCTGGCTTTGCGCAGCGAGTACGGGCAGTTCGCGAGGGTGGCCACCAACTACGACGGCCTGATCGTCTCGGTGCTGACCGAAGCGCAGTCGGAGCGCACGGGGGACTGGCGGCGGGGGGCCGGTCCGTGCCCGCTGCGCGGGATGCGGTCGGCGGACGTGGCGCAGGGTGAGGGTGCGCGGCTGGCGGCGACGGTGTCGCTGGTGCTGGCCGCGGCGAAGATGCGTGACCACGCCGCCGACGGCGACGGCTTGGTGGGGCGCCGCCCGGTGGCGCTGGCGGCACGCCGGATAGCCGACAACTGGGACCGGGCGGGCCTCGCGGGCGGCGAACGACTCGGCTTCGACACCGCGCTGCTGCTCGGGGCGGTCGAGCGCCAGCCGGACATCGAGCGGTCGACCGGCCCCGGTGGCTCGCTGCTGACCGTCACGGAACCCGCGGAGACGGCGACCGCGGCCGCCTTCTCGTACACCGCGGTGCTCACGGACCGCCCGGGCAACGCCGAACCGCTGGCGGAAGCCGGCCGTCTCTTCGGCCGGCTGGCGCATCTGCTGGACGCGGTGGAGGACCTGGACGCGGACGAGGCGTCCGGCGCGTGGAACCCGATCGCCGTGACCGGAGCGGACCGGGCCGAGGTGCGCCGGCTCTGCGACGACGCCGTCCGTGGCATCCGACTCGCCCTGTCCGACGCCGTGTTCGTCGACGGCCGGCTGGTGCAGGCGCTCCTGGGCGGCGAGTTGGAACGGGCCGTCGACCGGGTCTTCGACCCTCGGCATCGTCACCACCAGCACCGCCGCCAGGTGCGGGGCCCGCGCATGCTGCCCTGGCTGGGACGCCGTGCGGAGACGGAAACGCCCGCGGGGACCGGTACGGGCGCGGCCTGTGGCGTGGGGGAGCTTGCGGGCGCGGCCCCGGAGGGCGCGGTGACGGCGTCGGTCCGGCATCCGGAGGGACAGTGCCGGCGGTGTCGCGAATGGGGCCGGTTGTGCCGCGACTGCAGGTTGTGCCCACGGTGCTGCCGCTGCGGCGACGACGCCGGCCAGGATGACGGCGAGCCCTTGCAGTTCGGCGACGGCAACCGCAACGGCGGTGCGAGCCGGGATGGTTCCGGCAGGGACGGTTCCGGTGGTGACGGCTGGTTCGGCGGCCACGGCGGCGGCTCGGGCGGCTCCTCCGGCGGTTCGGGCGGCGGTCACGGCTCCGGCGGCTCCGGTGGTTCCGGCGGTGGCTCGGGTGACGGCTGCGGGGGCGGCGGTGGCTGCTGCAATCCGTGCAAGTGCTGCTGCGACTGCTGCGACTGAACGACGGATGAGCCCGGCTCCCCGCCCGGCGGGGAACCGGGTGCCCCGGCTGGAAGTGCGGCGGAGGACGGCTGGAGGGGCGGGCCGGTGCCGGCCGAGGGAGGCCGGAGCGGCGGCCGGGATTGCCCTCGTGGACCCCTCCGCCGCTGGGAACGGTCGGCAAAATGGCTTGAGCCCGGGCGGCGGCAGCGACAGGATCGGCGAACAGCGATGAGTTCTTCCCGGCGCCGCGGTCTGTCTGTGTGACCCGCCCACGTGCGGAGGACACTCACATGACGGAAGGCACCATGCCCGCACCACACGCAACGCCCACGCCCTCGCCCGCCCGCGTCACCGCCGTGCTGCGGATCCTCGTGCTGTCCACGTTCGTCGTCCTCCTCAACGAGACGATCATGGTCAACGCGATCCCGCGGCTCATGCGCCAGTTCGAGGTCACCGCAGCCGCCGCAGGATGGCTGTCCACGGCCTTCATGCTCACCATGGCCGTCGTCATCCCGGTGACGGGGTGGTTCCTCCAGCGCGTGACGACCCGAACCGCCTTCGGCCTCGCCATGGCACTGTTCCTCGCCGGCACGGCTCTGGCCGCTGCCGCGCCCGCCTACCCCGTACTGCTGGCCGCGCGCGTCATCCAGGCCAGCGGCACCGCCGTCATGATGCCGCTGCTCATGACGACGCTGATGACCCTCGTGCCCCCGCACGACCGCGGCCGTGTCATGGGCAACATCACCCTCGTCATCTCCGTCGCACCCGCCCTCGGCCCCGCCGTCTCCGGTGTGCTGCTGCAGCTGGGGTCATGGCGCCTGCTGTTCCTGGCCGTGCTCCCCATCGCCGGAGCCATGGCCCTGTTCGGCCGGCGCAACCTGGTCAACATCGGCGAGCCGCAGGCCGCCCCCATCGACTGGCTGTCCGTCCCCCTGGCGGCAGCGGGCTTCGGCGCCCTGGTCTACGGCCTGAGCGGGCTCGGTGCCGAGAACGCGGCCCAGGCCCCCGTACCCCCGGAGGCCACCACCCTGGTCGGCGCCGTGCTCGTAGGCCTGTTCGTATGGCGCCAGCTGGCACTGCAACGCTCGTCCGCACCGCTGCTGGACCTGCGCGCCCTCACGTACCGGCACTTCTCCGTGGCACTCGGTCTGATGTGCCTGTCCTTCATGGCCCTCATGGGTGCGTTCATCCTGCTGCCGATCTACCTGCAAGAGGTGTGCGGCCTGACCTCACTGCAGACCGGGCTGCTCCTCATCCCCGGCGGCCTGACCATGGGCCTGCTCGGACCACAGGTCGGCAAGCTGTACGACCGGCTCGGCGCACCCCGCCTGGTCGTACCCGGAGCCGTACTCACGGCGCTGTGCCTCGCGCTGTTCGCCCTCACGGGCGAACAGACCTCGCCGTGGCTGGTGCTCGCCCTTCACGTGGCCCTGAGCGCGGGCATGGCGTTCGTCTTCACCCCCGTCTTCACCTCGGGCCTGGCCGTACTGCCGCCGCACCTCTACCCCCACGGCTCCGCCATCCTGGGCTCGCTCCAACAGGTCGCGGCCGCCGCCGGCACCGCCCTGGTCATCGCCGTCATGTCGGGACGCGCCGCCACGGCGGCAGCCGAGGGCGCCAACGCCACCGGCGCCCTCGCCACGGGCATCCGGTGGGGATTCGGCATCGGCGCCGCACTCGGCGCCGTGGCCGTGCTGGTCGCGTTGCTGGTCCGCACCCCGCCCGCTCCGCAACAGCCCCCTGCGCCGGAGCCCCAGGACGAAGACGGCGCCACGACACACAAAACCGCCCACACACCCACCTGACACCCTGCACGGCCGGACCACCGCCGGCTCTCGACGTGACCCGGCGGGTACCGCTTCCCGTGCCACCCCACCCGCGCCGACGGGCCGGCAGCCGGGTCCGTGCGCTGGAGCGGGATGTTCGCGGCCTACGCCGCGGGCCGCGTGGCCAGCCCCAAACCGGCCCACAGCCAGGCCGTCGGAGGCATGGTGAGCGGCATCGCGGTGTTCAACGCCACCGGCAAACGCCTGACGGACCTGCCCATCAGGCTGGAGGCGCTGCTCTGAACACCGGACCGAGTCGGGCCGATGGCCTCCCCGGGCGGACCTGGTACCGGGCCAGGTGTGAAACTGCCCGTGCGCGCCGCCCTGATCCCCGCCCGCCACCACCTGCCGTGTCACACTCCGGCCGGGTCGGTGCGTTCGGCGGGACAGGGGCTGAGCGGGTGATCCCAGCTGACCGTCGACGGCCGTGAGGCGACCGGAGGAGCAGAGCGGTGACTGACATGGGCCCGATCGTGGTGTTCGCGAACTTCCTCTCGGACTTGGCGGTGGATCTCAACGAGGGCCAGATCCTGACGCAGTGGGCCCAGCAGGCGCCGCGGAAGGTGTGGCTGCTCCGGCCGGGGGACGTGTTCGTCACCCCCGTGCCGCTGAGCCCGGAGTTCCTGCGCTACGCGTACGGCCTGACCGGGGTGCCCCCGGAATCGGTGGCTGTCATCGAGGTGCCCCCCGCCGGAGCCGTCCCGCTGGCGCGGGCGGTGCGCGAGGCGGGCCTCGTCGAGCAGGTGAGGGATCTCGCCGGGGACCGTGGCGCGGCGCTGCTGCCGACGGCGCTGGACGCGTCGGCGATCGCGTTCGCCCGGGACATCGGCATCGCGGTCCACCCGTATCCCACGGTCGAGGCCGCCGAGGCCGCCCTGAGGATGGCCATGCTGCTCAACACGAAGACCGGCTTCCGCGAGACGGCCGGGAAACTGGGCATGCGGCTGCCGACGGGCCGGATGTGCCGGCGCCCCCAGACGGAAGGCGTGGCGCGTGACCTCTTGAGGCACCACGAGCGCGTCGTGGTGAAACCCGACCGTTCGGCCGGAGGGCACGGGATGCGCTTCGTGTCCCGCGACGACCTGAGGGGCGGGGCGAGCCTGCCCCTCGATGCGGTCGGTGGGCCCGAGGGCCTGTGGGTGGTGGAGGAGTGCCTCGACGTCGCCGAGTCGGTCAGCATCCAGATGGAGGCGACCCCCTCCGGGCCACGCGCGCTCTTCAGCGGAGCGATGCGAACGGTGCAGGGTTCCTTCACGGGATACGCCTCTCCGCTGCCGCCGTCCTGCGCGCACGTGGCCGGCGAACTGGAGGAGTGGGGGACGGCCCTCGGCCGCCACCTGGCCGACCACGGCTACGCCGGGCCCTTCGGGCTCGACGCGCTGGTCGACACGGACGGCGTCGCGTACGCGAGCGAGAGCAACATCCGCCGTACGGCCACCACCACACCGCACGCCATGGTCACCCGGTTGACCGGAGGACCGGCCGGGCCGCACCCGGCGCCCGCCTGGTCGGTGGCGAAGGGCTGGACGCGCACTCCCATGGACTTCGACGAGGCCCTCGCCCGGCTGCGCGCCACCCGCCTCGCGTTCGACCCGGATCACGGCGAGGGCGTGGTCCTCTACGCGGACGTACCGCCCGACGGCCGTTCCTGGCGGTACGCGGTGATCGCCAGGAGCCCCGGGGACGTCGAGGAACAGGAAACCGCGGTGGCGGCAGTCCTCGACTTCGAGGGGGGCTGACCCGCACGACGCCGGTCCCGGCACCCAGGAAGGGTGCCGGGACCGGCGTCGTCATGCGGGAACGGGATCAGGCGGGGCGGCCGCCGAAGGGGGCGCCGGTGCCGTAGTACGTGCCCAGCTCCTCCCGGTACCCGGCGTCGCCGAGGTGCTTGTCCCGGTGGAACTCGGGGGAGTCCTTGATCTGTTCCTTGGTGCGGTCGACGAAGACCTTCTTGTCCTCCGGGTCGATCCTGACGACGGTGCTCGCCGGCAGCAGGACCTCCTTGCCGAAGATCCAGACACCGGTGTCGACCACCAGGTAGGCGTCACCGACCTCGTCGGAGTGCTTGTCGACCTTGCCGATGCCGCCGTCGGTCGCCTCGACCTTGTAGCCGGTCAGATCGGTACCGGCCAGGTGGCCCGACGTCGACTTGTAACTCCACACATGTTCAGTCACGCGAAAACAACTCCTCGGTCAATGGAGGACGGCGGCGAACTGCCTCTCCGCCGACCCTCCTTGTTCCGTACGTCGTGCTCGGCGGATGTGCTGCTCACCGCCTGGACTTCACCTGCCCCGCCTTCGCGACTTCACGCACCCGCACCGAAGAACGGGCCCTCGAGGCCTCCTCAGCCGACCCCTAGAAGAACCCGAGCCGCTTCGGCGAGTACGACACCAGTAGGTTCTTGGTCTGCTGGTAGTGCTCCAGCATCATCTTGTGGGTTTCGCGGCCGATGCCGGACTGCTTGTAGCCGCCGAAGGCGGCGTGGGCCGGGTAGGCGTGGTAGCAGTTCGTCCAGACGCGGCCGGCCTGGATCGCGCGGCCCGCGCGGTAGGCCGTGTTGACGTCACGGGTCCAGACGCCCGCGCCCAGGCCGTACGCGGTGTCGTTGGCGATGCGGACGGCGTCGTCGAAGTCCTGGAACGAGGTCACGGACACCACCGGGCCGAAGATCTCCTCCTGGAAGATCCGCATGCGGTTGTCGCCTTCGAAGATGGTCGGCTGGACGTAGAAACCGCCCGCCAGCTCGCCCTCCAGCTCCTGCTTGCGCCCGCCCGTGAGGAGCTTGGCGCCCTCCCGCTGGCCGATCTCCACGTACGACAGGACCTTCTTCAGCTGTTCCTCGGAGGCCTGCGCCCCGATCATCGTGTCCGTGTCCAACGGGTGCCCGGGCACGATGAGTTCGGTGCGGGCGACGGCCGCCTCCAGGAAGTCCCCGTACCGGCCGCGCTCGATCAGCGCGCGCGACGGGCTCGTACACACCTCGCCCTGGTTGAGGGCGAACATCGTGAAGCCCTCCAGGGCCTTGTCGCGCAGGTCGTCGTCCGTCGTCCAGATGTCGTCGAAGAAGAGGTTGGGGCTCTTCCCGCCGAGTTCGAGGGTGACCGGCGTGAGGTGCTCGGCCGCGTACTGCATGATCAGCCGGCCCGTGGACGTCTCCCCGGTGAAGGCCACCTTCGCGACGCGCGGGCTGGACGCCAGGGGTTTGCCCGCCTCCTCGCCGAAGCCGTTGACGATGTTCACCACGCCGGGCGGCAGCAGGTCCGCCACCAGGCTCAGCCAGTAGTGCACCGAAACCGGTGTCTGCTCGGCCGGCTTGAGGACGACCGTGTTCCCGGCCGCGAGCGCCGGAGCGAGCTTCCACACGGCCATCAGGATCGGGAAGTTCCACGGGATGATCTGGCCGATCACGCCCAGCGGCTCGTGGAAGTGGTAGGCCACGGTGTCGTCGTCGAGCTGGCTGAGCGCACCCTCCTGGGCGCGCAGCGCACCCGCGAAGTAGCGGAACTGGTCGATGGCCAGCGGCATGTCCGCGGCGAGCGTCTCCCGGACCGGCTTGCCGTTCTCCCAGGTCTCCGCGACCGCGAGGGCCTCCAGGTGCTGCTCCATGCGGTCCGCGATCCGCAGCAGGACCGTCGACCGCTCGCCGGCCGAGGTGCGGCCCCAGCCGGGCGCCGCCGCGTGGGCCGCGTCCAGGGCGCGCTCGACGTCCTCGGCGGTGCCGCGCGCGACCTCGGTGAACGGCAGACCGGTGATGGGGGAGGGGTTGTCGAAGTACCGGCCGCGGGCGGGCCCGACGTACTCGCCGCCGATGAAGTGGTCGTAGCGGGACGCGTACGACATCAGCGCGCCCTCGGTACCGGGCGCAGCGTAACGGGCCATGGTGTCCTCCCCTTGCCGGGCGCCGGCCGCCGTCGGACAGCGCTCGGGGAGGAGGCTAGGAGCGGGCAGGTTGCGGGTACGTTGCGTGCCGGGGGCCCGCCGCGGTGACGGGCCCGGCGTACCCGTACCCGGTTCCGTTCCCGCTCGCGGCGGGCGGCGCGCCGAGTTCCGCGTCGAGGGCGCGCACGCGGGCCAGCGCGGCCGGCCGGCCCTCCGGCGGCAGGGCGTCGGCCAGCGCCCGCCACACCGCCGGATCCTCCGCACCCCACGGGGCGCACACCCAGTCCGTGAGCAGTCCCGCGTCCGCCCGGGCGATCACCGCCGCCCGTGCCTGGTCCTCGATCCGGCGGCGCAGCCGCACGATGCCGGGCGCCGTCGACGCGGGCAGCAGCGGCCCCGCGTACCGGGCGAGCGCGGCCGAGACGGCGCCCGCCGCCAGATGCCGGACCACCGCGGTGGAATCGGCCTCCAGCGGGGCGGCCGTCCGGTAGGGCCGCGAGAGCAGGTGCTCCGCCCCCAGCAGGGCCCGCAGCCGGGACATCTCCGCCCGCAGGGTCACCGCGGAGACCGACTCGTCCTCGTACAGGGCGTAGGCCAGCTCCTCCCCCGACAGGCCCTCCGGATGGTGCGCCAGCAGGGTGACGATCTCGCTGTGCCGCCGCCCGAGCGGAATCCGCCGGCCCCCGAGGACCAGCAGCGCGCCGTCACGGCCGAGCACGGTGAGGCTGTCCCGGCCGACGGCCGGGGGTTCCGGCGCGAGCAGCGCCAGCTGGGTCTCCGCCGCGCGGGCCACCGCCTGGACGAAGGCCAGCGAATGGGGGTGGGCCAGACCGTCGCCGCCCGTGATGTCGACCGCCCCGAGCACCCGCCCCGTCCCGGGGTCACGGACCGGGGCCGCCGCGCACGTCCAGGGATGGACCCGGCGGCTGAAGTGCTCCGCCCCGAAGACCTGGACGGGCCGCCCGACGGCAACCGCCGTACCCGGCGCGTTCGTTCCCATCGCCGACTCCGCCCAGCGCGTGCCCGGGACGAAACCCAGCCGCTCGGCCCGGCGCAGCGTGGCCGGCTCGCCCTCGACCCAGAGCAGCCCGCCCCGCGCGTCGCACACCGCCAGCAGGTGCGCCCCGTGCGCCGCGAACGCCCCGACGAGGTCCCGGAACAGCGGCATCACCCGGGCCAGCGGATGCTGCGCGCGGTAGGACCGCAGCTCGGCCTCCGCCAGCTCCAGCCGGGGCTCGCACTCGGGACTGAGCCGGGCCCCGGCGCACCGCCGCCAGGACTTCGCGATCACCGCCCGGACCGGAGCCTCGACCCGCCCGTCCTCGGTGAAGGCCGCGTGCGCCCGGCGCAGGACGCGCGTGCGCTCGACGGGATCGGCCCCGCCCGGCAGCGCCAACGACGGATCGCCCATGTCACCCTCCCGAGGGACCGTGGTGCCGCGGTACGCGGAGCGCCCCCATCGTCGTGCGGGTGCCCGGCCCCGGCAAGCACCACGTCGGCCACTCCCCGCCGAAACGTGTTCCCGGGGCGCCCCCTCGATCAGGCCGGCCCGTCGGCGCCTTCGCCGGGGCCGGCCTCCAGAGAGGCCAGGGCCGAGGCCGGGTCCGGCGCGCCCGGGCCGGCCAGGGTCCACCGGCCCGCCTCGCGGCGCAGCGGCCACCAGCGGCCGTCCCGGCCGAGGCGGAGCTGCTGCCGGGCGCCCGGTGCCGTCCAGCGGGCGCGGACCCGGCGCAGCTCCGGAGCATCCTCGTCCGGCCAGGCCGCCGCCAGTGCGGAGCGGGCCCGGGCCAGAGCCTCCCGGTCCGGCGACCAGTCGTCCTCCAGCACCGCGAGGGCGGGCGCCCCGCCGAAGCCCCAGGCGCGTACGGCCAGGGCCATCGCCGGGCCGTCGCGGCCGGAAGCCGCCGCCAGGCGGAAACGGAGCCGGAAGTGGCGGGCCCCGGCGGTGAGCCGTACCGCGTCTTCCGTGGCGGTCAGCGGGGCCCGCCGCGCGTACTCGGCGCCGCCCGCGGCCAGGGCCTCCGCGAGCAGCCGGTGGGCTTCGGACGCGGCCGCCTGCGCGAGGAACTCCACGGCGTCCACGTCCAGTCCCTCCGGCTGCGCCTCGGTGTCCAGCGTCGGCGGCTGACCCGGAGCGTCCGGCAGCTCCGGCGGCGGGGGCAGCGGCGGCAGGCCGGCCCGGGCCGCGAACACCTCGGCCGCCGGGATGCCGGTGTCGGCAGGCCGGACACCCGGTTCCGGTTCCCGTTCCGGTTCCGCTCCGGCGACGCTGCGGTCCTCCAGCTGGATCACGAGGTCCCGCTCCGCACGCCCGCGCAACAGCAGCAGCAGGAACGGGTCCCCGTCCAGCAGCCGCGCCATCTGGTAGCAGAGCGCCGCCGTGTGCGGGCAGTGGTCCCACTCGCCGCAGTCGCAGCGCGGGTCGAGCTCGCCGATGCCCGGCAGCAGGTCCACCCCGGCCGCCGCCGCGTCCTCGGCCAGCTCCGGCGGCACCTCACGGTCCAGCAGCGCGGCGATGTGCCCCGACTCCGCGGCCGCCAGCCCCAGCAGCCGGTCCCATTCCGCTTCCGTGAACTCCTGGACCAGCACGTCCGTCCGGTGAGCCGTCCCGTCCCGGTCCCGCACCACCGCCGTCAGCCCGCCCGCGCGCACCGAGACGGCGCCGACCGCGCCGGTGCGCGCGTACCGCCGGCCCTGCCTGACCTGCTCCGCGTCGAGGGCGCCGTCCTCCAGGGCGCGCAGCCAGGCATGACCCCACCAGGTGGTGGCGAAGGCCCGGCCGGCGTGCGGCGGCAGCGCGGGGAACGTCTTCTCGTACGGGTCGTGCGCGCTGCTCATCGGTTGCTCCCCGGGGCCGGGCGCAGGGCCACGAGCTCGGCCAGCTCGGCGTCGGTCAGTTCGGTCAGCGCGCCCTCGCCGCCCGCGAGGACGGAGTCGGCCAGGGCCCTCTTGCGTTCCAGGAGTTCGGCGATGCGGTCCTCGACGGTGCCCTCGGCGATGATCCGGTGGACCTGGACGGGCTGGGTCTGGCCGATGCGGTAGGCGCGGTCGGTGGCCTGTTCCTCGACGGCCGGGTTCCACCAGCGGTCGAAGTGGACGACGTGTCCGGCCCGGGTCAGGTTCAGGCCCGTCCCGGCCGCCTTGAGGGAGAGCAGGAACACCGGGACCTCCCCGGACTGGAAGCGGTCGACGAGTTCCTCGCGGCGCGGGACCGGCGTCCCGCCGTGCAGGAACTGCGAGGCGATCCCGCGTGCCGCCAGGTGCCGCTCCAGGATCCGGGCCATGGCCACGTACTGGGTGAAGACCAGGACGGAGCCGCCTTCGGCGAGGATCGTGCCGAGGAGTTCGTCGAGGAGCTCCAGCTTTCCGGAACGGGCGGTGTCCTGCGCCGCCTCCCGGCCGCCGGCCCCGGTGGGGTCCTGATCCTTCAGGTACTGGGCGGGGTGGTTGCAGATCTGCTTGAGGGAGGTCAGCAGCCTGACGACCAGGCCGCGTCGCTCCGTCCCGTCCGCGGCCGCGATCGCGGCGAGGGTCTCGCGCACGACCGCCTCGTACAGCCCGGCCTGTTCGCGGGTGAGGGACACCGGGTGGTCGGTCTCCGTCTTCGGCGGCAGCTCGGGGGCGATGCCCGGGTCGGACTTCTTGCGCCGCAGCAGGAACGGCCGCACCAGCGCGGCCAGCCGGGCGGCGGCCCGCGGGTCGCGGCCGCTCTCGACGGGCTCGGCGTAGCGCGCGCGGAAGGTGCCGAGCCGGCCGAGGAGGCCGGGCGTGGTCCAGTCGAGCAGGGCCCACAGTTCGGAGAGGTCGTTCTCCACGGGGGTGCCGGTGAGGGCGACGCGGGCCGGCGCGGGGATGGTGCGCAGCGCCCTGGCGGTGGCGGAGCGCGGGTTCTTGACGTGCTGGGCCTCGTCGGCGACGACCATCCCCCAGGGGCGGGCGGCGAGTTCGGCGGCGTCGAGCCGCATGGTGGCGTACGTGGTGAGGACGAAGCCGCCTTCGAGTCCGTCGAGGGTGCGGTCGGCGCCGTGGAAGCGGCGTACCGGCGTGCCGGGCGCGAACCTCTCGATTTCCCGCTGCCAGTTGCCCAGGAGGGAGGCCGGGCAGACGACGAGGGTGGGCTCGGGGCGGTCGCGGTGCAGGTGCAGGGCGATCAGGGTGACGGTCTTGCCGAGGCCCATGTCGTCGGCCAGGCAGGCGCCGAGGCCGAGTGAGGTCATCAGGTCGAGCCAGGCCAGCCCGCGCAGCTGGTAGTCCCGCAGGGTGGCGGCGAGGCCCTTCGGCGCCTCGGGGAGGGCGGCGTGTGCGGGGTCGGCGGTGAGCCGTGCCTTCAGCTCGGCGAGCGCTCCGGCGGCCGTCACGTCGACCCGCGTGCCGTCGACCTCGGTGGAACCGGTGAGTACGGCGGCCAGCGCGTCGGCGGCGCCGACCGTGACGGGGCGTTCCACGCGGGCGCGGGCGCGCCGGACCTCGGCGGGGTCGACCAGCACCCACTCGTCGCGCAGCCGGACCAGGGGGCGCTTCGCCTCGGCCAGCCGGTCGAGTTCCGCCGGGGTCAGGTCGGCCGCCTGACCGCCGAGGGAGTGGCGCCAGTCGAAGGACAGCACGGCGTCGGGAGAGAGGAGGCCCGGTACCGGCGGTGTCCCGGAGGCGTGCGCGGGAGGGGAGCCGATGACGGCGCGGGAAGTGAGGGTACGGGCGAGCCGGCGCGGCCAGTGCACCTGGACACCGTCGGCGGCGAGGGCCGCGGCGGCGCCGCCGAGCAACTCCGTCACGTCCTCGTCGGCGAGGTCGACCGCGTCCGGTACGGCGGCCCCGAGCAGCGGGGCGAGCGCGGGCCAGATCCGGGCCGCGCGGCGCAGCGCGCGCAGGGCGTCGAGGCGGGCGCGGGGCGGAAAGGGGGCCGGGGCGGCTCCCGGGGGCGCCGTCGGGGCGGCCCAGACGTCGGAGGCGTCGGCGACGAGGCCGGCGTCGGCGAGGCTGTGCATCTGGAGCACGGCGCGCAGGGCGGGCGGGGCCTCGGATCCGGGGGAGTCCGTGGCGTTCGTTTCCGTTTCCGTGTCTGTCGTAGCGGCGTCGGGGGAGAACGGGGAGACCGGGGAGACCGGGGAGTTCGGTGAGTTCGGGGCGGAGCCGGCGGTGGAGCGGTCGCCGTCGGGCCGGTGCGGGCCGGTGTCGCGGAGTTCGATGCGCAGGGAGATGCGTACTCCCGCGTCGTGGCCCGCAGCGACCTCGTCGGCCCACGCCCGCAGGGCGGGACCCGGCCGGGCGGGCAGGGAGCCCGCGGGCGCCGCGAAGGCGGGGCCGCCCGCGGCGGCGGGTGCGGCGGGGGACCGGGGCAGGGTGTCGGCGACCGCGTCGAGGAAGGCCCGCAGCAGGGGTTCGGGGGCGGGCAGCCGGAGCGGGCCGTCCCCCTCCAGGGGGACGCAGTGGGCTTCGGGCGGCATGGCGGACGCCAGCTCCCGGACCGCCCCCAGGTCGGCGGCCTCCAGCGGACCGGCCCGCCACGCGTCGTACCCGGCGGGGCTCAGTCCCGGCAGCAGGAGCCCCCGGGCGGCGAACCGCAGGGCGAGCAGCGCGGCCGCTCCCCAGAACGCGGCCGGGCCGCTCGCGCCGGGGGCGGTACGGGCCCGGGTGAGCAGCGGCAGGGCGGCGGCGACGGGCAGCACCAGGGCCTGGACGGGCACCCGGTGCAGCGCGGGCGTGACCACGGTCAGCTCCTCCACGACGCCGTCGGGGTGCTCGAAGCCGTCGGAGCCCTGGGAGCCCCCGGAACTCTGGGAGCCCCCGGAACCCTGGGAGCCGCCAGATCCCGTCTGCCAGAAGGCGACGCGGCCGTTCCGCGGCGGGTCGGCGGGCAGGAAGACCGCAGAGTGGCGGAGGAGGCCGGAGATCTCGGAGCGCACGCATTCCTCAAACTTGACTACCGGGTACGGGGCGGCCGAGAGTACCTCATGCCCAGCCCCCGGCGGTGTCAGCGACGCGGTGACCCGGGTCACGCGGGAACGCGCGGTCGGGGCGGAGCGTTGAGAGGTCAGTAGCCGACGCAGGAGGAGGTGTCCGTAGATGTCGAGGAGCGGAAAGGTCGCGGTTGCCGCGGTCGCTGCAGCCATCGTGCTGTTCTACGTGTTCGGCGTGTGGGGGCTGGTGGCCCTCGTCGCGGTCCCGGCCGTCGCGTACCTCCTGCTGGACACCTCCCAGCGCCGTCGACTGCGGGGCATATCCAGGAAGCAGCTCGGCCGCTGAAGGCGGCAAGGGGGACGTTTTTCATGAACACCGCACAGGTCGCGGCGGTCAGCAGCAACGGCGCGTACTCGTTCACGAAGCCGAACCGGGAGAGCATCACGCTGCTCGCCGGCCTCGGCGTGGAGGGGGACGTGCACGCGGGGGTCACGGTCAAGCACCGTTCGCGCGTGGCGCAGGACCCGACGCAGCCCAACCTGCGGCAGGTGCACCTCATCCACCGCGAGCTGTTCGACGAGGTGGCGGGACAGGGCTTCGAGGTCGCGCCGGGCGAGCTCGGGGAGAACGTGACCACGCAGGGGATCGACCTGCTCGCGCTCCCGACCGGAACGCTGCTGACGCTCGGCGAGGAGGCGGTCGTGGAGGTGACCGGTCTGCGCAACCCGTGCCTGCAGATCGACAACTTCCGGAGCGGGCTGCTCAAGCAGGTCGTCGGGCGGGACGAGGAGGGACGGCTGGTCCGCAAGGCCGGAATCATGGCCGTGGTCCACCGCGGCGGCACGATCCGCCCCGGCGACACGATCACGGTCACCCTTCCGGCACGCCCGCACGTCCCTCTCGAACGGGTCTGATCCAACGGGTCTGAAGGGACGGGCCGACGCGGGCGGGTCCGAGCGGACGGGGCTGCGCGGACCGGCACCAGAACCCGGGGCGTCCCGTCGACGCGGAGCACCCCGGACCCGTTCCGGCGCGGCTGGGCCGGCGGACCCCGGTGCGGGTCAGTAGTAGTCCCGCATCAGGGCCGTGGCCCACTGCGGCTGGCGGGTCCCGCCGCGCGGCCCGAACTCCTCCATGTACGGCTTGAGGTCGAGCACCGGAGTGCCGTCCACCGCGTCCAGGCCCGCCACGTGCACGTCCAGGCCGTCCACCTTCAGGACCCGGCAGCGTGAGACGCCGATCCGGTTCGGCCGGTTCTTCCCGCGCTGCGCGAAGATGCCGACCAGCGGCCAGTCCGTGTTGCCCCGGGGATGCCGGGCGCCCGTCTCGATCTTCTCCACCGGTACCCGGTCGAAGTGGTAGACGACCTCCAGGTGCGAGAAGTCCTCCAGCCCGTACAGGGCTTCCGGGCCGAACCGCCGCGCGTCCAGCCGGATGACCGCCGTCTCCCGTCCCCAGTCGTCGTCGGCCACCTCCGCGCGGCCTCCCAGGACCACCCCCACCGGCTCGCACGCAACCGGCTTCACCGACTTCTCCGACTCCACTGAATCCTCAGCGCCGGCTCGCTCCGTCATGCCGTCCCCCTCGTGTACGCACTTCTCGTTCTCGTGAGTTCACGCCGGCCGCGCGGCCACGCGGTCCAGCGCCGCCAACAGTTCCCGGAGGTCGACCTCCCCCTCGCGGGGGACGGCAAGGACCTCGCCCGGCTCCTCGTCCAGCAGGACGAAGGCCGTGTCGTCGGTCCGCGCCACCAGCGACCAGCCGGGCCCGTCCGCCCGTACGGTACGGGCGCCCTCGGCGGCGAAGGAGGACCGCACCCGGCCCGCCGGCGGCGCCTCGCGGGTGTATCCCGTCGCCTCCTTGAGCGCCCGCGCCAGACCGGGGTGCGCGGCAGCCGCCGCCCCACCGTCCGTCGCCACGCGCTCGCGCCAGTCCGCCCACTCCCGGGCGATCTGGTCCGCACCCATGCGGCGCTGCACCGGCCCCCAGGCCTCCGCCGAGGGCGGAGTCAGCGGCACCCGGCCGGTGCCGTCCGCACCCTGCTCCGGATCGTGCGGCTCCGGAACACCCGGCGCGGACACCGTCAGCTCCAGCGGCCAGCCCGCGAGGGAGACCACGATCGTCCGCTCGTCGGGCGACAGGTCGTACTCCATGCCGCAGTCCCAGGAGGCGATGGCGGCGGCCACCAGCGAGACGTCGTCCACGACGACCGTCCAGCGAGCCCCCTCCTCGTCCTGCCCGAGCACCAGCCCGTACCCGTCCGTGACCGGCCGTACGCCCAGCAGCGCACAGGCCTCCGGGAAGTCGTCGCCCAGGACGGCCGGGAACTGCGTGGGGGTCAGCAGCACGGCGGTCAGCACGTACAGCGAGCCCCCGTCCTCCTCGTCTGACACGTGGCCTCCCGATCGCTCTCTCGTCGGCGCACCTTAACCAGCGGGTAACACGCACGTCGAGAGCAGGAGGAGTCCGATTTCCAAGCCCGCCACCTGTACGTACAGTTGGGAACCCGCCACAGAAAGGGATACCGGTGCAGCGTTACGACCGGCTGAGGGAAATCCTCCGGCTCGATCCCGACAAGGACTTCCTCGCCATCTACCGGCTCACCGCCACCTACGAGTTCCCCTGGGACTTCACCCGCGCCCTGGAGCTCGCCCTCTTCCGGACCTACGCCGTCCCTTCCATCGGCGGCCTCCTCGCCGAGACCGCCGAGTTCACCGAGCGCACGCAGAAGCGGTACGACGACACCGTGCTGCTCCTCGACGCGGTCGTCGAGCACGGCTTCGACAGCGACACGGCGCGCACCGCGATCCGCCGCGTCAACCAGATGCACCGCAGCTACGACATCTCGGACGACGACATGCGCTACGTCCTGTGCACGTTCGTGGTGATCCCCGCACGCTGGATCGACGCCTACGGCTGGCGCCCGCTGACCCGGCACGAGCGCACGGCCTGCGCCCGTTACTACGCGACCCTGGGCCGGCACTTGGGCATCAAGGACATTCCGGGCTCCTTCGAGGAGTTCGAGAGCACCCTGGAGGCCTACGAGGCGGCCCACTTCGGCTGGGACGAAGGGGGCCGCGCGGTCGCCGACTCCACCCTCGGCCTGATGGCCTCCTGGTATCCGGCGCCGCTCGCCCCCGCCGTGCGGGGCGCGAGCCTCGCCCTCCTCGACGAGCCGCTGCTGAGCGCCTTCCGCTACGAGTTCCCGCGCCCCGGCGTCCGGCGGCTCGTGCGGGGCGCCCTGCGGCTGCGGGGCCGCGCGGTACGCCTGCTGCCCCCGCGCCGAAGCCCCCACCACGCCCGCCAGAACCCGGAGGTCAAGGGGTACCGGGGCGGCTACGACGTGGGCGAACTCGGCACCTTCCCGGTGCCGGGCGCGGGCGGCTGTCCCGTGCCGCACCCCCGCCGTCCGGCCGGAGCGGACGCCCAGCCGCCCGCGTAGCACCAGCCGGCCGGGGCGTGCGGGCTCAGGCGCGACGGTCCGCGAGCACCAGGAAGCGGGCGTCCTCGTCGGCGTAGCGGGTCATGTCCCATCCCGAACCGGCCAGCAGCGGGCCGAGGTTGTGCTCGGCCCGCAGGTCGTCGGGGGTGAGCTGCCGGCCGTGGCGCGCGGCGAGCGCGGCGCGCCCGATCGGGTGGAAGAGCGCGAGCCGGCCCCCGGGGCGCACCACGCGGGCGAGTTCGCGCAGGTTGGCCGCCGGGTCCGGCAGGTGGGCGATCAGCCCGGCCGCGAACACCGCGTCCAGGGCGCCGTCCCGCAGGGGCAGCCGGGCCACGTCCGCCCGCAGCAGCGTCCCGTCCGCCCCGCGCCCGGCCCGCCGCGCGGCGGCCAGCATCTCCTCGGTGAGGTCGACGCCCAGCACGGTTCCGGAGGGCCCGACGGCGGCCCGCAACGGGGTCAGCGCCCGGCCGGTGCCGCAGCCCGCGTCGAGCACCCGGTCCCCGGGGCGCAGCCCGGACTCGGCCACGGCGGCGACGAAGGCGGGCCCGTCCTCCGGGAACTTCCGGTCCCAGGCTTCGGCGCGCGCCCCGAAGAACTCCTGCACATGCGTGTGGTCTCCGCTCATGCGCCCATGATCCCGCACGGCGGCGTTCCCTCGGCGCCGCGCGGGGTTCTGGCCACCTACCGCCCTCCGAGGCTGCCTGCGGTGCGTGCGCAAGGTGGTACGTGGTGTGATCGAAGACGAACGTAGCTCTGTCATATTCCAGCAGTTCCAGCGGCTTTCGAAATGCTCCCCTTGTTCGTGCCCTCACCCGGACTAGCGTCCCGTGGCCATGGGACACCTGGACCACGCCGCCTATGGCTGGCTTACACCCGTACTGTCATACGTGATGGCGTCGATCGGCGCCGCCCTCGGGCTGCGCTGCACCGTCCGCGCGCTCGCCGCGACGGGAACCTCCCGCCGCAACTGGCTCCTCACCGCCGCCTCGGCCATCGGCACCGGCATCTGGACGATGCACTTCGTCGCCATGCTCGGGTTCCACGTCACCGGTACCGAGGTCCGCTTCAACGTGCCGCTGACCATCCTGAGCCTGCTCGTCGCCGTGCTCGTCGTGGGCGCCGGGGTCTTCGCCGTCGGCTACGGCAGGAACCGCGGCAGGGCCCTCGTCCTCGGCGGCCTGACCACGGGCCTGGGCGTCGCGAGCATGCACTACCTCGGCATGGCCGCCCTGCGCCTGCACGGCGAGGTCACCTACCGGCCGCTGGTCGTCGCGCTCTCCGTCGCCATCGCCGTGCTCGCCGCGACCGCCGCCCTCTGGGCGGCCCTCAACATCAAGGCGCCCGTCGCCGTCGCCGTGGCCTCGCTGGTCATGGGCGCCGCCGTCACCAGCATGCACTACACGGGCATGGCCGCCGTCGCCGTCGGCGTCACCCCCTCGGACACGGCGCTCTCCGGAGCCACGGCCATGCAGTTCATCTTCCCGCTCGCGGTCGGCCTGGGCTCCTACCTCTTCATCACCGCCGCCTTCGTCGCGCTCTCCCCGACCGCCGACGAGCGGGCGGCCTCCGCCTCCGCCCGGAACCTGGGCGAGAGCGCGCTGCCCGCCCGCTGACCCGGCCCCCGCCGCCCCGACGTCCGCCCCCGACCTTCGTACGCACCACCCGGAACGAGGAGCCCATGCGCAGACCCCGCACCAGACCGGAAGCAGCGGCACAGCGGCCGCCCGTGCCCCCTGCGCGCGGCCGCCGGGCGCACGCGGGGCCCCCGGCCGAGGAACCCGAGCAGGACCGGGCCCCCCTCCCCGGTGCGGCCCCGGCCCGAGCCGCTGCGGGCGGGGTGCGGCCCCGGATCCGGCTGCGGCCCGCCACCGTCCGCGCGAAGATCGTCTCGCTGCTGATGGTCCCCGTGATCTCGCTGCTGGCCCTCTGGGGTTTCGCCACCGTCAGCACCGCCCAGGACATCGCCGGCCTCAGCCGGATCCGCCAGGTCGACGCCGAGATACGCACCCCCGTCGCCGCCGCCCTGACCGAGCTCCAGGCCGAACGCCGGGCGGCCGTCCGCTTCCTGGCCGATCCCGCCGACCAGGGATCCGCCCTGGCACAGCAGGTCCGGCGCACCGACGACGCCGTACGGAGCCTGCGCCTCGGCGACCGCCACACCGTCGCCGACTCCGGGAACCACGGCGCCGACGTCGTCACCCGGCTCCGCGACTTCGTCACCGCCGCGGAGTCCCTCGGCTCCGCCCGCAAGGACGTCACCGACCGCCGCGCCGCCCCCGACGCGGCCTACGAGACCTACACGCGCGTGGCCGACTCCGCCCTCGCCGTCGAAGGGGCACTCTCCGGTGGCCGCGACCCCGAACTCGGCTCCGACGCCCGCGTGCTGCTGGAGTTCGCCCGCGCCGGGGAACTGCTGGCCCGGGAGGACGTCCTGCTCGCCCTGCCCGGCCAGCGCAGTGCCGAAACGCTTCGGCGCCTGGCCGGGACCGTCGAAACCCGGCGCGCGCTGACCTCCGCCGCCGCCCGGGACCTGCCCGCCGCCCAGCGGGCCGTCTGGGAGGCCACCTCCAAGAGCGCCGCGTACGCCGACCTCACCGCAGCCGAGGACCGGGCCCTGGCCGCCACCCCGGGCACGCCCACCCCGGCCGCCCCCGGCACCGGCACCGGCAACGGCAACGCGGGCGCGGCGCGCGAGGCGTCTGCCGCTCCCGCCGGCTGGGAGGCCGCGTACACGGAGATCAGCGCCTCGATGAAGGAGATCCGCCGGACCGCGCACGCCGAAGCCGCCGACCGCGCAGACCCCTTCACCGAAGGCGCGCTCAGCCCCGCCGGCGCCGCCGTGCTGCTGGGCCTCGCCGCGGTCGCCGCCTCGCTCGTCATCTCGGTCCGCATCGGCCGCGCCCTGGTCGTGGAGCTGGTCTCGCTGCGCAACACCGCCCTGGAGATCGCCCACCGCGAACTCCCGCACGCCATGGACCGGCTGCGCGCCGGACAGACCGTCGACGTGGACGCCGAGACCCCGCCCGGGCCGCCCGCCGACGACGAGATCACCCAGGTCGGGGAGGCGCTGTCCACCGTCCACCGGGCCGCCCTCAGCGCCGCGGTCGAGCGCGCCGAACTCGCCAGCGGAGTGAGCGGGGTGTTCGTCAACCTCGCCCGCCGCAGCCAGGTCCTGGTCCACAAACAGCTCACCCTCCTCGACTCCATGGAGCGGCGCGCCGACGACCCGGGCGAGCTCGGCGACCTCTTCCGGCTCGACCACCTCACCACCCGCATGCGCCGGCACGCCGAGAGCCTGATCATCCTCTCCGGGGCCTCCCCCGGACGTGCCTGGCGGACGCCGGTCCCGCTGACCAACGTGGTCCGCGCGGCCGTGTCCGAGATCGAGGACTACCCGCGCGTCGAGGTCAGCCGGCTCGCCGAGGCGGCCGTCGCCGGCGGGGCGGTCGCGGACCTCACCCACCTCCTCGCCGAACTGATCGAGAACGCCACCCAGTTCTCGCCCCCGCACACCAAGGTCCGGGTCAGCGGCGAGCCCGTCGGCGCCGGCTACGTCCTGGAGGTCGAGGACCGCGGCCTCGGCATGGGCCGCGACGTACTGGCGCAGGCCAACCGGCGCATCGAACACTCCGAGGACCTCGACCTCTTCGACAGCGACCGCCTCGGGCTCTTCGTCGTCAGCCGGCTCTCCGCCCGCCACGCGATCCAGGTGCACCTGCGCACCTCGCCCTACGGGGGCACCACCGCGGTGGTCCTGCTGCCGAACTCCCTGCTCCAGGGCGCCATCGCCGGGCCGCCGGCCGCCGCGGCCGCACCCGGAGCCCCGGACGGGGCGGTACCCGGGGCCGGCCCCGTGCCGTCGCCCGCCCCGGCCATGACCGTCGTACGGGAGTCCGTGCGCGGCCTCCCGGCCACGGCTCCGGCTCCGGGTCCTGCTCCGGCCCCGGACCGTGACCGGGTTCCGGCTCCGGCTTCCGGCCCCGCCCCGCAGCGGCACCGGCCCGCCCCGGTGGCCTCGCTGCGGCCGCGCGGCTCCGGCGGCACGGCCACCCGTACCCACCAGGCACCCGCCCCCGTCTCCGCGTCCGTACCGGACCCGGGGCCGCTGCCGGGCCCCGCCGACCCGGCCCCCGGCGCCCCTCACGCCCCCGCCTCCGCCTCCGGATCCGTGTCCGTACCCGGTGCCTCGGTGACCGAACTGCCCCGCCGGGTACGGCAGGCGAGCCTGGTCCCGCAGCTGCGCGAGGCCCCCGCACCGAAGGCTGCGGCAGGGGCGGGGGGCCCCGGGGAGCCGCCGGGCCGCAGCCCCGAGCAGGCCCGGGACCGCATGGCCGCCTACCGGGACGGCTGGGCGCGCGGCACCCGCGACAACTCCCCCCACGCAGGCAGCGAAGGAGAAGCGTGATGATCGAGCACCACGGAACCGACCTCGACGGCGTCCGCCGGAACGGCGAACTGGACTGGCTGCTGGACGACCTGGTGACGCGGGTCCGCGAGGTCCGGCACGCGGTGGTCCTGTCCAACGACGGGCTGGCGGTGGGCTCCTCCAGAGCGCTCGGCCGGGAGGACGCCGAGCACCTGGCCGCCGTCGCCTCCGGGTTCCACAGCCTCGCCAAGGGTGCGGGACGGCACTTCCACGCCGGGGAGGTGCGCCAGACCATGGTGGAGATGGACGAGGGGTTCCTCTTCGTCGCGGCGGCCGGGGAGGGCTCCTGCCTGGCCGTCCTCAGCGCGGCCGGCGCCGACATCGGGCTGATCGCCTACGAGATGGCCCGCCTGGTCAAGCGGGTCGGCGAACACCTCTACACGCCCGCCCGGTTCGCGGCCCACCCGCCGGCCGCCGGGTGAGGGCGGGGGCCCGGAACGTGGACGGCCAGTGGTACGACGCCGAGGCGGGGCCCCTCGTCCGCCCGTACGCCATGACCGGAGGACGTACGAAACCCGGACCCCACGGGGTCCGCTTCGACCTGATCGCGCTGGTCGTGGTCGACCCGGACGCCTCCGGGGACGCGGACGATTCACTGCTGGGGCCGGAGCACCGCACCCTGCTCGGACTGTGCCGCTCCGAAACGCAGTCGGTGGCGGAACTCGCCGCGGACGCGGACCTGCCGGTGGGTGTGGTGCGGGTGCTGCTGGGGGACCTCCTGGAGGCGGGACACGTCAAGGTGAGCCGGCCGGTGCCCCCCGCCCAGCTGCCGGACGAGCGGATTCTGCGTGAAGTCATCGAAGGATTGCGAGCGCTGTGATGGGACTGCACGACAACGGGCCCGCGCGGGCCGACGGTTCGGGGACGGACGGGGAACTGACCGCGCTCGCGCTGAAGATCCTCGTGGCCGGCGGCTTCGGCGTCGGCAAGACCACGCTCGTCGGCGCGGTCAGCGAGATCAGGCCCCTGCGGACCGAGGAACTGCTGAGCGAGGCGGGCGAACTCGTCGACGACACCGGCGGGGTCGACCAGAAGACCACGACGACCGTGGCCATGGACTTCGGCCGGATCACCATCCGGTCGGGACTGTCGCTGTACCTGTTCGGGACCCCGGGACAGGACCGCTTCTGGTTCCTGTGGGACGAGCTGTCGCAGGGCGCGCTGGGCGCGGTCGTCCTCGCCGACACCCGGCGCCTGGAGGACTGCTTCCCGGCGGTGGACTACTTCGAGCACCGGCGGATCCCCTTCGTCGTCGCCGTCAACTGCTTCTCGACCGCCCGGCGTTACGGGTCGAACGAGGTGGCGCGGGCGCTGGACCTGGACCAGGGGACGCCGGTGGTGCTGTGCGACGCGCGGGACAAGGACTCGGGGAAGGAGGTGCTCATCCGGCTCGTCGAGTACGCCGGGCGGATGCACACCGCCCGGCTGCTGGACTCGGTGGGGCCGCAGCCCGGCCCCGCGTGAGCGTCAGTCCGCGACACCGGCCGTCGCGATGACCTTCTCGATGGGGACGCGGACGAGGAGTTCGCCGGGCACGGCGTTGCGCCGGCCGAAGGCCTCGCCCCGTTCCTCGCCCATGTAGCGGCCGCCGATCCGGGTGGCCCAGCGCAGCATTTCCTGCGCGTCGTCGGCGTACTCGCTGAGCGTGGCGCGCCCCTGGAGGACCACGTAGGAGAAGGGCGGACGGTCGTCGTCCACGCACAGGGACACCCGGCCGTCACGGGCCAGATTCCGCCCCTTGACGGTGTCCTTGCCGGTGTTGAACACGAAGGAATCGCCGTCGAGTACGAACCAGATGGGAGCGATGTGCGGGCTTCCGTCCTCGCGGACCGTGGCCAGCTTCCCGGTACGGGTGCCGTGGGAGACGAACGCCCGCCATTCCTCTTGAGTCATCTTCTGTGCCATGGGCCCATCCTCCTTGCCGGAAAGCCCCTGGTGGGGAAGGCTGGCGGAACGACTACGCGGGGCGGGGCGCGGCCATGTCGGCCGCGGCGACGGGGAGGGGCTGGAAATGGCACTGGACAAGCAGCTGGACTGGTTGCTGGACGATCTGACGCGCAGGGTCCAGCAGGTCCGGCACGCGGTGGTGCTGTCGAACGACGGACTGGTGACGGCGGCCACCGCGGGACTCGCTCGGGAGGACGCGGAGCACCTGGCGGCCGTCGCGGCCGGGTTGCAGAGCCTGGCGAAGGGCTCGGGGCGGCACTTCCGGGCGGGTGAGGTGCGCCAGACGATGGTGGAGTACGACGAGGGCTTCCTCTTCGTGGTGGCGGCGGGATCGGGCAGCTGCCTGTGCGCGCTCAGCGCCGCCGAGGCCGACATCGTGCAGGTCGCCTACGAGATGACGCTGCTGGTCAACCGGGTGGGCGAGCACCTGGGCGTCGCCGAGCGGCGGATCACCGGGGGCTGATCCCCCGGGTCTGAGGGCGGGGCTGGTCCCCATCCGTTCCGGGGCACTTCGCGGGTCCGTCCGGAAGTTATCCACAGGCCTCGGCCGGTTTCGTCGCGCTGAGTTACGGTCTTTGCACAGAGTGATCGCCACTCGTGGGGGAGGACCGTGATGAAGAAGGCTGTGAAGGTGTGCGCGCGACCGGAGACGACGGCCGTGCAGGCGCTACCGGGGGACCCGCGGCAGGATGACCTGCTCGCCGCGCCCCGGGCCGCCGGGGAACTGGGTCTGGGCCGGGCCGAGTTCGCCCGCGCCGTGCAACTGGGCCTGGTCCGGGCGGGTCCGCGGGCCCCGGGCGGAGCGGCCCGCTTCACCCGGTCCGAGCTGGAACGGGTCAAGGCGGGCGGGGGTTTCCCGGAGGCGCTGCGCGCCCGTGTCGAAACGGTGGCCGGCGCCGACGCCGGGGCGAGGGTGCTGGGCACCGGGCCGAGCCGGTTCACCCGCCTCGCGCGCTGCGGGCACCTCACCCCCGTCGGCTACCGGATCAACCGCTACCGAGTCGTCGTATGGCTCTACCTGGGTGCGGAACTACGGGAGTTCGCCGCCGCGGAGCCGGGGCTGCTGCGCGGGGCCGCGCCCGCGCGGGACCGGGAACTGATCGCGGCCGGGGGAGACCTGAGGCCCAGCGTCTGGCGCGGCCGGCACGTGGGCCTGCTGCTGAGACGGACTTCCGACCCGTGGGAGCGGGCGGCCGTACTGGCCTCCGTGCTCCCCGAGGAGGAGGTGCGGACCGCGGTACCG
This sequence comes from Streptomyces sp. NPDC044704, assembly GCF_056433525.1. NCBI lineage: Bacteria > Bacillati > Actinomycetota > Actinomycetes > Kitasatosporales > Streptomycetaceae > Streptomyces > Streptomyces sp. NPDC044704. The sequence continues at coordinate 178,865 of NZ_JBWKGY010000002.1, forward strand.
GACCCGGCCGAGCGGATCGTGCTGGCCGCGCTCGCGCCGCCCCCGCCCTACGGCCACCCGCAGGCCCCGGCGGCCGCGGCGGTGGCGCGGCCCCTCCTGCGGGCGCAGCCGCCGGACGAGGTGGAGCGGTACCGCGCCGGCCTGGACCTCGCCCTGGCCGGAGCCCGCGGTCAGTCGAACTCGACGGGGGAGAGGGGGCCTACGTAGACCCAGGCGCCGGCCTCGCGGGAGAAGGCGCTGTGCTCGTGCAGCGAGCCCGTGTGCCCGCCCTCGCGGTAGTGCGCGCGGAACTCCACGGAGCCCTCCGTCTCGAACATGCCGCCCCGCTCGGTGGCGAGGATCTCCAGCCGTTCCCAGCGCTGCCCGGGATCCAGGTCGAGCCGGCCCGGACGGGTCGAGGAGTGCCAGGAGCGCAGCAGGTAGGCGGTGTCGCCGACCGAGAAGGCGCTGAAGCGCGAGCGCATCAGCAGCTCGGCGGTGGGTGCCTGCTGGGTACCCGCGTGGAAGCGGCCGCAGCACGCCGGGTAGGCGGCGGGCAGCCCGCAGGGACAGGGGAGGGCCGGGGTGGGCATGCGCGTGCTCAGCTCTTCGGTTCGGGAGGGCGGACGGGAACTACTGCGGTGACACGGCCGGCTTGCCGGCGTCGGGTGCGTACGGGCGGAACAGGCCTTCCTGGACGACGGAGACCAGCAGCCTGCCCTCCACGTCGTAGATCCTGCCGCGGGCCAGACCCCGGCCGCCGTGGGCGATGGGCGACTCCTGGTCGTACAGGAACCACTCGTCCGCCCGGAAGGGCCGGTGGAACCACATGGCGTGGTCCAGGGAGGCCATGTCGAAACCGCGCATGCCCCACAGGGGTTCCACGGGGATGCGCACCGCGTCGAGGAGGGTCATGTCACTGGCGTAGGTGAGGGCGCAGGTGTGCACGAGCGGGTCGTCGCCCAGCGGGCCGACCGCCCGCATCCACACCGCGCTGCGCGGGTCGGCGTCCTTGAGCTCCTCCGGGGTCCAGCGGAGCCGGTCCACGTACCGGATGTCGAAGGGCTGCCGGCGGGCCATCCGCTCCAGCGCCTCGGGCAGCGCCCCCAGGTGCTCGCGGATCTCGTCCGCGACCTTCGGGAGGGTGTCCGGGTGCGGGAAGTCGAGGCGAGGGGGCAGCTGGTGCTCGATGCTGCCCTCCTCCGGATGATGGAAGGAAGCGGTCAGATTGAAGATGGTCTTGCCCTGCTGGACCGCGGTGACGCGACGCGTGGTGAACGAACGCCCGTCGCGCACCCGCTCCACCTGGTACACGATGGGCACGCCGGGGATGCCCGGGCGCAGGAAGTACGCGTGGAGCGAGTGGACCGGGCGGTCGCTCTCGGTGGTGCGGCCGGCCGCCACCAGCGCCTGCCCGGCCACCTGCCCGCCGAAGACGCGCTGGAGGGATTCCTGCGGGCTCGCGCCCCGGAAGATGTTGACCTCGATCTGCTCCAGGTCGAGCAGATCGACGAGTCTCTCGGCGGGGTTCGTCATCAGGGGTTCTCCACTGTCGGGTCCGTCGGGTCCGTCGGGTGCTGCGGGTACGTCGCGCCGGGCCGGGTCAGAGCTGGCCGAGCTCACCGACCGAGGTGACCCGGATGACGGCCCGGCCCTCCTCGTCGGACGCCGCGAGGTCGACCTCGGCGCTGATGCCCCAGCCATGGTCCCCGTTCGGGTCGGCGAAGGTCTGGCGGACGCGCCACAGACCGTGCGCCGGGTCCTCCTCGATCTGCAGGAGCTTGGGGCCGCGCGCATCGGGGCCGGTACCCAGGTCGTCGTACTCGTCCCAGTACCCGTCCATGGCGTCGCCCCAGGCGTCGGCGTCCCAGCCGGATTCGGCGTCCAGCTCGCCCAGCACGTTGACGTGGTCCAGGGCCGCCAGTTCGACCCTGCGGAACATGGCGTTGCGGACCAGCACGCGGAAGGCGCGGGAGTTCGCCGTGACCGGCTTGACCTGATCGGCCTTCTCCTGGGCCTGCTCCGCCGTCTCCACCTCCGGGTTCGCCAACTGCTCCCACTCGTCCAGCAAGCTGGAGTCGACCTGACGGACCAGCTCGCCCAGCCAGGCGATGAGGTCCTGGAGGTCCTCGGACTTCAGGTCGTCCGGGATGGTGTGGTCCAGCGCCTTGTACGCGCCGGCCAGGTAGCGCAGCACGATGCCCTCGGTGCGGGCCAGCTCGTAGTAGGACGTGAACTCGGTGAAGGTCATCGCCCGCTCGTACATGTCGCGGATGATCGACTTCGGGGAGACGGGGTGGTCCCGGACCCACGGGTGGCTCTTGCTGTACACGTCGTAGGCGTGGAGCAGCAGCTCTTCGAGGGGCTTGGGATAGGTGACCTCCTGGAGCCGCTCCATCCGCTCCTCGTACTCGATCCCGTCGGCCTTCATCGCACCGACCGCCATGCCGCGTTCCTTGTTCTGCTGCGCGGCGAGGATCTGGCGCGGGTCGTCCAGGGTCGACTCCACGACCGAGACCATGTCCAGCGCGTAGGAGGGGGACTCCGGGTCCAGCAGGTCGAAGGAGGCCAGGGCGAAGGTCGACAGCGGCTGGTTCAGCGCGAAGTCCTGCTGGAGGTCGACCGTGAGCCGGATGGTGCGGCCCTCGGCGTCCGGGGTGTCGAGCTTCTCCACGACGCCGCCGTCGAGCAGCGAACGGTAGATCGCGATGGCCCGGCGGATGTGCCGCAGCTGAGCCTTGCGCGGCTCGTGGTTGTCCTCCAGCAGGTGGCGCATGGCCTTGAAGGCGTCGCCCGGCCGGGCGATGACCGACAGCAGCATGATGTTGGTGACCTTGAAGCGCGAGGTCAGCGGCTCCGGGTCGGCGGCGATCAGCTTCTCGAAGGTGGTGTCCGACCAGGCCACGAAGCCCTCGGGGGCCTTCTTGCGGACCACCTTGCGGCGCTTCTTCGGGTCGTCGCCCGCCTTCGCCAGGGCCTTCTCGTTCTCGATGACGTGCTCGGGCGCCTGCGCGACCACGAACCCGGCCGTGTCGAAGCCGGCCCGGCCGGCGCGGCCGGCGATCTGGTGGAACTCGCGGGCGCGCAGCGTGCGGACGCGGCTGCCGTCGTACTTGGTGAGCGCGGTGAACAGGACCGTGCGGATCGGGACGTTCACGCCCACGCCGAGGGTGTCGGTACCGCAGATGACCTTCAGCAGGCCGGCCTGCGCCAGCTTCTCGACCAGGCGCCGGTACTTGGGCAGCATGCCGGCGTGGTGGACGCCGATGCCGTGCCGGACGTAGCGGGAGAGGTTCTGACCGAACTTCGTGGTGAACCGGAAGTTGCCGATCAGCTCCGCGATCTTGTCCTTCTCCTCGCGGGTGCACATGTTGATGCTCATGAGCGACTGGGCCCGCTCGACCGCCTGGGCCTGCGTGAAGTGCACGATGTACACCGGGGACTGTCGGGTCTCCAGCAGCTCGGTGATGGTGTCGGTGATCGGCGTCGTCACGTACTCGTACGACAGCGGGACGGGCCGGGTCGCCGAGCGGACCACCGAGGTGGGACGGCCGGTGCGCCGGGTCAGGTCCTCCTCGAACCGCTTGACGTCGCCGAGCGTGGCCGACATCAGGACGAACTGCGCCTGCGGCAGCTCCAGCAGCGGGATCTGCCAGGCCCAGCCGCGGTCCGGCTCCGCATAGAAGTGGAACTCGTCCATGACGACCTGGCCGATGTCGGCGTACTTGCCGTCGCGCAGGGCGATGGAGGCGAGGACCTCGGCGGTGCAGCAGATCACCGGGGCGTCGGCGTTCACGGAGGCGTCACCGGTCAGCATGCCGACGTTCTCGGTGCCGAACAGCTTGCACAGGTCGAAGAACTTCTCCGACACCAGCGCCTTGATCGGAGCGGTGTAGAAGGTGACCTTGTCCTGGGCCAGCGCCGTGAAGTGGGCGCCCGCCGCGACGAGGCTCTTGCCGGAGCCGGTCGGGGTGGAAAGGACCACGTTCGCCCCGGAGACGACCTCGATCAGTGCCTCCTCCTGCGCCGGGTACAGGGTGATGCCCTGGCCCTCCGCCCACGAGGAGAAAGCCTCGAAGAGGGCGTCGGGGTCGGCGTTCGGCGGGAGCTGATCAATGAGGGTCACACCCCCCATCTTGCCTGGCTTCACCCCGGATGAGGGAACCGGCAGACGGGAGGAAGATCACCGACGGTACGCTGAGCCGTCCGGGCGGCCCGATCGACTCCCTCAACAGGGCCCCACCACCACGGCACTGGGGCGGGAACGAGCATGATGGGTCCGGCGCACTCACTGTCGGGGGCAGCGGCCTGGCTGGGGGTGGGCGCCGCCGCGGCGGCCGCCGGGCACCCGATGCCGTGGCCCGTCCTCGTCGTCGGCGCGCTCATCTGCGCGGGCGCCGCCCTCGCCCCCGACCTCGACCACAAGTCGGCGACGATCTCCCGCGCCTTCGGCCCGCTGTCCCGGGGCCTGTGCGAGGTCGTCGACAAGATCTCCTACGCCGTCTACAAGGCGACCCGCTCACCCCGCGACGCCCGCCGCACCGGCGGCCACCGCACCCTGACCCACACCTGGCTCTGGGCCGTCCTCATCGGCGGGGGCTCCTCCGCCGTCGCGGTCACCGCCGACCGCTGGGGCGTCCTCGCGCTGCTCTTCGTCCACCTCGTGCTCGCCGTCGAAGGCCTGCTGTGGCGGGCGGCCCGGATGTCCAGCGACGTCCTGGTCTGGCTGCTCGGGGCGACCAGCGCCTGGATCCTGGCCGGGGTCCTCGACCAGCCGGGCAACGGCGCGGGCTGGCTGTTCACCGCACCGGGCCAGGAGTACCTGTGGCTGGGCCTGCCCATCCTGCTCGGCGCCCTGGTCCACGACATCGGCGACGCCCTGACCGTCTCGGGCTGCCCGATCCTGTGGCCCATTCCGATCGCCGGGAAGCGCTGGTACCCGATCGGCCCGCCCAAGATGATGCGCTTCCGCGCGGGCAGCTGGGTGGAGCTGAAGGTCCTCATGCCCGCGTTCATGCTGCTCGGCGGAGTGGGCGGCGCCTCCGCCCTCGGCTTCTTCTGAGCGCCCCGGGCCCTGCGCGTCCCGGGGCGCTCCGGGGAGTTCCCGGGCCGTCTGTTCACAGCCGACCCGGACGGACATCATGTGTGCCGACGAGCCGTCGGAGCCGTCGGCCCGCATGACGTCCGGGGGGACCCATGGGCAACACCAGCAGAGCCGTCGGCGCGGGCGTGGCGGGGGCGGTCCTCGCCTCGCTCGCGCTCGCCGCACCGGCACGCGCGGACTCCGGGGACACCGCCGCGGCGCCGGACACCGGGGCCGCCTGCGCACCGGCGCTGCGCGTACTGAAGTCGCTGCCGGGGCCCGACGGCGGCAATCCGTGGCTGCACACCGACCAGGTGAACGGCATCGGCCCGCTCGGCCTGTCCGTCGGGGTGTCCCACGACAGGCCCGCCTACTGGCTCGGCACCGCCGTGCACGCCGTGCCGCTGCCGGCGGGAGCCACCGGGGGCAGCGTGGAGGCCGTCAACCGGCTCGGACTCATGGTCGGCACGCTCACCGGACCCGGCGGCCGCAAGGCCTTCAGCTACCGGCCCGGCGCGAAGGCGGTCACGCTGCTGCCCGGCGGCCAGTACGCCACCGCCGTCAACGACCGGGGCCACGTCGTCGGCCGCCGCCACGACGCCTCGACCGGCGCGAGCACCGGCCTCGAATGGTCCGGCCCGGCCCTGCGCAGGGAACTGCCCGTCCCGCCCGGCTTCCGGCTCGACGAGGTCACCGGGATCAACAACGCCGGGCAGATCACCGGACACGGCTCGGGCCCCACCGGCAACGACGACGAGCCCTACGACATGAACCCGGGCCTGCTCTGGTCCGCCGACACCATGGCCGCCCCCACCCTGCTCCAGCCGGTCGGCGGCAACTACGAGTACTACAGGCCGCAGGCCATCGACGAGAGCGGCCGGATCGTCGGCCACCACTGGTACACCCGGGCCATGCAGGAGACCCCGCTCCTGTGGACGGCCCCGTACACGGAGCCCTCCTACGTGCCCCCGCCGGCCGGGAGCACCAGCGGCACCTTCGAGGACATCAGCCCCCGCACCGGGGTCTCGGTCGGCGCCGCCACCACCTACGACCCGCCCGAGGACACCGTCGTCCGGGCCCAGTACCGGTCCGGCGGCGGCCCGATGCGCGTCCTCCCCGGACTCACGCCCACCGGCTACTCCGCCGCCTACGCCGTCGGCGACGACGACCGCGTCGGCGGGGTCGCGCTGGACGCCGCGCACGTGGCGCACCCTGTCGTGTGGACCTGCGCGGGCCGTCAGGCGTACGAGCCCGTCGCGCCGGCCCGCCGGCCCGGCGGCAGCCCCGTAGGCCCCGCCGGCCCGGCGAAGGCCCCGTAGAGCCCGTAGACCCCGCCGGGCCGGCGGCCGGTCAGCCGTGCCAGGAGCGCCACAGGGCCGCGTACGCCCCGTCGGCCGCCACCAGCTCGTCGTGCGAGCCGAGCTCGCTGATCCGGCCCGCCTCGACCACCGCGATCACGTCCGCGTCGTGCGCGGTGTGCAGGCGGTGGGCGATCGCGATGACCGTACGGCCGTCCAGCACCCGGGCCAGCGAACGCTCCAGGTGCCGGGCGGCCCGCGGGTCCAGCAGCGAGGTCGCCTCGTCCAGCACCAGCGTGTGCGGGTCGGCCAGCACCAGCCGGGCCAGCGCCACCTGCTGTGCCTGCGCCGGGGTCAGTGCGCTGCCGCCCGAGCCGACGTCGGTGTCCAGCCCGGACTCCAGGGCCCGCGCCCAGCCGTCCGCGTCCACCGCGCCCAGCGCCGCCCACAGTTCGGCGTCCCCGGCGTCCGTACGGGCGAGGCGCAGGTTGTCCCGCAGGGACCCCACGAACACGTGGTGCTCCTGGTTGACCAGGGCCACGTGCTCGCGGACCCGCTCCGCCGGCATCCCCGACAGCCGCGCACCACCCAGGGTCACCTCGCCCGTCCGCGGGGCGTAGATGCCCGCCAGCAGCCGGCCCAGCGTGGACTTGCCCGCGCCCGAGGGGCCGACCAGCGCCATCCGGGTGCCCGGCGGCACGGCCATCGACACCTCGTGCAGGACGTCGACGCCCTCCCGGTAACCGAAGCGGACCTCGTCGGCCCGCACCTCGCGTCCCTCCGGGGAGAGCGCGCCGTCGCCGGCCGCCGGTTCGATCTCGTGGACGCCGACCAGCCGGGCCAGCGACACCTGGGCGATCTGCAGTTCGTCGTACCAGCGCAGGATCAGGCCGATCGGATCGACCATCATCTGCGCCAGCAGGGCGCCCGTGGTCAGCTGTCCCACCGACATCCAGCCCTGGAGGACGCAGTAGCCGCCGATCATCAGCACCGAACCCAGGATCGTCACGTAGGTGACGTTGATGACGGGGAAGAGGACCGTCCGCAGGTACAGCGTGTACCGCTCCCAGGCCGTCCATTCCTTGATCCGCTGCTCCGACAGGGCGATCCGGCGCCGCCCCAGGCGGTGCGCCTCGACGGTGCGGCCCGCGTCCACCGTCTCGGTGAGCACCGCCGCGACCGCCGCGTACCCGGCCGCCTCCGAGCGGTACGCCGACGGAGCCCGCCGGAAGTACCAGCGGCAGCCGATCACCAGCACCGGCAGCGCCACCAGCGCGGCCAGGGCCAGCGGCGGCGCGGTCACCGCGAGCGCGCCGAAGAGCAGCCCGGCCCACACCACGCCGATGGCGAGCTGGGGCACGGCCTCACGCATCGCGTTGGCCAGCCGGTCGATGTCGGTGGTGATGCGGGACAGCAGGTCACCGGTGCCGGCCCGCTCCAGGACGCCCGGCGGCAGGCCGACCGAGCGCACCAGGAAGTCCTCGCGCAGGTCGGCCAGCATCTCCTCGCCGAGCATCGCCCCGCGCAGCCGAACCAGCCGCACGAAGCAGGTCTGGACGACCAGGGCCAGCGCGAACAGCAGTGCCACGCGCCCCAGATGGAGTTCGCGCGCCCCCTCCGCGAGGTCGTCCACGACCCGGCCCAGCAGGTACGGGCCGGTCATGGAGGCGACCACGGCGACCGCGTTGACCGTCACCAGGACCACGAAGGCCCGCCGATGGCGGAGGAACAGGCCGCGCACGTAGCCCCGTACGGTCTCCGACGAGCCCACGGGCAGCGTCGCGGCCGTCTCGGGGGCCGCCGGATCGTATTCCGGTGGCGCCACGCCGATCATGCGGATCCCTCGATCTCTGTGAGTGCTTCTTCCAGCCGGACCAGTGCGGCGCCGGTCCGGTCGGTCCCGCCGGTCCCGTCCGTCCCGCCGGTCCTGTCGGGCCCGTCGGGTTCGCGGGTGACGACCGCGCGGTAGCGCGGATCGTCGCGCAGCAGCTCGCGGTGCGTGCCGGCCTTGAGGGCCCGGCCCTCGTGGACGAGGACGACCCGGTCGGCCCGGTCCAGGAGCAGCGGCGAGGACGCCAGCACCACCGTGGTCCGCCCCTTGCGCAGGGCCGTGATCCCGTCGGCGATGCGTGCCTCGGTGTGCGAGTCGACGGCCGAGGTCGGTTCGTCGAGCACCAGTACCTCCGGGTCGGTGACCAGCGACCTGGCCAGCGCGAGGCGCTGGCGCTGCCCGCCGGACAGGGACCGGCCGCGTTCGGTGATCCGGGCGTCCATCGGATCGGTGACCCCGTCGGGCGCCGACTGGAGCAGGGCGTCCAGCACGTCAGCGCACTGCGCCGCGGCCAGTGCCGCCGCGGGCTCCACCGCACCGGAGGCAGGTACGTCGAAGAGCTCGCGCAGCGTCCCGGACAGCAGCACCGGATCCTTGTCCTGTACGAGGACCAGCGTGCGCGCCGTGTCCAGCGCGAGCTCGTCCAGCGCCACCCCGCCGAGCAGCACCGAGGGCCCCTCGGCCGCGGTGTCGCCGGCCGGTACGGGCTGCCCGCCGAGGCGCTCCGCGAGCCGGCCCGCCACGTCCGGATCCCCGCACACGACGGCCGTGAACCGCCCGGCCGGAGCCAGCAGCCCGGTCTCGGGGTCGTACAGGTCCCCGCCCGGCGCGGGCGCGTCCGGCACGGCGGCGTCCGGGCCGGTGGCGGCGTCGGCGTCGGCGTCGGTACGGGTCAGCGACAGCACCCGGGCGGCGCGCTGGGCGGAGGGACGCGAGAAGGAGTAGGCCATGGCGATCTCCTCCACGTTCCTGAGCGGGTAGAGCATCAGGGACACGGCGCTGAACACGGCGACGAGTTCGCCGACGTCCAGCCGGCCGTCCAGCACGAGCGAGGAGCCGTACCAGACGACCGAGATGAGCAGCAGGCCCGGCAGGAACACCTGGATGGCCGAGATCAGCGCCCACATCCGGGCACTGCGCACGGCGGCGGCCCGGACCTGCTGGGAGGCCTCGCGGTACCGGCCGAGGAACAGCTCCTCGCCGCCGATGCCCCGCAGCACCCGCAGCCCCGCGACGGTGTCGGAGGCGAGCTCGGTGGCCTTGCCGGCCTTCTCGCGCTGGAAGTCGGCGCGCCGGGTGGCCCGGGGGAGGAGCGGCAGGGCGGCGAGCGCCAGCACCGGCATGCCCACGGCCACGACGACGCCGAGGGTCGGGGCGTAGAAGACCAGGCCCACGCAGACGATCACGATGGCGAGGACGGCCGCCAGGAAGCGGGAGACGGCCTCCACGAACCAGCCGATCTTCTCCACGTCACCCGTGGAGACGGCGACGACCTCACCGGCGGCGACCCGCCGGGTCAGGGCCGCGCCGAGGTCGGCCGTCTTGCGGGCCAGCAGCTGCTGTACCCGGGCGGCGGCCGTGATCCAGTTGGTGACGGCCGTGCGGTGCAGCATCGCGTCGCCGACGGAGATGGCGATGCCGAGGAGCACGATCGCCGCCCCGACGAGCAGGAGCCGCCGGCCGTCGCCGTCGACGACGGCTTCGACGCCGAACCCGACGGCGAAGGGCAGGCCGGCGATGCCGCAGTGGTGCAGCAGTCCCCAGCCCAGGCTCTTGGCCTGTCCGCCGAGTTGTCCCCTCCCCAGCCACAGGAGGAAGCGGGGGCCGGAGCGGGCGTCGGGTACCCCGGGGTCCGGATACGGAAGATCGCTGATCTGCATGACGCCCCATGACTGGTCGAGTAGTCCAAACCACGCAAGGTTCGCCTTCCGGACCCGGCCCGGGCAATCGATTTTCCGGCCCGGGCCGGGGTCCGGCCGGGGTCCCTGCCGCGCCGGGGCGCGCGCTCCGGAGCGCGTGGACGGCGTACGGGACGGGTGTGGATCCGGAGGACCTCAGGGCCGGGTGGCCCGTTCCAGGGCGAGGAGCACCGAGTGGTAGCCGCGCCCGGTGGCCCGGTCCATGCCCACCTCGCACATCCGGTTCGCCGACAGGTGCGCGTCGAACCGCCGCGCCGTCACCTCCCGCGCCTCCGGGGCCGTCGCCGACGCCGTCAGCTCCGGGTGGAGCATGCCCCGGTCGCCGGCGAAGGCGCAGCAGCCCGCGTCGTCCGGGACGACCACCTCCTCGGCGCAGGCCTCGGCCACCGTCCGCAGCTGCGCCTCGTCGTCCAGGTGCCGCATGGAGCAGGTGGGGTGCAGGACGGCCGATCCCACGGTGCGCAGCACCTCCAGACGCGGCAGCAGTTCCTCGGCCGCCCAGACGACCGAGTCGACGATCCGCAGCCCGGCGTGGAGCGCGCGGTTGTCGTCGGTCAGGTACGGGACGACCTCGTGGGCGAGGCCGAGGGTGCAGGAGGAGGCGTCGACCACCAGCGGGAGCCGGCCCCCGGCCGTCCAGCCCCAGGCGGCCTCGACGGTCCGGTTGGCCATGATCCGGTTGCCGTCCGCGTAGCCCTTGGAGTGCCAGATCGTCGCGCAGCAGGTGCCCGCGACGTCCTCCGGGATCCACACGGGCTTCCCGGCCCGCTCCGACACGGCCACCACCGCCTCCGGGAGGGAGGGCCCGGGATGCCCGTCGGGGTTGCCGAAGATCCGGTTGACGCAGGCGGGGTAGTAGACGGCGGCGGCGCCGGCCCGCCGGGTGGGCGGGAGCCGGCGGGCGGCGGCTCCCGGGATCTGCGGCAGCCACGCGGGCACCAGGTCCGGACGGACGGCCTTGCGCGCGAGCGCCGTCGCGGCCCCCAGCAGCCGGTCCGCGATCGCGTCGGGAACCGCGCCGGCGGCGGCCACGGCCAGCCGGGCGGCGGCCTCCACGGTGCGGAACCGCCGGGCGGCCAGGGCTGCGGCCCGCTCCTCGTGCGGGCCGTGCCGGCGGTGGCGGAAGTCCCGCATCAGCGCCCCGGTGTCGATGCCGACGGGGCAGGCGAGCTTGCAGGTGGAGTCACCGGCGCAGGTGTCGACGGCGTCGTAGCCGTAGGAGCCGAGCAGTTCGTCGAGCACGCGGGAACCGGGCTGCTGCCGCGTCATCTCGCGGCGCAGCGCGATCCGCTGGCGCGGGGTGGTCGTCAGGTCCTCGCTGGGGCAGGTGGGTTCGCAGAACCCGCACTCGATGCAGGGGTCGGCGACCGCCTCCACCCGCGGGATCGTCTTCAGGCCGCGCAGGTGGGCCCGCGGATCCCGGTCGAGGAGGACGCGCGGGGCGAGGATCCCGTCGGGGTCGACGATGCGCTTGGTGCGCCACATCAGCGCGGTGGCCTTGGGGCCCCACTCCAGCTCCAGGAAGGGGGCCATGTTGCGGCCGGTGGAGTGCTCGGCCTTCAGGGAGCCGTCGAACCGCTCCACGGTCAGCCGGCAGAAGGCGTCCATGAACGCCGCGTACCGGGCGACGTCCTCGGGCTTCGCGGCGTCGAAGGCGAGCAGGAAGTGCAGGTTGCCGTGGGCCGCGTGACCGGCGACGGCCGCGTCGAACCCGTGCTCCTCCTGGAGCGCGAGGAGTGCCTCGCAGGCTTCGGCCAGCCGCGCCGGGGGCACGGCGAAGTCCTCGGTGATCAGGGTGGTTCCGGGCGGCCGGGCGCCGCCCACGGCGGTGACGAAGGCCTTGCGGGCCTTCCAGTAGCCGGAGATCGTCCCCGGGTCGCGGGTGAAGGCGTTGGTCACGGAGGCGACGGGCGCGACGAGCTCCAGGGCGGGCAGCACCCCGGCCGCGCGGCGTTCGCACTCCGCGCGGCCCGCCGCGTCCGGAGCCCGGAACTCGACGAGCAGGGCGGCCGTGTCCTTGGGGAGGTCCGCCCAGTCGGCGGGCACGCCCGCGACGCTGACGGAGGCGCGCAGCGTGTTGCCGTCCATCAGCTCGACGGCGAGCGCGCCGGCCTCGTTGAACAGCGGGACGGCGGCCGCCGCGGCGGGCAGCGAGGGGAAGAAGAGCAGGGCGCTCGTGAGCTCGCGGTCGAGCGGGACGGTGTCGAAGACGACCTCGGAGATGAAGCCGAGCGTGCCCTCGGAGCCGACCATCAGGCCGCGCAGGATCTCCACGGGCGTGGTGCCGTCGAGGTAGGCGTCCAGCCGGTAGCCGGTGGTGTTCTTGATCTCGTACTTGGCGCGGATCCGGGCGGTGAGCACCGGATCGGCCTCGATCTCCGCCTTGACCGCCATCAGGGCGCGGCACAGGGCCGGTTCGGCGCGGGCGAGCTCCTCGTCCGCGAGCGGGTCGGCGGTGTCCACGACGGTGCCGGTCGGCAGGACGAGGGTGAGGGAGGAGACGGTCCGGTACGAGTTCCTCGTGGTCCCCGCCGTCATGCCGGAGGCGTTGTTCGCCACGACTCCGCCGACGGTGCAGGCGATGGCACTGGCCGGGTCGGGCCCCAGGATCCGGCCGTGCCGGGCGAGGGCGGCGTTGGCCCGCAGCACGGTCGTGCCCGGCCGGACGCGGGCGCGGCGGCCGCCGTCGAGGACCTCGACGCCCGTCCAGTGGCGGCGTACGTCGACCAGGATGTCCTCGCCCTGGGCCTGCCCGTTGAGGGAGGTCCCCGCGGCGCGGAAGACCACGTCGCGCTGCCTGCCGTGGGCGTAGGACAGGACGGCGGAGACGTCGTCGACGTCCTGGGCGACCACCACGACCTGCGGTACGAACCGGTACGGCGAGGCGTCCGTGGAATAGCGGACCAGGTCGGAGACCTTCCACAGCACCTTCTCGGCGCCGAGCAGTTCGGTCAGCTCCGTGCGCAGGGCGTGGGGGGTGCCGGCGGCCAGCCGGTCCGGCACCCGGTCGGGGGCGGGGACCCCGGGGCCGCGCGGGCGCAGCGCGCCGGGGTCCGGTTCCAGCAGCGGCATGGGCGATCCCCGATCCGTCCCGGCGGTGCCCGGCCGGCACCGCTCCCGGTGACGGCGCCGGAGCGCGGATCAGCAGGGGCGCTCCGCCGCCGGTACGTCCGTCAGCGTGTTCAGCAGGCCGCCGAGCACCTCGCGCTGTCCGGCGGTCAACGGAGCCAGGATCTCCTCTGCCGCGTCGGTTCGCGCGCTGCGCAGACGGCGCAGCGTGGCGCGGCCGGTTTCGGTGAGCTCGATCCGGATGACGCGCCGGTTCGCCGGGTCGGGTGCCCGGCGGACGCAGTCGGCGGCCTCCAGGCCGTCCACCAGGGTGGTCACGGCCCGCGGCACGACCTCCAGACGCGCGGCGAGATCGGCCATCCGGGGCGGCCGGTCGCCGCCGTGGTGCGCGACGAGCCGCAGCAGCCGGCCCTGCGCCGGGGTGATCCCGAGCGGCTCCATGTGGCGCTTCTGTATGCGGTGGAGCCGCCGCGTCAGACGCAGCAGCTGCTCGGCGAGGACGCCGTCTGTGGTGTCGCTCTCGGACCCGGTGCTCATACTGGGAACAGTACCAGGACCCGATTCATTGTGAGCATAGGTAACAATGAGCTAAGCTCATCGGAGTCTCGCCAGAAGGAGGCCCATGCGCCCCGAAGAACCGAAGTGGACACCATCGAACGAAGCCCTCGACCCCTCCCTGCCCGGCCCCGCGGAGCGCCCGCGCGAGCTGCGCCGGATCGTGGGGCTCTTCCGGCCCTACCGCGGCCGGCTCGCCGTCGTGGGCGCGCTGGTCGCCGCCTCCTCGCTGGTCGGCGTCGCCTCGCCGTTCCTGCTCAAGGAGATCCTGGACGTCGCGATACCCGAGGGCCGCACCGGCCTGCTGAGCCTGCTCGCCCTGGGCATGATCCTCACCGCCGTGGTCACCAGCGTGTTCGGCGTGATCCAGACGTACATGTCCACCACCGTCGGCCAGCGCGTGATGCACGACCTGCGCACCGCCGTCTACGCCCAGCTCCAGCGGATGCCGCTGGCCTTCTTCACCCGCACCCGCACCGGCGAGGTGCAGTCGCGCATCGCCAACGACATCGGCGGCATGCAGGCCACCGTCACCTCGACGGCCACCTCCCTGGTGTCGAACCTGACCGCCGTGATCGCCTCCGTCGTCGCGATGCTCGCCCTCGACTGGCGGCTCACCGTGGTTTCCCTGCTCCTGTTGCCCGTCTTCGTGTGGATCAGCCGCCGGGTCGGCCACGAGCGCAAGCGGATCACCACGCAGCGGCAGAAGCAGATGGCCGCGATGGCGGCCACGGTCACCGAGTCCCTCTCGGTCAGCGGGATCCTGCTCGGCCGCACCATGGGCCGCTCGGAGTCCCTCACCGCGGCCTTCTCCGACGAGTCCGAGAAGCTGGTCGGGCTCGAAGTGCGCTCCAGCATGGCCGGGCGCTGGCGGATGTCCACCATCGGCATCGTCATGGCCGCGATGCCCGCGCTCATCTACTGGGCGGCCGGCATCGCGCTCCAGACGGGCGCCCCCTCGCTCTCCGTCGGCACCCTGGTCGCCTTCGTCACCCTCCAGCAGGGCCTGTTCCGGCCCGCCGTGAGCCTGCTGTCGACCGGTGTGCAGATCCAGACCTCCCTCGCCCTGTTCGCCCGGATCTTCGAGTACCTCGACCTGCCGGTGGACATCACCGAGAAGGCCGAGCCGGTCCGGCTGGAGCGGGCGAAGGGCGAGATCCGGCTGGAGGACGTGCACTTCGCGTACGAGGCCAAGAACGGCCCCACGCTCACGGGCATCGACATCACGGTTCCGGCGGGCGGCTCCCTCGCCGTGGTCGGCCCGACCGGGTCCGGCAAGAGCACCCTGAGCTACCTGGTGCCGAGGCTGTACGACGTGACCGGAGGGCGGGTCGCCCTCGACGGGGTGGACGTGCGCGACCTCGACTTCGACTCCCTCGCCCGTTCCATCGGCGTGGTCTCGCAGGAGACGTACCTCTTCCACGCCTCGGTCGCCGACAACCTGCGCTTCGCCAAACCGGACGCCACCGAGGAGGAGATCGTCGAGGCCGCCCGCGCGGCCCAGATCCACGACCACATCCAGTCCCTGCCCGACGGCTACGACACCCTGGTCGGCGAGCGCGGCTACCGGTTCTCCGGAGGCGAGAAGCAGCGCCTGGCCATAGCCCGCACCATCCTGCGCGATCCGCCGGTGCTCATCCTCGACGAGGCCACCAGCGCCCTCGACACCCGTACGGAGCACGCGGTGCAGCGGGCCATCGACCACCTGTCCCGCGGCCGCACCACCATCACCATCGCGCACCGCCTCTCCACCGTCAGGGACGCCGACCAGATCGTGGTGCTGGACGGGGGCCGCATCGCCGAGCGCGGGACGCACGAGGAACTGCTCGGGGCCGGGGGCCGCTACGCCGCGCTGGTCCGGCGCGACCGGGACGCCGCGCTGACGCCCGGAGCGGTCCGCACGGCGGCCGGGGACGCCGGACGGGGCTCCGCCGAAGAGCCCGTACCGACTCCGGTGAACGTGTGATCATCTGACCGGCGCAGGGTGCCATGCCGGAAATGCCACACTTCGCCGGTTAGCGTGCCCGTATGCGTCATGAGTACCGGCAGCCGCAGCGCCGCCCCCGGCTCACCCGCCGGGGCCGTCTGGCGCTCTTCCTCGGCACGCTGATCGCGCTCGGGGCCGCGGTCCTGATACCGCTGTTCCAGCGCGCGCAGGCGCCCGAGAAGCCGCGCCAGCTCGCGATCCCCGAGGGATGGCGCGCGCAGCAGGTGTACGCCGCGATCGACCGCGAGCTGAAGCTCCCGGCGGGCTCCGCCAAGGCGGCCGTCGCCACGGCCGGGCTGGACCTGCCCCCGGAGGCGAAGGGCAACCCCGAGGGCTACCTCTTCCCCGCGACGTACCCGGTGACCTCCGAGACCACCCCGGGCGCGCTCCTCGCGTACATGGTGCGGACCGCCCACCAGAAGCTCGCCACCCCCGCCGTCGCCGACGGCGGCAAGGCGCACGGCATGACCCCCTACCAGACGGCCACCCTCGCCAGCATCATCGAAGCGGAGGCCGACACCCCGGCGGACATGGGGAAGGTCGCCCGGGTCGTGCACAACCGGCTCGCGAAGTCGATGCCGCTCCAGATGGACTCCACCGTCAACTACGCGCTGAACCGCAGCACGGTGGACACCAAGCTCAGCGACACCCGCATCGACCACCCCTTCAACACCTACGAGCGCCAGGGCCTGCCCCCCACGCCGATCGACAGCCCCGGCCTGCGCGCCATGGCGGCGGCGGTCGCGCCCACCCCCGGGGACTGGCTGTTCTTCGTCACGGTGAAGCCGGGGGACACCCGCTTCTCGGCCACCTACGACGAGCACAAGAAGCACGTCGCGGAGTTCAACCGGCTGCGTGCCGCGGCGGAACCGTCCCCCGCCCGCGGGACCTGAGACCCGGCCGGGCCGTTACCGGGCGAGCGAGGGCGCCGGGGTCCGGTCCGCCAGCAGGCGGCGGATCTCGCGGACCGCGGCGCCGCCCGCGCGGTTGGCGCCGACCGTCGAGGCGGAGGGTCCGTAGCCGCTGAGGTGGATCCGCTCGTCGCGCACCGCCCTGGTGCCCTCGACGCGGATGCCGCCACCGGGCTCGCGCAGCCGCAGCGGCGCCAGGTGGTCGACGGCGGCCCGGAAGCCGGTGGCCCACAGGATCACGTCGGCGTCCACGCGCCGGCCGTCCGCCCACTCGACGCCGGACGGGGTGATCCGGTCGAACACCGGGAGCCGCTCCAGCACCCCCGAGTCCAGTCCGGCCCGGACGGCCCCGGTCAGCGCCAGGCCGGTCACGCTCACCACGCTCCGCGGCGGCAGCCCCCGGCGGACCCGCTCCGCCACCCGGGCCACCGCCTCCCGGCCCTCGGCCTCGCCGAAGGGGCCGTCGCGGAACACCGGCGGCCGCCGCGTCACCCAGGTGGTCTCCGCGGCCACCTCGGAGATCTCCAGCAGGTGCTGGACCGCCGAGGTGCCGCCGCCCACGACCACGACCCGGGCCCCGGCGAACTCCTGCGGCCCCGGATAGCCGGCGGTGTGCAGCTGCCGCCCCCGGAACAGCTCCTGGCCCGGGTAGCGCGGCCAGAACGGCCGGTCCCAGGTGCCGGTGGCGTTGATCAGGGCCCGCGCGGACCAGGTCCCGGCCGAGGACTCCACCAGGAGCCGGCCCGCGACCCCCTCGCGCACGGCCGTGACGTCCACGGGGCGGGGTACGCGCAGGCCGAAGCGCTCCTCGTACGCGGCGAAGTACTCCCCGATCACCTCGGAGGAGGGCCGCAGCGGATCAGCTCCGGTCAGTTCCATGCCGGGCAGCGCGTGCATGCCGTGCACCTTGCCGTAGGTCAGCGACGGCCAGCGGAACTGCCAGGCCCCGCCGGGGCGCGGCGCGTGGTCGAGCACCACGTGGCCGATGCCGGCCCGGGCCAGGTGGTAGGCGCCGGACAGGCCCGCCTGCCCGGCGCCGACGACCACGACGTCCACCTCTGCCGGTGCTTCCGCGTACCGCGCCGTTTCGTTCACGGTTCTACTAACCCGGGACGGTCACCCGGTCTTCCCGTCCGGCGAGGAGGCCGCGCGCCGCCAGTTCCGGGGTCACGCCCTCGCCGAACCAGTAGGCCTCCTCCAGGTGCGGGTAGCCCGACAGCACGAAGTGCTCGATGCCCAGCGCGTGGTACTCCTCGATCCGGTCCGCGACGTCGGCGTGGCTGCCGACCAGGGCCGTCCCGGCCCCGCCCCGCACCAGCCCGACGCCCGCCCACAGGTTCGGGGAGATCTCCAGCTCGTCCCGGGAGCCGCCGTGCAGGGCCAGCATCCGCTGCTGCCCGACCGACTCGCTCACCCCGAGCAACGACTGGGCGGTGGCGATGTCCGCGTCGGACAGGTCCCCCAGCAGCCGGTCCGCCGCGCCCCACGCCTCCTTCGCCGAGTCCCGTGAGATGGTGTGCAGCCGGATGCCGAAGCGGACCGTCCGTCCCCGCTCCTCGGCCAGCGAGCGGATCCAGTCGATCTTCTCCTTCACCTGCCGCGGAGGCTCCCCCCACGTCAGGTACACGTCGGCGTGCTCGGCCGCGACCGGACCGGCCGCCGCCGAGGACCCGCCGAAGAAGATCTCCGGCAGCGGGTCGGGCGGCAGCGCCGTCAGCCCGCCGTCGATCCGGTAGTGCTCACCCCGGAAGTCGTACGGCTTCCCGCCCCAGACGCCCCGTACGACGGAGAGGAACTCGGCGGTCCGCTCGTACCGGCGGTCGTGGTCGAGGTGGTCCCCGAAACGCCGCTGCTCCGCCGAGTCCCCGCCCGTCACCACGTTCAGCAGCAGCCTGCCGCGGGTGATGCGCTGGTAGGTGGCCGCCATCTGCGCGGCCAGGGTCGGCGAGATCACCCCCGGCCGGAAGGCCACGAGGAACTTCAGCCGCTCGGTGTGCTGCGCCAGCGCCACCGTCGTCAGCCAGGCGTCCTCGCACCAGGTCCCGGTCGGCGTCAGCACCGCCTCGAAACCGAGCCGTTCGGCCGCCTTGGCGATCTGGGCGAGGTACTCGATGTCGGGCTCCCGCACCCCGGCGGCCGCCCGGTTGGCGGCGTAGGCGTGCCGGTCGACGAGGGTGCGGCCGTCACCCCCGGTCGGCAGGAACCAGTGCAGGCGGACGGTCATCAGGAGTCCTTCCCGTACGAGCGGGGGGCGGTGTCGGAGGGCGGCAGGTCACGGTTGAAGCGGGTGTCCACGAAGTCCTTGAAGACGACCTTGCCGGGGATCAGCTTCAGCTCGGTGAAGGTGTCGGCGATCTTCTGCTCGGAGGCCACGGCCGCGTCGTCCACGGCGACGGTGACGCGGGTGCCGTTGCTGCGCTTGACCGCGTCGAAGGCCACCTCGTACGGCAGTCCGGTCTCCTTCGACCACACCTTGGCCCACTCCTCCGGGTGCTTGAACACCCAGTCCTGGGCGCGCTGGACCCGCTGGAGGTAGTCGGCGATGGCCTTGCTCTTCGCGCCGTCCTCCAGCGCGGACGGCGCGGCGACCTGGAAACCGAGGCCGTTGACGAGCCCCTCGCCGGAGGTGAGCACGCGCGCGCCGCCGCGCAGCACCTGGGAGGTGTACGGATCCCAGACCGCCCAGGCGTCGACCTTGCCGCTGTTGAACGCGGCCAGCGCGTCCGCCGGCTGGAGCAGGGTGATCTGCACGTCGGACGGGGCCATGCCGGCCTGCTGGAGGCTCGCGATCAGCTGGAAGTGCGCCGAACTGCCCTGGGCCACCGCGACCTTCTTGCCGCGCAGATCGCCGGCCGACCGCAGCGCGGAGTCCTTGGGCACGAGGATCGCCTCGCCCGCCGAGGAGCCGTGCGTGGCGCCCACGACGGCGATCTTCGACTTGGCGGCCGCCGCGAAGACGGGCGGGGTGTTGCCCACGCCGCCGATGTCCACGGCCTTGGCGTTGACCGCTTCCAGCAGCGGCGGACCGGAGGTGAACGTGGACCACTTGATCGTGTAGTCGAGGCCGTCCAGCTCACCGGCCGCGCGCAGCAGGGACTCGTAGCCGCCCTTCTGGTCACCGACGCTGAGCGTGACCTTGGCCCCGCCCTTGGCCCCGTCCGAGGAGGAGGGCGCCGAGCCGCTGTCGGCGGAGGCTCCGGCGCACGCCGTCAGGACCAGGGACAACGGGATCAGGGAGGCGAGCAGGGGCAGGGAGTTGCGTCTCATGTCGGTTCTCTTCGGTCTCTCGTGCACGGGCGGAAGGAAAGCGGGGGTGGGGGAGGGGGAGCCGGGTTCAGCCGACGCCGAGTTCACCGAGGAGCCGGGTCCGCAGTTCCGCGAACCCCGGGTCGCCGACCGAGCGCGGCCGCTCCAGTGGCACCTGGGCGTCGTAGGCGATCCGGCCCTCGTCCATCACGAGCACCCGGTCGGCGAGCAGCAGGGCCTCGTCCACGTCGTGGGTGACGAGCAGCACCGCGCAGCCGCGCCGCTGCCACAGCTCGGCCACCAGCTGCTGCGCCTTGATCCGGGTCAGCGCGTCGAGCGCCCCGAACGGCTCGTCCAGCAGCAGCAGATCGGGTTCGCGCACCAGCGCCCGGGCCAGCGACGCCCGCTGCGCCTCGCCGCCGGACAGCGTCTTCGGCCAGGCGTCGGTGCGGTGTTCCAGGCCCACCTCGGCCAACGCCCGCTCGGCCCGCTCGCGTTCGGGACGCCCGGGCAGCCCGAGGAGGACGTTGCGCCACACCCGCTTCCAGGGCATCAGCCGGGGCGCCTGGAAGGCCACCGCCCGCCGCTCGGGGACGAGCACCAGGCCCTCGATCTCGCGGTCCAGACCGGCCAGGATCCGCAGCAGGGTGGACTTCCCGCAGCCGCTGCGTCCCAGGAGCACGGTGAACTCCCCGGCGCGCAGCGCCAGATCGAGTCCGTCGATGACGGCCCGCCCGTCGAAGGCCCGGGTGAGGCCCTCCACCCGTACGGCGGCCCGGGGGATCACTGCCCCTTGAACGTCGGTCGCCATTGCAGCAGCAGCCTTTCGAGAGTACGGACGACGAGGTCGGCGGAGAGGCCGAGGAAGGCGTAGACGACCAGGCAGACGACGATCACGTCGGTACGGAAGAACTCCCGCGCCTGGTTCATCAGGAACCCGATCCCGGCGTCCGCGTTGATGGACTCCCCGAACACCAGGGCCAGCCAGGCCGTCGCCAGCGAGTAGCGCAGCCCGGTCATGAACCCGGGCAGCGCCCCGGGCAGCACCACGTGCCGTACCAGACCCCACCGGCCGAGCCCGAGGGCGCCGCCGGCCTCGATGAGCTGCTCGTCCACGCCGCGGATGCCGGCGTACACGTTCAGGTAGAGGTGGAAGGCCGTGCCGAGGGCGATCAGCGCCACCTTCGGCGCCTCCCCGATGCCCATCCAGATGATGAACAGCGGGATCAGACCGACCCAGGGCACCGTGCGCAGCATCTGCACGCTGGCGTCGATCAGGTCCTCGCCGAGCCGTGACAGCCCCGACAGCAGGGCGAGCACGGTGCCCGCGGTGCCGCCGATGACCAGGCCGACCGCCACGCGCTGGAGGGAGATGCCCATGGCCGCGGGCAGGGTTCCGTCCCCGATCAGGCCGATGGCCGCGTCGGCGATCGTCGACGGCGGCGCGAGCGTGTCCACGGGCAACACCCCGAAGGTGCTGGCCAGTTGCCACAGTGCGAGCAGGAGCAGCGGTCCGGTGGCCCGGCGCACCCAGCGCGGTACCGGTGTGCGCCGCGCGGAGGACGGCACCACGGGTACGAGGGCGGGAGCGGAGTCGGGTTCGGAGGCGGTGGCGGTACCGGCGGGCTGAGCGGCCGCCCCGGATCCCGTTTTGGGGGATATGTCGGGCGGCGCGTGGCCGATGCTCATGGAGGCTCCACGGAAGGGGAGAGGCGAGGAGGCGCACGCACCCGCACCGGCGCCGCACCGGTACGCCGCAGCGCAGGGCTACGGGACCGGTACGGCCGGGGAGTTCAGGGCGTGCGGAAGCCGAGCGCGGAGCGCTCGTGACACGAACGGGAAAAGGGCGTCAGCAGCCGCGGCGACACGCGGCGGAGGCCACCCGCAGCAGGTCGATGTGACCGCGCGTGGTGAGGAGGGCTGAACGCAACATGCGGCAGAACGTAGCCACCCGGGCGCCGGGGGGTCAATGCCGTCTCGACCACTGGACACCGCGTCTCCGATATCGGGACGCCGGGTCCGTCTGAACGGGGCGAACACCCGCGGAACGGACCTCGTCCGCAGGGTGCGGCCACGCGGGCGGCCGGCCGCGTACGCGACGAGCCGCGGGCGGGGCGGGCGCGCGGCCCGCCCCGCCCGCGGCGGGGGTGAACGTCCGACGGCCGCCGCGGCGGGCGGCCCGTCGAGGGGGCACCGGTCAGGCCGAATCCCTGATCCAGGCCGCCAGTTGCTCCGGGGTGGTCGAAGGGTCCGCCACCAGCGTGGCGAGTTCGTCCTCCCGGAAGGTGGCCGTGGTGACGGCCGGGCAGCGGTGGCAGGCGTCCACACCCGTCTGCTGCCACCACTGGCACCGGGCGCGGAGGTGGCACCGTGGGACCGCGCGGGTGTCCGCGTCGGCCGCGGGCAGGGCCAGGACCCGTTCCACCAGCGCGCAGTCGTCGCCCCGCCGGTTGACGCAGGCCGAGACGCAGTGCGAGGCGAAGCGCAGGACCCGCGTCGGCTCGATCCCGTCCGGCAGGGTGGACAGGACCTCCGGCGCCGGGACGGGATCGGCGAGGTACACCACCCGGCCGTCGGCCGCCGAACGGACACCGAGGACGACGGACTCGGGAGCCCGGGCCTCGCCGCTCGGACACCAGGTCGGCGCCGCGGCCGCGCTCTGCTCGCTTCCCACGGTGCTCACCGTCCCGTCAGCCTTCGATCGCGTCGTACGACTCGAGCACCTCACGGCCCACGGGGCCGCCTATGGTGCCCTGGAGCCCGAGGGCCTGCTCGTGCGCCACCGCCTGCGCGAGGTTCTCGTGCAGCTGCTCCACGGACGTGATCCGCGCGCCGGACGACGTGCGGTCGGCCGCGTTCGCCGCGCCGACCGCGGTGATCGCGATCCCCGCGGCCATCACGACCGCGGCGCCGCCGGCCGCCAGTTTGTTCTTCTTCATCTCCATCGAGCCCTCTCCTGGTCCGGGGCGGCGTGCTTCCCGCCGCCGCCGAGGCCCGAGACTAGGAGCGGAATTCGGCCCAAAGGGGCAGTTTCCAGGGGCAGTTGGCCCCGCCGCAGCTCAGCGCGGCGCGGCCGGACGTGAGGTCAGCGCGGCCGCAGCGTCGCCGGGACCGGCCCCACCGGCTGGAGGGTCAGGCCGGGGAACACCTTCGCCGGCACCGGCCCGGTGTCGAGGTGGAAGCGCTGCCCCAGCACCGCCAGCACCAGAGCCGCCTCGACCAGCGCGAACCGGGCCCCCAGACAAGCCCGGGGTCCCCCGCCGAAGGGGAACCAGGCGTGCTCGGGCACCGGCCGCGGGGCGTCCGCGTCCCACCGCTCGGGCCGGAAGGCCAGCGGCTCGGGGAACCAGCGGGCGTCACGGTGCACCGACCACGGGCTGGTCCACACCGAGGTCCCCGCCGGAACCGGCCGTCCGCCGAGCCGCGCGCCCTCGCCGGCCACCGCCGAGATCAGCCAGATCGGCGGGTAGATCCGCAGGGCCTCCTTGACCACCTGCCGCGTCCAGGGCAGCCGGGCGTAGTCCTCGTACCCGGGCAGCCGCCCGCCGAGCACCCGGTCCAGCTCCTCCGACAGCCGGGCCCTGGCCTCCGGTGCCCCCGACAGGAGCTGCCAGGCCCACGTCAGGGTCGTGGAGGTGGTCTCGTGGCCGCCGATGTACAGGGTCACGGCCTCGTCCCGCAGTTCCCTGCGCGACAGCGGCTCCCCGTGTGCGCCGCGGGCCGCGAGCAGCCGGCTCAGCAGGTCGTCGCGTTCCTCACCGGCCGCGGCGGCCGCCTCGTGCTCCCGTACGACGTGCTCGATCTCCCGGTCGAGGACCGCTACCGCCGCGCGCATCCGGCGCCGCCCCGGCGTGCGCACCCACGGAGGCAGGAACAGCGTCAGCCCCCGGAACTCCGCCCCCAGCTCCCGCTGCGCCGTGGCCATGGCGGCGCTGATCGGAGCCTCCCGGCCGGCCGCGTCGCCCCCGAACAGGGTGCGCACCGCGATCCGTTGGGTGAGTCCGGCCATCTCCCGGTGGACGTCGATCCGGGCGCCCGGAGCCCAGCCGGAGGCGAGGGCGTCCGCGCACTCCACCATCGTGGCGGCGTACGCGCGCACCTGCCGCGGCCGCACCGCGGGCTGGACCAGCGCCCGCTTGCGCCGCCAGTCGTCCCCGGTGGCGACGACCACCCCGTTCCCGAGGAGGCTGCGGAACGCCCAGCCCAGTTCGGTCGGCCGGAAGGTGTCCTCGACGGCGCCGAGCAGTTCGCCGGCGTGCTCGGGCCGGGAGACCAGCACGTTGCGGCGGGGTCCGAGGGCCCACGGCACCCAGTCGCCGTACTCGTCGCGCAGGGACTCGAAGAAGGCCAGCGGATCGCGGGCGAAGGCCGGCAGGTTCCCGACGAGGGGCCACCGGCGCGGTCCGCGCTCGGCTCCCCGGGACAGCGGTGGGGCGGTCACCGGGGCATGGTGCCAGCGCCTGCGGAAGGGCGCCAGGGTCCGGACGGCGGCTGCCGGAACCCGCACCGGCGGGACGCCTGCGCCCGGCGGCCCGGCAGACTCCGCGGTGAAGGTCAGGCCGCGCCGCGGCCCGCCCCGTGCGCGGTCAGCCAGTCGTGGGCCGCGTCCGCGCTGAACTGCGCCTGACCGCCCGGGAAGAGCAGGCCCGCGCCCGCGAAGGCCGGGTCGTCCGCGGTGGCCGCCACGTACGGGACCGCCACGCAGGCCATCCCGGCGGCCCGGGCGGCCTCGGCTCCGGGCGCCGCGTCCTCGATCACCACGCAGTCGGCCGGCGCGGCGCCGAGCCGGCGGGCCGGCGGGCCGCCTCCAGGAACACGTCCGGCGCGGGCTTGCCGTGGGCGACCTCCTCGGCGGAGACCACCGTCGTCAGCAGGGCGTCCAGTCCGGTGCCCACGAGCACGGCGTCGATCGCCTCGCGCGAGGAGCCCGAGGCCACCGCCATCGGCACGCCCCGCGCGTGCAGCCGCTCCACGAAGGCGCGCATCTCGGGGAAGGCCTCGGTCCGGGTGCGGGCCAGCTCCAGGTAGGCGGCGTTCTGCTCCGCGAGGAGCTGCTCGACCGGCGCCCGCAGGCCGTACCGCTCCTTGAGGACCTCCAGCGTTTCCAGGGTGCCGATCCCGATGAAGCGGGAGTGCTGCTCCCACGTGAAGTCGGGGACGCCGTGCCGCTCCAGGGTGAGGCGGCCCGACTCGTAGTAGTTCGGCTCGCTGTCCACGAGGGTGCCGTCGAGATCGAATATGACGGAAATCATCCGCTGTGCCCGTCCTGCCGGTCGTGTGCCTGTCTCCACCATCCTGTCAGGGTTTGCCCGCTGCCCTGTCCGCGGCTGCCCTGTCCCCCGCCGCCCTGTCCCCCGCCGCCCTGGTCCCCGCCGCCCTGCCCACCGCCTCGACCAGCGGCAGCAGCCGGTGCGCGACCCGCTCGCGCAGCGCCACCTCGGTCCGCGTCCGGACCACTCCCGGCAGCCGGATCAGCTGCTGGATCACGTCCTCCAGGTGCGCGTTGTCCCGGGCCGCGACCCGCGTCAGCAGGTCCCCGCCGCCGGTGATGGAGAAGGCCTCGATGATCTCGGGCACCGCGGCGAGGGCGTCGCCGACCTCGTCCAGGTGCCCCTGGGTCACCTCGATGTGCACGAAGGCCAGTACGGGATGCCCGAGCGCGGCGGGGGACAGCGCCGGACCCGTCCCGGTGATCACCCCGGTCCGCTCCAGCCGGTCCAGCCGGGCCTGGAGCGTGCCCCGCGCCACCCCGAGGATCCGGGCGTACTCGCGGACGCTGGTGCGCGGCTGCTCGATCAGCAGGCGCAGGATCCGGGTGTCGAGCTCGTCCACGGCCATGCCGCGACTGTACCAATGGCCCGGTTCATCCGGATCGGGTCCGGCCGCCCCGGGCCGGCGGCCACGGCAGGAATCCACTGGTCCGCGCCCGGTACTCCGCGTATCCCGGACGGTCCGCCATGTGCCGCTCCAGCAGCCGCTTCCCGCTGCCGCCGATCAGCAGGTACGACATCACCAGCGGTGACACCACGGAGACCGCGGCCGCCTGCGCGGACCCGGCGGCGACCAGGAAGATCCCCCACCACACGCAGAAGTCACCGAAGTAGTTCGGATGCCGGGTCCACGCCCACAGGCCCCGGTCCATGATCTTCCCCCGGTTCGCGGCATCCGCCCGGAACCGGGCCAGCTGCCGGTCCCCGACCGCCTCGAAGAGCAGACCGCCCAGCCACAGCGCCGTCCCCGCGACCGCGAGCCCGCCCGGGGCGCCGTCCGCGTACGCGCCCGCCTGCACCGGCAGCGAGACCAGCCAGACCAGCGCCGCCTGGAGCAGGTAGACCGTGCGCAGGGCGTACAGGTTCCGGCTCCCGGGGGCCCGGGCCAGCATCCGCTCGTACCGCGGGTCCTCCCCGTGTCCCCGGCCCCGCCACGCGATGTGCCCCGCCAGGCGCAGCCCCCACACCACCGTGAGCACCGTCAGCAGCAGGGCCCGGCCGCCGCCCGCGCCCGAGATGCCGCCCGAGACCCCGTACGTGGCCAGCGCGACGGCCGCGAAGGCCGCGCCCCACGCCACGTCGACCACCCGGTGCAGGCCCGTGCGGACCCCCACCGCGAAGGCGGCGAGCATGACGGTGAGCGCGGTACCGGCGGCCACCGCCAGGTTGACCCCGAAGCCGCCCCAGTTCACCGCGTCCCCCTCGTCGCGCCGGCCGCCGGCACACCCGCCGGGGGCACCCGGGGCGGTCGGGGGCGGACGGGGGCCCCGCGCAGCCACAGCCGGACCCCGTGGAAGCGGATGCCCACCGCCACGGCCGCGGTCGACCAGGGGTGCCGCAGCGCCGCGCGCAGCACTCCCCGTACGCCCGCGGGCCGGCGCCTGCCGCGCACGGTCGCCGTGAGGCGGACCCCGTCCGCACCGCCCGCCAGGCGCACGCTCAGCGCGAGCTCCGCCCCCGGCTCCGGCATCCGCATCGCGTAGGCGCCGTCGGCCCCGAGGAGGGGGGAGACGTGGAACTCCTTGGGAACCGTGGCCGTTCCCCCGGCGGCCTCCGGGCCCAGCAGGTAGCAGTGCCGGCCGCCGTACGTGTTGTGCACTTCCGCGACCACGTGCAGCAGGGCGCCGTCCGGGGCGCGGCACCAGTACACCGAGAGCGGGTTGAAGACGAAGCCGAACACCCGGGCGTGCGCCAGCATCGACACCCGCGCCCCCGCCGGCAGCACGACCCCGCGCGACGCCAGGAAACGGTCCAGGCCAGCGCGGATGCCGGGCTCCCCGCCGCCGAAGTGGTCGCGGGCGTCGAAGCGGGCGAGGACGCGCACCGGCCACGGCAGCCGCGGCGGCTCGGCGAGGTCCACCAGCCACAGGTACGTCCGGTGCCGCAGCCGGTACGCCGGGACGCCGGCCCGCACGTGCCGGATGTCCGCCTCGTACAGCGCGGCCCTCACCACCCCACCCCCAGCGCGGCCGCCGCGGCCACGCCCGACCGGCAGCCGTCCTCGTGGAACCCCCACCCGTGGTAGGCCCCGGCGAACGCCGTCACCGGCCCCGACAGCCCGGGCAGCAGGCGCTGCGCCGCGACCGACTCCGGCGTGTACACCGGATGCTCGTAGACCATCTCCGCCAGCACCAGGTCCGGCCGCACCCGCTCGTCGGCGCCCAGCGTGACCACGTACGGCTCCGGCGCGTCCAGCCCCTGGAGCCGGTTCATGTCGTAGCTGACCTGCACCGGAACCTCCTCGTCCGGCAGGCACCCGGACAGCCGGTAGTTCCAGCAGCCCCGGGCCCCGGCCGCGCGCGGCAGCACCGAGGCGTCGGTGTGCAGGACGGTCCGGTTGCGGGAGTAGCGGAAGGCGCCGAGCACCGCGCGCTCGGCGTCCGTCGGATCGGCCAGCATCCGCAGCGCCTGGTCGGCGTGGACGGCGACGACCACCCCGTCGTACCGGGCCCGGGACCCGTCGGCGGTCGTGACCAGCACCCCGTCCGGGGTGCGGGCCAGCTCCCGCACCGCGGAGGCGACCCGTACCGCGCCCGCGCCCAGTTCCTCCCGGACCCGCTCGACGTAGCGCGCCGAACCGCCCTCGACCGTGCGCCAGCTCGGCGAGCCGCCCACCGACAGCAGCCCGTGGTGGGCGAGGAAGCGGAACAGGTAGCGGGCCGGGTAGCGCAGCGCGGTGCCCGGGGGACAGGACCACACCGAGGCCACCAGCGGGATCGCGAAGTGCCCCGTGAAGTACGCGCCGAAGCCGCCCCGCTCCAGGAACTCGCCCAGGGTCGGCTCACGGGCCCCCTCGGGCAGCGTCAGCAGCCGCCGGGCCTGCCGGTGGAACACCGGGACCTGCGCCAGCATCCGCAGGTACGCCGGCCGCAGCGCACCCCCCGGGCGGGCGAACAGCCCCCGCGGGCCCCGCGCCCCCGCGTACTCCAGCCCGCAGCCCTCGCAGTGCACCGACAGGCTCATCGTCGTCGGGCGGCTGGCCACGCCCAGCTCGCGGAAGAGCCGCAGCAGGTGAGGGTACGTCCGGTCGTTGTGCACGATGAAGCCGGAGTCGACGGCCCGGACCCGGCCGTCGGGGCCCTTCACCTCGTGAGTGTGGGCGTGCCCGCCCAGCCGGTCGTCGGCCTCGTAGAGGGTCACCTCATGGCTGCGGGCCAGCACGTACGCCGCCGTCAGCCCGGACACGCCCCCGCCGATCACGGCGGTGCGCGGTCGTCCTCGTTCGGTCATCTCGCTCCCTCCTTCACCGTTGCTTCGGAGCCGGAGGGGGTTCCGGATGTGTCCCGGGGCGGATCCGCGCATCCGGTCGGCGCGGTCCGGGCGAATCCCGTACGACGGCCGCCGCGCCGGGCAGGCCGGCCGCCCGGGGTACGACCGCCGACGGGGGCCACGAGCGCCGGCCGCCCGCGGCAGACGGCCGGGTACGACGGGCGCCCGGCTCCCGGACCGGCGACGATGAACCGGCCACGACGAGGGAGACACCCATGACCGGGGACACCGCCACGACCGGCACGACACCCACGACCGGACCGCTCTGCCTGGTCACCGGCGCCACCGGCTACATCGGCGGCCGACTGGTGCCCGAACTCCTCGACGCCGGACACCGCGTCCGCTGTCTGGCCCGCTCACCCGAACGGCTGCGCGACCACCCCTGGGCGGGCCGCGCCGAAGTGGTGCGCGGGGACGTCACCGACGCCGAATCCGTCGCGTCCGCCCTGCGCGGCGTCGACGTCGCCTACTACCTCGTCCACGCCCTCGGCACCGGCCACGACTTCGAGGACCGGGACCGCACGGCCGCCCGGATCTTCGCCGAGCAGGCCCGCGCGGCCGGGGTCCGCCGCATCGTCTACCTCGGCGGGCTCACCCCGGCCGGCATCCCGCCCCACGACCTGTCCCCGCACCTGCGCTCCCGCGCCGAGGTCGGACAGATCCTGCTCGCCTCCGGAGTGCCCACCACCGTGCTGCGCGCCGCCGTCATCATCGGCTCCGGCTCCGCCTCCTTCGAGATGCTGCGCTACCTCACCGAACGGCTGCCCGTCATGGTGACCCCCAGCTGGGTCGGCACCCGCATCCAGCCCATTGCCGTCCGCGACGTCCTGCGCTACCTCGTCGGCAGCGCCGGCATGCCGCCCGCGGTCAGCCGCGCCTTCGACATCGGCGGCCCGGACGTGGTGACGTACGAGGAGATGATGCGCCGCTACGCCGTCGTGGCGGAACTGCCCCGACGGCTCATCCTGCGCGTCCCGATGCTGACCCCGCGCCTGTCCAGCCACTGGATCGGCCTCGTCACCCCCGTCCCGCGGGCGCTGGCCCGCCCGCTCGCCGAATCGCTGCGCCACGAGGTGGTCTGCGACGAGCACGACATCGCCTCCTACGTCCCCGACCCGCCGGGCACCCCCATCGGCTTCGACCGGGCCCTCGACCTGGCCCTCCAGAGGGTCCGGGAAGCGGACGTGACCACCCGCTGGTCCTCCGCCTCCCTGCCCGGCGCCCCCAGCGACCCGCTGCCCACCGACCCCGACTGGGCGGGCGGCAGCCTCTACGCCGACCGGCGCGAGCGGGCCGTCGACGCCTCCCCCGAAGCCCTGTGGCGGGTGGTCGAGGGCATCGGCGGCGACAACGGCTGGTACTCCTTCCCCCTGGCCTGGGCCGTACGGGGCTGGCTGGACCGGCTCGTCGGTGGCGTCGGCATCCGGCGCGGCCGCCGCGACGCCGCCCGGCTGCGGGTCGGTGACTCCCTCGACTTCTGGCGCGTGGAGGAGATCGAGCCGGGCCGCCTGCTCCGCCTGCGCGCGGAGATGCGGCTGCCGGGCCTGGCCTGGCTGGAGATGTACGCCGACCCGGCCCCCGACGCGGACACCGACCCGAAGACGGACGCCGGAACCGGCCCGGGACGGCGGACGCTGTACCGCCAGCGGGCCCTGTTCCACCCGCACGGCCTCCTCGGCCACCTGTACTGGTGGAGCGTGTCCCCCTTCCACGCCGTCGTCTTCGGCGGCATGGCCCGCAACATCGCCCGCGCCGCCGAACGCCTCGACGGGGCACCGGCCCCCGCATCCGTCCGGGCCCCCGCCGCCGAAGAACCCCACGACAGCCGTCCCCAGCCCTGACGCGGAGCCGACAGCCATGAACATCGCGGTGGTCCTGTACACCTCCGACCTGCGCCTGCACGACCACCCGCCGCTGCGCGCCGCCCTCTCCTCCTGCGACCGCGTCGTCCCCCTCTTCGTCCGCGACCGCGCCATCGAAGCCGCGGGCTTCGCCGCCCCCAACCGGCTGGCGTTCCTCGCCGACTGCCTCGCCGACCTCGACGCCGGCCTGCGCGAACGCGGCGGCCGCCTCGTGATCCGCTCCGGGGACGCCGTGGCCGAGGTCTGCGCCCTCGTCCAGGAGACCGACGCCGACGAGGTGCACATGGCGGCCGGGGTCAGCGCCTACGCCCACGCCCGCGAGGAACGGCTGCGCGCCGCGCTCGAAGCCCGCGGCCGCCGCCTCTACGTCCACGACACCGTGGTCACCGCGGTCGCGCCCGGCGCCGTCCTCCCGGCAGGCTCCGACCACTTCGCCGTCTTCACCCCGTACCTGCGCCGCTGGTCCGAACTGCCCGCGCGGACCCCCGCCCCCGCCCCGCGCACCGTCCCCGTCCCCCCGGACATCGGCTCCGACCCCCTGCCCGCCCGCGGCGCCGTCACCGGCACCTCCCCGGGCCTCGCCCGCGGCGGCGAACGCGAGGCCCGCCGCCTCCTGACGCACTGGCTGCGCGACGGCATCACCCGCTACGAGGACGTCCACGACGACCTCGCGGGCGACGCCACCTCCCGCCTCTCCCCGCACCTGCACTTCGGCACGCTCTCGCCCGCCGAGGCCGTCCACCGCGCCCGCGCGGCCGGCGGCCCCGGTGCCGAGGCCTTCGTCCGGCAGCTGTGCTGGCGCGACTTCCACCACCAGGTCCTCGCCGCCCGCCCCGCCGCCGCCACCGAGGACTACCGGCCCCGCCAGGACCGCTGGCGCACCGGAGCCGACGCCGAGGAAGAGGTCCGGGCCTGGAAGGAGGGCCGCACCGGCTACCCCGTCGTCGACGCCGCCATGCGCCAGCTGCGCCACGAGGGCTGGATGCACAACCGGGGCCGGCTGCTGGCCGCGAGCTTCCTCGCCAAGACCCTGTACGTGGACTGGCGCACCGGCGCCCGGCACTTCCTGGAACTGCTCGTCGACGGGGACCTCGCCAACAACCAGCTCAACTGGCAGTGGGTGGCGGGCACCGGCACCGACACCCGGCCCAACCGGGTCCTCAACCCCGTCCGCCAGGGCCTGCGGTACGACCCCGACGGCAGCTACGTCCACCGCTGGGTGCCCGAACTCGCCGGCCTGCCCGCTCCCCGCGTCCACGAGCCGTGGCGGCTCCCGGCCCCGGAACGGGCACGCTACGACTACCCGGACCCGGTGGTGGACCTCGCCGACGGCCTCGACCGCTTCCGGCGGGGACGGGACGGTACGTGACGCCCCGCGCCGGTCCCACGGCGTACCGTGAACCGGTGGACCCCGAGCCGCCGCCCCCCGGACCCCCGCAGGACCTCCCCGACGCCGCCCTGAGCACCGGCGCCGTCGCCCGCCGCCTCGGGGTCTCCCCGACCACGCTCCGCTCATGGGAGCGCCGCTACGCCATCGGCCCCGCCCGGCGCGAAGACGGCCGGCACCGCCGCTGGACCCCCGAGGACATCGCCCGCCTCGACCTGATGTGCCGGCTCACCGCGCGGGGCGTACCCCCGTCCGAGGCGGCCCGGGCCGCGCTCGGCGGAGCCCCCGGCACCTCCGCCGCGAGGGGGCCGGCCGCGGCGACGCCGGGCGGGCGCGGTGCCCTCCCCCTCGGGGAGGCGCGGCCGGAGGGCCGGGGGCTCGCGCGGGCCGCCGTACGCCTGGACGCGCCGGCCGTGGCCGAACTGCTCGACGCTGCCCTGGCGGAGCACGGCCTCGTCACCGCCTGGGAGGAGATCATCGCCCCGACCCTGCACGCGGTCGGCCGCAAGTGGGCCTCGGCGGGGGAGCGTTACATCGAGGTCGAGCACCTGCTCTCCTGGCACGTCTCCGCCGCCATGCACCGCGTCCGCCCGGCACCTCCCCGGCCGGGAACGGCCCCGGTGCTGCTCGCCTGCACCCCCGGCGAACTGCACAGCCTGCCGATCGAGGCACTGGCCGCCGCCCTCGGCGAACGGGGTCTGCCGGTACGGATGTTCGGCGCCGCACTGCCCGCCGAGGCGCTGTTCGACGCGGTGCGGCGCACCGGCCCCCGCGCGGCCGTGCTCTGGTCGCAGTCCCGGACCACCGCCGACCGGGCCCTGGCCCGCTCGGTGGCCGGCATCGAATGGGGACTGCGCGGAGCCCGGGGCCGTTCGGCGCTCCTCCTCGCCGGACCCGGCTGGGGCGGCGGCACCCAGGCCCCGCGCACCGAACGGCTGTTCGGGCTGCGTTCGGGACTGGAGGTCATCTCGGCGCTGGCAGCCGGCCCGGCTCCAGCGACCGGCGCAGCAGGTGCAGCGCCCGCCGCATGTGGCTCTTGACGGTGCCCAGCGGAAGCCCCGTGCGGGCGGCGATCTGGGTCTGGCTCAGGTCGGCGTAGAACGCGAGACACAGCACGCGCCGTTGCGCCGACGGCAGCCGGGCCAGCTCCCCGAGGACCAGGACCCGGTCCAGGGCCCGTTCGGGCTCCGGCCGCCCCGGGTCACCGGGGTACGGGGCGAGCTCGTGGACGGTGCCCGCGGCGGCCGCCACCGCCCGGGCCCGCCGGGTCCGCGCCTCCAGGGCGTCGGCGATCTTGTGGCGGGTGATGCCGGTGAGCCAGGCCCCGAGTCCGCCGGGCCCGGGGCGGTAGCCGGCCCGGCCGCGCCAGGCGGCGAGGAACACCTGCTGGGTCACGTCCTCGGCCTCGCGGTCGTCCCCCAGCGAACGCCGGGCCAGGGAGTGCACCAGGGGCCGCCAGCGCCGGTACACCTCCTCCACGCAGCGCTCGTCCCCGGACACGAACCCCGCCGCGAGACCGGGCGGCGACCCGTCGGCCGGCCTGACCGGGGCGCCGGGGCCGCGGGCGCCGGTGTCACCCGCGTCGGCGGTGGCAACCGCGCCGGCGCGGCGGGCGGTCCGGGGGGCGGTCCGGGGGGCGTCCCGCCTCCCGGGTTCCTTCGGGTCGTGGTCGTCCATGGCCCGAGCGTCTCCGGCGCGGCCCCCCGGGCCAACTTGCAGCGTTTCCGCATCGAATTCCCGAGGGCCTCCCGCAAGGGAGGGCCGGCGGGGGGACTCAGCGCCCGCCGGTGTGCAGCGAGGGCCGCGCCAGGTACACCAGCGCCACGGCGAAGACCACCGCGGCCGCCGGCAGGAGCAGCCAGTTCACCGTCCAGCCCGCCCGCAGGAGCAGGGCACCCGTCAGCCCGCCGGTGAACATCGCCGTCACCGCCCAGGCCCGCCGCCCCCACGAGCCCGTGCCGTACCCGAGGGCCATGTCGTGGCCGAGGGCGGAGCCGCCGAGGAAGGCGGCCATCGACCGGGTGACCAGGGTCGTCGGCACGCCCGGCACGTTGACCCGCATGCTCGTGACCGTGCGCAGCCCCATCGCCACCGCCAGGACGCAGGTCGCGAGCAGGTGCCGGGCGGCGGGATCCCCGTACCGCGGTTCCAGGCCCCATCCGATGCACGCGGCGCCCAGGATCAGCGTCCCCTCGACGGCCAGCCCGGTCACGAACCAGTGCTGCCCCCGGACCTCCATCGCCGCCTCCAGCCGGGCCCCGGCCACCGTGCCCGCGGCGAAGGAGACCAGCGAGAGCGCCGGGGCCAGCGCGGGCAGGTTCCCCTCGTGCGCCAGCCCGAAGGCGAGGAACAGCACGTTGCCGGTCTGCATCGCCGTGAACACCGGACCCAGGGCCAGCAGACTGACCGCCTCGACCAGCCCCGTCACCCAGGTCAGGACCACCAGCATCACGGTCAGCGGCGCGGGCCGGACCGGTCGCGCACCCATGTTCATGACGTCCGAGCGTGACACGCCGACCCCGGGGCGACCGGCACCGACATGCGGCCGTAAGGTCCGGCACATGAGTGATCTGCTGCTGGTGAGACACGGGGAGACGGCCTGGAGCGCCGACGGACGGCACGCCGGACTGACGGACGTGCCGCTGACGGCCCGCGGGGTCGAGGAGGCCATCTCCCTGGCCCCCTTCTTCCTCGGCCGGCAGCCGGCCCTCGTCCTGACCAGCCCGCTGAGCCGGGCCGTGGCCACCGCGCAGCTCGCCGGGCTGAGCGACGGCGTCCCCGAGCCGGACCTCCACGAATGGGACTACGGCGGCTACGAGGGCATCACCACCGCCGAGATCCGGCGGACCCGGCCCGACTGGTCGCTGTGGACCGACGGGGTTCCGGCGGGCGACGTCCACCATCCGGGCGAGGACGCGGCCCAGGTCGGCGTCCGCGCGGACCGGGTCCTGGCCCGGGCCGCCAAGGCCCTGAACGAGAACCGGGGCGACGTCGTCCTGGTCGCCCACGGACACTTCCTGCGCGTCCTGACCGCCCGCTACCTCGGCCTGCCCCCCACGGAGGGCCGCCTCTTCCTGCTGCGCACCGGCACGGTCAGCACCCTGTCGACGGAACACGGACTGCCGGTCATCGCGGGCTGGAACACCCGCCCCTGAAACCCGGCTCCGCCACGGAATTGACCCGGGATCCCCGCAGGGAAATGAACCCTCCTGCGGGCCGATTCCCCTTCTAGGTTCTTCACATGACCACTTTTCAGGTTCCCGAGCGCATGAACTTCTCCGCCGTCGCCCCCAAGGTCTTCAAGGCCGTCCTGGCCCTCGACGGCGCCGCCCGGCGCGGGCTGGACCCGGTCCTGCTGGAGCTCGTCCAGATCCGCGCCTCCCAGATCAACCGCTGCGCCTACTGCATCGACTACCACGCC
Source organism: Streptomyces sp. NPDC044704 (assembly GCF_056433525.1). Lineage (NCBI taxonomy): Bacteria > Bacillati > Actinomycetota > Actinomycetes > Kitasatosporales > Streptomycetaceae > Streptomyces > Streptomyces sp. NPDC044704. The sequence goes on from NZ_JBWKGY010000002.1 coordinate 214,172, forward strand.
ACCGACGCCCGCAAGGGCGGCGAGTCCGAGGAGCGGATCTACCAGCTCAGCGCCTGGCGGGAGTCGAGCCTGTTCACCGTCGCCGAGCGCGCGGCCCTCGCCCTGACCGAGGAGGTCACCCTGCTGCCCGGGGGCGTCTCCGACGCCGTCTACGACGAGGCCGCCCGCCACTTCGGCGAGGAGCGGCTGGCCCAGCTGATCGCGCTGATCTTCACCGTGAACGTCTGGAACCGGATGAACGTCACCACCCGCAAGACCCCCGGCACCGAGTAGCCCGCCCGGCCCCGCCCCGCCTCGCGCGGCGGGGCCGCGTGCGTGACCATGCGTGTATGGGCGACGGTGACGGCGGCGGGCCGGGCGGCGGGGCGATCCGGGACGCCGTACCCGAGGAAGACACACTCAAGGCCAATGCGATCGGGTTCCTCGACGCGCTCGTCATCGGCCTGAACTCCACCTCGCCCGCCTACTCGCTGGCCGCCGTCATCGGCCCGATCGTGGCGCTGGCCGGGATCTACGCGCCCGGCGTGATGCTGGCGTCGTTCGTCCCGATGCTGCTGATCGCCGCCGCCTTCTACTACCTCAACAAGGTCGACCAGGACTGCGGGACCACCTTCTCCTGGGTGACCCGGGCCATGGGCCCCTGGGCCGGCTGGCTCGGCGGCTGGGCCATCGCCATGACCGGCGTCCTCGTCATCGGCTCCCTCGCCGACGTGGCCGTCCACTTCGGCCTGCTCGCCGCCGGCCTCGACGGCTGGGCGGCGAACGAGCTCGTCCGCCAGTCCCTCGCCGTCCTGGTGATCCTGGTGATGACCGCCATCTGCGTCATCGGCACCGAGATGTCCGCCAAGCTCCAGAACGTCCTGATCCTCGCCCAGGTCTTCTTCCTCCTCGTCTTCGCCGTCGTCGCCCTCTACCGCGTCTACGCCGGGACCAGCAGCCTCGACGGCATGCGGCCCTCCCTCGCCTGGCTCAACCCCTTCGGAGCCGGCGGCGCCGCCCTGACCGGCGGACTGCTGCTCGGCGTCTTCATCTACTGGGGCTGGGAATCCGCCGTCAACCTGACGGAGGAGGTCGAGGACTCCGCGACCGCCCCCGGCAAGGCCGGCATCTGGTCGACCGTGGTGCTCCTGGTCACCTACCTGTCCGTCGGCTTCGCCGTCGTCGCCTACGCGGGCACGCGGTTCCTCGCGGAGAACGCGACGGAGGAGGAGGCCGTCTTCGCCGTCCTCGCCCACGAGGTGCTGGGCGGCTGGGACTGGCTGGTGCTCCTCGCCGTCTGCACCTCCGCGCTCGCCTCGACCCAGACCACGATCATCCCCGCCTCCCGCACCGCGCTGTCCATGGCCCGCCGGCACGCCCTGCCGCCGCGCCTCTCGCACATCCACCACCGCTTCCGCACCCCGGACGTGAGCACCTGGTGGGTGGCGGGCATCGCCATCGGCTGGTACCTCGTCGTCAACCGGATCAGCGAGAACGCGCTCCTCGACTCCCTGACCGCGCTCTCCCTGCTCATCGCCTTCTACTACGCGCTCACCGGCCTGGCCTGCGCCATCTACTACCGCCGGCACCTGCTGGAGAACCTGCACAACTTCGTGCTCATCGGTCTGGGCCCCGTCGTCGGCGCCGGACTGCTCACCTGGCTGCTGGTGGAGTCCATCGGGGACATGTCGGACCCGGAGAACTCCGCCGGCGGCGTGTCCTGGTTCGGTCTCGGCCCACCCCTGGTCATCGGGATCGCCATCGCCGTCGTCGGCGTCCTCGTCATGTGCTTCTGGCGGCTGCGCGACGGCACGTTCTGGCAGGAACGGCGCGGGGTGGCCGACCCCGAACTCGTCCACGCCCGGAAGTAGCCACGCACCGAAGCAGGAGGGTCCCCCGATGTCCGTGGTCCTCGGATACGACGAGTCGCCCGGTGCGGAGCGCGCCCTGGAAGTGGCCCTGGAGGTCGCCACCGCCTTCGGCGAGCCCCTGGTCCTCGTCTACGGCGCGAACGCCCCCGGCGCCACGGGAGAGGAGTACCGCGCCCACCGGGAGGCCGTGCGGCAGGCCGGCCGCAGCGCGCTGGCCCGGGCCGTCACGGCCGCGGACGAGGCGGGCGTCCCCTCGACCGTGGAGATCGTCGACGACAGACCGGCCCAGGCCCTGCTCGCCGCCGCCGAACGCCACCGGGCGCGGGTCATCATCGTCGGCAGCTGGGGCGACAGCCCGATGCGCGGCGCCCTCCTCGGCTCCACCCCGCACAAGCTCCTGCACCTCTCGCCGGTCCCGGTGCTGTGCGTCCCCACGGGGAACGGCCCCTGATGAGCACCCGCGCCGCAGCCCGTCCGGGGCGCGGCCTCTTCTCGCCCCGGGACCGCGCGGTGATCGCGGCGGCCGCCATCTCCATGCTCCTGGTGCAGATGGACTGGTTCGCCCTGAACCTCATGCTCCCCGCCATCGGCCGGGACTTCCACACCCCGACCACCGACCTCCAGTGGCTGGTCAGCGGCTACATGCTCACCCTGGGCGCCCTGATGATCACCGGCGGGCGGGCCGCCGACCTGCTGGGCCGCAGACGCGTCCTCGTCGCGGGCCTCATCGGATTCGGCGTCGTCTCCGTCGTGTGCGCCGCCGCCCAGAACACCGCCTGGCTCACCGCCGGCCGAGCGGTCCAGGGCTGCACCGCCGCGCTCGTCCTGCCCGTCTCCGTCGCGGTGGTCACCGCCTACTTCCGCGACGACCGCCAAGGCCGCGCCGTCGGCACCGTCCTGGCCTTCAGCGCCGTCGGCACGGCCCTCGGCCCCTTCATCGGCGGGGCCTTCGCCGAACACGTCAGCTGGCGCGCGGTGTTCCTGCTGAACGTGCCGTTCTGCCTGGCCGCCGCCCTGCTCCTGCTGCGCCACGTCCCCGAGACGCGGGACGAGGGGTCCCGCCACGGGTTGGACGTCCCGGGCGTACTGACCCTCGCGGGCGGACTCAGCGCGCTCATGATCGGCGTCGACCAGGGCGGGCACTGGGGCTGGGCGTCCCCCCAGACCCTCGGCTGCCTCGCCGCCGGGGCCGCGCTGCTGGCCGCCTTCGTCGCCGTCGAACGCCGCTCCCGCGAACCCCTGCTGGACCTGGCCCTGCTGCGCAACGGGCCGTTCGTCGCCGTCACGCTCGCCGGATCCCTGTCCAACATCGTCTACTGCCTGGTCGCCGTCTTCTCCGCGCTCTACCTCCAGCAGGCCCGCGGGCTCTCCCCGCTCGACTCCGGGCTGATCTTCCTGGCCCTGTCCGTCGGCGTCGGCGCCGCCAGCTACTGGTCGGGCCACCTGGCCCTGCGGGTGCGCGCCGAGACCCTCATGGCCGCCGGAATGCTGCTCAGCGGGATCAGCCTGTTCGCGCTGACCCAGGTCACCTCGCTCGCCGTCTACACCGCGGTCTTCGCCGTCGTCGGCATCGGTGTGGGCCTCAGCTGGGCCCTGACGAACGTGGCCACCCAGTCCTACGTCGAGGCCGGCCGGCTCGCGGCGGCGTCCGGCCTCGTCCTGACCTCCCTGGTCCTGCTCGGGGCCGTCGCGGTCGCCGTGGCCTCCACGGTGTTGGAGGCCCTCAGCGGCTCCGCCGCCCGCGCCGCCTCCGACGGCCCCGCCATCGAATCGATCCTGCGCGCGGCCGCCCTCCTCGCGGTGCTGGGCGCCGCCGCGATGGCCGTCGTCGTGCGCCGCAACCCGCGCCCGCCCGGGCCGCCTAGCGCGGGCCCCGGGAGAACTTCTCCCACTGTGCTGTGACGATCTCCCGCGGCACCCCGCCGAAGTCCTTCGTGTCGATGATGTCCGAGGAGAAGGACAGCGTCACCGGACCGGAGCGCACCAGGGTGAGGTACTGGTACAGGGAGACGTCCTTCTCCTTCACGTCCTGCGTCACGATCCGGTAGGACCGCGCCTCGTCACCGAGCGCGGGAGCCTCGACCGGCTCCACGCGCAGGACCTTCGCGTCGGTCACCGCGCGTTCCTCCGTGTAGCCGCCCCCGCACCGCTCGCCCGCCTCGGCGAGGGACCTCATCGCCGATCCGGCCGCGGCGGCGTCCCGGTAGGAGCGCAGCAGGACCTCGGTGCCGACTTCGAGGGGTTTGCCGGGTACGCGCACCACCGCGAAGGCCTGGGCCGTGTGGCCCGCCCCGCCGAGGGTGGTCAGCGGTCCGCACACCGCCGGGTCGGCCTCGTACATCTCGCTGAACGGCTCGTCGAGCACCGGCTCGCCCACCTCGTACGGGCCCGCCTTCTCCCCGGCCGCGAGGACGAGGGCCTTCAGCCGCCCGGCGTCCGGCCCGGGCGTTCCCGCGGGCGTTCCGGCGGGCGTTCCCGCGGGCGTTCCGGCGGGGGTGGCGCTCGGGTTCGGGCTCGTGCTCCCCGTCGGCGAGGGCGCCCCGGACGCGGCCTTCCCCGCTGCCGCCGGGCCGCCGCCCCCGCACGCGGCCGTCGCCGCCAGCAGCGCCGCCCCGGCCGCGCAGGCCGCCGCCGTCCGTACGCTCCGTACTCTCCGGCCGTTCCAAGTTCCGCGCATGCCGCTGCCGCCCCCCGTGATCGTGTGCTGGCCCGATTGTGCAGTACGCCTGCGGGCCCGCCCCCGGCGGTACCTCAGTCCCGGAAGATCCCCGCGAGGTACGCGGCCACCCCCTCGGCCGTCGGCGGGCTGATCCGCGCCCCGACATGGCCGTCGGGCCGCACCACGAACGCCGTCGGCGCCGCGGCCCCGTAGAGCCGGCGGAACTCGCCCCGCCCGTCGCGGTACACCGGCAGGGCGGCGGCCCCGGCGGGCGCGGTCCCGCCCTCGGTGAGGACCGCGTACGCCGCAAGCCGTCCCCCGGGCAGCCCGCCGATCAGCTCGGCGAGCGCGGGGACGCACGGGTCCTGCGCGCCGTCGGCGTACAGCAGGAGCACGTGCTCGCGCTCCCGCAGCAGGTCGTACAGCCGCAGGGGATAGGACGGGACGTCCCCGAGCAGCCCGCCGCAGTCGGGGGCCCGGTCACCGGGCCGCGGCCCGGCGCCGTCCGGCGGGGACGTCCTGACGATCGGACTGTCGCGGTAGCCGACGAGCAGCTGCGCCTCCCGCATCATCAGCGTCGCCGGATCCTCCGGGTCGGCCTGGACGCCCTCGGCGGCGTGACGCACGGTGCGCCCGACGACCTCCTCGCCGACGGGCCGCCGCTCGGCGTCGTAGCTGGCGGCGAGCCCCGGCTGCGCCCGCCCCCCGACGGCCACGGCGAGCTTCCACGCCAGGTTCCAGGCGTCCTGGATGCCGGTGTTCATGCCCTGCGCGCCGGTCGGCGGGTGGATGTGCGCCGCGTCCCCGGCGACGAAGACCCGCCCGTCGCCGTACCGGTCCACGATCCGGTGGCTGATCCGGAAGACCGACGACCAGCGCATGTCCGTGGCGGTCACCGGCTGCGGGGACAGCCGGTCCAGGACCCCCTGGACCTGCGTGAGCTCCGGGCCCCGCCCGGCCTGCAACCCGTGCGCCACCCCGTCCCCGTCCCCCTCCCCGTCCCGCGGCGCGGCCGCGGCCAGTCCGGGCGGCACGTTCATCGACACGCGGTACCGGCCCGGTCCGGGCAGCGGGATGCACACCAGGGTGCCGTCGACCCGGCCCTCCGCGTCCCGGTGCATGGACCGCACCGCGTACCCGTACGGCAGGTCCCAGCCGATCCGCACGTCGGCCAGCATGTACTCCTCCGGGAAGGCCCCGCCCTCGAAGGCGAGCCCGAGCCCCTTACGGACCGCGCTGTGCGCCCCGTCGCAGCCCACCAGGAACCGGGTGCGCAGCTCCTCCTCGCCGTCCGGGCCGGTCAGCCGGCCCGTGACCCCGTCGGCGTCCCGGTCGAACGACACCAGCTCGGTACCGCGCTCGATCCGGGTCCCGAACCGCGCCAGGTGCTCCTCCAGGAGCCGCTCGGTCTCGTACTGCGGCAGCGAGGCGAACCCGTAGGGCACCTCGGGCGGCAGCGACAGCTCCAGCCGGCCCCGCTCCTCGCCGTTGACGTAGACCAGCTGCCCGCGCAGGGGGACGGCCACGTCGAGCGCGGCCCGCACCAGCCCCATCCGGTCCCAGACCTCCAGGGTGCGCGGCTGGATCCCGACCGCCTTCGCGTACGGCAGCCGGGCCGGCAACCGGTCCACGATCCGGCAGGCCACCCCGCGCCGGCGCAGTTCGACGGCGGCCGTCAGCCCCACCGGGCCCGCGCCCACGATCAGGACGTCCGTCGCGTAGCCGTTCACGCTTCCATGATTCGCGGCCCGGGGCGGTCCGGCCACCGGACGGGCGACCGGGCGGGAAGAGGTCCGTTGGCCCTCACCCGGCCGAAGATCACCGGCTCTGACTGGGCCGTTGGCCCACCGTTCGAGGCCTCACTTGAGCCATTGCACCTCCAGGTGGTTATCTGTGGCGTATCCAAGTACTTACGGCGCCACGCAGCGCCGGACGGCAACGAGGCCGGTCCGGACCGTGGCGCCTTCGCCGTGCCTCCACGCAGCCCACCACCCCCGGGCAGCGGGCGGCCCGGCGTGCTCCATCGCAAGGGGGGCGGCACACCGCCGTGAAGAGGATGTTCGTGGCTCCGGATCCGGGGCGTATGAGACTCAGGAACTCGCTGCGCGCGGTCATCGGCGTGGGGCTCGCCGTCGCCGTCGCCGAACTGGCGGGACTCTCCCTGACCGCCTCCATCACCGGCGGGCTCGCGGCCCTGCTGGCCCTGTTCACCGTCCTCGACGCGACCGTGCCCGCCCAGCGCGTCACCACCGCCCTGCTGCCCGTGGCCGGCTTCCCCGTCCTGGCGCTGGCCACCACCCTCCACGGGACGCCGCCCGCCCGCGACGCCGCCTTCCTGGCCGTCGTCTTCGCCGGGGTCTACGCCCGCCGCTGGGGGCCGCGCGGCCACGCCCTCGGCATCTTCGGCTTCATGATGTTCTTCGTCACCCAGTTCCTGCACGCCGTCCCCGCGCAACTGCCCGAACTGTTCGCCGCCGTCACGCTCGCCCTGCTCTCCGCCGGCGCCGCGCGGTTCCTGCTGTGGCCCATCGAACGCCGCACCCCGCCCGCCGCCGCCCCGCCCGGCCTCCCGGGCACCGGACTGGCCAGGCCCACCACCCGGCAGGCCTTCCAGGCCACCGTCGCCTGCGGGTTCGCCCTCGCCATCGGCCAGCTGCTGTCCGAGGACCGCTGGTACTGGGCCGTCGGCACCGCCTGGTGGATCTTCGTCAACACCGCCTCGCGCGGGGAGACCCTGGTCCGCGGCTTCCGCCGGGTGCTCGGCACCGTCATCGGCATCGCCGCCGGACTGCTGATCGCCGTACCGCTGCACGGCGCGCCCACGCCCACCGCCGCCCTCGTCGCCGTCTGCGTCTTCGGCATCTTCTACACGGCGGCCCCCTCGTACTCCTGGATGATGTTCTTCGTCACCGTCATGGCCGGACTCCTCTACGGCCTGCTCGGCGTGCTGCACCCCGGTCTGCTGCTCCTGCGCTTCGAGGAGACCGCCGTCGGCGCCCTCGGCGCGGCCCTCGCCGTCGTCCTGGTGCTGCCGGTGACCACCCACGCCGCCAACGACGCCTGGATCCAGCGCGCCCTGCACTGCGTACGGGCCTCCACCGCGGCCACCCTGGACCGACTCGCCGGCGACCCGGCCGCCGACCCCGGCCCGCACGCCGCCGAACTGGAACTGCTGCTCGCCCGCGTCCGGATGGCCCTCGCGCCCCTCGTCCACCCGCTGAGCCCGCTGCGCGCCCGCAAGGCCCGCGCCCGCCAGGTCCTCGCGCTGCTCGACGACTGCGCCCGCGAGGTGCGCGGCCTCGTGGCGGTCGCCGCCGACCCGCAGGCCTCGCACGACGCCCGGCTGGCCGCCGCCTGCTGGCGGGTGGAGGCGGCCGTGGAGGCGCTCACCGCCCCGGCCGGCCCGGGCCGGCCCGCCGCCCCGGCCGAGCTGCCCCGGCCCGCAGCCGCCGAACCGGCCCTGGCCCACCTGCACGGGCTGGAACTGGCCCTGACGGCCCTGGCCACCCCGCTGCGCACGGACCCGCGGGCCCCGCTCGTCGTCACCGCGTAGGCCGTCCCTCAGGGGGCGGGGGAGGACGGTGCCGGGGCGGTCGACGCGGAGCCCGGCTGCTTCTTCGACATGCCCCCGTCGCACTGGAGGATGAAGCTGACCGCCGTCGTGGGTTCGCCGGCGGTCCGGATGAGGGGCCGCGCGTGCGCGGTCCAGTTCGCCTTGCGGAGGCTGTGACCGCCCTCCGCGTACGGGGGCAGGACCTTCCAGCCGCGGCCCTCCGCCCTCTTGAAGGCGTCCTTCAGCACGGCGTCGGCCGTGGCCGCGTCGTGCTCGGCGTACAGGTACTCGTGGCACTCGATGGAGAGGTACTCCTGCGGCATCCGCGTCAGCGCCACGCCCGCCTCGGCGAAGGCGGAGGTCATGTCGCCCACCACCGTCTCCACGGGGACCGGCGGTCCCCCGTACGGCGCCTCCGGCCGGCCCAGGGTCACGCACCCGCTCAGCGTCACCGCCAGCACCGCGGCGACCGCCGCCACCCTCACCCTCACGTGCCATTCCCTCCCCAGGTACCGCAGAAGTCTCGCACGCCAAGATCACGGCGGGCCCCGCTCCGACGGGCCCGCCCGTCTCGCGGACCCGGCGCGCCGGAGTCAGGCTGGGAGGAGGACGCCTCGACGCGGAAGGGGGCCCGGCAGTGGCCGAGGAAGAGGGCCGGTCTGCGGCCGCGGGACAGGGCGCGTCCACGGCGCGGGGCGCGTTCGCCGGATTCCTGGACAACCCGGTCGTCGGCATGGCCCCGTGGATCGTCTTCTCCCTGCTGGTGGGCCCCGGCCGGTTCGAGGTCGCGGTGGCGCTCGCCCTCGGCGTGTCCCTCGTGCTCGTCGTGGGCGGCCGGATCGCCCGTCCCGGCACCTCGTGGAAACTCCTGGAACTCGCCGACCTGATCTTCTTCGCGGCCCTCTCGCTGGTGGGACTGCTGGCGGACAGCGGCACCCTGCGCTGGCTGGAGACGTACGCCGGAGAGCTGTCCAACATCGCGCTCGTCGTGATCGCCTTCGGCTCGATGGCGCTGCGGACGCCGTTCACCCTCCAGTACGCACGCGAACAGGTCGACCGGGCGCACTGGAACTCCCCGGAGTTCCTGCGCGCCAACTACGTGATCACCGGAGTGTGGGGGCTGGCCTTCCTGGTCTCCGCCCTCGCCGGCGCCTACGGCGACCTGGTGCTGCACAATCCGAACAACCTCTGGACGGGCTGGATCATCCAGATCGCCGCCATCGTCGCGGCGGTGCGCTTCACGGTCTGGTACCCGGAGGTGGTGCGCGCCCGGGCGCAGGGCCACGAGGGCGGCCCGCTGTCCCCGGCCGCCCTGCTGACTCCGGTCGCCGGAGTGCTCGTACCGGCCGGCATCGCGGTGCTGGTCTTCGACGGGGACCTGTGGTGGCTGGGCGTGGCCCTGATCGTCGGCGGCGGCGCGCTCACGCGGGCCCTGCACCGCCAGGCCTCCCGGGCAGCCGACGGCAGCGCTCCGGCCTGAACCCGGGCCTGAACCCGGGCCTGAACCCGGGCCTGAAACCGATCCTCAAACCGGGCCGGAACCGGCCGGACACCGGGCATCCGCCCTCCGGCGGCCCCACCCCGGCGTTACGGTCGGGGGCATGACGAGCACCGGCACCCCTTCCGTCGAGTACCGCACCGCCCGGCCCGCCGACCGGGCGGCCATCGAGGCCCTCGACGGCTCCTTCCACACGGCCACCGTCTTCGACGTGACCGTCTCCGAGACCGGGTTCGCCCTCGCGGAGATCCCGGTGGACCCGCCGCTGCACAAGGTGTTCCCGCCGGACGAGGACGGCCCCGGCGAGGCGGAGGGCGGCTCGGAGGACGCCCGCACCTTCGTCGCCGTGGACGGCGGGGTCCTGTGCGGTTTCGCCGCCGTCACGTACGCGGCGTGGAACCGGCGGCTCACCGTCGAGGACATCGAGGTCGCGCCCGGCCACCGGGGCCGCGGCATCGGCCGGACGCTGATGGAGCACGCGGCCGCCTTCGCCCGCGCCCGCGGCGCCGCGCACCTGTGGCTGGAGGTCAGTTCCGTCAACGCTCCGGCCGTGCACGCCTACCGGCGCATGGGGTTCAGCCTCTGCGGTCTGGACACGGCGCTCTACGACGGCACTCCGGCCGCCGGTGAGCGGGCGCTGTTCATGAGCCGCCCCTGCGGCTGACGCACCCCGGGAGGCCTCAACTCCCGGACTGCGGCGGATGGTACGCCGGTAGCACCCACCTCCGCAGGCCGATGCGCGAAGATCACTCGGAGGAGTGTTCCGGGTGTTCCCGGGGCACGGTGCTGACCTGCGGCATGTACAAACGGTGATTGTTGATTGCACATTCATCCGGCACGTACAGGGTGGATCTGGTCGGACAGGGGGTAACCGCCCGCAATGGAAATACTGCAACAGCAGTCGAGCGCCGCTCAGGTGTGGGAGGAAGCCGAGGAGTTCATCCGGCTCTTCCACCGGGAGAACCCCGAGGCCGGTGATCCGCGGGTCCGGCTCGCCGCCGTACGGGCCGAGCTCGCGGAGACCGGCACCTACCGGCACACCCCGCAGGAGCTGGTCCACGGGGCCCGCGTGGCCTGGCGCAACAGCAACCGGTGCATAGGCAGGCTCTACTGGAACTCCCTGCGGGTGCGCGACCGGCGCGGGCTGACGGACTCCAAGGAGATAGCCGAGGAGTGCTTCGAGCACCTGCGCGAGGCGACCAACCGGGGCCGGGTCAGGCCCACCCTCACCGTCTTCGCCCCCGACGCCCCCGGCCGTCCCGGCCCGCTGATCTGGAGCGAGCAGCTGGTGCGGTACGCCGGGTACGGCGACCACCCCTCCGTCACCGTGGGCGACGCCCGCAACGCCCCGCTCACGGAAGCCCTGTTGAGGCTCGGCTGGGCCGGCGGCCCGGGCACCCCCTTCGACCTGCTCCCGCTCGTGGTCCAGGGCGTCGACGACAAACCCCGCTGGTTCGACACCCCCGCGGACGCCGTACTGGAGGTGCCCATCCGGCACCCCGACGAGCGGGACGACTGGAGCGACTGGGGACTGCGCTGGCACGCCGTACCGGCCATCTCCAACATGTGCCTGGAGATCGGCGGCGTCCACTACCCGGCCGCCCCGTTCAACGGCTGGTACATGGGCACCGAGATCGGCGCCCGCAACCTCGCCGACACCGACCGCTACAACCTCCTCCCGGCCGTGGCCCGCAGGCTCGGTCTGGACACCTCCAGCGACCGCTCCCTCTGGAAGGACCGGGCGCTGGTGGAACTGAACCGGGCGGTGCTGGACTCCTTCGACCGGGCCGGGGTCACCATCGCCGACCACCACAGCGAGTCCCGGCGGTTCCTCTCCCACCTGGAGCGGGAGGAGCGCAAGGGCCGTGACGTCGGGGCGGACTGGTCCTGGATCGTCCCGCCGATCTCCGGCTCCGCCACCCCCGTGTTCCACCGGACCTTCGAGGACCGGCCGAGCACCACGGCGTACGTCCACCACTCCGGCGCACAGGAACGCGCCAAGGGGCGGGACTTGGTCTAGACCTTCTGTTACCGTCGGCTCCGAACGGATCCGGAGCGGCGGAGAGGGCACCAGTGAGCGGCGCGGACAGTACGGACCACAGCGGCGGGCACCGGGCCTACATCGGCTCGTTCACCTCGGGGGGCGGCCGCGGCATCACCGCCGCGGCCGTGGATCCGGCCACCGGGGCGCTGACCCCGCTCGCGGCCACCGGGTCCCTCGCGGACCCCTCGTACCTGGCCTTCTCCCGGACCACCGGCCTGCTCTACGCGGTGAGCGAGGCCGAACAGGGCGCGGTGGCGGCCTTCCGGCCCACCGCCGAAGGGCTGGCCCCGGCCGGCCCCCCGGTCCGCGTCGGTGGATCCGGCCCCACCCACCTCAGCCTGGCCGGCGGCCGGCTGCTCACCGCCAACTACACCTCCGGCAGCGTCAGCAGCCTGCCCCTGGCCGCCGACGGCAGCCCGTCCGGACCGGCCTCGGTCCTCGCGCACCGGGGCTCGGGCGTCGACGCCGACCGCCAGGAGGCCCCGCACGCGCACCAGGTGCTGCCCGACCCGGCCGGCCGCTGGGTGCTCAGCGTCGACCTCGGGACCGACTCCGTACGGGTCTGCGCGCTCGATCCGGCCGCCGGCGCGCTCCGGCCGCACTCCGAGACCGCCCTGCGCGCCGGGACCGGACCGCGCCACCTCGTCTTCCACCCGGCCGACCCGGTGGCGTACGTCCTGCACGAACTGGAGCCACAGCTGACCGTCTGCCGCTGGAACGCGGCCTCCGGGCAACTGGAACCGGTCTCCGAGGTTCCGGTCGCCTCCAGCGGCGCCCCAGGGGCCGTACGGGCCTACCCCTCGGCGCTCGTCGCCTCACCGGACGGCCGCTTCCTGTGGGCCTCGGTGCGCGGCACCGACGTCCTCGTCACCTTCTCGCTCGCGGGCGGCGCCGAGGAGCCGCGGCTCACGAGCACCGTCGGCTGCGGCGGCAGCTGGCCGCGCGACCTCGCGGTGGACCCCTCCGGCCGCCGCCTGTACGCGGCCAACGAGCGGTCCGGGGACGTCACCTGGTTCGACGTGGACCCGCTGACCGGACGGCCCCACCGGTCCGGATCCGTCCCCGCCCCGGCCGCGACCTGCGTGGTCTTCGGCTGACGGCGCCCGCGCCGGGGGATCCCGGGACGTGCGGAAGGGCCCGCCCCCGAGATCCCGGGGACGGGCCCTTCACTGCGTCCAGAGCGCCCGCGGCGGCTACTGGGTGACAGCGCCCAGGGTGATCCCGAGGGCGGCGCTGTACTGGGCGACGGCGAGCTTGCCGAGCGCCGGGTAGGCGCCGAGCACCTCGGCGGTGGCGCAGTCGGCCTCCTTGCAAGCCGTGTCGAGCAGGCCCTCGGCCGCCTCGGGGCCGATCAGGTAGGGGGCCAGCGCGAGCTGCGCCGAACCGGAACCGCGCAGCTCGGCGGCGACGGCGGCCACCGAACCCTCCTGGTCCAGGGCGGCGGCCATGACGGGCACCGCGAGACGGGCGGCCAGCAGCATGCCGGTGATCCCGGCGGCCTGGACGGCCTCCTCGCCGCCGGTGGTGGCCAGGATGATGCCGTCGGCGGCGGTGGCCACGGTGAACAGCCGGGCCCGGTCGGCGCGGGCGAGGCCGGCCTCGGAGAGGCGCACGTGCAGGCCCTCGGCGAGCAGCGGGTGCGGGCCCAGTACGTCGGCCAGCTCGGCGGCGGCCGAGGAGTCCATCAGCGCCTGGCGCACGCGGCGCAGCAGGTCGCCGTCGGGGCCGGCCAGCAGGGGCACGACCACGGCGTCCGGGCCGGTCGGCGCGGGCACCTCGTGACCGGCGGCGCGGGCGAACTCGGCGCGCGCGGCACGCTCGTTCGCGACGGCGGTCAGCACGCCGGCGAGCGAGGGGAACTCGCAAGAGGCGGCGTCCTCGCCGTCGGTGCCTTCGAGGTAGCCGATCCGGGCGTCCAGGCCGGGCAGTTCGGAGCGGCCGATGCTGATGATCTCTTCCGCGAGACCGCGCGAGGCGGCCGAGGGGGCACCGGGCACGGCGAGCACCAGCGCGGGTGCGCCCTCGGGCGCCACCGCGGGCTCGGGCCGGCGGTGCCGTCCGGTCTGGCGGGGTCGCGGCATTCGTACGGGCAGGCCATTTGCGGGCCCAGTGGGGGAGCTCATGGCGCCGCATGCTACTGGTTTATCGGAACGGGGTGTTCGGGCAGGGCCTGGACGGGCGGCATCTGTCCGTATTTATCCGTTGAATGTCATATAAGGTTCAACTGACTGTGGGCAAGTGCCAGTCGACGGGCTGTGCTCCCTGCCTGACCAGCAGGTCGTTGGTCCTGCTGAAGGGCCGGGAGCCGAAGAAGCCGTTGGCGGCGGACATGGGGGAGGGGTGGACGGACTCCACGGCCGGCAGCTCGCCCAGCAGCGGCCGCAGGTTGCGGGCGTCACGTCCCCACAGCACCGACACCAGGGGCTTTCCGCGCGCGGCGAGGGCCCGGATCGCCTGCTCGGTGACCGCCTCCCAGCCCTTGCCGCGGTGCCCGCCGGTCTTGCGCGGGGCGGTGGTCAGGGCGCGGTTCAGCAGCAGCACGCCCTGCCGGGTCCACGGCGTCAGATCGCCGTTGGCCGGGCGGGGCACGCCGAGGTCCGTGTGCAGCTCCCGGAAGATGTTGTCCAGACTCGGCGGCACCGGCTGGACGTCGGGGGCCACCGAGAAGGACAGGCCCATCGCGTGCCCCGGGGTGGGGTACGGGTCCTGTCCGACGATGAGCACCTTCACCTCGTCGAAGGGCTGCTGGAACGCGCGCAGCACGTTCGCCCCGGACGGGAGGTAGGTTCTGCCCGCCGCGATCTCGGCGCGCAGGAAGTCGCCCATCGCGGCGACCTGGGCCGCCACCGGTTCCAGAGCCCGGGCCCAGCCCGGCTCGACGATCTCGTTCAAGGGTCTCGCTGCCACAGTGGATCACTCTAGTGGCTCAACGGCTCAGGGCAGTACGGCCGCCCGGACGCACAGCACGTCGGGCAGGTGCCCGGCGAGCAGCTGCCAGCTGTCGCCGTCGTCGTGGCTCGCGTACAGCTCTCCGTTGCGGTTGCCGAAGTAGACGCCCGCCGGGTCGGCGTCGTCCGTGCACAGGGCGTCGCGCAGCACCGTGCCGTAGTGGTCCCCGGCCGGCAGGCCCTTCGACAGCGGCTCCCAGGTGGCGCCCGCGTCCCGGGTGCGGAAGACCCGGCAGCGGTGCTGCGCCGGGACGCGGTCGGAGTCGGCGTTGAGCGGGAAGACGTAGGCGGTGTCGGGCCGGTGCGGGTGCGCGGCCACGGCGAAGCCGAAGTCGGAGGGCAGTCCGGCGCCGATGTCGGTCCACTCCGTGCCCGCGTCGTCGCTGCGGTAGACCCCCCAGTGGTTCTGGAGGTACAGCCGGTCCGTGTTCCCGGCGTCCTGGGCGATCTTGTGGACGCACTGGCCGAATTCGGGATCCGGATCGGGGAGGAACACCGCCGACACCCCGTGGTTGGACGGCTCCCAGCTCTCCCCGCCGTCGCGGGTGCGGAAGACCCCGGCGGTGGAGACGGCGACCGTCACCGCCCGGGGGTCCGCGGGGTCGGTGATCACGGTGTGCAGCCCCTCACCGCCGCCGCCCGGCTCCCAGGCCGACCGGGTCGGGTGCTCCCACAGGGGGCGGACCAGCTCGAAGGACTCGCCGCGGTCGGTGGAGCGGAAGAGGGCGGCGGGCTCGGTCCCCGCGTAGACCACGTCCGGGGCCTCCGGTCCGGCCGGATGCAGCTGCCAGACCCGCTCCAGGGAGGCCCCGGTGTCCTGCGGGAACTTCACGGCGGCGGCGGTGGGTTCGCGCCAGGTCGCCCCGAGGTCGTCGGAGCTGAAGACGGACGGTCCCCAGTGCGAGCTGTCGCCGCCGACCAGGAGCCTCGGCGCGGGCCCCCGCCGGTCGATCGCGACCGCCGACACGGCCTGGGCGTTGAAATGGGGCCCGTCGAACTCCCAGGGGCCGGCGCCCTCGCGCCGTCCGATGAAGAGCCCCTTGCGGGTCCCCGCGAGCAGCAGTACGTCGGTCATCGCCGACACCTCCGGACGTCCTGGTCCTTCACGGCAGCTTTTCGGCCAGTGTGCACCCGACCGCCGACACCGGCCGTGCGGCACGCGCGGCCGGGGCCGGCCGCTTGTACGGGATCCCTCGTACTACGAGAGATTTCGTAGTACGGTAGTTCTCGTACTTAGCCGCCGATCCCCGGTGCGCGTCCGGTGACGTCTGGAGAGCCCCATGAGCGCTGCCCCCGCTGCCTTTGCCGCCCTTTTCCGGCCCTACACCCTCCGTTCGGTGACGGTCCCGAACCGCGTGTGGATGGCCGCGATGTGCCAGTACAGCGCCGAGCCCGCCGGTCCGGCGGCCGGCGTGGCCACGGAGTGGCACTTCGCGCACTACGCGGCCCGGGCCACCGGCGGTACGGGCCTGATCGTCCAGGAGGCGACCGCCGTCTCCCCCGAGGGCCGGATCAGCCCCTACGACCTCGGCATCTGGAACGACACCCAGGTCGAGGCGCTCCGCCGCATCACCGCCTTCCTGAAGGCCCAGGGCACCGTCCCCGGAATCCAGATCGCCCACGCGGGCCGCAAGGCCTCCACCGACCGCCCCTGGAAGGGCGGCCGCCCCGTGGGCGCCGAGGCGCACGGCTGGCAGCCCGGTGCGCCGAGCGCCGTACCGTTCGCCGAGGGCCACCCCGTGCCGCACGCGCTCACCGTCGAGGAGATCCGTACGATCACCGGCGAGTTCGCGGCCGCCACCCGGCGCGCCCTCGCCGCGGGCTACGAGGTCGTGGAGATCCACGGCGCCCACGGCTACCTCA
Source organism: Streptomyces sp. NPDC044704 (assembly GCF_056433525.1). Classification (NCBI taxonomy): domain Bacteria; kingdom Bacillati; phylum Actinomycetota; class Actinomycetes; order Kitasatosporales; family Streptomycetaceae; genus Streptomyces; species Streptomyces sp. NPDC044704. The sequence continues at coordinate 230,587 of NZ_JBWKGY010000002.1, forward strand.
TCGGGGAGTTCCTCTCCCCGCACAGCAACCGGCGCACCGACGCCTACGGCGGCTCCTTCGAGAACCGGACCCGCTTCGCCCTGGAGGTCGTCGAGGCCGTGCGCGCCGAGTGGCCCGAGGACCTCCCGCTGTTCTTCCGCATCTCCGCCACCGACTGGCTGGAACAGGACGGCTGGACCGCCGATGACACGGTCGAGCTGGCCGGACTCCTCCAAAGCCGCGGGGTCGACCTGCTCGACGTGTCCACCGGCGGCCTCGCCCCCGGCGTCACGATCCCGCTCGGCCCCGGCTACCAGGTGCCCTTCGCCGCCAGGGTCAAGGCGGAGACGAGCCTGCCCGTCGCCGCCGTCGGCCTGATCACCGAACCGGAGCAGGCCGAGAAGATCCTCGCCAACGGTGAGGCGGACGCGGTCCTGCTCGGCCGGGAACTGCTGCGCGACCCGTTCTGGGCCCGCCGCGCGGCCGCCGAACTCGGTGCGGAGATCCGTACCCCGGACCAGTACCACCGCGCCTGGTGACCGGCGACGGTCCTACGACGGTTCTCGTACGATAGGGACACGGGCACGGCAAGACGAACGAGTGGAGCAGGACATGACGGAACGTGACGCGGCCCGTGTCCTCGCCCACCCCGAGGCGGCCGGGATCAGGCTGGAGAGCGTGCTGCACGCGCTGTCCGACCCGGTCCGGCTGTCCATCGTCCGCGACCTCGCCGCCACGGACGCCGAACTGGCCTGCTCGTACTTCGACCTGCCGGTCACCAAGTCGACGACGACCCACCACTTCCGCGTCCTGCGCGAGAGCGGCGTCGTACGCCAGACCTACCGCGGCACGGCCAAGATGAACGGCCTGCGCCGCGAGGAACTCCAGACCCTCTTCCCCGGCCTCCTGGACAGCGTCCTCGCCGCGGCGGCCGCCGAGGCCTCCCGGCTCGGAGGGCTCGCGACCTAGTGCCTGTCGTCAAACTCCTGTCTGCCCCGCGACGCCTGGCACGCGCTCTCGCCGCACCGGGCGAAAGCCAAGTACGTCCAGTACGCGGGCTTCCGCCCGGCGCACCGAGAGCACGCACCAGACGCCGCAGGGCCGCCCTCCGGGCGACGACGGGAGTTTGACGACAGGCCCTAGTGCCGTGACCGGAAAGGTCCACCGGGTCGCGACGCCCGGCACGGCACCTCTCCGCGTTGTCGGACCACGGAGGTACGTCCAGTACGAGCCGCGGCCCTCCGCCTTGAGACGCACCGCACCAGACGCCGCGACCCGGCACACCTTCCCGGCCACGGCACTAGGGGCGGACGCCGCGACCCGGCGGGCCCTTCCGGTTCCTCCGTGCAGCCCGCGAGCAGCGCCGCTCCCGCCGCCGCCGTCAGTGCCGCGTACGCACCCCGTCGTACCGTCCGCCCCGTCGCCAACTCCCCTGACTGGTAAGGGATTCGGCGACCCTATGCGAGGCCGGCCGCGCCCCGCAGGCCGGCCCAGTCGGGGATCTTCACCGAGCGGCGGCCCAGGGAGAGTCCGAGTTCCGCCTCGGCCGACTCGATGGCCAGCCAGCCCGGCCACTCCACGGGGCGCAGCCCCGCCGCCCGCAGCGCGTCCAGCGGGTCCCGCGTGAGTTCGCGGCGTGCCAGCGCCCCCGCGTCCTGGAGCAGCGAGGACACCGTCTCCTTCGCGCACGGCCGGTTCGTGCCGATCACCCCGGTCGGCCCGCGCTTGATCCAGCCCGCCACGTACTCGCCGACCGGAGCCCGGCCCGCGCGGAGCACCCGGCCCGCCGCGTGCGGCACGGTCCCCTTCGCCGCGTCGAACGGCAGGCCGGGCAGCGGCACCCCCAGGTACCCCACCGAGCGCAGCACCAGGTCGGCCGGGACGTCCTCGTAGGTGCCCGTCCCCGTGACCCCGCCCCGGCCGTCGGGGGCGGTCCGCTCGAAGCGCAGCGCGCGCACCCGGCCCTCCCCGGTGCCCAACACCTCGACCGGCCTCAGGTAGAAGCGCAGCGTGATGCGGCGCTCCTCCCCGGCCGCCGGGCCGGTGTCCGGCCGGGCCCAGCCGCGCAGCACCTCCAGGTTCCGCCGGGCCGCGGCGGGCAGCGCGGCCGCCGCCTCCGGGTCCCCGTACGCCGGGTCGAGGGCCGCCTCGGCGGGATCCACCCGCGTCGCCACCCCCGGCAGCGTGCCCAGTTCGCGGAGCTCCTTGGTGGTGAAACGGCCCTGCGAGGGTCCGCGCCGGGCCACCATCGACACCTCGCGGACCCCGCTGCCGGCAAGGACGCCGAGGGCCGCCGCGGGCATGTCCGTCGGCGCCAGCTCCGCCGCGCCCCGGGCGAGGATCCGGGTCACGTCCACCGCGACGTTCCCGGCGCCGACCACCACGGCCGAGCGGACCCCGCCCAGGTCGAAGGCCCCGGCGTCCGGATGGCCGCTGTACCAGGACACGAAGGCCGTGGCGGAGTGCACCCCGGCCAGTTCCTCGCCCGGGATGCCGAGGGGCCGGTCACGGGCGGCGCCCACGCAGTAGACGACCGCGTGGTAGAGCTCCAGGAGCCGGTCCGTGGTCAGGGGTCCGGTGCCGACCTCCACGTTCCCGAGGAAGCGGATCCGGTCGTCCTCCAGCACCGAGCGAAGGCTTCCGGTCAGCGATTTGATCTTCTCGTGGTCGGGGGCCACCCCGTACCGCACGAGTCCGTACGGGGCCGGCAGCCGGTCCAGGACGTCGACCCGCACGCCGGGGACCTCACGCTGCTGGACCAGGGCCTGGGCGGCGTAGACCCCGCTCGGGCCCGAACCGACGACGGCGACACGAAGCACGGCGGAGCTCCTCCCGCAGGTGTTCCCAGCATGACACCGGCCCCCGGACCCGTCAGCCCATCGCGCGCATCCGGTGGATCTCGGCGCTCTGGGTGGCCACCACCTCGGTCGCCATCTCCTCGACGGCGACGTTGTTGCCCCGGGCGAGGGCCTCGCCGGCCATCTTCAGGGCGCCCTCGTGGTGGGCGGTCATCAGCTTCAGGAAGAGCCGGTCGAAATCGGCGCCCCTGGCGCTGCGCAGCTCGTCCAGCTGCTGCGGCGTCGCCATCCCCGGCATGGACCCGTGGTCGTGGGCGCCCGGGTCCGGGGCGGGCGCGGGGTGGAGGGCGCCCCACCTCTCCATCGCGCCGATCTCGGGGCCCTGGGCCGCCGCGATCCGTTCCGCGACCCGCTTGACGCCTTCGGCCGAGGCCCGCTCGGGGGCGAGCGCGCTCATCACGAGGGCCTGGCGGTGGTGTTCGGTCATGTTCCGCACGTACGCGCGGTCGGCCGCGTTCGGGCTGTCGTCGGGCCGTTCCTTCGCCGCCTGTTCGGGGGAGAGGGTGCGGGCCTTCTCGCCCGGTCTGCCGGGTGCGACCACCACCGGCCCGTCGCCTCCCGCCGCGGCCGCGGCGCCGTCGTCCTCGCAGCCGGTGAGCGCGAGGAGGAGTCCGGCGGCCAGGGCCGCCCCCAGGAATCGGCTGACTAACGCATTTGCCATGTCCATGGAAAGGAAGATACTGCCGGGGTCCAGGTTCCGTTCCCATGAGGAAGCGGGACGTTCGGGCCCCCACGGGAGGCACAGTGACCTCGCTGCACACCGTCAGAGTGCGCCACCGGAGCCTGGGGGTGGCCTTGGCCGCCGCCGGACTCCTCACCACGCTCCTGGCCACCGCCGGACCGGCGGCCGCCACCCCCGACCCCGGAGACCTGCGGCCCGGCGCCGGCTCCGGGCAGAGCGCCGCTCCCGCCCCGGACCGCGAACTCGCCCCCGGCGAGATACCCGGCCAGGACGAGATCGTCCACAGCCGCAACATCAAGCCCCTGGCCAACATCCCCAGCGCCAACCCCGCCGCCGTCAACTCCGACCTGGCGTTCGAGGGCAGGTACGCCTACGCCGGCAACTACGACGGCTTCACGATCTACGACATCGCCAACCCCAAGGCCCCGAAGGTGGTCAGCCGCGTCCTGTGCCCCGGCGGCCAGAACGACATCTCGGTCTCGGGGGACCTCCTCTTCCTCTCCACGGACTCCTCGCGCAGCGACGACTCCTGCAACAGCGTCTCGCAGCCCGCGACGGAGAAGTCGTCGTGGGAGGGCATCAAGATCTTCGACATCAAGGACAAGAAGAACCCGAAGTACGTCAAGTCCGTCGAGACCGCCTGCGGCTCCCACACCCACACCCTGGTGCCCGGCGGCCGTGACCTCTACCTCTACGTCGCCTCGTACTCCCCGAACGAGGCCTTCCCGGACTGCAGGCCCCCGCACGACGGCATCTCGGTCGTGAAGGTCCCCAAGAAGGCCCCGGCCAAGGCGGCCGTCGTCGGCTTCCCCGTCCTCTTCCCGGACGGCGGCAACCCGGGCGCGCCCGCCAACCCGGGCGTCTCCAAGACCACGGGCTGCCACGACATCACGGTGCTGCCCTCCAGGAACCTGGCCGCCGGCGCCTGCATGGGCGACGGCATCCTCTTCGACATCACCGAGCCCGAGCAGCCGAGGGTCATCGACCGGGTCCAGGACAACGTGAACTTCGCCTTCTGGCACTCGGCCACCTTCAACGAGCGGGCGAACAAGGTGGTCTTCACCGACGAGCTCGGCGGAGGCGGCGGCGCCACCTGCAACGAGGCGACCGGACCCGACCGCGGCGCCGACGGCATCTACGACATCACCGGCCGCGGCGACCAGCGCAAGCTCGTGTTCAAGAGCTACTTCAAGATCCCGCGCCACCAGGCCGACACCGAGAACTGCGTGGCCCACAACGGCTCGCTGGTCCCGGTCGGAGGCGGTCGCGACATCATGGTCCAGGCCTGGTACCAGGGCGGCGTCTCGGTGTGGGACTTCACCGACTCCACCCGCCCCAAGGAGATCGGCTACTTCGAACGCGGTCCGCTGACCACCGACCGGCTCGGCCTCGGCGGCTCCTGGTCGGCGTACTACTACAACGGGCACATCTACTCGAACGACATCGTCAAGGGGCTCGACGTGCTGAGGCTCGACGACTGGCGCACCGACAGCGCCAAGTGGGTGCGGATGGACCGCCTCAACGTGCAGACCCAGCCCGACTACCACTGACCCCGACCGCCCACCCGTCACCCGAAGCCCGTAGCTCGTACCCACACGCGAAGCCGTCACACGAACGTCCCGCCGGGCGGTCCGCCGTCCGGCGGGACGCCCAGCTCCCAGTCCAGTCCGTACCGCTGGAAGAGCTCGGCCCGCAGCCGCGGTCCGGGCATCGGCGCCCCCGGCAGCAGGACCGCCACCACCGCTCCCATCAGCAGGGCCCGCAGCAGCGGGTAGTCGGCGTCCACGTCCGCCGAGCCGTACCGGGCGACGGTGTCCCGCAGCAGCTCCGCGAGGCGCTGCTGCTCCGGGCACTGGATGAAGCCCTCGGCCTGGAGGATCCCCGCCATGTGCGTGCGCATCAGCCGGGGGTGGTCCCGGGCCAGCCCGAGGACCGCGTCGATCGCCCGGGCGAGCCGCTCGCGGCCGTCGTCCGTACGCGGCTCCCGCTCCAGCGCCTCCTCCAGCGTCATGTGCATCAGCCGGTGCACGGCGGACTGCAACAGCTGCCGCTTCCCCGGGAAGTAGTACGAGACCAGGCCGCGGGCCGCGCCCGCACGGTCGGCGATGTCGCCGAGCGTCGTGGCCTCGAAGCCCCGTTCGGACACCAGCTCGACCGTCGCGCGGAGCAGCCGCTCCCGGGAACGTCTGCGCAATTCTTCATTGACCGATGCGCTGCGCGGGGACATGCTTACTCCTGCGTTGACTGGCTCTCGGCCAATATACTCAGCGCACGGTGTCGTCTGTTCGGGGCGACGCGGGGGATCGCCCCGGGCAGGCACACCGGCACGCCGCGAGCGCCACCAGGGCCACCCCCAGGAGCCAGCCCGCGAGCACGTCCGAGAACCAGTGGACGCCGAGGTAGAGCCGGGTGAAGCCGACCCCGAGCACCGAGACCGCGGCCACCGCCCACGCGCCGTACACCAGCCCCCGCGGGGCCTTCGCCGGCAGCAGCCACAGCAGCACTCCGCACACCACCGTCGCCGTCATCGCGTGCCCCGACGGATAGGCCGCGTACTGCGCGGAGTCGACGGGATCCGGCCACTGCGGCCGCTCCCGGCCCACGAGGGCCTTCAGCCCCTGCTGCACCGCCGACGCGACCAGCGTCACCACCGCCACGCGCACGGCCCGCGAGCGGTCACCGTGCCACCACAGCCACGCGCAGGCCGCCGCGGCCAGGGCCCGCATGGTCCAGGGGTCCCACACCCAGTCGCTGAACACCCGCGTCAGACCGGTGACCGCCGGGTGCGAGACGGCGTACGGGTGCAGTGCCCCGGCGATCCGTTCGTCGAAGTCGATGAGCGGCGGCCACGCCACCACCACCAGGACGGTCAGCACGGCCGCGGCCAGCGCACAGGCCGCCCCCGCTCTCCCCAGCTGGTCGTTCCGCATGCCCCCGATCCTCGCAGCATGCGGAACGCAACCTTCACCTCAGCGCGCTGAGTCCCGGTACGAAGGCCACCAGCAGGGGTACCGCCGGCACCAGGGTGGCCAGCGCCGTCAGCCGCAGCCGGCGTCCCGGGGAGAGCCGGGGCGAGGCCGACAGCAGGCGCCGCACGCGCTGCGGGACGTGCGCCTGCGCCATGGGGGAGGGGCCGAAGACCCCCCGGTCCTCGTTCAGTCCGACCAGGGCCAGCGCGATCGTCAGACGTCCGTAGCGCCGCGAGGCCACGTCGTCGGCGGCCAGCTCGACCAGCCGGTGCATCTCCGCCTCGAACGCGGCGAACACCGGCACCTGCGGGAACCCCCGCGACAGCGCCCGCGAGCAGTGCAGCAGCCAGTCGTGCCGGGCCGCGGCGTGCCCCTGCTCGTGCGCCAGTACGGCATCCAGCTGGCTGCCCTTGAGACGGCCGAGCGCCGCCGTGGTCACCACCAGCTGCGGGACCGCCCCCGGCTGCCACCAGGCCTCCGGCCGCGGCCCCTCCAGGACCACGAGCCGTCCGGCCTCCGGCTCCTCGCCGGGCAGCAGCGGAGCGCGGACCAGCAGTTCGGCCCCCTGGGTGCGGCGCCGGGCCCGCGCCCGCAGCACCTCCCTCGTCAGCATCGCGCCGGTCCACAGGCCCCCGCAGGCCAGCGCCAGGGCGGTGGCGGTCGCCCACGGACCGCCCGCCGCGCCCAGCTCGTACGCGTCGACCACCCCGTGCGGGGCGACCGCGAAGAGCCGGCCCCGGACCGCCTGCCAGGCGGCGGCCGCGCTCAGCAGCATCGACAGGGCCAGGCACAGGAGCGTCGCGCCCACCACGCACTGCCACGCCCACAGCGCGACGACGGGTTCGCGCTCGGGCCACTGGGCCCGGGCCAGGAGGCGGGGTGCGAGCACCGCGGTCAGTGCGCCGAGCAGCAGGAGAACGGCGGGGACCATCATGTCCGCCAGCCTATGAGCGCACCCCTACCTACGGGTACGCCCCCGGGGCTTTGGTGACGCAGGACACGTTTCCCCGCGCACCCGGCGCGGCCGCCGCCCGGCGGGCCCGCCCCGGCGCGGCCCTCACATGGCCGCCAGCATGGCCAACATCCCCGTACCCATGGCGAGTCGGCACGCCCGGGCCAAGTCCTCCGGGCCGCCCGCCGCCACCGGGGGCTGCCCGCCGCCCGCCGCCACCAGCCGGGCCCCGCCGAGCAGCACGTAGCCCGCGTAGTAGAGCAGCAGCGCCCCCGTCACCACCGGGAGTCCCGCGCGGCCGTGCCCGTGCCCGGCGGTCATCGACAGCGCCATGTACGCCATCGCCAGCGAGCCCACCAGGTGGTGGGCGTGGTGGACCCCGTCGCGCAGCATCCACAGCGCGTGCACCGCCGCTCCGCAGAAGACCGCCAGCAGGATCCCCGGGCCCAACGGGCCGGTCCCCGAGGGCACGGCCATCGCCGCCATCCCGAACCCCATCACGGCCTCGCCCGCCGCCGGCCCGCGCTCCGGCCGCCCCGCTCTGCGCGCCCGCAGCAGACAGTACGCACCGCTCACGGCGCACAGCAGCACGAGCAGCCAGGAGGACACGGCGGAGGCGGAGAAGGGGGAGAACGACATGGCGGGACCGTGCACGGCGGAACCTCCCGGTTCGTCGGCGTCACGGGAAGGGATGCCCCTCTCACACCGCGCTCACGCCGCCCCGCGTTACGCTCTCCCTGCCGCACCAGGCATGTCATATGCCGCCGCATCGAACGGAGCGCCCGATGTCCACCGCCCAGCCCGCCGCCCTCAGTTTCCGCTCCGCCGTGGACGCGGACGTACCGGAACTGGTGGCCCTCGTCGAATCCGCCTACCGCGGAGACGCCAGCCGGGCGGGCTGGACCACCGAGGCCGACTACCTGGACGGCCAGCGCACGGACCCGGACGGGGTCCGCGCGGTCATCGCCAACCCGGACGGCGTGCTGCTCGTCGTCGAGCGCGCGGGTGAACTCATCGCCTGCTGCCAGCTCGAACACCGCGGGGACCACGCCTACTTCGGCATGTTCGCCGTCCGCCCCGGCCTCCAGGGCGGCGGCCTCGGCAAGGAGATCCTGGCCGAGGCGGAACGCCGCGCACGCGAGACGTGGGAGGCCAAGGAGATGCGGATGACGGTGATCAACGTACGGGAGGAGCTCATCGCCTACTACGTGCGCCGCGGCTACCTGCGCACCGGCGAGCTGAGCCCCTTCCCCTACGGCGACGCGCGCTTCGGCGAGCCGCGCCGCGACGACCTGGCCTTCGAGCTCCTCGTCAAGTCGCTCTGACGGCCCGGGCGTCCGCTCAGGCCGTGAAGCGGCCGGTGCTGCGGATCTCCGGGAGACCGGTGACCGCGCCGTCCAGCTGGAGCGCCCGCGCCAGCCGCAGCTGATCCAGGGTGTCGACCGTCCGCCCCGTCACCCGCAGCCCGGCCGCGTGCGCCGCCTCCACCGTCTCCAGGGTGATGCGGCGCAGGTCCAGGTCGAGCGTCCCCGCTCCCGCGGCCAGCGCCCGGTCGACGACGTCCGCCCCGTGCCGCTCCGCGTGCAGGACCGTCCGCAGGCCCGGCGCGAGGTGGGCGGCGGTGGTGAGCACCGCGCCGTCGCGCGAGGCCACCTCCACCCGGGAGGTCAGGTCCCCGCGCACGAGGAGTTCCGCGAGCGCGGCCGCGGTCCGCTGGTCGTGCACCGACACCCGCAGCGGGACCCGGACGGCGTCCAGGACCTCCTCCGGGACGGGCACGCGCTCCCCCTGGCCGGCGTCCAGGGCGCGCAGCTCGGCGAGGGTCAGGTCGGCGACGGCGCCCGCGCCGTCGGTGGTGCGGTCCACTTCGGCGTCGTGCAGGACGACGAGGACGCCGTCCTTGCTGAGTCGGACGTCCAGCGCGATGGCGTCCATCCCGCAGCGTTCCGCGCGGACGAACGACCGCAGGGTGTTCTCCGGTTCGACACCCATGACCCCGCGATGACCGATGGTGAGGAAAGTCAAGGTTCTCTCGCTTCCGTCGACGGCGGCTCCCCGCGCGGTCGCGGTGTCCCGACCGGCCGCGCGCGGTGAGGACGCATGCTAGTGCGCGCCGCCCGCGAAGGGACCGGGCGTGCGGGGGCCCGGATCGGCCGTACGGCGGCTTCCCGCCGGGGCCGTACGCGCTGGGGCGGTGCGGTGCGGGCCCGCCGCGTCACCCGGGCGTGGGCGCGTCCTCGCAGCCTTGACGGCCCGCCGCGCGGAGCTTTCGGAGGCCCTGCTTCCGGGGGACCCTCGACCTCAGGTCCAGGGTGAGACCGGGGCGGCTCCGCGCGGGTCCGGGACCCTTCCCGGTCCGGTCCCGGGGCCGGGCTCCGTACGCCCCCGCTCCTCGTCCGGGTCGCCGCCCGCGGCTCAGGCTCCGGGCGCGGTATCCGCTCCGGTTCCCGCTTCGGGCTCCGGCCCGGTCCCGGTCGTGTCCGCCGGCTGCGCCGTGCCCGTCGTCTTCGCCGTCTCCGCCTCCGTGAGGTCGGCCAACAGGGCGCCGGCCAGCTCCAGTTCGGCCAGGTGCTGGCGTTCGCTCCAGCGCAGGACCAGGGTGGGGAAGGCCCACTCCCGGACCTCCGCCGCGTGCTCCATCGCCTCCCGTACGGCGGCCAGTTCGCCCCGGGTCCGCTCCATGTGCTCGTTCACCATGGCGCGCAGCCGCTCGGGCTCCGCGAGGTGTCCGAGCCAGATCCGCAGCAGCAGTCCGTGCTTGAGCACCGGCGGGCCCGCCTGCGCCGCGTCGCCCGCCCATCCGGTCAGCGCCTCGCGGCCCGCCCCGGTGATCGCGTACCGGCGCTTCGCGCGGGCCTCCTCGGGCCCCGAGCGTACGGAGACCGCGTACCCCAGCTCCTCCAGCCGCCGCAGTTCCGCGTAGATCTGGCTGATAGCGGGCGACCAGTAGAAGAAGCGCAGGGAGGAGTCCGCCCACTTCTTCAGCTCGTACCCGGTGCGCTCGCCGGGGAACGACAGCAGGCCGAGCACCGCCCACGTGGTCGGCGGGAGCTCTTGCTTCTTCGGTTCCTGACTATTAGTCATATTCCGAATCGAAGTGAGACCGGGCACGGGACGCAACCCTGGAGGCATCGTGAAGTTCTCCGTCATCTTCGAAGCTCAGCTGGCCGACCCGACCGTGGAGCGTGAGCACCAGGTCATCCGCGACTGCGTCGAGCAGGCCGTACTGGCCGAACGCATGGGATTCGACCGGATCTGGGCCGTCGAGCACCACTCGCTGAAGTGGTACTCACACCTTTCGGCTCCGGAGGTCTTCCTTAGCTTCGTCGCGGCCCGGACGCACACCATACGCATCGGGCACGGCGTCGTGTGCATGCCGTTCAACTTCAACCACCCGGTCCGCGTCGCCGAGCGGGCGGCCATGCTCGACCTGCTGTCCGGCGGCCGGCTCGACCTCGGGGCCGGGCGCGGCGGGACGGAGCAGGAGACCTCGCTGTGCGGGGTGGACCGCGAGCGCACCGCCGCGGAGGTGGAGGAGGCGCTGCGGATCATCGGGAGGGCCTGGCGGGAGGAGGAGCTGGAGTACCACGGCGAGCTGCTCGACATCGCCCCGCACCCGATCCTGCCGCGCCCGGCGCAGACCCCCCACCCGCCGCTGTTCCTCGCGTGCAGCCGGGGCGAGACCCTGGTGCGGGCGGCGGAGCTGGGCGTGGGGGCGCTGGTCATGGGCTTCGCGGGGCCGGAGGCGGTCGCCGGGATGCGTGCCGTGTACGACGCGGCGATCGCGGGGCGGGACGGGAGCGCCTTCGTGTCGAGCGCGGTCAACGACCACTTCTCGGTGCTGTGCCCGACGATCGTGCTGGAGGACCCGGACGAGGCCCGCCGCGTCGGGATCCGCGGCCAGCGCTTCTTCGCGCAGTCCATCGGCCACTGGTACGGGGGCGCGGGCGTCCCGGACGAGGCGGTGGTGGCGGGCGCCGACGAGGCGGCCCGGATGAGGCGGGCCGCCGAGCAGGTGGTGGCCCGGCTGCACGAGCTGGACATCCCCGTCCGGCCCACGGCGACGGCCACCTTCAACGCCGACCACGCCTACGGGAGCGCGGACGACGCGATCGCGTACGTGGAGCGCCTGGAGGCCGCCGGGGCGGACGAGGTGATGTGCCTGATCCAGATGGGCACCGTGCCGCAGGAAGCCTGCATGGAGACCATCCGGCAGTGGGGCGAGAAGGTCATCCCGCGGTTCGCCCACCGCGGTGCGAACGATGCGGAGTGATGGCCTCCACGCTGAGTAACGGGAAGACTTCCGGTGGATTGGGGGGTGACGCAGGATAATTTCCTGGGTTTCCTCTTGAGTGGGAGAGCCTCACATGCCTACCCTGTCCCGACGTGAGGTTCTCCTGTGGAGGAAGTGACATGACGGAAACTCTTGTGCCGGGTGCCGGCGGTGCCGTGATAACCGCTGGGGCGCGGGTGGTCGACCACCCCGCGTGGCCCGAGCTCAAGGCCGCCGTGGAGGAGATCCGCCCCTGGCAGAGCGCGGACGGCTCCATCGACTTCGAGGCGGAGGGCGCCCACGCCCGCGCCACCGTCCTGGCCGCCCTGGAGCGCGTGATCAGCGCCGTCGAGACGCTGTCGCCGCTGCTCCCGCACGCCACGGCCTACCACGAGGCGCTCGTCGCCGACCTGCGCAAGTGGGCCGCCGACGACTTCCGCGTGCCGGACTTCCTCGACTCCCTGATGGCCTTCCAGCCGGCCGCCGAGCGCGCCGACGGGCTCCAGCACCTCGTGGTCTTCCCGATGTACACGCAGAACGGCAACCCGGACCGCAACCTGGAGGCCGTGGCGCTCAAGATGGTGTGGCCCGAGTGGCTCGCCGAGCTGGAGCGCACCCGCTACGACAACCCGCTGTTCCTCGGCATCACCTTCGAGGACTTCACCCCGGGCTACGACACCAACTCCGCCGTGCTCTTCCCGGAGACCATCGCCGTCCGCGAGGCCCCCGAGCGCTTCACCTGGGGCGGCATCTTCTGTGACCGCGAGGCCGCGCGCTACCGCAAGGTGACCGCCGCCGCCGTGGACATCCTCGGCATCGAGCTGCCCGAGGACATCGCGGCCATGGTCGAGGACCAGGAGCGCTGCGAGAAGGCCTTCGTCCTGTGGGACATGGTCCACGACCGCACCCACAGCCACGGCGACCTGCCGTTCGACCCCTTCATGATCAAGCAGCGCCAGCCGTTCTGGATGTACGGCCTGGAGGAGCTGCGCTGCGACCTCACCGCCTTCAAGGAGGCCGTGAAGCTGGAGTCCGAGGGCAACGAGCACGGCCGTGACGTGCAGTACGCCGTCCTGTTCGACCGGATGTTCCGCTTCCCGGTCTCCGGCGACCGCAACCGCAACTACGACGGCCTCGGCGGCCAGCTGCTCTTCGCCTACCTCCACAAGCACGACGTGGTGCGCTGGACGGACAACAAGCTGAAGATCGACTGGATGCGTGCCCCGCAGGTCACCAACCAGCTCTGCGCCGAGATCGAGGAGCTGTACCGGGCCGGCATCGACCGCCCGAAGCTCGTCCACTGGTTCAAGGCGTACGAGCTCGTCTCCACCTACCTGGCCCCGCACCCGGGATCCAAGTGGGCCAAGGGCCCCGACGCCCTCGACACGACGCAGCCGCCGCGCAAGCTCGTGGACGACGTGCTTCCGGACGAGTTTCCGCTCAGCATGTTCTACGAGGCCCTCGCCAAGAAGCTCAAGGGTGTGATCGCCTCGACCAAGGGCATCACCGCCCTGAACGCCGAGACGGCCGGCCAGGCCGCCGCATGAGCGACGCCCCGCAGGAGGCTGCAGAGATGAACGGCTCCGTGAACGGCAACGGCAAGCTCCACGGAGCGGTGGTCGCGGTGGCGGGAGCCGGCGGACCCGCCGGCCGCGCCACCCTGCTCCGCCTCGCCGAGGCGGGCGCCGTGGTCGTCGCCTCCGACGCGAACCCCGAACGCCTCGCGGAGGCCGTCGACGCGGCCCGGTACGCCCACGGCGGCGCCACCATCACCGGCGACACCGTGGACCTGCTCGACCTGGCCGCCACCCGGGCCTGGGCCGAGCAGATCGAGAAGGACTTCGGCCGGATCGACGGCGTCGTCCACCTCGTCGGCGGCTGGCGCGGCAGCAAGACCTTCACCGACGTGGACCTCGCCGACTGGGACTTCCTGGAGAAGCTCCTCATCCGCACCGTCCAGCACACCTCGCTCGCCTTCCACGACGGCCTGCTGCGCAGTGACCGCGGACGCTACGTGCTGATCAGCCAGTCCGGCGCGCACAAGCCGGTCGCCAACAACGCCGCCTACAACGCCGGCAAGGCGGCCGCCGAGGCCTGGACCCTCGCCATGGCGGACTCCTTCCGCAAGGCGGGGGGCGAGGACGGCCCGAGCGCCGCGGCTGCGATCCTGGTCATCAAGGCACTGGTGCACGACGCGATGCGCGCCGAGCGTCCCAATGCGAAGTTCGCGGGCTTCACCGACGTCAAGGAGCTGGCCGAGGCCATCGCCGGCGTGTGGGAGCGGCCCGCCTCCGATGTGAACGGACAGCGTCTGTGGCTCACTCCGCAACCGTGAGGACCGATGCCGTGAGGACCGATGCCGTGAAGACCGACGCCCGGCGCCACCACGATCCGGCGGTGCGCGGGTTCGCGAGCGACAACTACGCCGGGGTGCACCCGGAGGTCCTCGCGGCCCTCACCCTCGCCAACGGCGGCCACCAGGTCTCGTACGGCGAGGACGAGTACACCGAAAACCTGCAGAAGATCTTCCGCAGTCACTTCGGGCCGTACGCGGAAACCTTCCCGGTCTTCAACGGCACGGGCGCCAACGTCGTCGCCCTCCAGGCCATGACCGACCGGTGGGGCGCCGTGATCTGCGCCAAGAGCGCCCACATCAACGTGGACGAGGGCGGCGCGCCCGAGCGCATGGCCGGCCTCAAGCTGCTCGCCGTCCCCACGCCCGACGGCAAGCTCACCCCCGAGCTGATCGACCAGGAGGCCTGGGGCTTCGAGGACGAGCACCGGGCCATGCCCCAGGTCGTCTCGATCACCCAGAACACCGAGCTCGGCACGGTCTACACGCCGGACGAGATCAAGGCGATCTGCGACCACGCCCACGGCCTCGGCATGAAGGTGCACCTCGACGGCGCCCGCATAGCCAACGCCGCGGCCTCGCTGGACGTGCCGATGCGCACCTTCACGAACACGGTCGGCGTGGACGTGCTGTCGTACGGCGGCACCAAGAACGGCATGATGTTCGGCGAGGCCGTGGTCGTGCTGAACCCGGACGCCGTCCGCAAGATGAAGCACATCCGCAAGATGTCGATGCAGCTCGCGTCGAAGATGCGCTTCGTCTCCGTGCAGCTGGAGGCGCTCCTCGCGAAGGACCTGTGGCTGCGCAACGCCCGCCACGGCAACGCGATGGCGCAGCGGCTCGCGGCAGGCGTGCGCGAGACCGACGGCGTGGAGATCCTCTACCCGGTGCAGGCGAACGCGGTGTTCGCCCGGCTGCCGCACGAGGTCACCCGGCGGCTCCAGGAGCGCTACCGCTTCTACTTCTGGGACGAGGCCGCCGGCGACGTCCGCTGGATGTGCGGTTTCGACACCCAGGAAGAGGACGTGGACGGCTTCCTCCAGGCGCTGAAGGAAGAGCTGGCGCGCTGAATTCCACGCGCCGATAATTCGATAGAAATGCGCGAAAGCGCATAGGTATGCTCCTGGATCATGGAAATGATCCAGGAGCATTCCGACCTCTCCGCCTACCTGGCGGCGGACGAGGCAGTCGACCACGACCACCCCTTCGTCCTCGAAACCGCCGACGCCCTCTGGACGGCCACGGGCGAGGACCGGGCCTACGCCCAAGTGGCCTTCGAGTTCGTCCGCGACACCGTCGCGCACTCCGCGGACTCCGGCGACCAGCGCGTCACCTGGCGGGCCTCCGACACCCTGAGCACCCGCAACGGCATCTGCCTCGCCAAGTCCCACGCCCTCGCCGCCCTGCTGCGCGCCCGCGGCATCCCGGCCGCCCTGTGCTACCAGCGCCTCGCCGACGACGACACCGGGACGCGGCACCTGCTCCACGGGCTGATCGCCCTCCGGCTGCCCGGCACCGCCCGCTGGTCCCGGCTCGACCCGCGCGGGAACAAACCCGGCGTCGACGCCCGCTTCGACCTGGAACACGAGCGGCTGGCCTTCCCCGTCCGCCCCGAGCTGGGCGAGGCCGACTACCCCGGGCTGTACGCCGCCCCGCACCCCGCCGCGCTCAAGGCGCTCCGGGAGTCCGCGGACCGGACGCGGCTGTGGGAGAACCTGCCGACGGCTCTGTAGCGGCCTCCGGTACGGGCCCCCGGGCCGCCACCAGTACGTGCAGGGCGGCGGCCGCGAGCTGGAGCGCCGCGATCCCGAGCAGCAGCGCCCACGCCGGCGCCGCGGCCGCCAGCCCCACGAGGGCGGCGCCGGCCGAGGCCGCCGTCAGCTTGAGCCCCGCGCCCAGGGTGAACACCTGCGCCCGCGCCCCGTCCGGCGCGTACCGCGACCGGATCCGCAGCGTGGCCGTCAGCAGCGGCCCGTCGCACACCCCGGCCGCCGCGAACAGCACCGCCGTCGCCGCCACCGACGGGGTGAACGCGGCCGCCGCCAGGGCCGCCCCCGTTCCGGCCATCGCCCAGCGCGCCAGCCGGCCCGGGGCCACCGAGGTGATCCGGCCCAGCGTCAGGGAGCCGCCCAGGGCGCCCACCGCGAACGCCGTCATCAGGACCCCGCCCGCGCCCGGGCTGCCGCGTTCCGTGGCCAGCAGCACCGCGCTGGTGGTCAGCGCCCCGATGCCGACGAAGGCCAGGGTCGTCGCCGAGGTGACGGCGCGCAGCTCCCGTACCCGCCACAGTGCGGCGAGGCCCGCGCCGAGCCCGGCCCGGGGTCCGTCCTGCGGCCGGGCCGCGCCCGGGTCCCCGTACGGGAGGGTCGCCGCCAGGACCACCGCCAGGGCGCCGGAGCACGTCAGCAGCGCCATCGCGGGCCCCGCCGAGGCCAGTGCCGTGACCGTCCCGACGGCGGCCGGAGCCGTCACCGCCGCCGCGTTGTAGGTGGACGCGTCCCAGCCGTACGCCCGGTCGCGGCCCGGCCCCTCCGGCACCAGCCCCGCCACCAGGCTGGACAGCCCGCCCGTCACCATCGGCCCGCAGGTGCCCCCGAGTACCGCCACGGCCAGCACCACCGGCCAGGGGGCCCGCCCCAGCAGCGCGGCCAGTACCCCGGTCGCGGCCGTGAAGCCGGCCAGGGCGCCCGCGTAGAACAGCCGCGGCCGCCGGGTCCGGGCCGCCGCCGCGCCCGCGAGGGGAGCCGCCAGTACGTGCGGAGCCAGCCAGGCGGTCAGGACGAACGCCCCGTGCGCCGCGCTGCCGGTGCGTTCCAGGGCCAGCAGCACCACCGCCATGCCCATGCCCTCGGAGGCGAAGCGCGCGGCCAGCGCCGCCCCCAGGTACCGCCCGAACCCGCCCATGCCCGGCCCCCTCCGCGATGGGTAACGTGATATCCGCAAAAGACGTTACGTCATGTGGGTGTACGGCGAAAGGATCCGGCGATGGCGGACGCGCGGAGCGCGGGCGGTCCGGCGGGGGAGGGCTTCTCGGCGGCGCGGCGGCTGGTCGAGTGCGCCGAGGCGGTCCGCGCGGACCCCGAACTGGCGCGGGACGCCCTCGCGGCCCTGCTCGCCCGGCACGGGGAGCACCCCGCGGACCTCGCCCCCGGGGCGTTCGGCGAGGCGGACGCGGCCGAACTGCGGGCCGCGGCGCTGCGGATGGCCCGGGTGCTGGCCGAGACGGACGAGGACCGTGCGGCCGGCGCCCTGAACGCGCTGCTGGAGGAGTGCGGAACCCGGCCCCGGCTGACCCGGCACGACGGCCATCCCTGGCACCTCCACGTCGACCGGGGCGACGGGGCGCACTGGGGTGACTGGTTCCTGGCCTCGGGCGCCCTCGCCCTGGCCCAACTGCTCACCGAGCACGGGCGCATCGTGTGGGGTGCCTGCGCCGCCGCGGGCTGCGGGCGGCTCTTCCTCGGCGCCGGTCCGGGCAGTGCCCGCCGCTACTGCTCCACCACCTGCGCCACGCGCGCCCGGGTCGCGGCGCACCGGCGCCGCAAGCGCGAGGACGCCGGGGGCTGAGGACACGGCCGCACTCCGGCGCGGCCGTGCCGACGGCTCAGCCGGCTTCCTTGACCTGCGCCGCCGTCGGCGCGGTACCGCCCAGGTGGGCCGGGAGCCACCAGGAGTCCTCGGGGCCCGAGGGCTTGGCCGGGTAGGCGCGCTGCGCCGCCTCCAGCAACTCCTGGACCCGCTCGCGCAGCCGGCGCGTGATGGCCCCGGCGTACTGGTCGGACGGGGCCTCGATGGGCTCGCCGATCCGCATGGTCACCGGGATGTGGCTGCGCTTGAGGTTTTTCGGGCGGCCCTTGGTCCACAGCCGCTGCGTGCCCCACAGCGCCACCGGGATCAGCGGGACGCCCGCCTCCTGCGCCATGCGCGCCGCACCCGACTTGAAGCTCTTGAGCGTGAACGACTGGGAGATCGTGGCCTCGGGGAACACCCCGATGATCTCGCCCGACCGCAGGGAGTCCAGGGCGTGCTGGTACGCGGACTCACCCTGCGTGCGGTCCACCGGGATGTGCTTCATCGCGCGCATCAGCGGGCCGGAGACCTTGTGCCGGAACACCGACTCCTTCGCCATGAACCGCACCAGGCGCTTCTGCGGCCGGGCCGTCAGGCCGGCGAAGATGAAGTCGAGGTAGCCGATGTGGTTCGACACCAGGACCGCCCCGCCCTGGCGCGGGATGTTCTCGGTGCCCTTCATGTCGATCCGGATGTCCAGCGCACGGAACAGGGTGTGCGCGGCGCCGATCACTGGGGGGTATACGAGCTCAGCCATGGTGGGGAGACCCCGCTTTCTGCCTGGGGAGGTGCTCCCGGCCGGAAGTTACGGAAGCGTAGGTACGCGACCATGTGGGGATCGTGCCCCAAACACGGCCCGCTGGCCAGCCCAGACGCCCGTGCCCGAAGAGATTCTCGTCACGCGGGGAATGCCGCGCGGCGGCGGTGCGCTCGGACAGGGGGCTCTCCCGGCTCCCGCCGGGCGGGTGCGAACATACGGACAGGGTAGACAGGAGCACACGTGCGCGGGCACGAAGGGGACGGGTACGACGCCGGCCGGGAGGCGGGCGCGCCGCTGGGCGCCGCCGAACTGGGCGCGGAACCGGGGGAGCGGGCCAGCCTGGTCCAGTTCTCCAGCGCCTTCTGCCAGCCCTGCCGGGCGACCCGGCGGATCCTGGCCGAGGTGGCCGCCATGGTGGAGGGCGTCGCGCACATCGAGGTCGACGCCGAACGGAACCTGGGGCTGGTGCGCGCCCTCCGCATCGAGAAGACCCCGACCGTCCTCGTCCTGGACGCGGCGGGCCGGATCGTGCGCAGGGCCGAGGGGATGCCCCGCAAGGCGGACGTGATCGCCGCGCTGGGAGCGGCGGTATGACGGGGGCGGTGCGCCGGTGCGCGCGCCCGTACGCAGCGTGACGCGCCTGACATCTGGCCGATGCGGCTTGACTGTGTACGCGTGAGATCGTCAGGCTGACGACATGCGGTATGAACTCCTGCTTTACGGGCGGGTCCATGTGGACCTCGTCCGCTACGCGAGCGCGCGCTGTTGGGATCACTGAACGCCCCCGACCCCCGATCCCCGACTGCGCCCGCGACTCCCGCGGCAGAAGGAAGCCCTCCCATGACCGCCCCGACGGCCCCGATGGCCTCGCCCGCGCCCTTCGGCGCCGACCGCTCCGGCCTCCCCGGCTCGCCCGAACTGCTCCGTTCCGTCTTCCGCCGTCACGCCGCGGGCGTCGCGGTGATCACCGCGGAGAACGGCGGCAGGCCGACCGGATTCACCGCCACCTCGCTCAACTCGGTGTCCGCCGAGCCGCCCCTGCTCTCGTTCACGATCGGCACCGGATCCTCCAGCTGGCCCGCGATACGGGACTCCGAGCACCTGGGCGTCCACATACTCGGCGAGCACCAGCAGGACCTGGCGGGCCTCTTCGCGACCAGCGGCGCCGACCGTTTCGGTCTCGGCACCCGCTGGGCCGAGGGTCCGCAGGGCGTCCCGCTCCTCGACGGGGTGCTCGCCTGGCTGGTGTGCCGGGTGGTGGCGAGGGTGCCCGCGGGCGCCCACCGTGTGATCATCGCGGAGGCGGTGGCCGGGGACCCGGCCGGGGAAGGCCGTCCGCTGCTGTACCACCAGGGGCGTTTCAACGCGTTGCGGGACTGAATCGTCCCTGCTGGGGCGGGTTCGGGCGGCGTTGTCAAGGTCACAGTTCGGCGGCCTTGCACCCGGCGGGCACCCACGGTGTACTGACGAGTAACATTCCCATCGGAGCGCGGGCCGCCCCGACCGGGATCCGCCCGACATGGCGCCTATGCTGCCTGCACAAGGCGGTACCAAAAAAGACGATGCGGTAGGAGAGCCGGCGTGAGCCTGAGGATCGTTGTCTGTGTGAAGTACGTGCCCGACGCCACCGGCGACCGGCAGTTCACCGAGGACCTGACCGTCAACCGTGACGACGTCGACGGCCTGCTGTCGGAGCTCGACGAGTACGCCGTCGAGCAGGCGCTGCAGATCGCCGACGAGGCGGACGACGCGGAGATCACCGTCCTGACCGTGGGTCCCGAGGACGCCAAGGACGCGCTGCGCAAGGCGCTGTCGATGGGCGCCGACAAGGCGATCCACGTCGAGGACGACGACCTGCACGGCTCGGACGTCATGGGCACCTCGCTGGTGCTCGCCAAGGCCGTCGAGAAGGCCGGCTACGACCTGATCATCACCGGCATGGCCTCCACCGACGGCGTCATGGGCGTGCTGCCGGCCATCCTGGCCGAGCGCCTGGGCGTCCCGCAGGTCACCCTGCTCTCCGAGGTCAAGGTCGAGGACGGCGTCGTGACCGGCCGCCGCGACGGCGACTCCGCGAGCGAGCAGCTGGAGGCCTCCCTCCCCGCGCTCGTCTCGGTGACGGACCAGTCGGGCGAGGCCCGCTACCCGTCCTTCAAGGGCATCATGGCCGCCAAGAAGAAGCCGGTGGAGTCCTGGGACCTGTCGGACCTGGACCTGGAAGCCGAAGAGGTCGGCCTCGAGGGCGCCTGGACCGCGGTCGACTCCGCGGCGCAGCGTCCGGCCCGCACCGCCGGCACGATCGTCAAGGACGAGGGCGAGGGCGGCAAGCAGCTGGCCGAGTTCCTGGCCGGCCAGAAGTTCATCTAAGAGCTTCGGCCATCCCCCTCTTAGCCCCCAGATACTTCGCAATCGCAGGAGAGCAGTCCCATGGCTGAAGTTCTCGTCTTCGTCGACCACGCGGACGGTGCCGTCCGCAAGCCCACCCTCGAGCTGCTGACGCTGGCCCGCCGCATCGGCGAGCCCGTCGCCGTCGCCCTGGGTGCCGGCGCCGCCGACACCGCCGCGGTGCTCGCCGAGCACGGCGCCGTCAAGGTCCTCACGGCCGACGCCCCCGAGTTCGCCGACTACCTCGTCGTACCGAAGGTGGACGCGCTCCAGGCCGCGTACGAGGCCGTCTCCCCGGCCGCCGTGCTCGTCCCGTCCTCCGCCGAGGGCAAGGAGATCGCCGCCCGCCTCGCCGTGCGCATCGGTTCCGGCATCATCACCGACGCCGTCGACCTGGAGGCCGGTGACGAGGGTCCGGTCGCGACGCAGGCCGCCTTCGCCGCGTCGTTCACCACCAAGTCCCGTGTCTCCAAGGGCACCCCGGTCATCACCGTGAAGCCGAACTCGGCCCCGGTCGAGGCTGCTCCGGCCGCCGGCACCGTCGAGGCGCTCGCCGTCACCTTCGGCGCCCTGGCCACCGGCACCAAGGTCACCTCGCGCACCCCGCGCGAGTCGACCGGCCGCCCCGAGCTGACCGAGGCCGCGATCGTCGTCTCCGGCGGCCGCGGCGTCAACGGTGCCGAGAACTTCGGCATCATCGAGGCCCTCGCGGACTCCCTCGGTGCCGCGGTCGGCGCCTCGCGCGCCGCGGTCGACGCCGGCTGGTACCCGCACGCGAACCAGGTCGGCCAGACCGGCAAGTCGGTCTCCCCGCAGCTGTACATCGCCTCCGGCATCTCGGGCGCGATCCAGCACCGGGCCGGCATGCAGACCTCGAAGACCATCGTGGCCATCAACAAGGACGCCGAGGCCCCGATCTTCGACCTCGTCGACTACGGCGTGGTCGGCGACCTCTTCGCGGTCGTCCCCCAGCTGACCGAGCAGATCCAGGCCCGCAAGGGCTGACCTGCGAGGAAGTCTTCTCCGGGGCCGTGTGGTGTTTGTCACCGCACGGCCCCGAGTCGTTTCCCCCTCCGGGCCGGGGGACCATTGACGGAGCGGAACCCCGTGACTAAATTCTGCTATGCGGATCTAAGCTTCCGTGAAGCGGAAAAGAGGAGAGTGCACGATGGGTCAGCAGGAGAAGGTGGCGACGAGCCTCGCAGGCGCGGTCAGCGAGGGCATCAGCGCCTCCCTCGCGCCGGTGGACGCGGAACTCGCGCGCCACTACCCGGGCGACCCCGGCACCCGTCAGCCCATCCACACGGTCTACGTGCCCGGTGACGTCTTCGCCGCCGACACCATCCGCTCCTGGGGCGACCAGGCCCTCGCGGCCCTCGACGAGCACGCCCCGGACGCCGCCACCTTCGCCAAGGTGCTGGGCATCTCCGACGAGCTGGCCGTACCCGTCTACGAGCGGGTCCGCGCCAAGCTGGCGAGCGAGCCCGTCGAGGACCTCCGCGTCGACTTCGAGGACGGCTTCGGCGTCCGCTCCGACGAGGAGGAGGACCAGGCCGCGGCCCGCGCCGCCCGCCTCGTCTCGGAGGCGTTCGCCAACGGCACGAACGCCCCGTACATGGGCATCCGCATGAAGTGCATGGAGTCCAACGTCCGCGACCGCGGCATCCGCACCACCGACATCTTCCTCTCCGGCCTGCTCGCGAACGGCGGCCTCCCCGAGGGCCTCGTCCTGACCCTGCCCAAGGTCACCTACGCCGAGCAGGTCAGCGCCTTCGTCAAGCTGCTGGAGGCCTTCGAGAGCGCCCGCGGCCTGCGCCAGGGCCGGATCGGTTTCGAGATCCAGATCGAGACCAGCCAGTCCATCGTCGCCTCGGACGGCACCGCCACCGTCGCCCGCATGATCGAGGCCTCGAAGGGCCGCGCCACCGGCCTGCACTACGGCACCTTCGACTACAGCGCCTGCGTCGGCGTCTCCGCCGCCTACCAGTCCAGCGACCACCCGGCCGCCGACCACGCCAAGGCGATCATGCAGGTCGCGGCCGCCGGCACCGGCGTACGCGTCTCCGACGGCTCGACGAACGTCCTGCCCATCGGCACCACCGAGCACGTCCACGAGGCCTGGAAGCTCCACTACGGCCTCACCCGCCGCGCCCTGGCCCGCGCCTACTACCAGGGCTGGGACATGCACCCGGCGCACCTGCCGACCCGCTACGCGGCCGTCTTCACCTTCTACCGCGAGGGCCTGGAGACCGCCGCCGCCCGCCTGAAGGCGTACGTCGCCAAGATCGAGGGCGACGTCATGGACGAGCCCGCCACCGCCAAGGCCCTGGCCGGCTACCTCGTCCGCGGCCTCGACTGCGGCGCCGTCGGCGCCGACGAGGTCACGGCCCTCACCGGCCTGACCCGCGCCGAACTCGACGCCTTCGCCATCCCCCGCCGCTCGGCGACACTGACGGCCTCCGCCTGATCCGCGGCTCCGCGTACGGCCCGGCCGGGGACCCCCTGCCGGGCCGTACGCCGTTTCCGGAACCGGAGCCCGGAGCCGGGGCCTCAGCCGGCCGGGGGGAGTTCGCCCGAGCCGCGGGGGATCAGGTGGGTCGGCAGTTCGATGCGGGTCGGGGGGAGGCCGGCGCCCGCCAGGCGCTGGAAGAGGCGGTCCGTGGCCACCCGGCCCAGGGCCGCCGCGTCCTGCGCCACCACCGTGACGCCGGGGTTCAGCAGGTCGGCCAGCTCGAAGTCGTCGAAGCCGACCAGCGCCACCGGGCGGGTCCGCGCCGCGAGGACCCGTACGACCGTGACGGTCACCCGGTTGTTGCCCGCGAAGACGGCCGTGACCGCGTCCGGGCCGCGGAGCATCGCCCGCGCCGCGTCCGCCACCCGCTCCGGGGAGGTCGAGCCGAGCGAGACCCAGGAGCCGGACACCGGCAGGCCCGCCCGCTCCATGGCCTCGCGGTAACCGCGCAGGCGCTCCGTCGCCGTGTGGATGCGCGGGTGGTCGCCGATGAACCCGATCCGCCGGTGCCCGCCCGCGATCAGGTGCGCCACCCCGTCGCGCGCGCCGCCGAAACTGTCCGACAGTACGACGTCGGCGTCGATCCGGCCCGCGGGCCGGTCCACGAACACCGTCGCCACGCCCGCCCGGATTTCCGGCTCCAGGTACCGGTGGTCGTCCCCGGCCGGGATCACGATCAGGCCGTCCACCCGGCGGGCGCACAGCGCGAGCGCCAACTCCCGCTCGCGGTCCGGGTCCTCGGCGCTGGAGCCGTTGATGAGGAGCGCGCCGTGCGTCCGGGCCACCTCCTCCACGGCCCGGTTGAGCGGACCGTAGAAGGGGTCCGCGAGGTCCTCCAGGACCAGACCGACCGTCGCCGTACGGCCCTTGCGGAGCACGCGCGCGCTGTCGTTGCGGCGGAAACCCAGCGCGTCGATGGCCTCCTGGACCCGCCTCTCGGTGTCGGGGGTCACCCCCGGCTCGCCGTTGACGACCCGTGAGACCGTCTTCAGGCCCACGCCCGCCCGTGACGCCACGTCCTTCATGGTCGGCCGGTTGCCGTAGCGGGGCTCGGACGGGTGGCGGGTGTGCGGCACGGTGGGGAAACCTCCGGAGGCGGGGCGGCTCGGACAGGGCTCTGACCTTGAGGATAAGCACTCCGCCGAGGAGCGGGTTTCCGTGGCAGGGTGGGGCGGGCAAGCCACTGGGGGCTGCGGAGGCGAGCCATTGGGAGAGGGGTAGACGTGATTGTCTGGATCAACGGCGCGTTCGGTGCCGGGAAGACCAGCACGGCCCGCGAACTGGCCGGACTGCTGCCGGACAGCACCCTGTTCGACCCGGAGCTCATCGGTGACGCACTGCGCCGGCTCCTGCCGCCCGAACGCCTCGCGGAGGTGAGCGACTACCAGGACCTGCCGAGCTGGCGGCGCCTGGTCGTCGACACCGCGGCCGCGATGCTGGCGGAGCTCGGCGGGGTGCTGGTGGTGCCGATGACCCTGCTGCGCCAGGAGTACCGCGACGAGATCTTCGGAGCCCTCGCGGCCCGCCGGATCCCCGTACGGCACGTGCTGCTCGCCCCGGCGGAAACGATCCTGCGCGAGCGCGTCGCGGCCCGCCGGGGGCCGGGCGGCCCCGGCCTCGCGGACGTACGGGACCGGCAGCGGGCGCACGACCACGTCCCCGCCTACCGGGAGGCACTGGGCTGGCTGACGGCCGACGCCCACGTCATCGACAACGGGCGGCTGACCGCACGGGAGACGGCCGGGCGGATCGCCGAGGCCGTACGGACGGACGCGGCCGGGATCTGCGACATCGTGCAGACCCCGGAGCCGACGCGCGAGACCGTGGCGGCGGGCGTCCTGCTCTTCGACGACCAGGACCGGGTCCTCCTCGTCGACCCGACGTACAAGGCGGGCTGGGAGTTCCCGGGCGGCGTCGTCGAGCCCGGAGAGGCACCCGGCTGCGCGGGCGTACGGGAGGTGGCGGAGGAACTGGGCCTGGAACTGGACCACGCCCCGCCGCTGCTCGTCGTCGACTGGGAACCGCCGCTGCGTCCCGCGTACGGGGGACTGCGGCTCCTCTTCGACGGCGGGCCGCTGACCCCGCCGCAGATCGGCGCGCTGCGCCTGCCCGGCCCCGAACTGCGGGCCTGGCGCTTCGTCACCGAACCGGAGGCCGCCGGGCTGCTGCCGCCGCAGCGCTACGAACGCCTGCGCTGGGCCCTGCGGGCCCGTGAACGCGCCCGCCCCCTGTACCTGGAGGCGGGCCGCCCGACGCCGTGAGCCCTGCGACGCGGTGAGCCCGCGACGCGGTGGGTGCCGGCCTGCGGCGTGACCGGGGGAGCGGACCCGCCACCGCCCCGCCGCCGGAGGGCGGCACCCCGCCGTCCTCCGGCTCTCGGTCGACCGGGGCCGGCGGGGCCTCGTGGACGGTCAGCCGTGTGCGCAGAGCGGCGGTTTTCCGGTCCGGCAGCACCGGGTCCGGGACGGGCCGATCGCCGCGGACGACCGGGGCGTCCGGCCGGTACGCCGGCACCAGCGCGCCCCAGCGGGCGGCGAGTTCGCCGGCGGCGCCGACGCGGTCGCGCATGCGGAGCCGGTCCGGGAACACTCCGACGGGATCCGCGCCCCGGACCCGGGCACGCGGACCCCGGCACGCGGACCCGGCACGCGGACCGGGCACCCGGCCGCGCCCCGGCACGTGCCTCCGCCCGGGGCGGAGTACACCGGGGCGCACTCCGCCCCGGGCGGACGGGTGTTGCCGCTCGCGCCGCGTCAGCCGCGCTTGGACTCGGCGTAGTTCACCAGGAAGAGTGCCTCCGCCACCGACAGGCGCTCCAGCTCCTCCGGCGAGACGCTCTCGTTCACCGCGTGGATCTGGGCCTCCGGCTCGCTCAGGCCGATCAGGAGCATCTCCGCCGCCGGGTACAGGGACGTCAGCGTGTTGCACAGCGGAATGGACCCGCCCATGCCGCTGACCTGCATCTCCTGGCCCGGGTACGCCACCCGCATGGCCGCCGCCATCGACGCGTAGGCCGGGCTGCTCGTGTCGGCCTGGAAGGGCTGGCCCTGGCCCACGACCTCGATGCCGAGGCGGGCGCCCCACGGAGTGTGCGCCACCAGGTGCGCCTCCAGCAGCTTGATGGCCCGGGTCGTGTCCACGCCCGGCGGCACGCGCAGGCTGATCAGCGCGCCCGCGCTCGCGTGCACCGAGGGGGTCGCGCCGATCACCGGCGGGCAGTCGATGCCGAGCACGGTGACGGCCGGCCGGGCCCACAGACGGTCCGCGATCGTGCCCTCACCGATCAGCCCGACCCCGTCCAGCACCTTCGCGTCGGCGCGGAACTCGTCCTCCGGGTACTGCAGGCCCTCCCACACCGCGTCGGAGTCGAGGCCGTCCACGGTCGTCGAGCCGTCCGCCGCGCGCAGCGAGGCCAGGGTGTGGATCAGCGCGGCCAGTGCGTCGGGGGCGACCCCGCCGAACATGCCGGAGTGCAGGTTCCCGCCCAGGGTGTCGATCTTCACCTTGAGGAGGGTCATCCCGCGCAGCGTGGCGGTCACCGTCGGCAGGCCCGTACGGAAGTTGCCCGCGTCGCCGATCACGATCGTGTCGGCGGCCAGCAGCTCCGGGTTCGCCTCGGCGTACTGCTGGAGGCCGCCGGTGCCCTGCTCCTCGGAGCCCTCGACGATGACCTTGACGGAGACCGGCACGCCGCCGTTCGCCTTCAGGGCGCGCAGCGCCAGCAGGTGCATGATGAACCCGCCCTTGCAGTCGGCGGCGCCGCGCCCGTACCAGCGGCCGTTCCGCTCGGTGAGCTCGAAGGCGGGGGAGATCCAGGCGGCGTCGTCCAGCGGCGGCTGCACGTCGTAGTGCGCGTAGAGCAAGACGGTCGGGGCGCCCTCGGGGCCGGGCAGGAACCCGTACACCGACTGGGTGCCGTCGGGGGTGTCGAGGAGCGCCACGTCCTGGAAGCCCTCGACGCGCAGGGCGTCGGCCACCCAGTTCGCGGCGGCCTCGCTCTCGCTCTTCGGGAACTGGGCCCAGTCCGCCACCGACTGGAACGCCACCAGCTCGGTCAGCTCCGCCTTGGCGCGGGGCATCAGCGAGGCGATGGTCTCGGCGATCGGATTCTGGGTCATGGGCACGCTCCTCGTGGGTGCGACGTTGTGAAAGGTGCCGGGTTACGGCGAAAGCAAGGCGAAATACAGTTCCGATCCTCGCACAGAGGGGCGGGCGGACTCTCGCCGTAGGATTTCCACGGCATCCGAGCAATCGCGTGATCAGGAGCAGCAGCACATCGTGAGCAGCGACGACGACGTACACGGCGCAAGCGCAGGGCAGGCCGCTCAGGGGGCGGACGAAGGGACGGCGCGGGAGCCGGCCGACGGGCCGCTCGACGAGCCGGCCGGTGGGCCGGACCACGAGCCGGCCGACGGGGCGGCGAGGGCCGCGGACGACGGCACGGGCGAGGTGTGGGACGTGGTCGTGGTCGGCGCCGGTCCGGCCGGGGCCTCGGCGGCCCACGCCGCGGCGACCGCGGGCCGGCGCGTCCTGCTGCTGGAGAAGGCCGAACTCCCCCGGTACAAGACCTGCGGCGGCGGCATCATCGGCCCCTCGCGCGACGCCCTGCCCCCGGGCTTCGTGCTGCCGTTCAAGGACCGCATCCACGCGGTCACCTTCTCGATGAACGGGAAGCTGACGCGGACCCGCCGCTCGAAGGGCATGCTCTTCGGGCTCATCAACCGGCCCGAGTTCGACGCGGCCCTGGTCGCGGAGGCCGAGAAGGCCGGCGCGACCGTCCGCACGGGGACGGCGGTGACCCGGGTCGAGCAGCACGGCGCGGCGGTTCCCGACCGGCGCACCGTCGCCGTGGTCCTCGCGGACGGGGAGACCGTGCTGGCCCGGGCCGTGGTCGGCGCCGACGGCAGCGCCAGCCGCATCGGGGCGCACGTAGGGGTGGAGATGGACCAGGTCGACCTCGGCCTGGAGGCGGAGATCCCGGTGCCGGAGACGGTGGCCGAGGACTGGAAGGGCCGGGTCCTCATCGACTGGGGTCCGCTGCCCGGCAGTTACGGCTGGGTCTTCCCCAAGGGCGACACCCTCACCGTCGGTGTGATCTCGGCGAAGGGTGAGGGCGCCGCCACCAAGCGGTACCTGGACGACTTCATCGCCCGGCTGGGGCTGGCGGGCTTCGAGCCGGCGATCTCCTCCGGGCACCTGACGCGCTGCCGCAAGCCCGACTCGCCGCTGTCGCGCGGCCGGGTCCTGGTGGCGGGCGACGCCGCCGGGCTGCTGGAGCCGTGGACCCGGGAGGGCATCTCCTTCGCCCTGCGCTCCGGCCGGCTCGCGGGGGAGTGGGCCGTCAAGATCTCCGAGGCGCAGGACGCGGTGGACGCGCGGCGCCAGGCGCTGAACTACGCCTTCGCGGTCAAGGCCGGGCTGGGCGTGGAAATGGGCGTCGGCAAGCGCATGCTGACCGTGTTCGAGGCGCGGCCGGGCGTCCTGCACGCGGCGATCACCGGCCTGCGGCCCGCGTGGCTCGCCTTCGCCCGCATCACCCGCGGCTCGACGACGCTGGCCGACCTGGTGCGTACGTACCCGCTGGCGGGCAAGGCCCTGCACCTGCTGGACGCCCGCCAGGCGCGCAACGGCCGCGGCTGACCCTCCGGCCCGCCCCGCCCTGCCCCGCCCTTTCCGCAGGCGGGGCGGGGCCCGTGCCGCCCACCGGTGGGCGGCCCTTTTCGGGGTTGATCTATATTGGTCCGGGCTGCCCACCTCGTCACGCCGAAATACGTGGGCATCTGGCATCGCTCCGAGGGGGAGGGGTGTATTGCGACACGGGGGTAGGCGTGGCAGCCCTACGAAAGGCTTTGTCTCAGACCAGTCGGTTCCGAGCGCGTCCGCTGCCGCCGGTCGGCGGTCCTCGATTCCGGAATTCCTTGACCGAGGTATTTCCGCGCGAATCGATCGGAGCCTCTCCCTGCCGTGTCTTCGTCGCACCACATGCGTGGGGACGTACGGCTGAGCGCCAGGTCGCGGCGTGACGGGTGACAGGGGCGGGACAACTGAAGGAATGGCTTGAACATGCAGAACGGCACGCTCGGGGCCCGTGGTGTCACCACCGCGACCAGACCCACGGACCGGGGGCCCGGGTCCGTCGGCCTGTCCGTGGTCATTCCGGCCTATCGGGAGGAGGACCGGCTCGCCCCGACCCTGGAAGTCGTCCGGAAGTACCTCGACGCGCACGTGGGCGGCGGCTCCGGTGACTGGGAGGTGCTCGTCGTCGACGACGGCTCGCCCGACAGGACCGCCGCGATCGCCCTGGAGGCGGGCGAGGACGAGCCCAGGATCCGGCTCGTGCAGTCCGAGCAGAACCGCGGCAAGGGAAGCGCCCTGCGCCTCGGCGTCGCCGCTTCCCTGGGCCGACGCGTACTGATCATGGACGCCGACCTGGCCACTCCCATCGAGGAACTCGCCAAGCTGGAGCGGGCGCTGGCCGACGACCGGGGCGCCGGCGCCGCCATCGGCTCCCGCGCACACCGCGACTCGGCGATCGAGCGGCAGCAGAGCGTGCTGCGCGAGGTCTTGGGGTGGGTGGGCAACCGCGTCATACGCATGGTGGCCGTCCGCGGGATCCGGGACACGCAGTGCGGGTTCAAGCTGTTCGACGGCGATCAGGCGCGCGCCGCGTTCGGTGCCGCCCGGCTCGACGGCTGGGCCATCGACGTGGAGATCCTCCAGTACTACCGGCGCAAGGGGTGGCCCGTGGCCGAGGTTCCCGTGCGCTGGGCGCACCAGGACGGCTCGAAGGTCCAGCTCCTGGACTACTTCCGCACGCTCGGCGAGCTGATGCGCCTCAACGCCGGCGGCATAGCCGTCGCCGCCCTGTA
Source organism: Streptomyces sp. NPDC044704 (assembly GCF_056433525.1). Lineage (NCBI taxonomy): Bacteria > Bacillati > Actinomycetota > Actinomycetes > Kitasatosporales > Streptomycetaceae > Streptomyces > Streptomyces sp. NPDC044704. The sequence continues at coordinate 260,749 of NZ_JBWKGY010000002.1, forward strand.
CGTACTGGCCTCGCTCTACCTGTACAAGGGGCTGTGGGGCGACCTGGACGGCGCGATCCTGGCGCACTCGCTCCAGGACCAGAACCAGTGGGAGTGGTTCTTCGGCATCACCGCCGACAACATTTCCCACCTGCGCAACCCGCTGTTCACCGATTTCCAGAACATGCCCGACGGCGTGAACCTGATGGGCAACACGGTCATGCTCGGGCTGTCCGTGCCGCTGACCCCCGTCACGCTCCTGTTCGGGCCGACGTTCACCCTCGCGCTGGTGTTCACCCTCGGGATCGCGGTGACGGCCTGGGCCTGGTACCGGCTGATCCACCGCCGGCTGACGGACAGCCGCTGGGCGGCCGCCGCGGGCGGCGCCCTGGCCGCGTTCGCGCCGCCGATGATCTCGCACGCCAACGCGCACCCGAACTTCGTCGTGCTCTTCATGATCCCGGTCATCATCGACCGGGCGCTGCGCCTGTGCGAGGGCAGGAACGTCGTCCGCGACGGTCTGCTGCTGGGCCTGTTCTCCGCCTACCAGGTCTTCCTCGGTGAGGAACCCTTCCTGCTGGCAGCCATGGGCATGATGGTCTTCGCCGTCGCGCATGGGCTCTACGACCGCGAGACGGCCCGCAAAGCGGTCAAGCCGCTCGCCAAGGGCCTGGGCATCGCCATGGCCGTGTCCGTCCCCCTGGTTGCCTTCCCCCTCTACTGGCAGTTCTTCGGACCGCAGAGCTACCACTCGGTGCTGCACGGTGAGAACGGCGCCGGCAATCCGCTGCGCGCGCTGACCGAGTACTCGGCCCGCTCCCTGTTCGGCAACGCGGAAACCGCCGGCAGGCTGTCGCTGAACACCACCGAGCAGAACGCCTTCTACGGCTGGCCGCTGCTGACCCTGGCCGCCGGCATCACGCTGTGGATGTGGCGGCGCCCCCTCGTCCGCGCCCTGGGCATCACCGCCCTCGTCATGGCCGTGCTCTCCCTCGGCCCCCACGTGGAGATCGACAAGTTCGGCTTCACGATCCCCGGCCCGTGGATCCTCCTGCGCCACCTGCCGCTGCTGGAGTCGGTCATCGAGAGCCGGGTCGCGATGGTCTGCGCGCCCGTCTTCGGCATGCTGCTCGCGCTGGCACTGGACCGGGCCGCGGGCTTCCGGGCCCGCGAGCACCGCGTCGTGGGCTACATGGCGGCCGCGGCCGCGCTCATCCCCGTCCTGCCGCTGCCCCTGGTCACCGAGTCCCGCGAACCCGTACCCGCCTTCATCACCCAGGGCCTCTACAAGGACCACCTGAAGGACGGCCGTTCCCTCGTCCCGGTGCCGCTGCCCGACCCCCGCTACGCCGCGGCCCTCCGCTGGCAGAGCAACACCGGATTCGGCTTCAAGCTCGCCGGCGGCTACTTCAACGGCCCGGACGGCCCCGACCGGGTGGGGATCTACGGCGCCAAGCCGCGCATGCTGTCCACCCTGCTCCGCGACATGCGCTGGGGCGCCGTCCCCCCGCCGGCCGTCACCCCCGAGATGCGCGACGAGGCCCGCCAGGACCTCGCCGCATGGAAGGCCGGGCTGGTGGTCCTCCCCGAGAAGGCCGAGCGCACCCCCGAACTGAGCGGCACCATCACCGCCCTCCTCGGCAAGGAGCCCAAGAGGGTCGCCGACTGCCTCATCTGGCAGGTCGGCCCCGAGTAACCCGCCCGCAGCAGCGAGCAGCCCGCCCGGCCGCGGGGGAACACCTCCCGCGGCGGCGCTCCCAGGGGGCGTCCGCGAAGTCCCGCCACGCCCTCCGGGCGTACGGCGCTACTTCGCGGGCGCCCCCTGGTCCGTGACCGTGATGCGGAAGACGGGGTGGTCGGCCGCGGCGGCCCGCAGTTCCGCGTCCGAGGACTTGGCGGTGACGCCCTGGAAGAAGCGGTTGACCTCCCAGCCCCACTTCGCCAGGTACGTGCGCAGCACGGCCGCCTTCTCCGCGGGGTCGGTGAGCTCCGTGGCCGTGAAGGCGCGCACCGTGCGGCCGACGCGGAGTTGACCGCCGCCCGCGACGCGCATGTTGCGGACCCACTGGGAGTGGCCCCGGGCGGAGACCAGGTACTGCGCGCCTTCGTGGCGGTGGGGGTTGACCGGGATCCGCTGCATCGCGCCGGACGTGCGGCCGCGGACCGACAGTTCGGCCGTTCCGGCGAGGCTGATGCCGAGGCGGGCGAGCTTCCCGAAGAGCGCGTTGAAGCGGACACCGAACGGGCCGGCCTGGACGTAGTACGGGGTGGGCGCGTTCACGGCGGGCCTCCGGGACCTGTGAGAGAGCGGTGCTCTCGCTTGAGACCAGTGTGCGCGGATCGGTGCGCCGAAGCAAGAGCAGTGCTCTCCGAAAAGAGCGATGCTCCGATTTTCGTGCACTGCTCCACCCGCATGGCACACTGATCCGCATGAGCACCGTGCGAGGGGCCAGGGAGCGGGCCCGCGTCGAGGTCACCGCCGCCATCAAGGACGAGGCGCGCCGCAGGCTCGCGGCCGAAGGAGCCGCCAAACTGTCGCTGCGCGCCGTCGCCCGCGAGCTCGGCATGGTCTCGTCCGCCCTCTACCGCTACTTCCCCAGCCGCGACGAGCTGCTCACCGCGCTGATCATCGACGCCTACGACAGCCTGGGCGCCGCCGCCGAGGAGGCCGAACGGGCCGCCCTCGCCGCCGGTGCCGGCCCCCGCGCCCGCTGGATCGCCGTCTGCGAGGCCGTGCGCGGCTGGGCGCTCGCGCACCCGCACGAGTACGCCCTCGTCTACGGTTCCCCGGTCCCCGGCTACAGCGCCCCCCTCGACACCGTGGGCCCCGCCTCCCGCGTCGCCAACACCCTCATCGGCATCCTCCGCTCCGCCTACGAGGGCCGCGGCCTGGCCCTGCCCCCGCTGCCCGCCGCCCTGCGCCCCGAAGCCGGCCGGATGGCGGCGGACTTCGCCGAAGGGCTGCCGCCCGAGGTGACGGCCGCCCTCGTCGCCGCCTGGGCGCAGCTCGTCGGGCTGGTCTCCTGCGAGCTGTTCGGCCAGTTCGAGCGGGTCGTCGAGGAGCGGGCCGCCTTCTTCGCCCACGCCGCCGGGCAGCTCGCACACGGAGTCGGCCTGCCGGCCGCGTGAACCCGGCGGCCCCGGATCCGCGGCGCGGGTCCCCGGTCCGGCTCCCGGTCCGGCTCCGGTCCGGCCCCCTGGCGCGGACCGGGCGGACCCTGGCTTGGCTGGAATCTGACGGTGGTTCACATGATGAGGTGACAGATCGCTTTTCTGTTCCTCACACCAAAGTGGGTGGTTCGCCTTTCACCGAGTTGCCGCGCGCCTAGTGTTCGTCGGGTCGCGCCCCCGCAGCCGGAGGAACATCCATGGCCCCCGCCCGCTCCGTGACGGCCTTGTACGCCGTCCTGCTGGCCGTGTTGCTCGCCGCCGCGGCGGCCGTGGTGAAGGCCGCGGCCGACGGGACGCACGCGGCCGCCCGGCGCCCGGCGGGAACCGCGCCGCCCGACGGGCGGGCCCCCTCCTCGCCGCCGCCGAGCGCGATACCGGCCCCCACGATCACCCCCACCCCCCGGATGCCCGGCGTCCGCGGCCTGGACATCGCCGTCCCCGCCTACGTCTGGGCCGACGCCCCGATGCTCGCCGACCTCACCGCCACCGGCCCGGCCGCCTCCGTCGTCGTCCTCAATCCCGGCAACGGAGACTCCCCCTTCGACGCGGCCTGGCGGGCCCGGGCGGACGCCCTGCGCGCCGGCACCACCGCCACGGGCGAACGCACCAAGGTCCTCGGCTACGTCCACACCGACCACGGCAACCGCGACATCGCCGCCGTCAAGGCCTCCGTCGACAACTACCTCAGACCCGCCGACGGCGGCGACGGCCGCCTCCACGTCGACGGCATCTTCTTCGACGTCGTCAGCCGGGACTGCGGCCCGGACAACGCGACCCGCGACCACTACGCCGAGCTGCGCCGCTACGTCCAGGAGGTGATGGACACCGTCGACCCGGACGTCCCCGACCTGGTCGTCAACAACCCGGGCACGGCCATCGCCGACTGCTACCTGGAGCCCGGGCACCGCACCGCCGACACCTTCGTGACCTACGAGGACACGTACGCGGAGTACCTCTCGGGCGGCTGGCTCGGCGGCAACGTGTTCAACGCGCGCACCGGCTACCGGGCGGGCTCCGAATTCGACCCGAGCGGCACCGCGTTCTGGCACCTCGTGCACGACGTCCCGGACGAGGCGACGATGCGGGACACCCTGCGCACGGCCTTCGAGCGGGGCGCCGGCTACGCCTACGCGACGAACACGGTCATGCCCAACCCCTGGAACACCGGCCCCACCTGGCGCTACCGCAGCCAGACCGAACACGCCGCCACCCTCGGCTGACGCGCACCCGGCCCGGGCGCCCCCGGTCCCGCGCCGCCTGACCCGTACGGCCCCCGCGGTCCAGCCCGCCGGTTCAGCCCCCCCCGGTTCAGCCTTCCGACAGGTCCGGCCCGTCCTCCCGCGGCCGACGGCCGAAGCGCCACAGCACGTGCGTGACGCGCAGCAGGAACGCCACGGCGGCCAGCCCGCCGCCCGCCACCGCCAGTGTCCGGTGCGCGGCCGGAGAGAGGTCCAGAGCCGGTGCCGCGCCGTAGACCGCCCCGAACACCAGCACGGCGGCGAAGCAACCGCTGACGAAGGCGTAGCCGATCTCGACGGTGACCGCGTCCCGCTCCGCCTGTGTACGTCGCTCCATGCGGGCAGTGTCACAGCGTGCACCGCGGGTCACAAGAGGGCCGGACCGGTGTCGCCGCGGGGGACGGTCGTCGCCGGCCGGCCTCCCCTCAGATCCCGGACGTGCCGCTCCACAGCCGGGCCAGCGAGTCGTCGCCGCTCACCTGCGGCCCGGCCAGGGGGAGCCGGTTCCACAGGGCCGCGTACAGCCAGGCCGCCTCACCGGTCACCTCGCAGTCCGCCCGGTCCCCGGTGTCGCCCGGCACCGCGCGGGCCGGCTCCCGCGACAGGTGGACCGTCCACACCGCGCCCGTGTCCGCCGCCCGGACGCGCAGCACCCGGGGCTCCTCGGTCCGGACCCGGCTGCGGGGCCGGGCGTGGAAGCCGGTGAGCAGTTCGTCCACCCCGTCCTCCGCGAACTCCGGTGTCACCGGGGAGAACTCCGTCCCCTGCGCGGACTCCGCGTCGAAGCGGTGCACGGTCGTCTCGTGGGCCTGACGCCGCGCCCAGAACGCCAGCGGCGACGGCGGAGCCGTCGGCAGGAACGTCCAGCACACCACGTCGTCCGGAGCCCCGGTCAGGGTGCGGACCAGCGCCTCGTGCCCTTCCCGGAACCAGGAGAGCAGCTCCGCCCCGGCCAGCTCCGGCGCGTCCGGCAGCGGCGTCGGGTCCACCCGGGGCTCCCCGACGAACCCGGCGGCCCAGCGGTGCACGGACCCGGTGTGCCGCAGCAGGTCCGCGACCCGCCACTGGGGACAGGTCGGCACCGCGGCGTCGGTACCCGTCCGCCCGGCCGTCTCGGCGAGCAGCTCGCCCTCCCGGACCAGCGTCTCCACGTATTCGGTGATCTTCATGCCCAGGAGTCTGCCAGCAGGGCCACCATGGAGGGATGGGAGAAGAACTCTTCGCGCCGGAGGAACTCTTCCCGCGCGAACGCGCCGAGATCGCCCCGGGAGCCGTCCACCTGCCCGACTGGCTCGGCCCGCAGGACCAGCGGGAGCTGCTCGCCGCCTGCCGGGCGTGGGCGCGTCCGCCCGCCGGCCTGCGGACCGTACGCACCCCCGGCGGCGGGACGATGAGCGCCCGGCAGGTGTGCCTGGGGTGGCACTGGTACCCGTACGGCTACGCGAGCACCGCCGTCGACGGTGACGGGGCGCCGGTCAAGCCGATGCCCCGCCGGCTGTCCGAACTCGGGCGCCGGGCGGTCGCCGACGCGTACGGGACGTCCCCGGAGCAGGTGGAGGAGTACGACATCGCGCTGATCAACTTCTACGGCGGCGACTCCCGCATGGGCATGCACCGCGACGCCGAGGAGAGGTCACCGGCGCCGGTCGTCTCGCTCAGCCTCGGTGACACCTGTCTCTTCCGCTTCGGCAACACCCACTCGCGCGGACGTCCGTTCCGGGACGTTCCGCTGCGCAGCGGGGACCTGTTCGTCTTCGGCGGCCCGAGCCGTCTGGCCCATCACGGGGTGCCGAAGGTCCTGCCCGGCACCGCACCGCCCGGCCTCGGCCTCGACGGGCGGCTCAACATCACACTGCGGGTCGGCGGCCTGGGGCCGTAGGAGGGCGTCCGGTACCTCCCGATCATGCGAGGATCCATGTCATGAACGGCAACGGGGCCCCGCCGCGGGTGGGGGACGTGACCACGGTGTCCACGGGGACGGCGGGTACCGCGGGTACCGCGGATTCGGAGGGGTCGGCGGGTACCGCTGGTCCGACGGCTTCGGCCGCTTCGGCCGCTTCAGCCGCTTCGGCGAGGACCAAGCTGGAGCGGGGCCGCGGCGCGCTCGGCCCGGCCCTCGAACTCGTCCACACCGGCCGGGCCCCCACCCGCGCGGTCCTGACGGCCGAGCTCGGGGTCACCCGCGCCACCGCCGGTGCCGTCGCCGCCGAACTGGAAGCGCTCGGCCTGATCCGGGTCGACTCCCGCCCCGGCGGGGCCGGCGGCGCCCAGGGCCGCCCCTCGCACCGGCTGGCGGTCGAGGAGAACGGCCCCGTGGCGCTGGCGGCGCAGGTGCACCCGGACGGGTTCCGGGCCGCACTGGTGGGCCTCGGCGGGCGCATCGTGGCCACCGCACCCGGCAAGGTCACCGTCTCCGCCGACCCGGCGCAGGTGCTCGGCGCGGTCGTCGAGGCGGGCGCGGCGCTGCTCGCCGAGTCCGGGCGGCGCTGCATCGGCGCGGGCCTCGCCGTGCCCTCGGCGGTCGCGGAACCCGACGGTACGGCGCTCAATCCGCTGCACCTGGCCTGGCCGGCCGGTTCTCCCGTACGCGCGATCTTCGCGGAGTGCGTGAAGGCGGCCGGGATCGACGGTCCGGCCCTGACCGGGAACGACGTCAACCTCGCCGCCCTCGCCGAGCACCGGCACGGCGCCGGGCGCAGCGCGCAGCACCTGCTGTGCGTGGCCACCGGGCACCGGGGCGTCGGCGGGGCGCTGGTCCTCGACGGCCGGCTGCACAGCGGCAGCGCCGGTCTGGCCCTGGAGGTCGGCCACCTGACCGTGAACCCGGAGGGGCGGGCCTGTCACTGCGGCAGCCGGGGCTGCCTGGACGTGGAGGCGGACCCGCTGGCCTTCCTCACGGCGGCGGGCCGCACGCCGGGCCCGGAGGTGTCGCTGCTCCAGCAGGCCCGCGACCTGCTGCGCGCGGAGTACGCCGATCCGGGGGTCCGGGCGGCCTCCGAGGAGCTGATCGACCGGCTCGGACTCGGGCTCGCGGGCCTGGTGAACATCCTGAACCCGGACCGGATCATCCTCGGCGGCCTGCACCGGGAACTGCTGTACGCCGACCCCGAGCGGCTGCGCGCGGTCGTCGCGGACCGCAGCCTGTGGGGGCGCAGCGGGGGCGTGCCGATCCTGCCGTGCACCCTGGACCACAACAGCCTGGTCGGGGCGGCGGAGCTGGCCTGGCAGCCGGTACTGGACGACCCGCTGGGCACGCTCGGCACCCCCGCCTGACCCAGCGCGCGACCTCCGGTCCGCTGCCCGGGCGGGCCGGTCTGGCCGGTCGGGTGCGGAGGGTACGGCGGGTGCGGAGGGCTGCGGCGGGCGGTGGCCGGCCGGGCCCGGTGCCGACCGGGGGCTACACCGGCACGCCGGTCCTGACGGCCTCGGCGTCCACGGCGACGAGCACCGGGCGCAGGGGCTCCCGTACGCTCTCGGCGGTGATGCGGACCGTACCGGCCGGAGCCGCCGGAGCGGGGGCCGCCCGCAGCGAGAACCAGACCATCTTCCCGGCGCCGTCCGGCTGGGGCCGGGCCCCCCAGGCTTCGCTGACCGCCTCGACGAGCGCCAGCCCCCGCCCGCAGGTCTCCAGGGTCCCGGCCTCCCGCAGGACGGGCAGCCGCGGATCGCTGTCGTAGACCGCGACGGTGAGCCGCCCGAGGCGGAGCTCGATCTCGACCGAGCAGACCTTGTCCGGCTGCGCGTGGCGGTGCACGTTGCTGAGCAGCTCCGTCACGCCGAGCGCAGCCCGGTCTATGAGCGGATCGAGCTGCCAGTGGCGCAGTTGCGCGGTGACGATGCGGCGGATCTGGCCGATCCGCGCGGGCAGGGCCTGCAGTTCGACGACGCAGTGCCTGCGGGAATGACGTATCACGGCTGCGACTCCCCGAGATGTGAGTTACGGGTGCTGCACCCTCGGTAAAACACCACAAGCGTCACCTAACGTGCCGCGTTCTGCAACCGAATGCGACCGAAAGCGATCGGTATGGAAACCCAAAGTAATCGTTTGCGCAGGTGAGGGGGGTACATTTCGAAAGCGGGGGGCCGCGGAACAGACAAAGGAGCAAGGCGCATGAGCACCACCGGTACCACCGGTACGACGCCCGTGATGACGACCGTCGACGTCGACCGCAGCGACGCGGAATACCGGGCCTGGCTCAACGAGGCCGTCCGCAAGGTCCAGGCCGACGCCAACCGGTCCGCGGATACGCACCTGCTGCGCTTCCCGCTCCCGGAGGCCTGGGGCATCGACCTCTACCTCAAGGACGAGTCCACGCACCCCACGGGCTCCCTGAAGCACCGCCTGGCCCGCTCCCTCTTCCTGTACGCCCTGTGCAACGGCTGGATCCGCCCCGGCAGACCGGTCATCGAGGCCTCCAGCGGCTCCACCGCCGTCTCCGAGGCCTACTTCGCCAAGCTGATCGGCGTCCCGTTCATCGCCGTGATGCCGCGCACGACCAGCCCGGAGAAGTGCCGGCTCATCGAATTCCACGGCGGGGAATGCCACTTCGTCGACGACTCGATGAAGATGTACGAGGAATCGGCCGAACTCGCGGCCCGCACCGGCGGCCACTACATGGACCAGTTCACCTACGCGGAACGCGCGACGGACTGGCGCGGCAACAACAACATCGCCGAGTCCATGTACCAGCAACTGCGCCTGGAGCGGTACCCGGAACCGGCCTGGATCGTGGCGACCGCCGGCACCGGCGGCACCTCCGCGACCATCGCGCGGTACGTGCACTACATGCAGCACGACACCCGCATCTGCGTCCCCGACCCGGAGAACTCCTGTTTCTTCGACGGCTGGACGCGCAACGACCCGCACGCCACCAGCGACTGCGGCTCGCGCATCGAGGGGATCGGCCGGCCCCGCATGGAACCGAGCTTCGTACCGGGCGCCATCGACCGCATGATGAGGGTCCCCGACGCCGCGAGCGTCGCCGCGTGCCGGGCCCTGGAGCAGGCCATAGGGCGCAAGGCGGGCGGCTCCACGGGCACCGGCCTGTGGAGCGCCCTGAAGATCATTTCGGAGATGGTGGCCGAGGGCCGCACGGGCAGCGTCGTGACCCTCCTCTGCGACCCGGGCGACCGCTACCTCGACAAGTACTACTCGGACGACTGGCTGGCGGCCCAGGGCCTCGACATCACCCCGTACGCGAAGACGATCGACACCCTGCTGACGACGGGGGAGTGGCGCGAGCCCACCGCCTGACGGCCGCCGGCGCCGCACGGACCAGCAGGAATGCGGATGCGTGCGGCCAGGCCGGACACGTAGAGTCGACGCCCGTGGAACCGCTCAGCGAAAAACAGATCCGTTCGTCCTTCGTGAACTGCACCAAGGGCGAGGCGACCCGGCTGCGACTGCCGCTCGACTTCGCCGAACTCCCCTGGGAGAGCCTGGACTTCCTGGGATGGGTGGACCCGGGTGCGCCCCTCAGGGCGCACCTCGTCCTGCCCCGCGAGGGGGGACCGCTCGGCATCTCGCTGCGGGTGCCCTCCGTGGGCCGCACCAGCGCGGTCAAGTCCAGCCTCTGCCAGATCTGCCTCACGGGCCACGCCTCCTCCGGCGTCACCCTCCTCGCGGCACCCCTGGCGGGCGTACGCGGCCGGGAGGGCAACACGGTCGGCGTCTACGTCTGCGCGGACCTCGCCTGCTCCCTGTACGTACGGGGCGAGCGGCAGCCCAAACTGCGCACCGGCCAGTACGAGGAGTCCCTCACCCTGGAGGAGCGCCTCGACCGGATGGCGGCGAACCTGGACGCCTTCGCCGCCAGGATCACCGCGGCCTGACCCGACCTCACCCGGGCAGCGGCCTCACCCGTTCCGGCTGTGGGCCGCGAGCCGGGTGTCCAGGGCGCGGACCGCGGAACGGAAGGAGCGGCCGAGGCCGGGGCGCGCGGCGGTCAGGGCCAGGCGGAAGGCGGCCGGGCCGTCGGCGGCGAAGGTCCAGCGGACCAGGGTGCCGCCCGCGGGGGCGCCGGCCGTCGCGGGGGCGGCGGTGAGGCGCCATTCCTCCAGCAGGGCGCGCACGCCGGGGGCGTTCGTCCCGTCGACCCGGTACGCGTAGCGCCGCCCCGGCTCCGTGGTCATCACCGTCTCCTGGAAGCGGACTCCGCCCCGCAGCCCGATCTCCCGGCCCGCGCCGCCCCGCGTCGGCCGGGCCAGCGTGACCGCCCCGAACCACAGCGGCCAGCCCGTCACGTCCTCCGCCAGTGCCCGGTACACGGCCTCCGGCGCGGCGGCGGCCCGGGCGGTGAAGACCAGGCGCACCGGGGCCTTCTCGGCGAAGTCCGGTTCCACGGGGCGAAGTCGGCGGAGTCGGCGGGCCATGGCGTTACCCCCTGAGGTGGCGGCGCGGTCGGTACGTGCCGCGTCACACTAGCTGGCGCCCCGTCAGATGTCCCGTACGGGCCGCCGCCCCCGGGCGGATCAGCAGGGCGCCGGCAGGACCGGCAGCACGGGGAGGTCCTCCGGGAACAGCAGGGTGAGGTCGTCGGTACTCGGCTCCGCCAGCTGCGCGACCCGGCCCGCGTGCCGTTCCACCATCGACTCGAAGGTCTGGCGCGCGGTCCGCCCGTTGCCGAACGCGGGGCCCTTGGGCAGCTCCGTGAAGTACGCCAGCAGCGCCTTCCCGGTGCCCTCGCCCAGCCGGTACTCGTGCTCCTCCGCCTGCTGCTCGACGATCCGCAGCAGCTCCCCGGGCCCGTAGTCGCCGAAGGTGATCGTCCGGGAGAACCGGGAGGCGACCCCCGGGTTGACCGTCAGGAACCGTTCCATCTCCGCCGTGTACCCGGCGACGATCACCACCACGGCGTCCCGGTGGTCCTCCATCAGCTTCACGAGGGTGTCGATCGCCTCGCGCCCGAAGTCCCGCCCCGAGTCCTCCGGAGCCAGCGCGTACGCCTCGTCGATGAAGAGGACCCCGCCGCGCGCCCGGTCGAAGGCCTCCTGGGTGCGGATCGCCGTGGAACCGATGTGCTCGCCCACCAGGTCCACCCGCGACACCTCGACCAGGTGACCCCGCTCCAGCACCCCCAGCGAGGCGAGGATCTCTCCGTAGAGCCGGGCGACGGTGGTCTTGCCCGTACCCGGGGAGCCCGTGAAGACCAGGTGGCGGCGGACCGAGGCCGCCTTGAGGCCCGCCTGCTGCCGTCTGCGCCCGACCTCGATCATGTCGGTCAGGGCCCGGACCTCCCGCTTGACGCTGTCCAGCCCCACCAGCGCGTCGAGCTGCCCCAGTACCTCTACCGAGCCGCGCGACTCCGCCGTCGCGTCCGGCAGGTCCGCGGGCCGCGCCGCGGGCACCCCGCCCCCCGGCCCCGCGGGGGCCTGCGCGGCCGTGACCGTACGGATCCCCGTCTGCGCCCCGGAGGTAGTGCTGCCGGCCGCCGACCGGGCGGCGAGCCGCGGCCCGGACTCGTCGCTGGTGCAGCCTTCGGCGAGCGGGCCGTCCTCCGCGAACTCGTAGCCCCCGCGCGCACAGCGCTCGGTGTGGCAGGTGGAGAGCGTGGTGCGGCAGCCGTCGATGACGTGGAAACCGAAACCGGAGCTGCCGCTCACCCGGCACGCCCGGAACGTGCCCCGGCCGCCCGCCGAGACGTAGAACCCGGCCTCGGTGGGGTTGGTGACCGTGCACCGCTCCAGGGACGGGTCGGCGCCCTTGGTGACGATCACACCCGTCTGGACGTCGTCGATGGTGCAGTTGGCGAGGGTGCCGCCGCTGCCGTGGTCGCGGAACCACGCCCCGGTGCCCGCCTCCCGGATCCGGCAGTCGTCGACCTGCGCGGTGGCTCCGTCGCTCACCGACACGGCCGTGTTCCGCACCTGGGACAGGTCGCTGTCGACCACGTCGACGCGCGAACCCCGGTCCAGCACGAACAGCGCGTCCGGCACGTCGTGGACCCGGCACGAGTCCAGGGAGGCCGTGGCCCCGTCACTGACCCACACCGCCGGGTAGTCGCCCGTGCTGTCGTGGATCTCGCAGGACTCGGCGTCGACCCGGGTGCCCGGATCCCACACCGACAGGCCGTTGCGCCCGAACCGGCGGACCGTGGTGCGGCTCAGCGTGAGCACCGAACGGGACCGCAGGTCGACGGCGTTCTCCGGGATGTCGTGGATGTCGCAGCCGGCCAGGGTCAGGACGGCGTCGGTGTCGAGGGTGACCCCGTCGGCCGAGGTGCGGTGCACGGCGCAGTCGGTGAGCCGGGCCGCCGCCCGCGCCGCGATCTGCACCCCGGCGCCCTTGATCTCGTACACCTCGCAGCCCAGCGCCTCCAGGCCCGATCCCTCGCCCGTGACGCCGATGCCGGCGCCCGTGGCGTGGTGGATCCGGCAGCGCTCCAGACGGGGGTGGGCGCCGCCGCGGACCGAGATCCCGGCCTGTCCGGCGGCGACGACCTCACACTCCTCGAACACCCCGCCGCCGCCGTCCAGTACGGAGATGCCGACGCCCGCCGGGTTCTCCACCGTGCACCGGCGCACCAGCGGCCGGGCGCCGCCGCGCACCTCGATCCCCGCGGACGAGCGGGTGCTCACGCGCAGGTCGGTGAGCTCGGGAGAGCCCTCCTCGACGAGGACCGCCGGCGCCGCCCTGTCCGCTCCCTCCACGTACAGGTCCTGGATGAAGGCCGAGGCGCGCACCGTCAGCGCGACCCCGTCGAGCGGGGCGATCCGCACCGAGCCGATCGCGCCCCCTTCGGGCCCGCGCAGCGTGACGGCGTGATGGAGCACCAGGTTCTCCCGGTAGGTGCCCGGGGCGATCGACAGCACGTCGCCGTCGCCCGCGACGGCGAGAGCGGCGGACAGCGTCGGATACTCACCCGAGCGGCGCCGCCACCGCGAGGCCCCGCCGTGCGTCACCTGGACCGTGCCCTGAGCCATGGTGCTGTCGTGCCCCCACCCTCGTATTCGCGCCGCCGGAGCGGCCGAAGTGATTGAAGCCGTTCAAAGCGGCTGAAGCGATCCGAACCGGCCTCCGCCCCACCGTAGCGCGCGCGGGGCCGGTGAGTTGCCAGGTCAGCTGCCCGCGCCCGCCCGGCCCCAGTCCGGTCCGGCCGCCGCCCACGCGCGGTCCAGACGGAGGTACCGCCGATGCATGAGCCGGCGTACGACCAGCCGCCGGACCGTCTCCACCAGTGCGCCCGCCGCGAGCGCGGCCGCCAGCCCGGCCAGACCCGCGTGGAACGAGGCGGCGGACGGGTCGAGCGGCTGCCCCACCAGCCGCCCCCGGACGTCGGTCCATATGCGGAACCGGTCGCCGGGAAGCGGCGGTTCCTCGGCCGCCGGGACCGTCCCCTCGTGGCTGCTGCCGTCGGGAGCCGTCCACGCGGCCACGATCCGGCTCCGCTCCGGGGCCTGCCGCCGCGCCGCCGGATCGGTCTCCGCGCCGGCCGGTGAGCCCGGCGCGGGCCGCACCACCACGGCCGGTACCAGATAGCGCTCGTGCCGCTGCTCCTGGGCGGCCCGCTGGAGGGTGCCGTCCACGCGCAGGCCCGCGACCCAGCCGACGGCCGGGGCCACCAGCAGCACGCACACCAGCGCGGCGAACGCCACCCACGCCTCGAAGAGATCGGTCGGCCGGCGCAGCGGATTGCGCCGCCAGCGCCACACACCCATTGCTGTCCGCACGGTCCGGCTCCCCCTGCCTCCGCCAGTTTCCGTCTGTCCGCGCGTCCCGGTCCGGCACACGCCCCGCGGACGCGCATTCCGGGACGCGCGGGACCCGTGCCACCCGATCCGCGGCCGACTTCCCGCGGTCGTCTTCCCGCGGTCGTCTTCCCGCGGTCGTCTTCCGGTGGGCTTCCACACGTCCCGCATGCACCAACGGCACCGTGCGGTCCGTTGGTTCCAGAGAAGGCCCCGAGCCCCTCGAAGGTGTCATTCCGCCCGCCCGGTCACGGCGATTCCCCACGGACGACCCCCCCCGACGGAGGCTCACGGCCCCCGGCTCACTCCAGGATCCGCACCTCGTCGCCCACGCGCACCGTGCCGAGGACGACCGGCACCATGTGCCGGCCGAAGGCCAGGGACTTCCCGATCCGCCGGTGCCGGGCCAGCGTCTTCAACGGTTCCCTGCCGCGCACCGCCGTGCTCTGGTCGGTCGTGGTGACGACGCAGCGCCCGCACTCGCGCACCCCGCGGAAGACGGCGTCCCCGACCGCGATGCGCCGCCAGCCGTCCTCGGCCCAGGCGTCGGCTCCGTCCCCGGCGACGACCAGATTGGGCCGGAAGCGGTTCATCGGCAGCGGGCCCTCCTCCGGGTGGTCGCCCCCGGCGATCAGCTCGTTGAGGGCGTCGAGGGAGGCGGCGGTGGTCGTCAGCACCGGGTAGGCGTCGGCGAGGCTCACCGTTTCGCCCGGCAGCGCGTAGCGCGGGTCCACGGGCCGGCGCTCGGCCGGATCGTCCATGTACACCAGCCGGGCGCTCCGGCCGAGGAAGGCGCTGAACCAGTCGGCGGCGCCGCGCGCCGCGACCACGGTCTCGATCTTGTTGCCGAAGATCGCGGCGGGCTCCCGCGGGCCCGGTTCCGGGACCTCCACGACCAGCTCCGGCATGCCCGGCGCCGACAGCGCGACCCGCCCGCCCTCCAGCGGGCGGGCGGCGGCCAGGGCCATGCGGGCCTCCTGGCGCTGGCTGATGACCGCGCCCTCGGTGTCGATCACGGCCCAGCGCCGGTCCCCGGACAGCCCCCAGGGCTCCACGGTCGCCTCGTCGGGAGCGGTCCCCGCCACCGATTTGACGGGGTGGACGTGGAGCGACTGGACGTACAAGTTCGGCATGGGGGCATTTTGCCAGCCTCCCCCTTCCGCCGGCCTCCCCGTTCGAGGGCGCCCCGAGGGGGAGCCCTCCACGGGGCCTCCCCTTCCCGGCGTCGCGGTCCGGGGGCGGGCCGGGGTCCGGGGCGCCGCGGTCCGTGCGGGGACCGCGGCCGCGGTTCCTTCCCCGCCGTGCCCTACGGGCGTCCGCCCGTCAGTAGCCGCGCCCCTGGTACTGGCGGCCGTACGGGTCCTCGTACGCGGGGACCTGCGCGGGGGACTGCACCGGGCGCGGAGCCGCCGGACGCATCGCCTCGTACCCGGTGGCCGCGGCCATCGGACGGGGCTGCTGCGGCTGCTGCTGCGGCACGTAGCCCGCGAGGGCGGCGACCGGCTGCTGCTGCGGGATGTACGGCGCGGGCGCGTGCTGGAGCGGCACGGGCATCTGCTGTACGGGCGCCGCCTGCTGCGGGTACGGGTACCCGTAGCCCGGGGCCTGCTGCTGGGGCATGGCCGGCGGCAGGGCGGGCATGGAGGAGGCGAGGGCCGGCAGGTAACCACCGCTCGAGTAACCGGCACTGGGGGACTCGTAGGCGGCCGGAACGCGGATCGGGGCGATCTGCGGAGTGCCGCGTTCGGCGACGAGGGAGTCGTAGATGGGGGTGTCCGGGAAGGAGGGCGCGGAGTAGTAACCGCCGCCATAAGTGGAGCGGGGGGAGGTCATGGGACCTAAGTTAAGCCCACGACTTCACGGGGTCCATAGCGAGGTGCCGTCAACCCCGCCCTGACCTGCATATTCCCAGGTCAGAGCCACAGCTTTCACTTCACGTTCACGTGCACGATTCGTCACTTCCACCCCGCCTTGTTCGCACTCGTACTCACTGGTTGGCCCTTGCACCTATGTGGTGCTGACGCAGCGTCACAACGCGGTGACCTCGGATGACGCCCCTTCAGGCACCCCGGCCCGGTGTCAGGCGTCGGTGGGCCGGGCATAGGTGCGGCCCTTCCAGGCGGCGCCGCGGCCCCGGTAGTGCTGCACGGCCGAGTCGACCGTCATCAGGAGGTAGAGCAGCGCGGTGAACGGAAGCAGCGGCGCGAGGACGGCGGGCTGCCGGTAGTAGCGCAGCATCGGCAGGTAGGTCCCGGCCATCAGCAGCCAGGCGAGCCCGCCCGCCCAGGCGACCGCGGGACGCCCGGCCGCGAGACCCGCGAGGAGCGCGGCCGGCGGGACCAGGTAGACGAGCACCAGGCCCGCCACCGTACCGGCCAGCAGCAGTGGCTGGTGGCGCAGTTGGGCGTACGCGCTGCGCGACACCATCCGCCAGAGGTCCCCCAGGGCGGGGTACGGGCGCACGCTGTCCACCCGCTCCGCCAGCCCGAGCCAGATCCGGCCGCCCGCGGCGCGGACGGCGCGGGCCAGCGAGACGTCGTCGATCACCGCCTGGCGGATGGAGTCCGGGACCCCGGCGCGCACCGCCGTCTCCGTGCGCAGCAGGACGCAGCCGCCGGCGGCCGCGGTCGTCCGGGCGGCGGGACGGTTGATCCGGCGGAAGGGGTACAGCTGGGCGAAGAAGTACACGAAGGCCGGTACGACGAGCCGCTCCCAGGTGCTCGCGACGCGCAGCCGGGCCATCTGGGAGACCAGGTCGAGGCCGGCGCTGGTCGCGGCGGAGACCAGCTCGCGCAGGCTGTCGGGCGCGTGGGCGATGTCCGCGTCGGTCAGCAGGAGGTAGTCGGGCTCGGCGGCGCGGGCGGTACGGGCGTGGGCGATGCCGTGGCGCAGGGCCCAGAGCTTCCCCGTCCACCCCGGCGCGGGGTCGCCGGGCGACACCACCGTCAGCGGAAGCCCCGGGTGCGCGGCGGCCAGCCGCCGGGCGAGCTCGGCGGTGCCGTCCGTACTGCCGTCGTCGACGAGGACGACCTCGGCCGTGCCTGGATAGTCCTGGGCGAGGAGCGAGGGCAGGCTGCGGGGCAGGACCTCGGCCTCGTCCCGGGCGGGCACGACGATCACCACCGACGGCCAGCGGGCGGGGGCGGTGCGCGGCGGGAGGCGGACGTCGGTGCGCCAGAACATGCCCTGGGCGAGGGTGAGCCAGAGCCAGGCGGCGAGCGAGGCACTGGCGGCGATCAGGAGGAGGCCCATGCCCCGCAGTGTGCCGAAGCCCGCCGGGGGTTGTCGCGCGTCGGGGCCGCTCCCCTGGCCGGGGTTTTCCCGCCCACCCGGGACCACCCCCGGCAACCGCCCCGGCCCACCCCGCGGCCCCGGCCGGGTCCCCGCCCCCGGCCCGTTCCCCGGGCCCCTGGCTCTGGCCCGGTCCCCGGCTCGTTCCTCGGACCCCTGGCCTCTGGCCCGGTTCCCGGCCTCGGTCGCCGCCCTGGACCCCGGCCTCGGTCCCCGGCCATGGCGCGGCTCCCGGGCACGGGCCCGGCCTTCGGCCCCACCCCCGCCCCTGGTCTCGGCCCCGGTTCCCCGGCGCCAGCCCCGGTCCTGGTCTCGGCCCCGGTCCTGGTCTCGGCCCCGGTCTCCGCCCCCGGGGCCCCGCCCCGGTCTTCGGCCCCTGGTCCCGGCCTTGGCCCTGGCCCCACTCCCGCCCCTGGCCCCACTCCCGCGCCTGGTCTCGGCCCCGGTCCTGGTCTCGGTTCCGGTTCCCCGCCCCCGGCCCCGCTCCCGGCCGCGGCCCCGGACCCGGTCCTGGTGGGCTTTCGGGTTTCGGGGCGGCCGTCGGTCCTGGGTTGGTCCTTGGGCCCGGGGTCCTGGGTCGGTCTTCGTCCCGCCCCGCTCCTGCCCCTCGGCCCCGGCCCCGGACCCGGTCTCGGTCCCGGGTTCGTGGGGGGGCGGGGGGTGGGTTCGGGCGGGGGTGGGGTGGGGGCTTCGACTATGGTGGGCGGGTGAAGATCGCGCTCATGGACTCGGGAATCGGCCTCCTTGCGGCGGCCGCCGCGACGCGTCGGCTGCGGCCGGACGCCGATCTGGTGCTGTCCTGCGACCCCGACGGGATGCCCTGGGGGCCGCGTACCCCCGCCGACCTCACCGAGCGGGCCCGCGCCGTCGCCCGGGCCGCCGCCGCGCACCGCCCGGACGCGCTGATCGTGGCCTGCAACACCGCCTCCGTGCACAGCCTGCCCGCCCTGCGGGCCGATCTGGAGCCCGCCGTCCCCGTCATCGGCACCGTCCCGGCGATCAAGCCCGCCGCGGCCGCCGGCGGGCGCGTCGCGATCTGGGCCACCCCCGCCACCACCGGCAGCCCCTACCAGCGCGGGCTGATCCGCGACTTCGCCGGCGGCGCGGAGGTGACCGAGGTGCCCTGCCCGGGTCTCGCCGACGCCGTCGAGGCCGCCGACGAGGCGGCCGTCGTACGCGCCGTCGCCGCGGCGGCCGCGCTGACCCCGGCCGACGTCACGGACGTGGTGCTCGGCTGCACCCACTACGAGCTGGTCGAAGCGGCCATCCGGGCCGCCCTCGACGCGCGCACCGGCGGCGCGCCGCTGACCTTCCACGGCTCCGCCGAGGCAGTCGCGCTCCAGGCGCTGCGCCGCGTCGGCGCCGAACCCCGGCCCGGCCTGCCGCGCACGGGCGGGCTGACCGTCATGCTCAGCGGGCGTCCCGGCGAGCTGCCGCACGCCGCGCTCGGCTACGCCGAAGGCCGGCTGCTCGCCGAGCTGGAGCGGAACGCGTCCGTCGGGGGATGACCCCCGGGTCCGCGGGTACCGCGGCCGGTGCGGGCTGACCCCAACCCGGCCCGTGCGGCGGCCGCTTGCCGGGCCGGACCGGTCCGGCGGGTGTCGCGGGGGCTCGCGCGCACCGCGTCGTGACTCCCGGGCCGGGGCCGTCGGCAGGGTCGCCGGGCCCGGTCGCCGGGAGCCGTTCCGTTGCCGTCGGGGTGCTCGCATACTGGGGCCGTGACTGCCTACGCCAAGCACGTGCCGAGCGGGGTGATACCCGCAACCGGCGTACGTACATGGGGTGTTCCGGCGGCCGAGCACTGGCTGAAGGAACGCGTGCCGCTCTTCTTCACGCCGGGCGCCGGGAGTTGGGCGCTCGGCGTCCTCGTCGCGGTGTCCTTCCTGCCCGCCTTCTGGACCGGGGCGCCGGACGGGGCGGTCGGCACCGCCTGGCGGGCCTATCCCGGGACCGTCCTGCTGGTGGCCCTGCCCTTCTGGTTCCGGTACCTGCCGGGCGCGGCCGCCGTGTCCGCCGCGCTGATCGCCCTGGATTCGGCCGCGTCCCTCGCCGCACGGGGCGGCGGCGCGGGCCGGACGCGCTTCGGCCTCGGTCTCGTCGGCCTCGCGGGACTCTGGGCGCTCGCCGGGGCGCTGCTGCGGCTGCGGGCCCGCCGCCGCCAGGGCGAACGGGCCCTCCTGGCGGCCGGCAGGGCGCGCTTCCCGGCGCCGGGGCCGCTGCCCGACGCGCACGGCCGCCGTGGCATCCCGGCGATCCTGGGCGGCGTGTTCCTCTGCCTCGCGGGCGGGGGCGTCCTCCTCGACGGCCTCGTGCAGGACTTCGGCGGGCACGGCGCGGCCGTCGCCTACGACGCCGTGGGCCAGCAGCGGTTCGCCCTGCTGTTCCTGGTGCCCGGCAGCGTCCTGCTCGGCCGGGGCTGGACCGCGGACCGGGCCGCGCGGCGGCTGCACGACGACCGCCAGCCCGCCCTGGTCGTCGGCGTACGGGTCTCCCCGTCGGGGCACTTCTGGCTGTACCCGGACGCCGACGAGACCGCCGGGCGGCCCCTGATCGCCTACCGGGCCCGCGGCGGGGACACGCGGGGCGGGGTGCGGCTGCTGGCCGGCGGCCCCGAGACGGGAACGCGGCGCGGGGTGCACGACGTCGACGCCCGCAGCGAGCCCTTCGAGGCGGTGCTGTACGGGGTGCTCCGCGAGGGGGCCGAGGTGGTCCTGGAGTACGCGGTGCACGACGGCTACGGCCGCACCATCAGCTCCCACCTCACCGCGGCCCCGCTGCTTCCGCGCCGCCGGCACGGACTGGACGTCTGGGTCCCGGCCGGGGTGTCCCACCGGGAGAGCACGGCGCGGGTACGCGCCCGCGCGGAGGAACGCAGCCGGGAGCGGCAGCGGCAGCGCGCGGCGGACCGGGAGAAGGACCGGCGGACCAACGAGACCGCGGGCGGCTGCGGCGGCGGTTCGAGCTGTGGCGGTGACGGCGGGGGATGCGGCGGCTGCGGCTGCGGCTGACCCCGCACCGCCCGCCACCCATCGGCGGCGGGCGGTGCGGGGTCGCCGGCGAGGGTGAGCGGCCGAGGGTTCGCGGTCCGGTCAGGAGCCGGCCGTCAGCCGTACCGCGAGCGTGCGCAGCGCCTCCGTGTCCAGGACGCGGCCGCCGAAGCCGGGGAGGGGGACGTGCAGGGGAGCGGTCCAGGACGCCGGGACCGCCGCCTGACCGTAAACGGCGCCGGCCAGGGTGCCGGTGACCGCGGCGACGGTGTCGGTGTCGCCGCCCAGGTCCACCGCGGCCCGTACGGCCTCCGCGAAGCCGGTGGTGGTCCGCAGGGCCCACACCGCCGAGCCGAGGCAGGGCCACACCGCCCCGTTGAACTCGGTGGCCAGTTCCGGGTGCCAGGCGGGGTCGAGCACGCGGGCGTACCGCTCGCGGTGGTCCGCGTGCACCGCGTCGAGCACGCCGGGCAGCGCGGCCAGCGGATCGGCCCCGTCCAGGGCCACGCGTACGAGTTCGTGCAGGACGGCGGTGCCCTCCCAGGCGGCCCGGTCGCCGTGGGTGAGCGCCGCGATCCGCCGGGCGGCGTCCATGGTGGCCCCGCGCCCGGCGGGGGCGAAGTACACCGCCGAGGTGGAGGCCCGCATCAGGGAACCGTTGCCCGCCGCCCGGGCGTTGACCTGGAAGTGCAGCGCGGCGGCCAGGTCCCAGGGCTGGCCGCCGGTCAGCACGTCCTCGGTCTGGAGGCCGATGTCCTTGGGGTGCCCGGCGGCCCACCGCTGGAACCGGCCGAAGACGTCGGGGAGTTCGAGGCCGCCCCGCTCCAGCAGCGATTCCCCGACGAGGACGGCCATCTGGGTGTCGTCGGTCGCCTCGCCGGGATCCCAGCCGCCGCCCCCGAGCATCTCCTCGCCCCGTGCGGTCAGTTGTCCCGCCGGGCCGAACTCGTACGGCGCGCCGAGGGCGTCGCCCGCGGCCGAACCGAGCACGGCGCCCACGGCGCGGTCGAGCCGGGTGATCACGGAGCCTCCTCGGGGCACACGGCGTCCAGCAGGCCGCGCGTGAAGGTGTTCAGGTCGTCGAGCCCGGCGGCCGTCAGGGTGCCGGGGGCGCCCGCCAGCAGGTGCGGGAGGGCGCCGTGCAGGGCGAGGGTCAGGGTACGGGCCGTGTCGGGTCCGGCGGGCAGTCCGGCCGTCGCCAGCAGGTGCCGGTGCGCGGCGAAGTCGCCGGCGGCGATCGGGTCGAGCAGCGCGGCCAGCCACGGTCGCCGGGTCGCCTCGGTCTGCAGTTCCAGGTAGGCGAGGGTGCGCGGTCGCCCGGGCCCGGCGACGTCCCGCAGCAGCCCCGCCAGGAACGCGGCCAGTTCCTCCCGGCCGGACGGTCCCGGTCCGGCCCCCGCGAGGTCCGCGGCCACCGCCCGGTACTGCTCCAGGCAGCGTTCGGCGACGGCCCGCAGCAGGGCGTCGCGGCTCGGGAAGTAGTTCTTGGCCGTGCCCAGCGGCACCTCGGCGGCGGCGTCGACGGCCCGGTGGGTCAGCCCCCGCCCGCCCGCCTCGCCCAGCACGGCGACGGCCGCGTCGCGCAGCCGGTCCCTCCGGTCCTGATTCACCTTGCCAGGATAACCACAGCCGTGGTACCACGGATGAGGTACCACGGCTGTGGTGGCCGGTCGGGGGACGGACGACCGGATCGGAGCCCGATGAGAGGGGCTGTCATGCAGGACCCCGTACGGAGGAACCGCGACGGCGACGGACCGGCGGGCACGGCCCTCGTGGTCGGAGCCGGCGTCGGCGGGCTCGCCACCGCCATCGGACTGCGCCGCGCCGGCTGGGAGGTGACGGTCCTGGAACGCCGCGCGGCCCTGGAGCGCTACGGCACCGCCTTCGGCATCCACCCCACCGCCCAGGCGGCCCTCGACCGGCTCGGCCTCGGCCCCGCCCTGCGGGCCCGCGCCGTTCCCTACCGGGACGCGTGGATCCGCCGCCCGGACGGCACGGTGCTCGCCGCGCTGCCCCTGGAACGCATCGAACGCAAGGCGGGCCGCCCCGAGCTGCTCGTCTCCCGGCCCCACCTGATCGACGCGCTGCTCGCCGCACTCGACCGGCTCGGCGGCCCGGCCGTCACCTACGGCCGGGAGTACTCCGGCGCTGGCGCCGCCGATCTCGTCGTCGGCGCCGACGGCATCAACAGCGCGGTCCGCACCGGCCACTTCCCGGGCTCCGCCGCGGTGCGGGCCGTCGGCTCCGTCGCCTGGATCGGCACCGCCGGTTTCGAGACCGGGGTGTACGGCGAGACCTGGGGCCGCGGCCGCTTCTTCGGCATGACCCCCGTGGAGCCGGGCCGCACCAACTGGTACGCCACCGTCCCCGGGGCCACCACCGCCGAAGAGCTGCGGGCCGCCTTCGCGGACTGGCACGACCCGATCCCCCGCGTGCTCGCCGACACCGACCCCTCGGCATGGATCCGCTACGAGATGCGCCACCTCCACCCGGCGCTCCCCTCCTTCGTCACCGGCGGCCGGACCGCACTCGTCGGCGACGCCGCGCACGCCATGACCCCGAACCTCGGCCAGGGCGCGTGCACCGCCCTCCTCGACGCCGAGGCCCTGACCCGCGCCGTCGCCGCGCACGGGCGTACGGGGCTGCCCGCCGCCCTGCGCGCGTACGACGCCGAGCGCCGCCGCAGCGCCCAGCGGGTCGCCTTCGGCTCCCGGACCCTGCACCGGTTCATGACCGTCCGCCGCACGGCCCGGCGCGACGCCCTGGTCCGGCTGCTCCCCGGCTGAGGCGCCCGCCCCGGCCGTTTGCCCGGGGCGGCTCCGGGCAGGCGCAGACGCCGGACCCGCGCGAACGGGCGGCCGTGGACCGACTGGGCGAGAGGCGGTGGCGTCCATGCGGAACGTGAGTACGCTGCTACACATGACGGATCACCCCCCGGGTCCGCTCTGGACGGGCCGGGCCTCCAACCGTGTGCAGTGGCTCCTCGCCGCCGCCGGCGCCGCGTGCGTCGCGCTCGGGATCCACCTCGCCGTCGGCGGTTCCTGGACCTCCGGGATCGCCCCGCTGCTCATGTCCGTGGTCGGCTGCCTCGCCGCGGGCCTGCTGATCCTCTACGGCACCCTCGCCTTCGTGTACGTCGCCGTCACCGTCGACTCCCAGGCGCTGGAGGTGCGCTGCGGTCACGTCGGGCTGCCCCGCCGCACCATCCGGCTCTCGGACGTCACCTCCGCCGAGTTCGTGCCCCGCATCACCCCGCAGCAGTGGGGCGGCTGGGGATACCGCTGGCGCCCCGAGAAGGGGACCGCCATCATCGTGCGCCGCGGCGAGGGCGTGGAACTGCGGCTCGGGGACGGAAAGCTGTTCACGGTCACCGTCGACGACGCCGAGAACGCCGTCCGCGTCATCCGCGCCCACCTGCGCGCCCTCGCCGGCTGACCCCACCGCGGCCGCACCGGTACGCCGGTACCGGCGGCGGGGCCCGCGGTCCAGGTCCTTACCAGCCTTTGGCGTGCGGGGACGTACACTCCGCCAGATGAGCAGCAGTGTCACCCGCGACGCCGGGAACGACCCCTCGCCGTCGCCCCTCGCAGCATCCGAGGCGGCCGACGCGAAGACCGCCGGAGCCGGCGCACCCCGAGCCGGGGCCCTGTCGCGGAGGGCCGCCCGACTGGCTCGGCCCGTACTCGCCGTCCTCGCCGGAGTGCTGCTCTACCTGAGCTTCCCGCCCCGCCCGCTGTGGTGGCTGGCGCCCTTCGCCCTCGCCCTGCTCGCGGGCTGCCTGCGCGGCCGCCGGGCCCGCGCCGGGTTCGGCCTCGGGTTCCTCTTCGGGCTCGGCTACCTGCTGCCGCTCCTCGTCTGGACCAGCGAGGGCGTGGGCCCGGTGCCGTGGCTCGCCCTCGTCACCCTCGAAGCCCTGTTCATCGGCCTCGGCGGCCTCGGCATCGCCCTCGTCAGCCGGCTGCCCGCCTGGCCGCTGTGGGCCGCCGCCGTCTGGGTCGCGGACGAGGCCCTGCGGGCCCGGGCCCCCTTCGGCGGCTTCCCCTGGGGCAAGCTCGCCTTCGGCCAGGCCGACGGGATCTTCGTCCCGCTCGCCGCCCTCGGCGGCACCCCGCTGCTCTCCTTCGGCGTCGCCCTGTGCGGGTTCGGGCTGTACGAGGTCCTGCGCACCACCCGCGAACACCCCCGGCAGACCACCGCCGCGCTCGCCGCGCTGGCCGTCGCCGCCCCGGTCGGCGTGGCCCTCGCCTCCCGCCCCCTGGTCTCCGCCGCAGCGGAGGACGGCACCGCCGTCGCCGCCGTCATCCAGGGCAACGTCCCGCGCCTCGGCTTCGACTTCAACGCCCAGCGCCGCCAGGTCCTGGACAACCACGCCAACCGGACCGTCCAGCTGGCCGAGGACGTCAAGGCCGGCCGGGTCCCCAAGCCCGACTTCGTCCTGTGGCCGGAGAACTCCTCCGACATCGACCCCTTCACCCAGCCCGACGCGTACGCCGCCATCGACCGGGCCGTGAAGGCCATCGGCGTACCCGTCGCGATCGGCTCCGTACTGGCACCCGAAACCGGTCCGCTGCGCAACACGATGATCCTGTGGGACCCGGTCAAGGGCCCCGTGGACACCTACGACAAGCGCAAGATCCAGCCGTTCGGCGAGCGCATCCCGATGCGCTCCTTCGTCCGGCTCTTCAGCGCAGACGTGGACCGCGTCCGCCGGGACTTCGGCCCCGGCAAGGAACCCGGCGTCTTCGACATGGCCGGCAGCGGCATCGGCATGGTCACCTGCTACGAGGCCGCCTTCGACGACGCCGTGCGCTCCACCGTCCGGGCCGGCGCCCAGGTCATCGCCGTGCCCAGCAACAACGCCACCTTCGGCCGCAGCCAGATGACCTACCAGCAGCTCGCGATGGACCAGATCCGGGCCGTCGAGCACAGCCGGACGGTCCTGGTCCCCGTCACCAGCGGCGTCAGCGCCGTCATCCGGCCCGACGGCACGATCACCGAGCGGACGAAGATGTTCACCGCCGACGCGCTGGTGGCCGAGATCCCGCTGCGCTCCACCGAGACCCCCGCCACCCGCTTCGGCCCGCTGCCCGAGTACGCGCTGCTCCTGGTCGCGGCCGGCGGGCTCGGCCTGGTCCTGGCCCGTCGCATTCGCGCCGGGCGGTCCGCATGACGACGGCCGCCCCCGTCCTCCCTCGTAAGGTCGTGGCATGAGCACCCCCCAGTTCATCCGCGAGATCCGGGCCGGTGCCGGGCAGCAGCTGCTCCTGCTGCCCGGAGTCACCGCCGTGGTCGTCGACGACGCGGGCCGGGTCCTGCTCGGCCGCCGCGCCGACACCGGACGGTGGTCGGTGATCGGCGGCATCGCCGAGCCGGGCGAGCAGCCCGCCACGACCGCCGTGCGCGAGGTGTACGAGGAGACGGCCGTGCGGTGCGTTCCGGAGCGGGTCGTCCTCGTCGAGATGCTCCAGCCGATCACGTACCCCAACGGCGACGTCTGCCAGTTCCAGGACATCACCTTCCGCTGCCGTGCGACCGGCGGCGAGGCGCGCGCCCACGACGGGGAGCTCCTGGAGGTGGCCTGGTTCGAGGCGTCGGCGCTGCCGCCGCTGGAACCGTTCGCCCTGGAGCGGATCCGGCGCGCCTTCCTCGACGAGCCGACCTGGTTCGCGGCCGCCGACGGACGGTGAACCGGCCGGCGGCGCGCGAACCCGAAGGTCAGCCGAACCCGAGGGCCAGCCGAACCCGAGGGTCAGCCGAACTGGCCCGGCTGGTAGTCACCGGCGGGCTGCCGTACGGCGACGTTCACCCGGTTGAAGCTGTTGATGACGGCGATCAGTCCCACCAGGGCGGCGAGCTGCTCCTCGTCGAAGTGCCGGGCCGCCTCCGCCCAGGCCTCGTCCGTGATCCCGCCGGCCGCGTCCGCGATCCGGGTGCCCTGCTCCGCGAGCTCCAGCGCGGCGCGCTCGGCCTCGGTGAAGACGGTGGCCTCCCGCCACGCCGCCACCAGGTGGAGGCGTACCGAGTCCTCACCCGCCGCGACGGCGTCCTTCGTGTGCATGTCGGTGCAAAAGCCGCAGCCGTTGATCTGACTGGCGCGGATCTTCACCAGTTCCTGCGTCACGGCCGGCAGCGACGATTCCGCGATCACCCGGTTCGCCGCGATGAAGTGCTTCAGGATCTTGCCGGCGACGGGGCTGGCGAACAGGTTCAGACGGGCGTCCATGACGGTCTCCTCGGTCGAGGTCGGTGCTGCCTACACCCCTGTGACAGACCGGACCGGCCGAACGTGACACCTGCGGCGAGTGACGTGGGTCACCACGCCGTGGGCCCCTGCGCGGGGGAGCCGAGGGCGAGGGCCCCCCGGGCCGACGCCTCCCGGTACAGCTCCAGCGCCCCCTCGCCCATCACCGCGCTGTACGAGACCTCCGGGACCGTGCCGCCGCCCTCGTACCCGCCGAGCACACCGGCCAGCGCCCCGTCCGCCAGCCACGGGCTGCCGCTGGTGCCGCCGCTGAGGTCGGGGCACTCGATCCGGCGCTGCGTCGCCGACAGCAGCTCCGTGGTGTTGGCGCAGCGCAGCGGCGTCTCCCGCGTGCTCGGATAGCCGAGGACCGTCACCGACACGTCGTCCGGCTGCTCCCCGGCCACCGGGAAACCGCCCACGACGTCCTCGATCAGGGCTCCGTCGAGCGGGGCGAGGGTCGCGAACGCGATGTCCTCGTCCGGGTCCTGACCGTCCCGCCAGCCCGGGGCGACGTACGCGCCGGACAGCCGCCACACCCCGTACGGGGCCTCGCCGTCCCGGTAGCCCGGGACGAAGACGGTGGTGTCGGGGTGGTCCAGGCAGTGCGCGGCCGTCGCGATGACGTCCCGGCCGGCGCTGCGCACCACGGCGGCGGTGCAGAAGTGGCCGCCGTCGAGCCCGCCCGCGAACAGCGCGCCCACGCGGTCGGCGGACGTGCCGGGCCGGGCGGCGGCGGTGACGCCCAGGGGCGGCGCGGACGCCGGGTCGGGCACGTCCACGCCCAGCAGGGCGGCCGTCGCGCACAGGGCGAGCAGGATCCGGGTGGCGCGCCGGGCGCGGGGGCGGCCGACCTGTCGGGGGAGGATGCCGTGGATCATGTTTCCGAGCCTCCCCGCCGAAACCATGTGCGGAGCCCGGAATTCCATATGAATCCGCTGTGAATCCGGGAGCGGCCCGGAACCGGGGGCCGCGCCCGCACAGGCGGGACCCGGCCCGCGGGGCGAGACTGGCAGAGGTGTGGTTCCAGGGGGGCCGAGGTCCTTCAGGAGGTCCCGACATGACGACACGGCGCACACCGGTGATCTTCATCCACGGCCTGTGGCTGCACTCGACGAGCTGGCAGGGCTGGGCCGACACCTTCCACGACGCCGGGTACGAGCCCCTGATGCCGGAGTGGCCGGGGGTACCCGACACCGTCACCGGGGCCCGCCGGCTGCCCGACGCGCAGGCGGGCGTCGGCCTGGCCGAGATCGCGGAGGCGCACGCCCGGGTGATCCGCACGCTCGCCGCCCCGCCGGTGCTGGTCGGGCACTCCGTCGGCGGTTTCATCGCCCAGCACCTGCTCGGCGAGGGCCTGGCCTCCGCCGCCGTGGCGATCTGCCCCGGCCAGATCAAGGGGGTGAAGGCCCTCGCCCCGGCCCAGGCGAAGTCGGCGTTCGCCTTCCTCCGCGACCCCGGCAACATCCACCGCGCGGTGTCCCTGAACCGCGAGCAGTTCCGCTACGCCTTCGCCAACGCCGTCTCCCAGCCGGACTCGGACGCGCTCTTCGACGCCTGGACCATCCCGAGCCCGGCCAGGCCGCTGTTCCAGCTGGCCCTCGGCAACTTCACCCCGCACTCCGCGAACAGGGTGAACACCGACAACGCCTCGCGCGGTCCGCTGCTCCTGATGTCCGGCAAGCTCGACCACACCGTCCCCGACGTGCTGACCCGCTCCACGTACAAGCAGTACCGGCACTCCCCGGCCACCACCGAGTACCAGTGCTTCGAGGACCGGGGCCACTCCCTGACCATCGACCGCGGCTGGCCCGACCTGGCCGCCGCCTCCCTGTCCTGGCTCGGCACCCACGCCCGCCCCCTGGCAAGCGCCCGCTGAGGCGCCGGGGCTCCGCACGCCCCGGCGCGGAAGCTACCGGCGTTCGTACACCGTCACGCGGCGGCCCCGCATCTGGTGGTCCTCCACCACCGTGAAGTACTCCCGCAGGACCGCCGCCTTCGTCTTGTCGCGCTGCGCGCCCGCGGGCCGGGCGACCCGCTCCGCGTCCGTCACCAGCAGGACCCGGCGCCGCTCCAGCAGGGCCGAGCGGATCCGGGCCGGGTCGGTCTCCTCCCCCTTGAGGGTCGCGGAGTCCTCGGGGCTCTCGGCCAGCGCCACGTCCGCCAGGCCCCGGAACGCGCCGGGCGAGACCAGGGCGGTGTCCCGCCGCGCGGCCGGTACGAAGAGCACCGCGTCCCCGTCGCGGCCCAGCCGGGCCACCTCACCGGCCACGGCCAGTACGTCGTCCACGCGGCTGGCCGGAGCCCGCTTGCCGAGTTCCACGGGCAGCAGCGCCACCACCGCCGCCCCGGTCACCACCGGTACGAGCAGCGCCGACGCCCTCGGGAAGCGCGGCGCGGCGGCCCGGGCGGCAGCGCCCAGCGCGGCGCCGATCAGCAGGGCCAGCCCCAGCATGCCGAACAGCACGTACCGGTCCAGGAACAGCGGCTGCACCAGCGACAGTCCGATCAGCCCGAGCTGCGGCACCGCCAGCAGCGGCAGCCCGACGGCCGCCACCGACAGCCGGCCGCGGGCCGGGCGGTCCGACCACGCCCCGAGCCCCCCGATGGCCAGCAGGATGCCCGGCCCGATGAGCATGTGCCAGGTCAGCGGCGGTATCCAGGACACCTGGTCGGACTGGCCCCGGCTGAACAGGATCAGCGGCAGCGCCCCCGCGACGGCTCCCGCTGCGGCCGCCGCCCAGCGCAGCCACACCCCGCGCCCGGCCCGCACCCACCACAGGGTCACCGCGTGCGCGGGCAGCGCCAGCAGCGACAGCCAGTTCAGCAGGGCGCAGACCAGCACGAGGAGCCCGTACGCCGTCCAGCGCGGCCACGCCCGCCCCCCGGGCCCGCCCGACACGAGGGACACGAGCAGCAGGGCCGACACGCCGGCCCCGGCCGCGACCAGCGCGTAGGGCCGCCCCTCCTGGAGGTGGAACTGCACGGCGGGCAGCAGCCCGAGGGCGAGCCCGCCCCCGAGGCCGGCCGTAAAGCCGGCCAGCCTGTTCCCGATCAGCGCCACACAGGCGGCGGCCGCCGCCACCGCGAGCACGGACGGCAGCCGCAGGGTCGTCGTACCCGGCCCGAACACCTCGAAGAGGCCGTGCATCAGCAGGTAGTAGAGGCCGTGCACCGCGTCCACGTTGCCGAGCATCGCCCATATCTCACCCGCCGACCGGCCGGCCACCTGCCAGGTCGCCGCCTCGTCCCGCCACACGCTGTCCTGGCGGGAGAGCCCCCAGAGACCGAGTGCCAGCGTCCACAGGACCGGAAGGAGCCAGACGAGGAGCCCGCGTCGGGCCGCGGTTATGTGGCAAAGCATGAAGGTGTGCGGATCCTCGGTCTGGTGTTCGGTCTGAAGACACCAGTCTATGGACGACACGGACGGTTTCCGGACACGGTGTTGTGCACGACGGAGCGTGATCAGCGGGCCCGCCCGCCCCTAGCCTCGCCGCAGGAGCACGAACGAGGGGCGGTACCCGGTGAACTGGCTCATCCACGACTACCGCGAGAGCGATCTCGCAGCGGTGGTCCACCTGATCGACACCACGGCCGAACTCGGCCAGGAATCCGTCTTCTCCCTGGCCGAGTGCATCAGCGCCCTCACCGACCGGCAGCCCTGCGTGGTCGCCGTCCACCAGGGCGTCCCGATCGGCGCGGCGCTCGCCTGCGTGACGGGCGAGCGGGCCTGGGTGATGCGCATCGCGATCGCCGCAGGCTGGCGCGGCCGGGGACTGGCCAGTGCCCTGCTCGTCGAGCTGGAACGCCGGCTCATCGCCGCCCGCGTCGGCCGGATCGCGTACGTCCTGCCCGAGGAGGACATGCTCGGCGAGGGCCTCCTCAACGCCGGCTACACCCGGCAGCCCGCCGTCGCCTACTTCGAGAAGACGGAGCCGCTGCACGGACCGGCCGCCGGCCTCCTCGACGACCTCGGCGGCCGCTTCCTCCCGAGCGACCTGTGGGACAAGGTCGCCGGCATGGAGAGGGAGAAGGACCTCATCGAGCGGCGCGTGGTGCTGCCCCTCGCCGAGCCGGAGCGGGCCGCCTCGCACGGCGTGCGCCCGCCGCGGGCCATCACCCTCTTCGGCCCGCCCGGAACCGGCAAGACCACCTTCGCGCGGGCGATCGCCTCCCGGCTGGGCTGGCCCTTCGTGGAGCTGCTGCCCTCCCGCCTCGCCGACGAGGGCAACCTGGCGGCCGCGCTGCGCGACGCCTTCGCCCGGATCGCCGAACTGGAACGGGTGCTCGTCTTCATCGACGAGGTCGAGGAGATCGCGCCCGTGCGCACCGAGCCCGCCCAGCCGGGCGGCATCCACGGCGTCACGAACGAACTCCTCAAGCTGATACCCGGCTTCCGGGAGGGCGACGAGCGGCTGCTGGTCTGCGCGACGAACTCCGTCCGCTCGCTCGACCCGGCCTTCCTGCGGCCCGGGCGCTTCGACTACCTGATCCCGATCGGCACCCCGGACGCCGGAGCGCGCGCCGCGATCTGGTCGCGCTACACGGCCGGGCGGGCCGACGTGGACGTGCCGGCGCTGGTGGCGGCGACCGAGCTGTTCACCCCGGCCGACATCGAGCACGCGGCGCGGATCGCGGCGCAGGTGTCCTTCGAGCGGGACCTGGAGGCGGTGGGGGCGCGGGGCGCGGCCGCCGCGCAGCTCGGCGCGACCACCCGGGACTACCTGGAGGCGGTCGCCCAGTGCCGGCCGACGGTGACCCCGGCGATGACGGGCGAGTTCGAGGCGGACATCACCGCCCACGCCCGGTTCTGAACTCCGTCCCCCCGGTTGCGGCGGGGGGACGGGAACGAAGCGGCCCGCAGCCACTCCCCAAAGCGGCTGCGGGCCTCCCCGCGCGGACTCGGCATCCGTGCGGGACGGCCACGTTCCGGTTGGGGTGTCGCCGGCTGGAACGTGACGCGCAGGGGTGCCTGAGGGCGTCCTGCACGCCCTCGTCAACACCTGCGAGTCAACCAGCGGGCGGTACCGCGGCGCTTCGGCCGGACGGCCACGTCCACCCGGCCGGAAGGAGGACGGGACGGGACGACGGCGGGCCTTCCGGCCCGGCTTTCCCTTATGGGCGGCAGCGGTAGGTGAACTCCACCGACGCCGAGCGCCGTACGGGCTCGATCAGCTGGAGTTCGGCCCGGGCCGGGTAGCTGCCCGTGCCGTGGAAGGTCCACAGCAGGTGCAGCGTGGCCTGCTTCCGGCCGCTCGGCACCCGCTCCGTGAGCTCCTCCGACCGGGTGCCGTCGCTGCGGACCCAGCGGTAGACGAGGGTGCCCGGGCGCCCGTTCGTCGAGACGAAGGCCACCACGTCGGCGGCCGCGTCGCAGCCGGGCCCCTGCTGGTCGGTGCTGACCTTCAGCTCCCGTACCTCGACGGACGGCCCGTACCGCTGCCAGCCCAGGAACCCGAGGACCAGGGCCAGCACCACGACGGCGAGGGTGTACCGGCGCCAGCCCCCGCCCCGGCGCGGCCGGGGCGCCGCCGGACCCGGGACCAGCGGGAACGGGGCGGGCATGGCGGCCGTCACCCCGGGACCGAAGCGCAGTACGGAACCCTCGACCCGGTCGGGGGCGGCGTCCGCGGGCGGCGGGGGACCGGAGAACCAGTGACTGCCGAGGACGGTGGCGCTGTACTCGTCGTCGTCGCCCGCGTGCGGGGCGCGGGAATCGCTCATCGCGGCGGCTCCGGCTGCTGGCAGCGGTACAGCAGCTGCGAGTCGGACGCCGAGGAGTTCCCGGCGGCGGGCTTGGTGGTGACCCGGACCCCGCCGTAGCAGCCGTGGCCACGGCTGAAGAAGTGGGTGCGGACCACCGGCGCGGCGGACCCCGCCGGCACGGTGAACGTCTCGCTGCCGTCGGCCACGCCGAGGGCGCCCGGCGTCGCGCCGAGGAACCACTCCACCGTCACCGTGACGGCGCCGCTGCCCTGCGACGCGACCGACACGGTCGCGTCCCCCCGGTAGACGCCCGGCTTGAGCGAGACGCCGACGTGGGTCACCTTGAGCGTCGGGGTGGGGCTCGGGGTCGGCGTCGGGGACCAGCTCACCGTCGGCGTGGGGCTCGTCGAGTGGCTCGGGCTCGGCGTGTGCGCGTCCGAGTACGAGGGCGACGGGGTCACGGACGGCGAAGGCGAAGGCGACGGCGACGACGTGGGGGAGGCGCTCGGCGACGGCGAGGGACTCGGGGAGGCGGACGCGGTCGCCGAAGGGGCCGGGTGCGGGGACCCGCCCGGCGGCGCCGGGCTCGTGGTGGCGAAGTCACTGAGCGCCGAGGCACCCGGCGGAGTACCGCCGATGGCATCGGTCGTGAACACCAGCAGCGTGCCCAGCACCAGCGCCAGGCCCGTCGCGATCCAGCCGCCGCGCCCCGGCGCCCAGCCCGACGGACCCCCGACCGAGGTCGAGGCCACCGAGGTGGTGCCCGCCGCCGCGGCGCCCGCCGAGGGGAACAGCAGCGGCAGCAGGGCGGCCAGCGCGGCCAGCTTGCGCTGCCCGCGCTGCTCCCAGTCCGGACCGTAGGCGGCCAGGGCGACCCCCTCCAGCTCGGCCACGAACGCCTCGGCGTTCTCCGGTCGCTGCTCCGGCAGCTTGGCGAGACCGCGCCGGATCAGCGGGCGCACCGGCTCCGGGGCCTCGGTCTCCGGGACCGGCGCCTCGATGTGCTGGACGGCCAGCTCCGCGAAGTTCTCCCCGTCGTAGGGCTTGCGGCCCGTCAGGAACTCGAAGAAGGTCGCGGTCGCCGCGTACACGTCCGCCGTCGGCGAGGCGGGCCGGCCCTGCCACTGCTCGGGGGCCATGTAGGCGGGCGTGCCCGCGACGCCCGGGGTCGTGCCGCGGCCCGCCGCGATCCCGAAGTCCACGAGCTTGGAGGAGCCGTCCGCGGAGACCAGGACGTTCTCCGGCTTGTAGTCGCGGTGGACCACGCCGGCCCGGTGCGCGGCGGCCAGCCCCAGCAGGGACCCCTTCAGCACCACCAGCGCGGCCTCGGGCTCGGAGCGCCCGGACTGCTTGAGGAGCGCGCGCAGGGAGATCCCGTCGACCAGTTCCATCACGATCGCGGCGCCGCCCGGCGCCTCGACGTACTCGTACAGTCCCACCACGTACGGGGAGCCGAGGCCGCCGAGGAGCCGCGCCTCCGCCCGGAACTCCCGGACGAAGGCGGGGTCCTCGCGCAGCCGGTCGCTGAGGTACTTCACGGCGACCGCGGTGCCCGTGCCGTCGTGGACGGCGAGCACCACCCGGCCGCTGCCGCCCGCACCGAGCTCCCGGACCTCGCTGTAGCCCGGTACCGTCCATTCACCGCTCATCGTTCGCCCCCGTCCGTGGCATCGCCGCGTCCCCGCACCGGTCGAACCCGACCGGCCACCACCAGGGACACGGTTTCCGCCACGGCCGGTTCCCAACCGGAGGGGGTGTCTCGAAGCGTGGTGAGCGGTCCGGTCAGGCCGCGGCCGCGACCGCGCCGATCATGGCGTGCAACCGGTCGGCCGCGGCCCGCCCGAAGGACGGGTCGTTGATGTGGGTGTCGTAGTCGTAGAGCCGGGCGGCACTGCCCCGCAATCCGTCGCGCAGCGCCGAGAACAGGGCCCGGTCCGCGCCGGGGTCATGGTAGGGCCCGCCCGGCGCGCCGAGCGTGGACAGTCCGCGCAGTGGGACGCAGACCGCCGTGGGACCCGTCGCGCCGCGGAGTTTGGCGGCGACCCGGCGTCCGAGCTCCGTGCATTCGGACTCCGTCGTACGGATCACCGTGATCGAGGGGTTGTGGACGCGGACCCTGCGGTAGCGGGCCCGTTCCGGCAGGCTCTCCAGCGGCCCGAACTTCACCATGTCCAGCGCGCCCAGGCTCACCACCTGCGGGATCCCCGCCCGCCCGGCCGCGGTGAGCCGGTCCGGTCCGGCGGTGAGGATGCCGCCGCACAGGTCGTCGGCGAGCTCGCTGAGCGTGAGGTCCAGCACGCCCGCGAAGATCCCCTGACCGGCCAGGGTCTCCAGGGTGCGGCCGCCGGTGCCGCTGACGTGGAAGACCAGGACCTCGTAGCCCAGTTCCGTCAGCCGCTCCCGGGCCGCGTCCACGCCGGTCGTCGTCACCCCCGCCATGCTCGCGGCGATCAGCGGCCGCGGGCCCGCGCCGAGCCGGGCCGGGCGGTCCCGGTCCGAGGCGGCGCGCGCGTAGCCCTTCGCCATCCCGGCGACGGCCTCCACGGCGTTGGCCAGTACCGGGGCGGAGATGCTGTTGATCCCCGCGATGTCCACGACGCTGTACATCATCGTGATGTCGGCGGAGCCGACGTAGGGGGCCACGTCCCCGGACGCCATGGAGGAGACCATCACCTTCGGCACGCCCAGCGGCAGGGCCCGCATCGCGCGGGTCGCGATGGAGGTGCCGCCGCTGCCCCCGATCGCGAGGACCCCGTGCAGCCGGCCCTCGGCGTGCAGGCGTAACAGGGTCGCCTCCGCGCCCTGGGCCATCGTGGTCACGGCCGCGCCCCGGTCGGCGGCCGCGCGCAGTTCCGTCAGTTCCGTTCCCGCTGCCCGGGCCACCGCTTCGCGCGGCACGTCCGCGGGCACCTTGGGTTTTCCCATGATCCCTGTGTCGACCAGCACCACTTCGACGCCGGCGCGCGACAGCCTCTCGCGCAGCCAGCCGTACTCGACACCCTTGGTGTCCAGGGTTCCCACCAGCACGACGTTCGTCATATGTGCAATGTCCATGCAGGTGGGGTTTGTTGGCAAGTAAAGGTCGGGTCAACCCTTCAGAAGTACCAACAGGCGCTCCAGGAACGGGACTTGGGCGCCCATCAGTTTGTTTCTGGCCATCGGGGGAGTGAACCAGGCCACCCGGTCCAGTTCGGGGAACTCCTCCTCGCGGCCCGAGTGCGGCGGCCACTCCATGGTGAAGGTCCCGGGCACCATCAGCGCGGGGTCGAGGTCCGCCTCGACCGCCCAGATGGTCACCAGCTTGCCGCTCGTCAGCCGTACCTCGCCCAGCGGCAGGTAGTCGCCCTCGGGCGGCGGCAGCCCGATCTCCTCGGTGAACTCCCGGCGGGCCGCGTCGCGCGGGGCCTCGTCCGGCCCGTACTCGCCCTTCGGGATGGCCCAGCCCCCCGCGTCCCGCCCGGCCCACAGCGGGCCGCCCATGTGGCCCAGCAGCACCTCGATCGCGGGGCCGGGCCCGCCGTCGGCGGTCCGCCGGAACAGGAGCAGTCCGGCACTGCGCTTGTACCTCTTCGGTTCCGTCACGGATCCATCCATGCCCCGCCGGGAGCACTCTCAGTGATCGGATTCCACGCTCCGTGTCCCGCGGGTCAGTGCGCGTGCGGGCCCTGCCGGTGCACCGGCCCGTGGGCGTCCGCGCAGTGCGGATCGCCCGCCGGGGCCTCGCCCGCCCGGCCGACGGAGAGCAGCTCCTCCTGGACGTGGTCCACCTGGAGGGTCGTGTGGGTGATCCCGTACTCCTTCTCCAGCAGGGCCTCCAGGTCGCGGCGCACCGCGTGGCAGTCGCCCTCCGGCTCCACCAGGACGTGCGCGGAGAGCGCCGCCTGGCCGGAAGTGATCGTCCAGATGTGCAGGTCGTGCACCTCGGTCACCGGGGGGTGCCCCACGAGCCGGTCACCGACCGCGTCGGGGTCCACGTTGGCCGGCGCGGCCTCCAGGAAGATCCGGCCCGACTCGCGGACCAGCCCGTAGCCCGCCTTGACCATCAGCACCACCACGACGAGCGAGGCGATCGCGTCGGCCTGGACGAAACCGGTGGTGAGCACGATCAGACCGGCCACGGCCGTCCCGATGAAGGCGAACAGGTCGTTCAGGATGTGCTGGTAGGCGCCCTCGACGGCCAGCGAGGACCGGTTCGCCCGGGAGATGCACCAGGCCGCCGCGATGTTGACCACGATGCCGGCGAGCGCCGTCACCAGCACCAGCCCGCCCTCGACCGGCGGCGGATCCAGGAGGCGGCGTACCGCCTCGTACGCCAGCCAGACCGCGAGCAGCAGCAGCGTCAGTCCGTTGGCCTGCGCGGACAGTATCTCGGCCCGCTTGAGGCCGTACGTGAAACCGCCGCGGGCCGGCCGGGCCGCCAGCCGCATCGCGATCAGCGCGAGGACGATCGACACCGCGTCGGTCAGCATGTGCGCGGCGTCGGAGATCAGCGCCAGCGAGTGCGCCATGACGCCGATGACCACCTCGACGGCCATGAACCCGCAGATCAGGGTGAGGGCGATCGCCAGCCAGCGGCGGTCCGCGTCCGGATCGACGCCGTGGCCGTGCCCGCCGGGGCCGTGCTCGTGGCCCCCGTGCGCGCGCCCGCCGTGATCGTGCGCGTGTTCGTGCCCGCTCATCGTTTCCCCCGTCTGTTCGGTTCCGACGCGTGAAGTGAAGCGCACCTCGACGAGATCGGCAAAGGCTGCAACGGGGACCGTTGTCATTACCTTTAAGGCCCTTCTGACCTGCGGTTATGCCGGTCGGTCCGGCTCATGGGAAAATCTGTCCATGGTCCAGCGCCCCGGTGTGCCGACCGCACCCGAACTCGTCCTGGAAACCGCCCGCGGCTCCACCGAGATGAGCCCGGGACGGACCTACCACGTCGGCCGCGACCCCCTCTGCGAGATCTGCCTCGACGACGCCCGCGTCTCCTGGCACCACGCCGTCCTGCGCCCCGACGGAGACCACTGGACCGTCGAGGACGAGGGCAGCACCAACGGCACCTGGGCCGACGGCCACCGCGTCCACGCGTGGAGCGTCGGCCCCGGCAGCGAACTGCGCTTCGGCAGCGCCGACGACGGCCCGCGCGCCGTCCTCGTCGGCCGTCCGCCCCCGGCCCCGACCCCGGCACCTGCCTCCGCCCCGGCCCCGGATCCCGTGCTGGATCCCGCCGTCGGCGCCCGGCCCTCCGGCGTCCGGGGCCCCTCCCTGACCGGCACCTTCCGCCGCCCCACCAGCGTCCGCCCGCTCCCCGCGCGGACCGCCGTCCGCATCGGCCGGGACCCCGGCAGCGACCTCGTCCTCGACGACCTCGTCGTCTCCCGCCGGCACGCCGAACTGCGCGCCCTCGCCGACGGCACCTACGAGATCACCGACCTCGGCAGCCACAACGGCACCTACCTCAACGGGACCCGCGTCGAACGGGCCCCCGTCACCGAGGGCGACATCGTCGGCATCGGACACTCGGCGTTCTGCCTCGTCGGCGACCGCCTCCAGGAGTACGTCGACACCGGCGAGGTCTCCCTCGACGTGCAGGACCTCGCCGTCACCGTCGACCACGGCCGCAAGACCCTCCTCGACCAGGTCTCCTTCCCCGTCGGCGCGAAGTGCCTGCTCGCCGTCGTCGGCCCCAGCGGCGCCGGCAAGTCCACCCTCCTCGGCGCCCTCACCGGACTGCGCCCCGCCGACCACGGCAGCGTCCTCTACGACGGCCGCGACCTCTACCGCGACTACGCCGAACTCCGCAGCCGCATCGGCCTCGTCCCGCAGGACGACATCCTCCACGCGCAGCTCACCGTCCGCCGGGCCCTCACCTACGCGGCCGAACTCCGCTTCCCCCAGGACACCGCGAAAGCCGAACGGCAGGCCCGGGTGGACGAGGTGATCTCCGAACTCGGCCTCGGCCAGCGCGCCGACCAGCCCATCCACAGCCTCTCCGGAGGCCAGCGCAAGCGGGTCTCCGTCGCCCTGGAACTGCTGACGAAACCCTCCCTGCTGTTCCTCGACGAACCCACCTCCGGGCTCGACCCCGGCATGGACCGCTCCGTGATGCACATGCTGCGCGGCCTCGCCGACGACGGCCGCACCGTCATCGTCGTCACCCACAGCGTGCTCAGCCTGGACGTCTGCGACCGCCTGCTCGTCCTCGCCCCCGGCGGACGCATCGCCTACTTCGGACCGCCCGCCGAGGCGCTCGGCTACTTCGGCTTCGCGCAGTGGCCCGAGGCCTTCGAGGCGTTCGAGAACGAGCGGGGACGCGACTGGGCGGCCCAGTACGCGGCCTCACCCCAGCACCTCCGGTACGTCGCCGCCGTCGCCCGCCCCCTCCTGCCCGACGGAGCCGGACCCGGCCCGGCCACCGCGGTGACGCCCCCGCCCAAGGCGCAGAGCTGGGGCTCGCAGCTCTCCACCCTGGTCCGCCGCTACGCGGCGGCCCTCGGCGCCGACCGCACCTTCCTCGCCATCATGATCGCGCTGCCGTTCGTCATGGGAGCCATGGCCCGCGCTCTGGCGGGCAGCAGCCTGACCCAGGAGACCGCGATCAACGCCCTGCTCATCCTGTGCGTCGGCGGCGTCCTGACCGGCGCCGCGAACGCCGTCCGGGAACTCGTCAAGGAACGGGTGATCTACCAGCGGGAACGGGCCGTCGGACTGTCCAGATCGGCCTACCTGATGTCCAAGGTCGTCGTACTGGGCACCGTCACCGTCGCGCAGGCCGTGGTCCTGACCCTCGTCGCCCTCCTGGGGGTGGAACTCGGCGCCCCCGGCGGCCAGGGGGTCTTCCTGCCGCCGCTCCTCGAAATCATCCTGGCCGTCGCCCTGCTGTCGTTCACCGCGATGACGCTCGGACTGCTGGTCTCCGCCCTCGTGAAGAAGGAGGAGGTCACCATGCCCCTGCTGGTCCTCCTCGCCATCGTGCAGGTGGTCTTCTGCGGGGCGCTGCTCCAGCTCGACGGGGTCCCGGTCATCGAACAGCTCGCCTGGTTCGTGCCCTCGCGCTGGGCGCTCGGCGCGATGGCCGGCACCATCGACCTCGGCCGGATCGTGCCCGGGCCGCTCACCGACGACCCCCTGTTCGCCCACTCCGGCGGCGTATGGCTGCTGAACGTCGGCATGCTGGTGGCCCTGGCGGTCCTGTTCGGGGTGCTCGTCTCCCGGCTGCTGCGCCGGCACGAGCCCGCGATCATGCGGAAGTAGGCCGGATGAACAGCGCACCGGGCGGGCCCGGCGCCGGCTTCCGGCCCACGCACGTCGTCCCGGGCGACGGACTGCCCGCCTGGGAGGCCCCCGACGCCACCCGGCCCACCGCCCCCCTCGACGCCTTCCTGCCGGTACGGCTGCTGACCCGGCGCGGGGAATGGGCGGAGATCCTCTGCTCCAACGGATGGTCCGCGTGGGTCGACGGACGGCTCCTGGTGGCGGTGCCGCAGCCGCCCCCGACGGCCGGCCGGCCCCTCGGGCCGGCCGAGGACCCCGCGCCGCTGCTCGCCCGGACCGCCGATGCGCTGGAGCGCGTCCGCCGGGCCGCCGCGGACCTCGCCGCGGGCCGCGTCGACCCCGAGGGCTTCCGGCGCGCCACCCTCGGACTGCGGGCCGGGATCGTGCTCGACGGGGACCGGCTGTGGGTCTACGACGACACGGCGGGACGGTGGATGTACACGGACGGGGGCCGTCTGACGACCTACGCCGCCGACGCGGGACCGGGAGCCCCGCCCGCGCCGGAGCCGCGGCCGCCGGGACCGGACCCCGGGGCAGGGGCCGACGTACCGGAAGTGCCGCACGAGGCCACGCGCGTCGCCGGACCGCCCGACGGGGGAGGGCCGTGACGGGCGGGCCCTCCGGGCCGGTCGGCGAACGGATCGCCGGGTACCTCGTGGAGGGCGAGATCGGCCGGGGCGGCATGGCCGTCGTCTACCGGGCCCGGGACCTGCGCCTGGACCGGACGGTCGCACTGAAACTGCTGGCCCCCGAACTGGCCCGCAACGACACCTTCCGGCAGCGCTTCGCCCACGAGTCGAAGGTCGCCGCGGCCATCGACCACCCCCACATCGTCCCGGTGTTCGAGGCCGGCGAGGCGGAGGGCCTCCTGTACATCGCCATGCGGTACGTCGCCGGCCAGGACCTGCGCGCCCTCCTCGACCGGACGGGCCCCCTGCCGGTCGCGACGGCGGCGCGGATCGCCGGCCAGGTCGCCTCGGCGCTGGACGCGGCGCACGCCCACGACCTGGTCCACCGTGACGTGAAGCCCGGCAACATCCTCGTCGCGGAGGGCACCGACAGCGAACACCCGGAGCACGTGTACCTCACGGACTTCGGGCTGACGAAGAAATCGCTGTCGCTGACCGGGTTCACGACCGTCGGGCAGTTCGTCGGGACCCTGGACTACGTGGCGCCGGAGCAGATCGCCGGCAAGCCGGTGGACGGCCGCTGCGACGTCTACAGCCTGGGCTGCGTGGTCCACGAGATGCTGACGGGCGGGCCGCCCTTCCGGCGCGACGACGACCTGGCCCTGCTCTGGGCCCACCAGTACGACGCCCCGCCGCCGCCCTCCGAGGCCAGGCCGGACTTGTCCCCGGAGGTCGACGCCGTCCTGGCGAAGGCCCTCGCCAAGTCCCCCGGGGACCGCTGGGACGACTGCCTGGCCTTCACGACGGCCCTGCGCCGCGCCGGACCGGCCCGCCACCGCCTGCACGCCCCGGAGCATCCCCCGCCGCCCCCGGCCTGGGCCCTGCCGGTGTTCGGGGGGCGGGAGGGGACGGGGCAGAGGCCGCGGACGGCGTGAGCCGGTCCCGGCCGCGGGGTCAGGGCCTCAGGGCCTCATGGCCGGGCAGGGGCGTCGTCGACCGGGCCGCGGCGGTGCGGGCGGCGGGCCAGGAGGGCGCCGAGGAAGCCCGCCAGGGCGCCCCAGAGCAGGGCGAGGCCGACCGTGCGGCCCAGCAGCGGGAGCAGCTCGACCGAGCCGCCGAGTCCGTCGGCCGTGCCGATGCCCAGCAGGGAGAGCCCGAACTGGGCCTGCACCCGGGCCAGCAGGCACACCGTCAGCGTGCCGAGTGCCAGGGCCACCGCCAGATGGAGGGCGTGCTGCCGCGGCCGTACGTGCGCGGGGGAGCGTACGGCGGCCAGCACGCCCGTGCCGAGCAGCAGCACGGCCGCCACCGGCACCAGCCACCAGGCCCGGGGGTCCCGCTCCGCGAGGGCGGCCACGTCCACCGTGGACCGTTCCTGCCCGCGCAGGACCTCGTCCAGCAGCCGGGGCACCGGCAGCCCGAACGGCCCCTCGGCCCTGCCCTGCCAGGCCCCGCCGAAACCGAGGGTGAGGGCGGGCCAGGCGAGGTTCGGCAGGCCGAGCAGGAGCACCGCCAGGGTGCGGCCGCCGTGCCCCTGGGTCAGCGCGACCACGAGGCCGGCGCCGAGGCCGAGGAGCACGTACGCGAGCAGCAGCAGGGCCGTGGCGAACGCGGCCGGGCGCACGGCCGCGTGGAAGCGGACCAGCCCGGCCGGGAGCGGAGCGCGCCGCGAGACCAGCAGGGAGATCAGCAACAGGCCCAGGATCCAGAGCAGTCCGAAGGAGAGGGTCGCGGGCAGGTCGGCCCGGAAGCCCGCGGTGGGCGCGGAGTCGAGGAGTTCGCCGATCTCGCCGAGCGGGGAGTCGCCCGTGGACAGGCCGAAGTCCTGGCGGGCGAGGAGGGCGGTGCCGAGCAGCGCGAGCAGCCACAGGAGCGTCAGGCGGCCCGCGCGCAGCAGGAGTTCGCCGGGGCCGGCGACCGCCCGGTTGTGCAGGGGGCGCAGGAAGAGCGAGCCCGCGGTGAGCGCGCCCGCGAGGGACACCGAGAGGGGAACCACGGACAGGCTCGCGTCCGCTTCGGCCAGGAACCCGGCCCCGCCGGTCACCTCCACCGCTCCGCCGGCCGCCATCACCACCACCGCGGCCACCACCCGGGGGAAGGCGCCGCCCGGAAGGTCGCCCGCCCCGGCGCAGGCCAGCCCGGCCGCGGCCACCGCGGCCATCACCACGAAGCCCGCCAGGACGGCGACGAGGGCGTCCCGCCAGGCCCTCGGAGAGGTACGGCTCACCCTGCAACGGTAGGCATCCCCGGCTTGCGGCCACCACCTGAACGCCGCACACAATGGCGACGAGAGTCCGACAGCTCCGTATCCGCCCGGTCTGCCGGCGGCCCGTTCACCTGGGGAAGAGAGCCTGTGACCACGCAACCCTCCGGCGAACGCCCGCCGCAGCCGAACGACCCGCCCTCTCACCGGCCGACGCCGGGCACGTCCCCGTCGAACCGGCCCCCGCCCGGGGGCGAGCCGCCCTCGGGGCCCTCGGCGTCCGGTTCGGGCCCGTCCTCTCCGGAGCGGCCGACCGGGCCGCCTTCGGGGCCGCTCGCCGGCCCGCCCGCGGATGGCTCGTCCGGCGCCGGCCAGGGCCCGCCGCCTCCGCCGGGCCCGCCCGTGCCCCCGGGCGGCTCGTCCGGCGGACCCTGGTGGCGTTCCGTTCCCCGGCTGGCAACGGCGATCGTGGCGCTGGCCGCTGTCGCCGCCCTGGTGGTGGTACTGACGCGTCCCGGCGGGGGCGGCACCCCCACGCCCGGCGAAGCGGGCGGTGAGGTGTTCCTCCAGCCGGCCGCCGCGACCGGACCGGCCCCGTTCACCGAGTCGACGGCCGCGAAGGAGGCCACCGTGCCTCCCGCGAGCAGACCGCCGTCCCCCTCACCCGTACGGAGTACCGGGGCCCCCCTCGCCCTCCGCAGCGTCACGGGGTCCACTCCCGGCCTGTACGGCGGCACGCAGGACATCGCCAGCTGCGACGTCGAGAAGCAGATCGCGGTGCTGTCGGCGGAACCGGCCAAGAACCGGGCCTTCGCCGCCGCCCTCGGCATCCGGCCGGCGGCCGTACCGGGCCACCTGCGCGCCCTGACCCCCGTACAGCTGGCCCTGGACACCCGGGTCACCAACCACGGCTTCCGCGACGGCAGGGCCGTCCCCTACCAGGCGGTGCTCCAGGCCGGGACGGCCGTCCTCGTCGACGACCGGGGCGTGCCGCGGGTCCGCTGCGCGTGCGGGAACCCGCTCGGGGTCGCGGTCGCGCTCGGGCCGGACGCCAAGAGGCACGGGCGGCCGTGGAGTTCCTACCGGCCGCAGGACGTCGTGGTGATCGCCCCCTCCGTGAAGGTCGTCAACAAGATCGTCATCTACGACCACGAGGGCCGCCGCTGGTTCGAGCGCGAGCGCGGCGCCGACCCCGAGCCCGACCGGCCCGTCCCGCCGCCGGTCATCCCCAAGCCCGTGTACACCACACCACCGGTGACCCCGCC
Organism: Streptomyces sp. NPDC044704; assembly: GCF_056433525.1. Classification (NCBI taxonomy): domain Bacteria; kingdom Bacillati; phylum Actinomycetota; class Actinomycetes; order Kitasatosporales; family Streptomycetaceae; genus Streptomyces; species Streptomyces sp. NPDC044704. The sequence continues at coordinate 304,406 of NZ_JBWKGY010000002.1, forward strand.
GCCGCCCGACTCCTCGCCGCCGGACTCCTCGCCCCCGGACTCGTCGGCCCCGGAATCCTCGGCCCCGGATTCCTCGCCGCCCGCCACCGATTCCGGCAGCCCCGACGGCACCACCCCCTCAGACAGCCCGGCGGACCCCCCCTCGGACGAGTCCCCCGCCCGGCCCGAGGACTCCCCGCCCGAGAACTCCCCGGCCGATCCGCCCGGCGAGTCGTCCCCGGGCGCCTCCGACGGACCGTCGGCGAGGTCGCGGGCACCGGGGCTCACCGACGACTCCGGCACCCCGCCGGGAACACCGGCGTCCAGCCCGGCCGCCCCGCCGAAGCCCGGCCTCGCCGGCCGGCCGACCACCACCCCGCCCCCACCCCGCCCGGGCCTGACCACGACCCCCTGACGCACGGCGCGGGCGCCGCGCGGTGCGTCAGCCGAGGGAAGCGCCGAACCCGCCTGCCATGGCCTCCTCCTTCGGGACGGTGACCTTCCCCCGGTGGCTGACCTCGACCTGATAGAAGCGTGCGCCCGTCGGCACGCCGGTGACGGTGACCGGGAAGTCGCACGTCAGCCCTTCCCGGGCGCCGTCGCCCAGCGAGCCGGTGGCCACCACCTTTCCTGCGTCGTCGTAGACGGTCACCGAGGCCCCGGCCCGGATGTCCTTGTAGCCGCCCTTGCCCGCGCACCCGCCGCCCGAGAGGCTCAGGAACCCGTCGCTGTCGCTCAGGGCCATCGTGCCGGTCAGGGTGAAGGTCTTCTCCGCCGCCGAACCGCCGCCGCCCCACGGCAGCGACCACACGAACGCCGCTCCGGCGAGGAAGCCGAGCACGCCCGTGCCCACCGGCAGCACCCACCGTCGGGCCGCCCCGGCAGGGTCGGGGACGGCCGGGGGCGAGGCCGGAACCGGAGGAACGGGTGGTCCCGGCTGCGCGGGCAGTACCGGGACCGCCGCCGGGGCTTCCTCGCGCCCTGCGGGCGTGGTCGCGCCACCGGTCGGCTCCGGGGGCGTGGTGTCGGTGTCCGTCAAGGCGTGCCGCTCTTTCTGCCGGGCGTACCGGCTCCGCCGCCGGCACAGGTGCGGCGGCAGTGTGCCGGAACGGGAGCGCGCCGGTCCACCGGGGTCCGCCCGTCGGACGGGCCGGTGATCCGGCTCTGCGCATGCCGAGGGCGGGGGAGGGGTGAGACCCTGGCTGCATGGACCAGCGGGGAGGAACCCCCGAGGTCGACTGGCCCGCGCGGCCGGACACGAGCCTCGCGCTCAACCGCATGGGTACCTTCGACTGGGACCTCGACAGCGGGCGGATGCACCTGGACGCCACCGCCCTGGAGGTCCTCGACCTGGACCCGGAGGAGTTCAGCGGAACTCCCGCCGGGCTGCGCGGCCGTGTCGCGGCGGGCGAGGAGGACCGGTACGACCGCCGCGTCGAAGAGGCCCTCCGGGACGGCCGCAGCCACTACGGGGTCTACTTCCGCACCCCACGCGACGGCGGAACCTCCTGGATCCACGCCCAGGGCCACATCCTGCGCGACCCGGACGGCCGCGCGTACCGGGTCATCGGGATCCTCCGCGACGCCGACCGCGACCCGGGCGAACCCGGCGCCGCCGGGGAACGGGACGAGGGACGGCGCAGGCTGACCGGCGTCGTCGAACGGACCACCGCGATCCTCGCCCACGCCCGCACCGTCAACGACGTGACGGACGTCCTCAAGGACCGCGAGGCCCTCAGCCACCTCGGAGCCGTCAGCGTCATGCTCGGCGTCGTCGACGGCGGCCGCATCCACCTCGTCGCCGAAGGCCAGCTGGGCTCGTACGTACCGGAGATCGAGTACACGCGCATCGACGCCCAGCTCCCGATGAGCGAGGCCGTACGGACCCTCCAGTCCGTCTACATCGCCTCCCGTGAGGAGTTCCTGCGGCGCTACCCCCAGCTGTGGCCGTACATCGAGCCGCTCTCCGTGCGCAGCGGGGTCTACCTTCCGCTGATCGCCCAGGGCCGGCCCGTCGGCGCGCTCGGACTGCTCTACGCGCGCGACGGGGACTTCACCACCGAGGAACGCAACCTCCTCGTCGCGCTGGCCAGCGGCATCGCGCAGAGCCTCCAGCGGGCCATCCTCTTCGAGCAGGAACACGACCTCGCCGAGAGCCTCCAACGGGCCATGCTGCCGCGCCGCATCCCGGACGTGCCGGGCGCGCGGATCGCCGTGCGCTACCGGGCCGCCCGCACGGGGCGGGACGTCGGCGGGGACTGGTACGACGTGATCCCGCTCGGCGGCGGCCGCGTCGGCGTGATGATCGGCGACGTCGAGGGCCACGACACGGACGCGGCCGCCGTCATGGGCCAGTTGCGCATCGTGCTGCGCGCCTACGTCCTGGAGGGCCACACCCCCGGCACGGCCATGGCGCGGGCCTCCGCCTTCCTGCGCGAACTGGCCACCGACCGCTTCGCCACCTGCACCTACGCCGAGGTCGACCTCAACACCGGCACGCTGCGCATGGTCCGGGCCGGCCATCTCGACCCGGTCGTACGGCGGGGTGACGGCAGCTGCCACCGCATCCAGGTCGCGGGCGGCCTCCCCCTGGGCCTGCCCCCGCGCGACCGGCCGGGAACCGGCTCCGGCTACCCCGTCGCCACCCTCGAACTGCACCCCGGGGACACCCTGCTGCTCTGCACGGACGGACTGATCGAACGGCCCGGCGGGGACTCCGAGACCGGCATGCGGGAACTCCTGGAAGCCACCCGCACGGGCCCGGCCGACGTCGAGGAACTCGCCGACGTACTGTGCGACCTCGTCGGGGACGCGGGCGGCGGGGACGACATGGCCCTGCTCGTGCTGCGCCGGCGCGGAGCCATCGGCCCGCGCGGCGGCGGCCCGCTGCGCCAGCGCCTGACGCCCGGCGACCCGGACGGCCCGGCGATGGCCCGCCACCTGATCCGGGCCGCGGTCGCCGCGTGGGGCGCCTGGGAACGGGCGGACGAGATCGAACTGGCGGCGGACGAGCTGATGACCAACGCCCTGGTCCACACCGACGGCGGCGGGCAGGTCGGCCTCCGGCTGACCGCGGACGGCCGCATCCGGATCGAGGTGGAGGACACGAGCAGCGCCCTGCCGCGCCGCCGCGAAGCCGGGGACTGGGCGGTGTCCGGCCGCGGCCTGATGCTCGTGGACCGGCTCGCGGACGCCTGGGGCGTGGAGCCCCGGGGCAGCGGGAAGCGCGTCTGGTGCGAGTTCGCCGTCCCCGCCCCGGCACCGGCCGTACGGGAGGACGCGGGGGAGGCCCCGGGCCTCCCCCGTCCGGAACCGGAACCGGAACCGGAACCGGAACCGGACCTGGGGCCCGGGCCGGCCGGAAACCCCGAGGTCCCGGGGCGGGACGGCTGAACCCCGGCCGTTCAGCGGCAGAGGGCCGTGTCCACGACCTTCTCGACGCGCCTCGTGCCCGCCCCGTCGACCGGAATGGCGGTCACGGTGACGGTGGCGGCGCGGCCGTCGTCGGTGACCCCGCCCCGGGTCTCGTACCCGTCGATGTCACCGCCGTGGCCCCACTGGACACCGCCGCACGACAGCGGCCTGCTCATGATCCCCAGCCCGTATCCGGCGCCGGTGTCCCCGATGGGGACGGTGGTGCGCATCTGGGCGAGCTGGGCCGGCGGAAGGAGACGGCCGGCCAGGAGCTCGGCCAGGAACCGGTTGACGTCGGAGTTGGTGGAGATCATCTGGCCCGCCGCCCAGGCCACGGACGGGTCGAGTTCCGTGACGTCGCGCAGGGGCGCGCCCGCCGCGTCCCGGGCGTAGCCGTGGGGGTGACGTTCCCGGACGGTCATGTCCCCGGGGGCGGGGAAGTAGGTGTGGCGCAGCCCGATGCGCCGGACGACGCGCCGGTCCACCTCCTCCGCGAGCGGCCGGCCGGTGACCTTCTGGACGATCAGGCCGGCCACCACGTAGTTCGTGTTGCTGTACGACCAGCCCTTCCCGGCGTCGAAGACGGCCTTGCGCCGGAAGGCGACGTCGAGGATGTCGCGGGGTTCGAAGTAGCGGTGCTCGCGGATGTCGTCGGCGACGAGGTCCTCGTACTCGGGAAGTCCGCTGGTGTGCTGGAGGAGTTGACGGACGGTGATGCGGCCGCCGTCGAACCCGTCCCCGCGGACGAGACCCGGCAGGTAGGTGTCGACCGTGGCGTCGAGGCCGATCCTGCCCTCGCCCACCAGTTGCAGGACGACCACCGCGGTGAACGTCTTGGTGCTGCTGCCGATCCGTACCTGACCGTCGACGGGCACCTTCGATCCGGTGGTCACGTCGCCCACCCCCGCGGTATAGCTGCGGGTACGGCCCTCGCGGTCCTTGACGCTCGCCAGCGCGGCGGGCAGCCCGTCGGCGTGCACCAGGGCGTCCAGGCCCTGCTGGACGGTGTCCGGCCGGGCAGCGGCGAACGCCGTCGGCGGCGCCACGGCCCCCGACGCCAGGACGCCGAGGGCGAGCGCGGCCGCGGCCGCCACGACCCGGCGCCGGCCCGTTCGCCGCCGGCCGGAAGAACGAGGCCTGTGCCATGACTGTTCGCGCACGTGTCAACTCCTACGGAAAGGTTGGGGAAACCGGCGGTATGCGCCGGTCCCAGCCTGTCCGCCCACGGCGGCCCCGGACGATCCCGCTACCGCCAAGATCGAGAGGGGGATACCCCCCGGGTGCGGGCCCTTCCGAGGAGTTCGACGGCAAGGCCTAGTGCCGTGGCCGGGAAGGTTTGCCGGGTCGCGGCGTCCGTCTCAAGGCGGAGGGCCGCGGCTCGTACTGGACGTACCTCCGTGGTCCGACAACGCGGAGAGGTGCCGTGCCGGGCGTCGCGACCCGGTGGACCTTTCCGGTCACGGCACTAGAGCCGTACGAGCGTGACCTCGGTGGCCTTCACGCTCGTCCAGACCGCCGCGCCGTCGGTCACGCCCAGTTCGGCGGCCGCCTCCGGGGTGATCTCCGCGACCAGGTCTGGTGCTTCGGCCGAGGCGATCAGCACGCGCAGCCGGCTTCCGACGGCGGTGATCTCCCGGACCGTGCCGGGCCAGATGTTGCGGGGGCTGCCGCCCGGGCGGTCCCGGTACAGCGACACCGCCTCCGGGGCGATGATCGCCAGCGCCTCGGCCCCCTCGGGCAGTGCCTCCGCCACCACCAGCCGGCCGCCGCCCGCGAGGGCGAGGCCCTCGGCGGACGCGGTCCCCGGCCAGGCGTTGCGGCCGAGCATCCGGGCCACCCACGGGGACCGCGGATGCCGGGTGACCTCCGACGGCGGGGCGTCCTGGAGGGTCCGGCCGTCGGCGAGTACGAGGACCCGGTCGGCCAGCGACACCGCCTCGACGGGGTCGTGCGTGACGATCAGGCAGACGCCGCCGAAGCCGGCCAGGTGGGTGCGCAGGGTGTGCCGGACGCGGGCCCGGGTCGTCTGGTCGAGGGCGGCGAGGGGCTCGTCGAGCAGGAGCAGGCGGGGGCGGGCGGCCAACGCCCGGGCGAGTGCCACGCGTTGGGCCTGTCCCCCGGACAGCTGGGACGGCTTGCGGTGGGCGAGGTGGCCGACCCCGAGCCGCTCCAGCCACGCCCGGGCCTCGTGGCGGGCGACCTTGCGCTCGACTCCGCGCGCGCGGAGTCCGTAGGCCGTGTTCGCGAGGGCGGTGAGGTGCGGGAACAGGGCCCCGTCCTGGGGCACCCAGGCCACCTGCCGCTTGTGCGGGGGCAGGGCGGTCACGTCCGTGTCGCCCAGGCGGAGTTCGGCGTGGGCGCGGGGGGTGAGGCCGAGCAGGGCGCGCAGCAGGGTGGTCTTGCCGGCGCCGTTCTCGCCGACGACGGCGATGGTGGTGCCGGGTTCGGCGTCGAGGGTCAGCCGGTTGAAGCCGGTCACCTCGGCGTGCAGGGGCCAGCGTTCCCCCTCGGACCCGGTGGCCCCGGCCGGCGCCGGCGGGACGCCTGGGACCTCGGGGGTCCCCGCCGCGGGCTCCTCGGCCACGGGCGGGGCCTCGGCCGCGGTACGGGCGACGGGGGTACCGGTCCAGCGGCCGCGCAGGGCGATCAGTACGCCCATGGCGATGGCGAGCAGCAGCAGGGACACCGAGGTGGCGGCCTCCGGCTCGTCCTGGAGCAGCAGGTAGACCTGGAGGGGGAGGGTCTGCGTGGTGCCCGGCAGGTTCCCGGCGAAGGTGATGGTGGCGCCGAACTCGCCGAGCGCGCGGGCCCAGGTGAGGGCCGCGCCGGCGATCAGCCCCGGGGCGACCATGGGCAGGGTCACGGTGAAGAACACCCGTACCGGAGAGGCGCCGAGGGAGGCCGCGGTCTCCTCGTAGCTCTGCTTGAGCCCGCCGAGCGCGCCCTCCAGGCTGATGACCAGGAAGGGCATCGCGACGAACGTGGCCGCCACGACGGCGCCGGAGGTGTGGAAGGGCAGCGTGATGCCGAAGGTCTCCTCGAGCCAGGGCCCGAGCAGCCCGCGCCGTCCGAAGCCCAGCAGCAGGGCCACACCGCCGACGGTCGGGGGCAGCACCATCGGCAGCAGGACCAGGGAGCGCACGAGGGCCTTGCCCCTGAACTCGACGCGGGCCAGCAGCCAGGCCAGCGGCACTCCGAGGAGCAGCGACAGGCCGAGCGCCCACAGGGACACCAGCAGCGAGAGCTTCAGGGCCTCGACCACGCCGGGGCTGGTGAGGTGGGTGCCGAGTTCGCTCCACTGGGTGCGGGTGAGGATGCCGACGAGGGGCAGCAGCAGGAACGCGACGGCGAGCAGCGCGGGAAGCGCCAGCGTCAAGGGGGGCCGGGTGCGGGTACGGAGTCTGCTCATGGGGGTTCCTGGCTGGAGCTGCTGGGACCGGGACCGGCACCGGGAGGCGCCGGGGACGAAGCCTACGGAGCGCGGGCGGCGGGGACACGCGCCGCGGGGGCACGTGTCGAGGAGGCGGGTGTCGAGGAGGCGGGTGTGGAGGGGGCACGCGTCGAGGGGGCTGCCCGTCCCCCCGGACCGGGCAGCCCCCTCGGCGTCGTGCGGTGTGCGGGTTACGGCTTCTGGAAGCCCGCGTCCTGGAGGATCTTCTGCGCCTCGGGGCTGCTCAGCCAGGTCACGAACGTGGCCGCGGCCTCGGCGTTCTTGGACTGCTTGAGCGTCGCGGCCGGGTAGGAGGCGACGGCGTTCTGGTCGTCCGGGATGTCGACCGTGACGACCTTGTCGCCGGACTTGGCGGAGTCGGTCTTGTAGACGAGGCCGGCGTCGGCCTCGCCGAGCTCGACCTTGCTCAGGACGGCGCGCACGTTGGGCTCCTGGGAGACCGGCTTCACCTCGATCTTCTGGGCGTCGAGGATCTGCTTGCTGTAACGGCCGACGGGGACCTCGGGCGCCGCGAGGACGACCTTGATCTTGGAGTCGGCCAGGTCCTTCAGGTCGTCGATCTTGAAGGGGTTGCCCTTGCCCGCCGCGATGACGAGACGGTTCTTCGCGATGATCGAGGCGTCGTTGGTCTCGGCCTTCAGGCCGTCCATGGTCTTGGTGTCGGCGGTCACCAGCGCGTCCGCCGGGGCGCCCTGCTTGACCTGGGCGGCGAGCTCCTGCGAGCCGGCGAAGGAGATGGTGACCTTCGTGCCCGGGTGGGACTTCTCGTAGGCCTCCTTCGCGGTCTTGAAGACGTCGGTCAGGGAGGACGCGGCGAGGACCGTCAGGTTCGCGCCCTTGGCCTCGGCCGGGGCGGAGGCGGACGCGGAGGCGCCGGTGCCGGACTTCTTGTCGTCGCCGCTGCCGCAGGCCGACAGGGGCACGAGCAGGGCCGCGGTGAGCGCGGCGGCGGCGGTACGGCGGGTGAGCATCGGGGACATGGCTGGTGCTCCTCGGTCGGGTCGGCGGCCGGCCGGGTGCCGGGCCGCGTGGTGGTGACCCGCGCCGGTGACGGGCGGAGCGGGTGGTGAGGTGAGGGGGAGAGCGGAGAGGAACGGGGAAGGGAGGAGCGGAGGAGGGGCGCGGAGCGCGGACGGGCCGTGCGGGATCAGGCGCGGTCGACGTGCACGCTGGTGGACTTCACGCGGGCGGTGGCCCGCATGCCGACTTCCAGCCCCAGTTCCTCGACGGCCTCGCGGGTCAGCAGGGAGACCAGGCGGTGGGGACCCGCCTGGATCTCGACCTGGGCAGACACGTCGCCGAGCTTGACCGCCGTGACGATGCCGGGGAAGGAGTTGCGCACCGAGGTGTAGGGCTCTCCGTCCTCGATGTGCGCGCCCTGGCCCACCTCCACGGAGAAGGCGGCCAGATCACGGCCGTTGATCAGGCGACGGCCGCCCTCGTCGCGATGGGTCGCGACCCGGCCGGCGTCGGCCCAACGGCGTGCCGTGTCCGGGCTGACGCCCAGCAGGCGCGCCGCCTGTCCGATCGTGTAGGACTGCATGAGCGACAAGGTAGGGGCATCACTCCGGCATTTGCAATTCGTTTGGGGCGATCTCCATCGCAGATGCGGTACGCGTTGTGTTATCTGCCAAAACCCATTCCGTCCTCGGCCGGGCCGCTCGATAAAGTCGGGGCATGGCTGACGAAAACACGCAGAAGCCGACGACGACGGCGACGGCCCCCGCGGGTCCGGCGGAAACGGGGAGTGCCCGGGTGGACGCCTGGATCTGGTCGGTCCGCCTGACGAAAACCCGTTCGGTCGCGGCGACCGCCTGCCGGGCGGGTCACGTGAAGGTCAACGGCGAGCGCGCGAAGCCCGCGCAGCCGGTCCGCGCGGGCGACGAGGTACGGCTCTTCCACGCAGGCCGGGAACGCGTCGTGGTGGTGCGGCGGCCCGTGACGAAGCGGGTGGGCGCACCGGTCGCCGCCGAGTGCTTCATCGACAACAGCCCGCCGCCGCCCACTCCCGTCGAGGCCGCCGTGGTCGGCATCCGTGACCGGGGGACGGGCCGGCCGACGAAGCGCGACCGCCGGGAGATCGAGACCCTGCGCGGCCGCTGACGCAGCGGGTCCTGACACGGGCCGGCCTGAGCACCGGTACGGCCCGTACCACCGGCCGGCCCGTGCCGGGTCAGGCCTTGCGGTACGCGTACGCCTCCCCGGCGACGGCCACGACCGCCTCCAGGTCCGCCCCGGCCGACGCGGCGACCACCGCCGCCACCGCCCCTTCCACGAACGGCGCGTCCACCAGCCGGGACCCGGGCGGCAGTTCCCCGTCCTCCAGCAGCGCCTTCACCGTCAGCACCGAACTGCCCAGATCGGCCAGCAGCGCGACCCCGGCACCCCGGTCCGCCGCTGCGGCGGCCGCCAGGATGAGGTCCGCGCTCGTGCCCAGCCCGCCGTCGGGCGTACCTCCCGCCGGGGCCACCGGAGCCACCGTGCCGCCGCCCGCCAGTCCCCGGGCGAGCTCCGCCACCGACTCCGCGACCTGTGCGCTGTGCGAGACCAGCACGATCCCGACCAGCGGCCCGGCGCTCACGCGGCGGCCTCCGCGGTGTCGGCCAGCGCGCCCAGCAGCAAGGCGGACGAGGTGGCCCCCGGATCCTGGTGCCCGATGCTGCGTTCGCCGAGGTAGCTGGCCCGGCCCTTGCGGGCCAGCATCGGCACCGTCGCCCGCGCGCCGTTCTCCGCGGCGTCCGCGGCGGCGCGGTACGAGGTGCCGAGCGCCGCCACCCCGGGTACCAGCGCGTCCAGCATCGTCTTGTCGCCCGGCGCGGCCCCGCCCAGCTGCGCCACCGCGCCCACGCCCGCGTACAGGGCCTTGCGCAGCTCGTCGTCGGAGACCTCGGCGCCCTCGCCGAGCTCCTTGCCGGTGCGCCGCAGCAGCGTCCCGTACAGCGGTCCGGAGGCGCCGCCGACCGTGGAGATCAGGGTTCGGCCCGCCAGCTGCAGCAGCGCGCCCGGCGGGGCCGCCGGATCGGCGCCGGCCAGGGCGGCCCGTACCGCCGCGAAGCCGCGCAGCAGATTGCTCCCGTGGTCGGCGTCCCCGATGGGGGAGTCGAGGTCCGTCAGCCGGTCCGCCTCACGTTCCACCGCCGCGGTGGCGGCGTCCATCCAGCGCCGGAAGAAGTCTGCGTCACGCACCGGGTCTCCTCGCCTCGCACCTGCCTGGGCCGTCCCCACGCACCCTACGACCGACGGTACCCCCAGCGGCCCCGGCGCAGCGCCGTCACCGTACGGGCGCGTCCCGGCCGCGACGGCCCGGCTCCGGTCGCGCCCGGGGCGGGTGAGCCGCGCACGCCCGGCTCGAGCCCGACGGCCGGGAGGGGCGCTCCGGCCCCGGCCGCGCGGGCGCGCGCACGCGCGGTGCGGGCGCGGCTCGGACCGCGGGCAGGGCCGAGGACGGCCCCCGCCGGCGGACCGGTCACGGCCGGGGCACGGTACCAGCCTTTCGGGGGCTTGCCCGGATGTCTATCCGATCGTGACTGCCTTGAGGCCCCGTCACCACGACCGGCGCTAGCGTCCCTTGGCACCCGGGAGTGCGGACACGTCCGGCCGGCCCGTCGTGGCCGCCGGTACGGCCCGCAGCTCTCCTGGCCCCCAGAGCAAGGAGGTACTGTGCCGTCACTGCGTCGGTCGTCCGTCGGCAGCATGTCGCTCGCTTCGAGGCACGTGATCGGGACGGGCATCGTCATCGGCGCCCTCGCCTTCACCCTGATCGCGTTGCTGATTCCCGTGCAGAAGTTCGGCGGTACGTCCGCGGTCGCCGCGACGGCCGCCGGTGATGACGACGGCGCCGGAACCCTGAGCACGGCCTTCGGGCCGCTGACCCCCGCGGACCGGGACTTCGTCCGCAAGGTCCGCCTCGCCGGACTGTGGGAGCTGCCCGCGGGCAACCAGGCCCTGCAACGCCCCACCCGCCCCACGGTGAAGACCGCCGGCCAGCACCTCGTCGAGGGCCACACCGAGCTGGACCGCCGGGTGCTGGAAGTGGGCCGGGCCCTCGGAGTCGACCTGCCGGACCAGCCCAGCGCCCAGCAGCAGGGCTGGCTCGACCAACTGGAGCAGGCCCAGGGCGCCCAGTACGAGCGGCTGTTCGCCCAGCTGCTGCGCCGGGCCCACGGCAAGGTCTTCGCCCTCGTGGCGCAGGTGCGGGCGCAGACCCGCAACTCCATGGTCCGCGCCCTGGCCAACGATGCCAACGCCACCGTCCTGGACCACATCACGGTCCTGGAGGACACCGGGCTGGTCGACTTCGACGGCCTCGCGGACGCACCACCGGCGTCCTCCACCGTTTCCCGACCGACGAAGTGAAGTGATCGCATGAGTAAAAAGGGCCACAAACGCCGCCTCCGGCCGTCCCACAAGGCCCTCGCCGTGGTGACCGCCCTCATCATGGGCGGCGGCGGGGTAGGTCTCCTCGCCCAGCGCGCGTCCGCAGGACAGGACGACCGGGCGCGGACGACCGCCACCATCGACTGCCCCGACGTCGGGGACAAGCTCCGCGACGTCCCCGAGCAGGCGCGCAAGGAGGTCGACGAGAACCTCGCCCAGCTCGACACCCAGGTCGCCGACGCCTACGGCAAGCTCTCCTCGGGCCGCGCCCAGGGCAACGCCCTGCTCGGCGACCTGAAGAACCAGCGCGGCAAGACCATCGGCCGGCTCTCCGACGCGATCGGCCGGAACGGCGCCCGCCCCCAGGGGCTGGAGCCGCTCAGCGCCTGCTCGATGCAGGAGGCCCCGGCCGCCGACGCCGCGGACGTCAAGAACGCCCAGGCCGCGGGGGCCGCACCGGCGGCGGGCAAGGGCGGCGGTGGAGGCCCGGCGCGCAGCGACTTCGTCGCCATCGGCTCGGTGAAGCCCAACGTGCGCAAGCCCGCGGCCCGTGGCGGCGCGTCCACGGGATCCTTCTCCGTCCAGTGCGGACGCAACGAGAACGGCCACTTCAACCCGGACAACGTCATCGTCGCGCCGGGCGTCAGCAACGGCGCGCACCACATGCACGACTACGTCGGCAACAAGACCACCGACGCCTTCTCCACCAACAACAGCCTCGCCGCCTCCGGGACCACCTGCACCAACGGCGACCAGTCCACCTACTACTGGCCGGTGCTGCGGCTGCGCGACGGGAAGAAGGAACGGGACGCGGCCGCGCCCGGCGGCGGGCAGGACGGGAACGTCGGCACGATCCTCCAGCCGAAGCAGGTGACGATCGACTTCAAGGGCAGCCCCGTCGGCAAGGTCACGGCGATGCCGCGCTTCCTGCGGATCATCACCGGTGACGCCAAGGCGTTCACCAACGGCACCGCCAACGCCAACGCGTCCTGGAGCTGCACCGGGTTCGAGAACCGGCAGCTGAAGGACAAGTACCCGGTCTGTCCCAAGGGCAGCGACGTCGTGCGCACCTTCAACTTCCAGAACTGCTGGGACGGACGCAACACCGACAGCGCCAACCACCGCACGCACGTGGCGTTCGCGGACAAGAACGGCGCCTGCCCGCGCGGCTTCAAGGCCATCCCGCAGCTCGTCCAGCGGATCACCTACGGGGTGGCGCCCGGCGGGAAGATCGCCGTGGACAGCTTCCCCGAGCAGCTCCACAAGCCGGTGACCGACCACGGCGACTTCATCAACGTCATGTCGGACGGCCTGATGGCCGGAGCGGTGCGCTGCATCAACGGCGGGCGCACCTGCCGCTGAGACCTCGGGGTGCACGCCACCCTCCCCCGCGTCACCTCGAGAGCGGTGCCGGCCCGAAGCCGACTTCGGGCCGGCACCGCGCGTTTGCGCTGCCGCGCGGGGGTGGGGGAGGGGGCATCCGGTACCCCCCGCCGCTACACGGGGCGCTACCCCGGGCCGCGGGCCCGGGCCCCCGGCACTGGGCCCCGGCCTCCGGGACTGGCCCCCCCGCCTTCGGGACTGGCCCCCGGCCTCCGGGACTGGCCCCCCCGCCTTCGGGACTGGGCCTCGGCCTCCGGGACTGGGCCCGCGCCTCCGGGATTGGGTCTCGGCCTCCGGGCCTTGTGGCCCTGGTACTCGGCCCCTGGCCCTCGGGCTCGACCCCTGGCCCCGGGCTCTGGCCCTGGCCCCGGGCCTGGGCCGGGTTTTGTGGTGCCGGGCGGCGCCGGAGGGGGCGGGTCGCGGTGGGGCCGGAGGGGGCGGGTCGCGGTGGGGCCGGGTGTGGCGGCCGGGGTCTTCGGGGGTGGCCGTCGGGCGGACGGGGGCGCTGGCCGGGCGGGTTCCGGGCCCCGCCGGTCCGGGCCGGGACGTGGCGGCGCCCGGGTCCTCTCGGGGGAGAGGGCCCGGGCGCCGGGAAGTCTGTGGGGGGAGGGTGAGGGGACGTGAGGGGGAGCGGTGGCGGGGGGTGGGTTACAGGCCGTTGACGCGGGCCATGCGGCCCACGCCGACGGCTCCGAAGTCGGTGGCCACGGCGCGGGCCCGGCGGCCGACGCGGGAGTGCTGGCGCCGGACCTGGGCCATGAGGCGGCGGCTGCGCAGGGCGAGTTCCAGTTCGAAGCGGGTACGGGGGTCGCGCAGCCCGGGGCCGAACAGCTTCTCCAGCTGACGCATGCGGTAGCGGACCGTCTGGGGGTGCACGCTCAGCGCCTTGGCGGCCTCGGGGGCGCCGCCGCCCTCCAGCCAGGCGAGGAGGGTCACTTCGAGGCGCTCGCTCTGGCGGGGGGTCAGGTTGGCGAGGGGCCGCAGCCAGCGGGCGGCCAGCGCGTGGGCCAGTGGCTCGTCCTGGAGCAGCAGCAGGGTCGACAGGTGGTCGTCCACGAAGACCGCCCGCGCCTCCATGCCGGCACGGGCGGGGGTGAGGGTGAGGAGCCGCAGCGCCCAGCGCAGCGAGGACGCGGTGTCCCGTGCCGCGACGGGATGGCCGACGGCGGCGTACCGGCCGCGCAGCACGGCCTCCAGCGGGGTGCGCGCCTCGGGGTCGGGGCTGGGGACGAGCAGGCAGGGCTGGGCGCCCGCCAGCCCGGCGAGGCCGTCGTCCAGGGCGGCGGCCAGCTGCTGGGTTTCCCCGATGGTGGTCATGGCGATGGCCCGGACCGCGGTGGGGAGGGGCCAGTTGGCCGCCGCGGCGAGTTCGGCCAAAGCCGGGTCAGACATGGACATGTCACCCGTAAGAGCGGTGAAGAGCTCTCGCCGGGCACGTTCGGGAGCCGGGCCGGGCCCGCTCGTGGGGACGACGGTCAGGGAGGCCGGCCGGACGCGCCGGTGCGGCGCTCCCGACTCCTCCGCGGCGGCGCCCTGTTCGGTGTCGCGGTCCGGGCCGCGGTCCACACCCTCTTCGGCGCCGGAGCGGTCGTGGACGGGTGGGTCGCAGTCGGAGGCCGCGGCGTGTTGCGGCTCGGGGTCGCGGCATCCCTCCCCTTCCTTCTGTCGTTCCTTCTGCGGCGCCGTGGACTCGCGGTACCCGAGGGTGGTGAGCAGGCCCGCCTCGACCTGCTGTCTGACCACGTCCTCACCGACTTCCTCGACCAGTTCGGCGAATCCCGGGATTCCGTCCCGGAGCTCCTCCACTATCCCAGCGGCCAGCGCGGGCAGTTCCCTTCGCAGGACGCGGGTCCATTCGCCGCGGGGGCGGGACCAGATGCGGTTCAGAAGTTCGCACATTTGTTACCTCGTTCATGCCGGGGTACGGCCTGTCCCGTGGAGGGGTGACCAGCCTCGTAGAAGCTGCCTCCCTCACCCGCCGGCGCCAGTGCCGACGGGGGAGTCCAGCACCTCTACTCCCTCCACGAGCGTGCCATCCACTTGCAGTCCCGCAGCTTTGCCTCGATTTTGCCGACGGGGAGGTGTGGCAGCCGACAAGACGTGAGCCCGGTCGGCCACCGCACCGTTGGAAGGGAATCTTCCGGGGGTGTTCGAGCTGATGATGCCGTGGCCGCCAGAAGTTGTCACGATTAGATAAATACTGTGGAGGGATTGCGAACCTCCACGATGCTTCTGCACTCCGGCCCCCGCTCCCGGCCGGCGAGGCATCCATCTCCCGCCCGCCGCGGAGCAGTTCCGACGACTACCCCCGGGCGCCGAGTGCGAGGTGGAGTGCTCGGGCCCGGGCGTATGGGAGAACCCGATGCCCCTGTCCCAGACCCGTATGCCACGCTCTCACCGGGCCCGACGCACCAGACGGCATGCCGGTGCGGCCCCCGCGGAGGCCGGTGGCCGAAGGGCCTTCCGGCGCCCGCCCCTGTTGTCCGCCGGCGGAGGACCGCATCCCGCGGCCCTCTGCGCCGCGGCCCTCGCCGCCCTGCTCGCCCTGGCCGTCGCGGCCAGGGCGGGCGCGCTGACGCGCCTGTTCGACTTCCTCGACTACGGCGCCGGCGTCCTCTCCCTCGTGTCGCTCACCTCCGCCGTCCTGTGGGGCCTCGCGGCCACGGACCGTACGTTGCTGACCTCCGGTCACCGGATCCTCGCCCAGGGGGCCCACCGCGGCCTCGCCGTCTCGGGGCTCGGCTTCCTCGCCCTGCACGTCTGGGTCAAGATCGCCGAGGCGCAGACCGAAGCCACCGCCGCGTTCGTGCCGTTCACGGACCGGGAACAGCCCGTGCTCATCGGACTGGGCACCCTCGCCGGATACCTCTTCGTCTCCGTCGCGGTCTCCGGCGCCGTCCGCAGCGCCTTCGCCACCAAGGGCCGGTCCATGTGGTGGCGGGCCCTGCACATGGGCGCGTACCCGGCCTGGGGCGCCTCGCTGGTGCACGGACTGAAGGCCGGACGCCCGGCCAGCATGTGGGTCACCGTGGCCTACGGGCTGTGCCTGGCCGGCGTGGCGGGCGTGCTCTTCCTGCGGATGCGGGCCCGGCTGCGCGCGGCCCCGGCCCGCCCGGCCGTCGCGCAGCCCTCCGCTCCCCAGGCCCCCGGGCAGGCGCCGCCGCGCAACCCGAAGCCTTTCGTACGCCAGCCCGCCGAACAGTCCGGGGAACGGCTCACGGCCCGCCTCGCGCGGCAGCTGGACCGCCGCTCCGCCGCCCCCGCCGCCGAACCGGAGGCGGTGCAGGCCGCGTTCGCCGAGGCCGCCACGAGCCAGATGCCCTTCGCGCAGCCCGCGTACGCCGAGGCCCCCACCGGACAGCCCGCCTTCCCGCAGGTCCCGCTCGCCCAACCGGCTTTCGCCCAAGCGGCGTTCGCGCAGCCCGCCTTCGTGCAGAACGCGTTCGGCCAGTCCGCACTCGCGCAGCCCGACTTCGGCCAGTCCGGGCTCGGACAGCCGGACTTCGGCCAGTCCGCCTTCGGCCAGCAGGGATTCGCGCCCTCAGGGTTCGCGCAGCCGCCCGCCGCGCCGCCCGGCGTACCTCCCTCGTTCGCCGGACAGCCCGTCGGCCGGGAGCAGTTCGCCGTGCCCCCGGTCGTCCCGCTGCCGGGCATCCTCTCCCAGGGCGCGGACCCGCTCGCCGACACCCTGCTCATACCGACGGGGGCCGTCGGCCCCGTGGTGGCGGCCCGGGCCGCCCCGCCCTCCGGGCCCGATGGGGCCCCCTACGCCATGATGTTCGTACCCGGCGGCGCCACCACCGCCGACGGCCGCCCCGGCGCCCCGTTCGACGGCGGGCGGGGGCGCGCATGAGCGGCGTCACGCGGCCGGCCCTCGGCTGCGTCGGACAGCCCCGCCTGCTGGCCGGACTCGACACCGCCACCCGCCTCGACCGCGAGGCCCACCTGAGCGTCCACGGCCCGCTGCCCCCGTACAGCCCCGACCAGCTCATCGAACTGGCCGAACGCATCGACCTGCGGGGCCGCGGCGGAGCGGGCTTCCCCTTCGCCCGCAAAGTCCGGGCCGTCACCCGGACCGCCGCCGGCCGCGAAGGCCGTACCGCGGTCGTCGTCAACGGCAGCGAGGGAGAGCCCAGTTGTCTGAAGGACACCGCCCTGCTGCTGCACGTACCGCACCTGGTGCTCGACGGGGCCCTGCTGGCGGCGGCCGCCCTCGGCGCGGAGGACGTGGTCGTCGGCGTCACCCGGGAGGACGTCGAACAGTCGGTGCGCGCCGCCGTCGCCGAACGCGGCCCGGTCGGCAGCCGGGTCCGCGTCGCCCGCCTCCCCGAACGCTTCGTTACGGGCGAGGGGACCTCCCTCATCAACGGCATCGAAGGCGGCCCCGCCCTCCCGTCCGGGCGGAAGGTGCGCACCAGTGACCGGGGCCTCGGCGGCCTGCCCACCCTGCTCTCCAACACGGAGACCTACGCCCAGCTCGCCGTCGCCGCCCGCCTCGGCGCCGACGCCTACTGCGAAGTCGGCCTCCCCGCCGAACCGGGCACCCTCATGCTCACCGTCGGCGGCGCCACCGCCGTCGAGGTGCCGACCGGGACGTCCCTCGCCTACGTACTGGAACTGTGCGGGTCGGATCCCGGCCAGGGAGTCCTCGTGGGCGGCTACCACGGGCGGTGGCTGCCCCCGGCGGCGGCCCGTTCGGCGGCGCTGTCCCGCCAGTCCCTGGCCGCGTACGACGCCGTACTGGGCGCCGGAGCGGTCCTCCCGCTGCCCGAGGACACCTGCCCTGCGGGCGAAGTGGCCCGGGTGACCCGCTGGATGGCGGACGAATCCGCAGGCCAGTGCGGGCCCTGCGTGCGAGGTCTGCCCTCCCTCGCCGACGCGGTGGAGAACCTCGTGGGCGGCGGCGGGAGGGGCGCCCTGGAAGCGGTGGAGGCCCGCATGCGCGCCGTACGCGGCCGCGGCGCGTGCAGTCACCCCGACGGCACCTCCTCCTTCGTCGCCTCCGCGCTCGCCACGTTCCCCGACGAACTGCGCGACCACGCCCTCGGCAGCGGCTGCGGCCGGCGC
Organism: Streptomyces sp. NPDC044704; assembly: GCF_056433525.1. Taxonomy (NCBI): domain Bacteria; kingdom Bacillati; phylum Actinomycetota; class Actinomycetes; order Kitasatosporales; family Streptomycetaceae; genus Streptomyces; species Streptomyces sp. NPDC044704. Next base: position 322,077 of record NZ_JBWKGY010000002.1, read on the forward strand.
GTCCTGGGCGCCCTGCCCCTGCCCGCGGACGAGAACCCCGAACGCCTCGTCGTGGACTGGACGCTGTGCAAGGGGCACGGCCTGTGCGTGGACCTGCTGCCCGAAGTCGTGCGCCTGGACGCCGACGGGTACCCGGCGCAGGCCGTCATGCCCGTCCCCGGGCGGCTGCGGCCCAAGGCGCTGCGCGCCGTACGCCGCTGCCCGGCCCTCGCCCTGCGCATCCAGGAATGAGCCCGCTGTGAACGGCCCCGGGAAACCGAGTTCAGGCGTTAGCGCGATCTGACAAATTCCTGGCCATTCGAATTCGACGGACCCCGCAGGCCTTATGAATGACCGAGGACGCAAGAGCGCCGGGCAGAAACCGAAGGAGTGATCGTGAACAGCAAGCGTCGTGCGATATCTGTCGGATCGGTGGCCGCGGTACTGATGTTCGCGGCTGGCTGCGGAGGCGGTACGAACGCCGCCGGAAATGTGAATTCCGTACAGCCGGTCGGAGACGGAAAGGCCATCGGGAGCGACTCGGGATACGGGTCGGGCGGATACGGATCGGATGCCGCGGCCGGCTCGGGTTCCGGTTCCGCCCCCGGGGGCTCCGCCGCGGAGAAGGCGGGCGCCGCCGGGAAGCTGGCGGTCCGGGACATCGCCGAGGTCGGCAGCGTGGTCACCGACAGCGCCGGCGCCACCCTCTACCGCTTCGACAAGGACACGCCCGACCCCGCCAAGTCCAACTGCGACGGAGGCTGCGCCACGACCTGGCCGCCGGTCCCGGCGGACGACGCCACGGCCTCCGCGGGCATCGAGGCCGGCCTCCTCGGCGAGGTGGTCCGCACCGACGGCAGCCGCCAGCTGACCCTCGCGGGCTGGCCCGTCTACCGCTACGCCAAGGACACCAAGCCGGGCGAGGCGAAGGGCGAAGGGGTCGGCGGTACCTGGCACGCGCTCGCGCCGGACGGGAAGAAGGCCGTCGACGCCAAGGGCGGGGCGAAGGGCGGCGGAGCGAAGGAGGAAGGCGCCAAGGAGGACGCGGCGAAGGAAGAAGCCGCGAAGCCGGGGGCGGACGAGTACGGCGGCGGCGCGGCGGACGAGGCGAAAGCCGGAGCCGCCGGGCTCGCCGTGGAAGCCAATGAAAAGCTCGGAAAGATTCTCGTGGACGGAAAGGGAAACACGCTCTACCGGTTCGACAAGGACAGTGCCTGGCCGATGAAGATCGGCTGCGTCGGAGCCTGCCTCGACACCTGGAAGCCCGCCCCGGTGGTGGACAAGACGAAGGTGAAGGGAATTCCCCAGGAATGGATCGGATCGGTGAAACGCCCGGACGGCAGCATGCAATTGACGATCGACTGCTGGCCCGTCTACACGTTCACCGGTGACACCGCGCCCGGGCAGACGAACGGACACGGCAAGCAGAACCTCTGGTTCGCGGTCAACGACGCCGGCAAGAAGGTCGCGGCGCCCCAGTAGCCCCCGCCGGGGGTGTCCACCGACCTCCATCAGCCCGCGCCGGAACCCAGTGAGGCAGACGTGTCCGACTCGCCCCGCATCACCGCCCGCCACCTCCTGCCGTGTGCCGTCGTCCTGCTCGCCTCCCTGCTGTGCGGCGGATGCGCCGGACAGCACGAGAAGGCGCCCGACGACGCCGGGAGCGCCCGCCAGGGCGCTGCCGGCGACCTGGGGCCGGTGTCCACCGCCCGCCCCGCGACCCTCCAGGAGATCGCCGCGGTCCTCGGCTGCACGCCCGAGATCACCGTCGACGCGGAGGAACTCAAGGAGGCGGCCTGCGGGCAGGGGCGGGACGCCTACCGGATGACCACCTTCAGCGCCGACCAGGGCCAGCGCGCCTGGCTCACGGAGTCCTCGATGTACGGGGGCACCTACCTCGTCGGCAACCGCTGGGTCGTCACCGCCGCCAGCGCGGAGGCCCTGGCGCCCCTGCGCGAACGCCTCGGCGGAACGGTCGCGAACGGTGCCTCGCACGCCGCCGCCGGGCAGCCGGAGGACCACCCGGGGGGCCTCCCGGGTGGTCCCTCCGCGACCCCCGGGGACGCGGGCCACGCGGCCGGCGGCGGCCACGGCCCCGGCTCCATGCCGGCGAGCCCGCCCGCGCCCTGAGCGCCACCGCCCGCGGGCGCACCCGTACCTCCCACCGGGGCCCACCTACCAGGCCCCGGTGGGAGTCTTCGCATCCCGGATCCGGTACCCCCGGCGGCGTCCCCGTACGGCCCCGGTGCCGTCAGACGGTCCGGTCGGCGGGCTTCCCGGCGGAGACGGCCGCCGCGTGCAGGGAGCGCAGGGCGAGCAGCAGGACGCCCACGTCGTCGAGGTACACCGGGTCGGGGATCAGGTCCACCGGCGAGACGGTGTAGACGACGGCGACCCAGAACAGCGCCTTGTCGCGCAGCGGGATCCCGGCGTCGAGCAGCAGCTTGCGGGCCTTGAACACCCGCACCAGCAGCACGGCGGCCGCGACCGCCAGCGCGACCGCGAGGACCGCCGCGATGACCAGCCAGACTTTTCCGTCCATGGGACCCTTGTACCCCGTCAGGCGCCCTGCTCCCGCAACCGGCGGCTGACTTCCCCCAGACCGGCCGAGAGCGCGTCGAGCTGCTCGGGGGTGAGGACGTCGACGAGGATCTCCCGGACGGTGGTCACGTGCCCGGGCGCCGCCTCCTCCAGCCTGGCCTGACCGGCGTCGGTGAGGACGGCGAAGACCCCGCGCACGTCGGAGGGGCAGCTGCGGCGCCGGACCAGTCCGGCCTTCTCCATCTGGGTGACCTGGTAGGTCAGCCCGCTCTTGGAGTTGATCAGCCCGTTGGCGAGTTCCGTCATGCGCAGCTCGCGGCCGGGCGCCGCGGCGAGGCGGACGAGGATCTCGTACTGCGGGTGGGACAGTCCGGAGTCGTCCTTGAGCTGCTGGTCGAGCCGCCGGTTCACCAGGGCGGACGCGGCCAGGAAGCCGTTCCAGGCCCGCATCTCGCGGTCGTCCAGCCATCTCGTCTCAGCCATGGGTCCAGCCTACACAGGTTGTTCCAATTTGAATCAGTGGCTAGGGTCGGGGCTGCCGGTTCGAATTTGAACTACTCCTGCCGAGCCGGCCCGACCGGAAGGAATCCCCCCATGACCAGCGCCTCCGCCACCTCGACGAAGGCCCCGGCCCCGGCCGTTCAGCAGGCCGCCGCCCTCCCCGCGGCCACCACCGCACCCTACGACGCCGGACTGCTGCTCCTGCGCCTCGTCCTCGGCCTGACCATCGCCGCCCACGGCACCCAGAAGCTCTTCGGCTGGTTCGGCGGCGGCGGCATCAGCGGCACCGGCCAGTTCTTCACCGCCAGCGGCTACCCGGCGGGCGACGCCATGGCCGTCGTCGCCGGCCTCACCGAAACCCTCGGCGGCCTCGGCCTCGCGGCCGGACTGCTCACCCCGCTCGCCGGAGCGGCCGTCACCGGCACGATGATCAACGCCATCGCCGTCCACGGCACCGGCTCCTTCTTCGCCCCCAAGGGCATGGAGTACGAGCTGCTCCTGGCCGTGGCCGCCGCCGCACTCACCCTCACCGGCCCCGGCCGTCTCGCCGTCGACCGCGCGCTGCCCGTCACCGCCCTGCGTGCCCACACGCTCAAGACGGGCGCCGCCGCCCTCGCCCTCGGCGTGGTCCTCGCAGCCGTGACGCTCCTCGCCCGGAACTGACCGGACGGGCCGATTGACACCGGGGGTTTGGGGGAACAGCGGATGAATGAACCACCCCACACAGGCGATCGAAGACTACGCACTCATCGGCGACCTCATGACCAGCGCACTGGTCGGCCGCGACGGGTCCATCGACTGGCTGTGCCTGCCGCGCTTCGACTCGGCCGCCTGCTTCGCCGCCCTCCTCGGTGACGAGGAGAACGGCCACTGGCGCATCGCCCCGGCCGGCGCCGCCGACGGGGAACGGTGCACGCGCCGTGCCTACGCCCAGGACTCCCTCGTCCTGGAGTCCTTCTGGGAAACCCCGGACGGCACGGTCAAGGTCGTCGACTTCATGCCGCAGCGCGACACCGCGCCCGACGTCGTGCGCATCGTCGAGGGAGTGTCCGGCCGGGTCACCGTCCACAGCACCCTGCGCCTGCGCTTCGACTACGGCCACGTCGTCCCCTGGGTCCGGCGCAGCCAGGGCGACCGGGTCGCCGTCGCCGGACCCGACTCGGCCTGGTTCCGCAGCGAGCCCCCCGTGCGGACCTGGGGCGAGGCGAACAGCACCTGCTCGGAGTTCACCGTCGGCGAGGGGGACAAGGTCGCCTTCGTGCTGACCTGGCACCCCTCGCACGAGCCGCGCCCCGAGCCCGTGGACCCGTACGCGGCACTGGAACAGAGCCTCGCCGACTGGCGGGCGTGGACCGGCCGGTGCCGCTACGAGGGCCCCTACCGCGAAGCCGTCACCCGCTCCCTGATCACCCTCAAGGGCCTGACGTACGCGCCGACCGGCGGCATCGTCGCCGCCGCGACCACCTCGCTGCCGGAGGAACTCGGCGGAGTCCGCAACTGGGACTACCGCTACTGCTGGCTGCGCGACTCCACCCTCACCCTCGGCGCCCTCCTGGCCACCGGATTCCTCGACGAGGCCCGGGCCTGGCGGGCCTGGCTGCTGCGCGCGGCCGCCGGCGACCCGGCCGACCTCCAGATCATGTACGGGATCGCCGGCGAGCGCCGCATCCCCGAGACCGACCTGCCCTGGCTGCGCGGGTACGCCTCCTCGGCGCCCGTGCGCGTCGGGAACGCCGCCGTGGACCAGCTCCAGCTCGACGTGTACGGAGAGGTCATCGACTCCCTGTACCTCGGCCGGTCCTCCGGACTCCCGGCGGAGCGGCACGCCTGGCAGATCCAGCTCGCCCTCCTCGACTTCCTGGAGAAGAACTGGAACCGGCCCGACGAGGGGCTCTGGGAAGTGCGCGGCCCCCGCCGCCACTTCGTGCACTCCAAGGTGATGGCGTGGGTCGCCGCCGACCGGGCCGTGCGCACCATCGAACGCGACCCCGGGGTCCCCGGCGACCTGGAACGCTGGCGGGCCATAAGGGACGAGGTCCACGCCGACGTCTGCGAGCACGGGTACGACGCCGAACGGGGCACCTTCACCCAGTACTACGGCTCGCGCGAGCTCGACGCGGCGACCCTGCTCATCCCCCGGGTGGGCTTCCTGCCGCCGGACGACCCGCGCGTGGTCGGCACCGTCGACGCCGTCCGGGCGGAGCTGGGCAGGAACGGCCTGGTCCGCCGCTACAGCACGGAGGGACCCTCCGTCGACGGGCTGCCCGGGGACGAAGGGGCCTTCCTGGCCTGCTCGTTCTGGCTGGTGGACGCCCTGCACATGACGGGCCGCGGCAAGGAGGCCCGGGAACTGTTCGAACGGCTCCTGGCCGTCCGCAACGACGTGGGCCTGCTGGCCGAGGAGTACGACCCCGTCGCCGGCCGCCAGCTCGGCAACTTCCCCCAGGCGTTCAGCCACATCGGCCTGGTGAACACCGCCCTGACCCTGGCCGGAGAGGAGCTCGGGGCCTGATCCCCGCCCTACCCCGGCCGGTCCGTGCGGGACGCCAGCAGCAGGGCGATGTCGTCGGGGCGGTCGGCGGTGTTGCCGGCCTCCGCGACCAGCCGGTCCGCCATCTCGGTCAGCGGGGACGGCCGGGCGGCGGCCAGGGCGGCCCGCAGCCGCTCCACGCCCGTGTCGATGTCGGTGCCCGGCTTCTCCACCAGCCCGTCCGTGTACAGGGCGAGCACCGCGCCCGGCTCCAGGCGCAGCTCCGTGACCGGGTAGTCCCCGCCCGCGTCGATGCCGAGGACGACCCCGCCCGGCAGGTCCAGTACCTCCGTACGCCCGTCGGGGTGGCGCAGGAGCGGCTGGGGGTGGCCGGCGCGGACGGCGAGGGCGCGGCCGGAGTCCGGGTCGAGCAGGACGTAGCAGCAGCTGGCGAACTGTCCGGGGTCCAGATCGATCAGCAGTTGGTTGGTGCCCCGCATCACTTCCTCCGGCGCGTTGCCGCTGAGCGCGAAGGCCCGTACGGCGCTGCGCAGTTGTCCCATGGTGGCGGCGGCGGACACCCCGTGGCCCTGGACGTCGCCGATGACCAGGGCCAGCAGTCCGGCGCTGGTGACGATGACGTCGTACCAGTCCCCGCCGATGTCCATGCCGTCGGTTCCGGGCAGGTACCGGCCCACGGTGGCCACGTTCGCGAGGACCGGCAGCCGGTGCGGCAGCAGGGCCGCCTGGAGTCCGCGGGCCAGGGCCGCCTCGTTGTCGTAGCGCCGCGCCCGCTCCAGGGCCTGCGCGATCAGGCCGGCCAGCGCGGTGAGGACCGTACGCTCCTCCGGGCTGAAGCCGCGCGGCTCGTCGAAGCCGAGGATGCAGGAGCCCACCGGCCGGCCGGAGGCGATCAGCGGGAGGAAGGCCCGGGCGCCGACGTGCGCGTCCAGCGGGATGCCCGGATAGGCCGCGGCCAGGCGCTCCATCGACTCGAAGAACAGCGGCCGCCCCGAGGTCAGGGTCTCCACGCCGGGCAGCCGCACGTCGAGGGAGACCCCGTCGAAGCGGTTGAGGAACCCCTGGGGGAAACCGGTCTCCCAGGCGAGGTACAGGTGCCGCTCGTCGAGGAGGTAGATGGCCAGCTGGCGGCCGCCGAAAGCGGGCAGCAGCTCGTCGGTGACCACGGCCGACACCTGGCGGGCGGTGACCGCCTCGGTCAGGGCGATGGCGAGGGCCACCGGCCGGTACAGCGCGGAGGCCCGGTCGGCCGGCGATCCCAGCCCGGCGCCGGGCCGCTCGACCGAACCCGGCGCGTACGTGGGCTTCTCCGTGGATCCGACCGTCACCGTCATCCCGTCCGGCCCCGGGAACAGGCCGACCGACAGCCACTCCCCGTCGGGGCCGCGGGCGCGCCGGGCGGCGAAGTGGACCCGTTCGCCGGACAGGAACGCCCCCCTGAAGTGGTCCTCGTAGGCGGGGTGCCCCAGCCAGGGCAGCACCTCCCACAGGACCTGCCCCCGCAGCAGGGGCTCGCCGAGGCCCAGCAGACCCTCGGCGGCGGTGTTGGCGAAGGCGATCCTGCCCCGCCGGTCCACGGACAGCACCGCCCGCGGGAGCCGGTCCACGGCCTGCCGGGCGCCACCGGACGGGGCGGAGGAGGGCGGGCACAGCGGGTCTCCGTTCCAGGTCACCGGCGCACCGGCGGCCCCCAGCGCGACGAGTTCGCGCGCCAGCCGGTCGGCGGCCTCGCGCAGCCGTTCCCGGTCCGCGGGCCCGACCGGCACCCCGGGCGTCGCGGAGCGCATGACCAGCAGCACGCCGAACCGCTCGGAACCGGCGGTGACCGGCTCGTACAGGGAGGCGAAGGTGAACGGCAGTCCGGCCATGAGCTGGGGGAAGCGGCGCATGCCCTCCTCCCCGTCGTGCAGGTGCACGGACTGGCCCGAGCGGTAGGCCTCGGCGACCGGGTAGGGCCGGTTGGCCTGCATCCGCCACCAGGGGCGGAACAGCTGCCCGGGCAGCCCGGCGAGGACGGCCAACCGCAGCAGCCCCTCGTCGTCCGAGCGCAGGTACACCCCGCCCGCGAACCCGCCCAGGGCCTCCACGGCGCCGACGGTGGCACGCACGAGCACCTCGGCCGTGGCGTCGGAGGCTGGGCCGCCGCTGTCCGGTCTCGCCGTCACACAGTCAGCATGCGCCCTCGCCGCCGGGACCTGCATCCCGGCGGACCCCGCCCCCGCGGCCGCATCGGCCCTACGCCCACCCGCACCGCCGGCCCCGGGCCGCCCCCCCCGCGCCCGGTCCGCGAGGCGCCCGCGGGGGAGGGGACCGGCGCCCCGGGCGCGCTCCCTGCCGCGCCCGCACGGACCGCCCGGGCGGTCCGGCCCCGTCGCGCGGGGCCCCGTACGCCGCAGCGACTGACCCGAACGCCTCCCCCGTCCGAGGGACGCACCGCCGACCCGGCCGTCACCCGCGCCCCCGCCGGGGAGGCATGCCGGCATGCACCAGCCGTACGACACGTCCCCGCACCCGGCGCCCGGCGCGGCCTTCTCGGCGGCCGACGCCTTCACGCTCCGCACCGCCCTCGACGCCCTCGGCGGGGTCCGCGACCTCGACACCCTCGACGTCGCCTGCGGGCACGGCGGCTCCGCCGGACTGCTGGCGAGCGGCGGCGCCCGGCGGACCGTGGGCGTTGACAACTGCCCGGACCGCGTCCGCCTCGCCCGCGAACGGCAGGGCGCGGGCGGGGCGGGCGGCGTGGAGTTCGTCGTGGCCGACGCCGCCTCCATGCCGAAGCTCGGCCCCTTCGACCTGGCCACCGCCGTCTACCTGTTCAGCCACGCCCCCGACCGGGACTCCCTGCACGCCATGTTCCGCGGGATCCGAGCCAACCTGCGGCCCGGCGGGCGGCTGCTCACGCTCGTCCGCAACCCCGGCGCCTTCCCGCGGGTGGACTGGTCCCCCTACGGGATGCGCATCCTCGACCGGGTCCCGGACGGGGACGCGCCGCCGCTGCTCAAGGCCCAGTTCCTCACCGAACCCCCGCTGCACTTCGAATACCGCGAATGGGCGCACGCCGACTTCGCCGAAGCCGCGGTCGACGCCGGCTTCAGCACCGTCGGCTGGCAGCCCAGCCGGACCCCGCCCGCCGACGCCGCCCGCGACGAGGCCTACTGGACGGCCTACCGCGCCTGGCCGGTCAGCTCCCTGATGACCTGCACGGCCTGATGCCCCCGGACCACCCCCTCAGGGCCGGTCCGGAGGAGCACCGTCCGTGGCGGTCGCCCGCACCAGCTCGACGATCCGGTCCCGGGCCGCCCGGCCCTCCGGGAGCGGCATGAGCGGGTACCCGTGCGGCAGGCCCGGCTCCTCGTGCCACTCCACCTCGGCCCCGGCCGCGCGGGCCCGGTTCAGCAGCTCGCGGCTGTCGGTGCTGAGCACGTCCCGGGTCCCCGTGAACACCGTCAGCGGCGCGAGCCCGGCGAACGACCCGTGCAGCGGACTCACCCGGGGGTCGTCGGCGGCGAGCGTGCCCGCGTACAGCCGGCCGGCCTCCACCAGTCCCGGCCGGGCCAGCATCGGGTCGCCCGGCTCGATCGCCGCCTGGCCGGGATGGCTCATCGTCACGTCCAGCCAGGGGGAGATCAGCACGATCCGGGACGGCTGCGCGCCGGTCCGCTCCCGCAGCCGCTGCGCGGCGGCCAGCGCCAGCCCCGCACCCGCGGAGTCCCCGATCAGCACCGTCCCGCCGGCGCCGCCGCTCTCGATCAGGCCGCTGAGCAGATCGGTGGCCACCGGGACCGTCCGGTCCGCGGTGCCGCGCGGGGCGAGGATGTACGCCGGTACGACGACCCGGGCCCGCGCCCGGGTGACCAGGGTGCGGATCAGCGACCAGTGCGGCCGGACCAGCTCGTTGATGTACGCGCCGCCGTGCACGTACAGCACCCGCGTCACCGGCTCCTCCCCGCGCGGGGAGGCGTCGTAGACCGGCCAGGCCCCGACGAAGGTCCGCGAGACCTCCGCGACCCGGCCCAGCGAGCGCGGCGGCAGGTGGGACGAGGGCCTGCGGGCCGTTTCCGCGACCCTGGCCCGTACCGCCTCGGCACTGGCGAACCGTCTTCGCCGTCCCGTCGCGATCAGCGCGGCCGAAAGCGCCCTGCTGCGCAGACTCGGCACGCCCCTCACCTCCCCTTTTCCCCTGCCCCGGACCCCGGTCCCGGGCCCCTGCCCCGTCACCTGAGGAGCATAGGCGTGAAGCTGCGCTGTCGACCCGCTTAAGAAAGTCTCGATGGACTGATCACCACGCCGCTCGGCACATTGGTGCACGTCACCGACGCCACCCGCGCCCCAGCGGCCCCGGCGCCCCCTTCCGCATGCCTGGAGCCACCCATGAAGGCACTCGTCAAGCACAAGGCCGAGCCCGGGCTGTGGCTCATGGACGTCCCCGAGCCCGAATACGGCCCCGGCGACGTGCTGATCAGGGTGCTGCGGACCGGCATCTGCGGGACCGACCTGCACATCCGTTCCTGGGACGGCTGGGCGCAGGGCGCCGTCAAGACCCCGCTCGTCCTCGGCCACGAGTTCGTCGGCGAGGTCGCGGCGCTCGGCGCGGACGTCCGCGACATCGAGATCGGCGCCCTGGTCAGCGGCGAGGGCCACCTGGTGTGCGGAAAGTGCCGCAACTGCCTGGCCGGACGCCGCCACCTGTGCCGCAGCACGATCGGTCTCGGCGTGGGGCGCGACGGCGCCTTCGCCGAGTACGTGGTCCTGCCCGCGCAGAACGTGTGGGTGCACCGGACGGCCGTGGACCTGGACGTGGCGGCCATCTTCGACCCGTTCGGCAACGCCGTGCACACCGCGCTGTCCTTCCCGCTGGTCGGCGAGGACGTGCTCATCACCGGCGCCGGCCCGATCGGCATCATGGCCGCGGCCGTGGCCCGGCACGCCGGTGCGCGCAACGTGGTCATCACCGACGTCAGCCCCGAGCGCCTCGAAATCGCCCGCAAGGCCGGAGCCACCCTCGCGGTCAACGTCGCCGAGTCCTCGATCGCCGACGCGCAGGCGCAGCTCGGCCTGCGCGAGGGCTTCGACATCGGCCTGGAGATGTCGGGCCGCGCCGAGGCCGTGCGCGACATGATCGACAACATGACGCACGGCGGGCGCATCGCCATGCTGGGCCTGCCGGCCCAGGAATTCCCTGTCGACTGGGCGAAGGTCGTCACCTCGATGATCACCATCAAGGGGATCTACGGCCGCGAGATGTTCGAGACCTGGTACGCGATGACCGTGCTGCTGGAGGGCGGGCTGGACCTGTCCCCGGTCATCACCGGCCGCTACTCGCACCGCGACTTCGAAGCCGCCTTCGACGAGGCCGCCACCGCCCGCAGCGGCAAGATCATCCTGGACTGGACGGCGTAAGCGGCGGGGCTCGGCCCCCGCCCGGGTCCGGATCCCCGGCCCGCCCCGAGACCATCTCCCTCCGGCCGGGCCTCGCACACCCTCCCCCCTCCGCGGGGCCCGGCCCCCTCCTTCCCGTCCTCCTCCGTCCGCCGGGCGGCACCGGCACCGGCACACCGCACTAGGAGAACCGCATCATGTTCGAGTCCGTCCGCGAGGACCTCCGCTCCACCCTCGACGAGATCCGCGCAGCGGGCCTGCACAAGCCCGAGCGCGTCATCGGCACCCCGCAGAACGCCGCCGTCGCCGTGACCGCGGGCGGCGCCCCGGGCGAGGTCCTCAACTTCTGCGCCAACAACTACCTCGGACTCGCGGACCACCCCGAGGTCGTCGCCGCGGCGAAGGACGCGCTGGACCGCTGGGGCTACGGCATGGCCTCCGTCCGCTTCATCTGCGGCACGCAGGAGGTCCACAAGGAGCTGGAGGCACGGCTGTCCTCGTTCCTCGGCCAGGAGGACACGATCCTCTACTCCTCCTGCTTCGACGCCAACGGCGGTGTCTTCGAGACCCTCCTCGGCGCCGAGGACGCGGTCATCTCCGACGCCCTCAACCACGCCTCGATCATCGACGGCATCCGCCTCTCCAAGGCCCGCCGCTTCCGGTACGCCAACCGCGACCTCGCCGAGCTGGAGACCCGGCTGAAGGAAGCCACCGAGGGCGGCGCCCGCCGCAAGCTGATCGTCACCGACGGCGTGTTCTCCATGGACGGCTACGTCGCCCCCCTCGCCGAGATCTGCGACCTCGCCGACCGGTACGACGCCATGGTCATGGTCGACGACTCGCACGCCGTGGGCTTCGTCGGCCCCGGCGGCCGCGGCACCCCCGAACTGCACGGGGTCATGGACCGCGTCGACATCATCACCGGCACCCTCGGCAAGGCGCTCGGCGGCGCCTCCGGCGGCTACGTCGCGGCCCGCGCCGAGATCGTGGAACTGCTGCGCCAGCGCTCGCGCCCCTACCTCTTCTCCAACTCCCTCGCCCCGGTGATCGCCGCGGCCTCCCTGAAGGTCCTGGACCTGCTGGAGTCGGCCGGGGACCTGCGCGAGCACCTCGCCGCCAACACCGCGCTCTTCCGTTCGAAGATGACCGAGGCGGGCTTCGAGATCCTGCCCGGCGACCACGCCATCGCCCCCGTCATGATCGGCGACGCGGCCGAGGCGGCGAAGATGGCGGAGCTGCTGCTGGAGCGCGGCGTCTACGTGATCGGCTTCTCGTACCCGGTCGTGCCCCTGGGCGCGGCCCGCATCCGCGTGCAGCTCTCGGCGGCCCACTCGACGGCCGACGTGGAGCGCGCGGTGGCCGCGTTCGTGGACGCCCGTACGGCTCTCTCCGCTGCTCAGGGCTGACATCATAGGGGGGTGATCGACCCCCGCCGGCTGCGCATCCTGCGGGCCGTGGCGGACCACCGTACGGTGACCGCCGCGGCCGCAGCCCTGTACCTCACCCCGTCCGCCGTCTCCCAGCAGCTCGCGGCACTGGAGCAGGAGACCGGCCACGTCCTGCTGACCCGCAGCGGCCGCGGCGTACGGCTCACCGCCGCCGGGGAGATCCTGCTGGGCCACGCGCACGAGGTGCTCGCCCAGCTGGAGCGCGCCGAGGCCGAACTCGCCGCGTACGCGGGCGGAGCGGCGGGCGAGGTCACCGTCGCCGCCTTCGCGACCGGCATTGCCGAGGTCCTGGCCCCCGCGATCTCCCGGCTGGCGCGGGAGCACCCGGGCATCCGGCTCCGCGTCCGGGACGCGGAGGGCGACCAGAGCCTGCCGCTGCTCCTCGACGGCGAGGCCGACCTCGCGCTGGCCGTGGAGTACCGGGGCGCCCCGGGCGCCGACGACGGCCGGCTGTCGGTCGTGCCGCTGTACGCCGAACCCTTCGACGCGGTCCTCCCGGCCGGCCACCCGTTGGCCGATCTCCCCGCCGTCGCGCTGGCGGACCTCTCCGACTCGGACTGGGTGGGCCAGTACCCGGGCAACCCCTGCCACGACGTCACCCTGCTGGCGTGCGAACTGGCCGGGTTCCAGCCCCGGTTCCTGCACTCCTCCGACGACTTCCGCGCGGTGACCGCCCTGGTGGGGGCCGGCGCCGGAGTGGCGCTGGTGCCGCGTTCGGCGCTGCGCGGCATGGACCTCAAGGAGGTCCGCGTCCGCCCGGTCGCCGGCCCCGCCGCCACCCGCCGCGTCTTCGCCGCCACCCGGCGCGGCGCCGAGTCCCACCCCCTGATCGCCCCGGTGCTGGCCGCCCTGTCCCGCGAGGCGGAGCGCGTACCGGCGCCCTGACGCCGCCGGGGCCCTGATCCGGCCCGCCCGCTCCTACACCCGCACCACCTCTACGCCCGCCGCGCGGAACGGGCGGGCGTCCGCGTCCGAGAGGGCCGTGTCCGTCACCAGGACGTCCACGGCGGCGGTGGCGCAGATCCGGGCGAAGGCGCGCACCCCGAGCTTCGAGGAGTCCGCGGCGATGACCAGGCGGCGCGCCCGCTCGCAGAGCAGGCTGTTCACCGCCGCCTCGTCCTCGTGCCGGGTGGCGGCGCCGTCCGCCGCGTCGAAGGCGTCGACCCCGACCACCGCGGTGTCCACGGTGAGCTGAGCGAGCGTCTGCTGGGCCAGCGGGCCGGTGAGTTCGTACGACTGGGGGCGGGCCACCCCGCCCGTCAGGACGATCTTGAACTGGGGTCGGATCACCAGTTCGCCCGCGATGTTCAGGGCGTTGGTGACCACGGTGAGCGCCGGGGAACCCGTGGCCAGGTCCGGGCGGGCGGCCAGCGCGCGGGCCACCTCCGTCGTCGTGGTGCCGCCGGTCAGCCCGACGACCTCGCCCGGGGCGATCAGCGCGGCCACCGCCTCGCTGATCCGCTGCTTCTCGGCGGCCCGGCGCGAGGTCCGGTAGCGCAGGGGGAGTTCGTACGACACGCCGTGCGGCACCGCCCCGCCGCGCGTACGGACCAGCAACTGCTGCTCGGCGAGCTGGTCGAGGTCGCGGCGGATCGTCGCGGCGGACACGCCGAGTGCCCCGGCGGCCGGCTCCACCTCCAGCCCGCCCCGCTCCACCAGCAGATCCAGCAGTCTCTGCCAGCGTTCCTTGCGGGTCATGGCGCCCTCCCCAGCTCTCCCCGGCCTCCGTTTCGGCCCGGTCGTCGAGATTAACCCAGGCCATCACCCGGTAGATGCTTGAAGTTGCGCGAAAGCGCCCGCTACCTTGCAAGAACACGCACCCAACGCGCAGGGAGCCCGCATGAGTCACGTCGCGTACGAGTTGGCCACGCAGCCCGAATGCTGGGAGCGGGCCGCCGAACTGGCCCCGGCCCGGCGGGCCGTACTGCCGAGGCCGGGGGAGCGTACCGCGTTCGTCGGGTGCGGAACCTCCTACTACATGGCCCAGGCGGCCGCCGTGCTCCGCGAGGAAGCCGGACAGGGCGAGACCGACGCCTTCCCCGCCTCCGAGTTCCCCCGTCACCGCCGCTACGACCGGGTGGTGGCCCTGACCCGGTCCGGCACCACCACGGAGGTACTGGACCTCCTCGCCGGACTCCGCGACGCCGGGGTGGCTACCACCGCCGTCATCGGCGACCCCGACACCCCGGTGATCGCCCTCGCGGACGAGCTGGTCGTCCTCGACTTCGCCGACGAGCGCTCGGTCGTGCAGACCCGCTTCGCCACCACGGCCCTCACCCTGCTGCGGGCCCACGCGGGCGCGCACACCCCGGCCGTCGTCGCCGACGCCCGCACCGCGCTCGCCGCCCCCCTGCCCGCCGGACTCGAAGCCCGGGGCCAGTTCACCTTCCTCGGCCGGGGCTGGAGCGTGGGCCTGGCGCACGAGGCCGCCCTGAAGATGCGCGAGGCCTCCCTGTCGTGGGCCGAGTCCTACCCGGCCATGGAGTACCGGCACGGCCCCGTCAGCGTCACCGGCCCCGGCTCCGTGACCTGGTCGCTGGACGAAGCCCCCGACGGGATCGCCGAACAGGTCCTCGGCACCGGCGCCACCTGGGTACCCGGCGGGCTCGACCCGCTCGCCGAACTGGTCCGCGTGCACCGGCTGGCCGTCGCCGTCGCCGCGCACCGTGAACTCGACCCCGACGCGCCCCGCAACCTGACCCGCTCGGTCATCCTCACCGACGCCGAGGGAGCGGTCCGATGACCCTCGCCGCCGCCGGAACCCTCGTCGCGGAGGCGGCCGCCGCCGGCCGCGCCGTCGCCGCCTTCAACATCATCACCCTGGAACACGCCGAGGCCGTCGTCGAGGGCGCCGAACGGGCCGGGCTCCCCGTCATCCTGCAACTCAGCGAGAACGCGGTGAAGTTCCGCGGCGGAGCCCTGCTGCCCATCTCCCGCGCCGCCGCGGCCTGCGCCGAAGCCGCCCGGGTGCCCGTCGGGCTGCACCTCGACCACGTCAAGAGCCCCGACCTGCTGCGGCAGGCCGCCGACGCCGGCTTCGGGTCGGTGATGTACGACGCCGCGCACCTGCCGTACGGCGAGAACCTGGAGGCCACCCGCTCCGCCGCGGACTGGGCCCACGCCCACGGGCTGTGGATCGAGGCCGAACTGGGCGAGGTCGGCGGGAAGAACGGCGCCGCCCCGCTGGACCCGCACGCGCCGGGCGCCCGTACCGACCCGGACGAGGCGCGCCGGTTCGTCGCCGACTCCGGAGTGGACGCCCTCGCCGTCGCCATCGGCAGCAGCCACGCCATGACCCGCCGCACCGCCGCACTGGACCACGCGCTGCTGGCCCGGCTCACCAAGACGGTCGACGTACCGCTGGTGCTGCACGGCTCCTCCGGCCTCCCGGACGCGGAACTGGCCGCGGCGGTGGCAGGCGGCATCCGCAAGGTCAACATCGGCACCGCCCTCAACGTCGCCATGACCGAGGCCATCCGCACCCACCTGACCCCGGCGGACCCCCGCCCGTACCTCACGGCCGCCCGCACGGCCATGGCGGCCACGGCCGAGGCTATGATCAGCGCCCTGAACTGACCGGGCGCGACGGCCGCGAGGGCGTCGGCGGGGAGCGGGGGAGCGGGGACCATGGACGAACAGAGCGGCCGCACCGGCCGGCGCCGGTTCCTCGCCCTCACCGGCGCCGCCGCCCTGCTCCTCGGCGCCGCCGGGGCGGTCGGGGTGGCTGTCCTGTGGCCCGAGCCGGAGCCCGAACCGGACCGGCGGCGCGTCCGCACCGACCCCGCCCCCCTCAACAGCCGTTTCGAGCACGCCCTCGGGCCCCTCTCCGACCCGCACTGGCTCGGCTACGACGTCGACGCCTCCTCCGCCGACCGCTACCTGCCCAGCCCGGACTCCCGCATCCGCCTCGTCGGCATCGCCCGGATGCGGGCCGGAGCCGCCGCCGAGGTCCTGGCCCGCCCCGGCCACGCCTTCGCCCCCGCCGGGCTCCCCGACCTGCCCGCCCCGCTGGAGCCCCACGTACCCGCCGGGGCGCGGTGGCAGGGCAGCCCCGACTTCGACCGGGCGGCGAACCGGCCCGGGGCCTCCGTACAGCCCTCGGGCACCTACCGCCTCGACGCGGCGCGCGACCTCGTCTGGTTCGACGTCCTCTTCCGCTACACCTGACCGGCGCCGCCCCGCCGCAGGGGAGCGGTGACCGGGCCGTCCAGGGCCGCGAGCAGCGCCCGGGCGAACGCGGTCAGGGCCGCCGGCTCGGCCGGGTCGATCTCCCCCAGCTCCGCCAGGCACCAGCCGAACGGATTGGCGTACAGGGCCTCGCCCTTCTCCGAGGTCCCCACCCGGTCCTGCGCGGGGTCGAAGACGGCCTGGAGCGCGAGGTACGGCCCGGGGCCGTAGCCCACGGTCGCCGTCAGCTCGGTGCGGCCGTCGTCGAAGAGCGTGAAGTCGGGTTCGCCGCCGCCCTCCGCGAGGGTGTCCAGGATCCCCTGCGCGAAGGCCCGTACGCCCTCCCGCGGAGCCACGCCGGCCAGGAACGGCACCGCGTCGAGCCAGGTCCCCACCTCGAACAGCCACTGACCGTCGGACGCCCGCCGGCGCAGCCGGAAGGGGACCGGGGCGCCGCCGTAGCGGCTGCGGACCCCCGGGCACTCCACGACGACCTCACTGCCCGCCACCACTGCCTCCGCGTCCATCACGAGCGGTGACCCTACCCGGCGGACTCCCGGTGCGGCCCGCGGATCCGGGCCGGCGGCAGGATGGGGGCATGACCACCGACCGCGTCCTGCTCCTCGCCCCCCGCCCCAACGACACCGCGCCCCGACTCGGCGCGGCCGCCGCCCGCCGGGGGCTGCGCGTCCTGACCGCCCGGGACTGGAGGGTGCCGGCCGCCGCGCCCGCCGCCGGGCCGGCGCACCTGTACGGGGGGCCGCTGCTCGCCGACTCCGTGGCCGGGGAACTGGGCGTGCTGCCGCTGGAGCCCCCGGCTGACTGGCTGGCCCGGCTGCCGCGGGAGCTGTCGGGGCGGCAGGTCGAGTCCGTCACGCTGGCGGAGGCCCGGCGGCTGCGCCGTCCCGCCTTCGTCAAACCGCCGACCGACAAGTTCTTCCCGGCCCGGATCTACCCCGACGGCTCGCGGCTGCCCGGCCCGGACGCCTTCGACGACGACCTGCCCGTGCTGGTGAGCGACATCGCCTGCTTCGCCCGCGAGTACCGGCTGTTCGTCCTCGACGGCGCGGTGCACACCGGCAGCCGGTACGCCGTCGGTCCCGCCCTCGATCCGCTGCCGCTGGACGAGGACCCGTACGCGGCGGAGGTCCGGGCCTTCGCCGCGGAGCTCCTCGCCGATTCCGCCTGCCGGCTGCCCTCGGCCTCGGTGGTCGACGTGGGCCTGCTCCAGGACGGCGTCTGGGCGGCCGTCGAGGCGAACCCGGCCTGGGCCAGCGGCGGTTACGCCTGCGACCCGGAACGGGTGCTGGACGTGGTGTGCCGCGCGGCCGGACCCGCCACCGAAGCGGCGGACGCGGACCGCGCCTTCGCGCGCCCGGCCCCCGCCGGGCCTTCCGAATTCTTGTAACGGGTTCTACTCTGACCGCCGCCACCACAGAGACCGGCTGGACCGCGAGACTCCCGGAGGGGCCGTGCACCTCGAATACACGCCTGAGCAGCAGCGGTTGCGCACCGAACTGCGCGCCTACTTCGCCGAGCTCGTACCGCAGGACGTGTCCGCCCGCTACGGGGAACCGGCTGCCCAGAAGCGCTTCTACCGGGAGACGATCCGCCGGCTGGGCGCGGACGGCTGGCTCGGCGTCGGCTGGCCCGAGGAGTACGGCGGGCGCGGGATGTCGCCCATGGACCAGTTCATCTTCTTCGACGAAGCGGCGCAGGCGGTCGTCCCGCTGCCGCTGATGGCCCTGAACACCGTCGGCCCGACCATCATGCAGTTCGGCACCGAGGAGCAGAAGGCGTACTTCCTGCCCAGGATCCTCGCCGGGGAGATCGACTTCGCCATCGGCTACAGCGAGCCGGACGCCGGCACGGACCTGGCCGCGCTCAAGTGCAAGGCCGTCCGCGAGGGGGACGAGGAGAGCGGCACCTACGTGGTCAACGGTCAGAAGATCTGGACCACCAACGGCGACACGGCCGACTGGGTCTGGCTCGCCGTCCGCACCGACCCCGCCGCCCCCGCGCACAAGGGCATCACGATGCTCCTCGTGCCGACGGCCGACCCCGGCTACTCCTGCACCCTCATCAACACGCTCGCGTCGCACGACACCACCGCCAGCTACTACGAGGACATCCGGGTCCCCGCGAGCCGCCGCGTCGGCCAGGAGAACAAGGGCTGGCGCCTGATCACCAACCAGCTCAACCACGAGCGGGTCACCCTCGCGGCCCACGGCACCATGGCCATCCGCGCCCTGCACGACGTGCAGCGCTGGGCCGCCGGCACCAAGCTCGCCGACGGCCGCCGCGTCATCGACCTGTCCTGGGTGCGCGGCCGTCTGGCCCGCACCCACGCCCGCCTCGACGCGATGAAGCTCCTCAACTGGCAGATGGTGAACGCCGTGCAGTCCGGCACCCTCACCCCGCAGGACGCCTCCGCCGTCAAGGTGTACGGCTCCGAGGCGCGCAGGGACGCGTACGCGTGGCTGATGGAGGTGGTCGGCGCGGCCGGCTCCCTCAAGGACGGGTCCGCGGGCGCGGTCCTGCACGGCGAACTCGAACGCGGCTACCGCAGCGCCGTGATCTTCACCTTCGGCGGCGGCAACAACGAGATCCAGCGCGAGATCATCTCCTGGATCGGCCTGGGCATGCCCCGCGTCCGCCGCTGACGCGACGGCGCGGGGGCGCGTCAGAGGGAGCCGACGACCTTGCGCGGGGTGACGCGGACGACGACGCGGTCGGCGTCGTCCGCCGCCGCCGGGTTGAAGTCCGCGTAGTCCTTGCCCGTGTACTTGCGCGACAGCTCGTCGATCAGTTCCTGCCCGCCCTCCGTGGTCAGCGTGGCCGTGCCGCGGACCTCCGCGTAGGTGTAGGGCGCGTTGTGCGGGTTGATCATGACGGTGATCCGCGGGTCGGTGCGCAGGTTCTTCTCCTTGCGGCGGCCGACGGTCGTGGAGACCAGCAGTTCGTCGCCGTCCCGGCCGAGCCAGGTGACGGACAGCTGCGGGCTGCCGTCCGGCTGGATCGTGGCCACGGTCGCGAAGACCGGGCTGTCGTCGATGAGTTTCTTCAGGTCGTCGGAGAGTTCGGCGGACACGGGGCGGGTTCCTTCCCTCGGCTGGCTGCTGTCCCCCGACCAACGGCCGTCAGCGGGGATCGGCAACGGACGGCCCGCGAAAGGCGGGCCGACGGCGCGTTTCTTACGCCCGCGATCCGTACGGAGCGGCGTTTTCTGGCGGTACGTCCGTAATCGGGGCCGCTGCGCAAATGTGAATCGCACGGTTATGAAGCCGCGCAGCGGCCGCCGAGGCCGAAAACGCACGCCTGCGTGGGTCAGGATTCAGGTGCAGGAGCTGACGCCCTCCCAGCGCGCCGAACCCCCACTGACCAGGGGTTTCGGTGCCGATCCCACCTACCCGCAGACCGGCTTCGCCATGCCCCGGCGCGGGCGTGGGGCGGGGGCCCGTACCGAACTTCCAGGAGACATGAGCGTGTCCACCACCACCGCGGCCGCCTTCATCGCCGACACCCACACCGGCCTGCCCATCCCGGCCGACCCGGTCTTCACCTCCGCCGCGGACGAACGCCGCCACCGCAAGCAGCGACTGGCCGCCGCCATGCGCCTGTTCGGCAAGGCGGGCTACGCGGAAGGCATATCCGGCCACATCTCCGTGCGCGACCCCGAGGACCTGGACACCTTCTGGGTCAACCCCTTCGGCGTCTCCTTCAACCGGGTCCGCGTGGCCGACCTGATCCGCGTCGACGCGACCGGCCGCGTCGTCGACGGCACCGGCAAGGTCAACCCGAGCGCCTTCACCATCCACTCCAAGATCCACGAGCGCCCCGAGGCCAACGCCATCGCGCACGGCCACACCGTCCACGCCCGCGCCCTCGGCGCCCTGGAACGGCTGCTGGAGCCCTACGACCAGGAGTCCGCCGCCTTCTACCAGGACCAGGTCCTCTACGGCGACTACGAGGGCCCGGCCATCAAGATCGAGCACGGCCAGGACATCGCGGACCGCCTCGGCGCCAAGCGCGCCATGCTGCTGCGCCACCACGGGCTGATCACCGTGGGCGGTTCCCTGGAGGAAGCCGTCCACTGGTTCTTCACCTACGAGAGCTGCGCCCAGGTCCAGCTGCTCGCCCTCGCCGCCGGCCGGCCCGTCCCCATGTCCCACGAGCAGGCCCTCCTGGCCCGCGACGGCTTCGGCGACGAGCAGCTCGGCCGCTACAGCTTCCAGATCATGTGGGACGAGATCACGGCCGAACAGCCCGACCTGCTCGACGAGTAGCGACGGGCAGCGACGCGCAGACCCGCCGGCCGCACCAGATCCAGGAAGCAATCATGAGCTCAACTGCCTCACCGCGCGCGGAAGCGCGCACCATCCTCGTCATCGTCGCGATCGTGCAGTTCGTCATCGGCGGCTGGTTCTCGTGGTCGGCCTCCCACGCCGCCCCGCGCGACCTGCCCGTCCTCGTGGTCGCAGCCCAGGGCTCCGAACAGCTCACCGAGCGGCTGCGCGAGGCGGCCCCGGGCGCGTACGAGATCAAGGGCGCCGCCACCGCCGAGGAAGCCGACGCCGCGCTGCGCGAGCGGAAGGCGTACGGCGCCCTGCTGCCGACCGCGGACGGACTCGAACTGCACCTCGCCTCCGCCGCCTCGCCCACCGTCGCCCAGAACCTCACCGGCCGGGCGCAGCAGCTCGCCGGGGGACCGGTCCACGTCACCGACGTGGTGCCCGCCGACCCCGACGACCCGCACGGAGCGGGCCTGTCCATGGGCTTCCTGCCCCTGCTGATCACCGCCGTCATCGCCGGCCTGCTCTTCGTCCTCAAAGTGCGCGGCGCGGCCGCCAAGTTCATGGGCGTCATCGGGTTCGCGGTCCTCTCCGGCCTGCTCAGCTCCCTCATGCTCACCCACCTGAGCGGGGTCCTGCCGGGCAACTACTTCGTCAACGCCGGCATCGTGGCCCTGCTGGAGCTGGCCATGGTCGGGGTCATCACCGGCCTCGGCTCGCTGGTCGGCCCGCCCGGCATCGCCGTCGGCGCGGTCCTCATGTTCGTCATCGGCAACCCGCTCTCCGGCCTGGCCTCCGCCCCGGAAATGCTGCCGCAGCCGCTCGGCACCATCGGCCAGTTCCTGCCCGCGGGCGCCGCCGCCGGCCTGCTGCGCACCGCCGGCCCGTTCGACGGAGCCGGAGCGGGCGGCCCGGTCCTCGTCCTGGCCGTCTGGGCGCTGGTCGGCCTGACCCTGCTCTACGCCGGCTCCAGGCGGAAGCCCGCCGCCCCGCGGCAGGACGCCGCCCAGGGCTCCGCCCGCACCGGCGAACCGCAGCCCGCCGCGGCGCGCTGACCCGCCGCCGCACCGAAACCCCCGGCGCCGCGACGCGCCCCTCTTCCCCAACTCCCTTTCGTGAAGGTCGAGATCACCATGAGTACAAGTGACCGCCCGCCGACGCGCATCGGCCTGGTCGGCGGAGGGGCCGCCGCCGTATGCCTGCTGGACCGGCTCTCCCGCACCCCGGGCCGCGGCCGCGGATCGATCACCGTCTTCGAACCCTCGGAGAACCTGTGGCGCGGCCGCGCCTACCAGCAGGACGCCGACTCGGTCCTCGCCAACATCATCCCGGCCGAGATGAGCGCCCGCACCGGAGACCCGGACGACTTCCTGCGCTGGCTGCGGGAATCCGGACTCCCCTACGGGGAGGGCGACTACGCCGCCGAAGGCTACTTCCCGCCGCGCCGGGTGTTCGGCAGCTACCTGGAGCGCACCGCCGAGAACGCCGTCGGCGAGCTCGCCCTCGGCGGCTGGCCCGTCCAGGTCGTCCGCGACACCGTCGTCGGCGCCCGCGAGGCGGGCGACGAGGTGGTCCTGACCGGCGCCGACGGACGTACGCACACCTTCGACTACGTCATCTGCGCCGTCGGCGCCGGCCGGCCCGCCGACCACTACGAACTGGACGGAACCCCGGGCTACTTCGGCGACCCGTACCCGCTGCGCACCACCCTGACCGGCATACCCGCCGACGCCGACGTCACCGTCCTCGGCACGGGACTGGCCGCGGTGGACGCCGTGGTCTCCCTCCAGGCCCACGGGCACCGGGGCCGCATCACCATGGCCTCCCGCAACGGCGCGCTCCCGGCCGTCCGTCAGCGGCCCGTCTTCCCCGAGATCGCCCACTTCACCCCCGCCGCCCTGCACGCCGCCGCGGCACGCGGCGACGACGGCCGGATCGGCCTGGGCGACGTACTGGACCTGCTGGTGCGGGAGCTGGCGGATCACGACGCCGACCCGTCCGTGGTCCTCGCCGAACTGTTCTCCCTCGGAGTGGAGGCGCCGCTCGACCGGCTGCGCCGCCAGTACGACTGCATCGACGGCGCCGACGTCGGCATGCGCGTCATGCAGCACGTGGTCCCCGAGAGCGGCCCCGACGCCTGGACGCTGCTGCGCACCGAGGACCAGGAGTTCATCCGGGAGACCCACTACCGGGCCGTGATGAGCCTGTGCTGCCCGATGCCGCCCGCCAACGCCCGCAAACTGCTCGACCTGCACGAGGCCGGCCGGCTGCGCGTGCTGCGCGGCCTGTGGAACGTCAAGCCGCTGGCCGACTCCGGGTTCCACGTGGCGGCGGACGGCGAGGAGTACCGCAGCGACGTCGTCGTCAACGCGGTCAGCGCCCCCTCCCACCGGGTTCCGGCGCAGGCCCGCCCGTTCGTCGACTCGCTCGTCGAGGACGGCATCGGCGAGTACCACCCGTACGGCGGCCTGCACATCGAGCCGTCGACCAGCCGCGCCGTGGGCGCGGGCCGGGCCCACCGGCGGATGCACGCGATCGGCGACATGGGCGCCGGGACGCTGTTCTTCACCTCCGGCATGCCCTCGGTCCTCGAACGGGCGGACGACATCGTCCGGGCGGTCGTCGAGGACATCACCGCCACGACCGGACTGGAGCCCCAGGCGTGAACACGATCACCCGCAGGGACATGATGAGGGCAGCCATGACCACGGCCGTCGTCCTCGGCACGAGCGCGGCCGTCGCCCCCATCGTCCTCGCCGACCCGTCCTCCGGAGCCCGTACGGCCTCCGGAGCCGGCGACGGGACCGGGGCGAACCCGCCCCCCGGGACCTTCGACGAGGTGTACCGGGGCCGCCGCATCCAGGGCGGGCCCACGCCCGTGCGGTACGCGTCCTCCCGTGCGGCGGCGCCGGCCGCGGGCCCGGGCATCGAGGTCAGCATCGACGGCCGGCCGCTGCACGTCATGCGGCGGGCCGACGGCAGCTACCTGAGCCTGGTCAACCACTACCAGTCCTTCCCGACCCCGCTGGAGGTGGCACGGGCCGCGGTCGACGAGATCGGCACCGCCCAGCTGTCGACGGCGCAGCTCCACCACCACACGGCATGACGTCGAGGAACGAGCACACGTGTACACGCGCAAGAACCAGAAGGACCTCACCCCCGACGAGCGCGCCCGCTTCGTCCACGCGGTCCTGGAGATCAAACGCCGGGGCGTCTACGACGAGTTCGTCCGGCTCCACGGCCAGTACTTCGTCTCCGACGGCGAGGGCGGACAGCGGGTGGGACATATGTCCCCGTCGTTCTTCCCGTGGCACCGCCAGTACCTCCTGGAGTTCGAACGGGCCCTCCAGCAGGTCGACCCGAAGGTGACCCTGCCGTACTGGGACTGGACGGCCGACCAGTCGCCCACCTCGGGCCTGTGGGCCGACGACTTCCTCGGCGGCAACGGGCGCCCCGGCGACCACCGGGTCATGACCGGCCCGTTCGCCTTCGACGCCGGCAACTGGCCGGTGAATGTGGGGGTCACCGAGGAGAAGTACCTCGTGCGCGACTTCGGCCGCCCGGCCGACCCGGTCGCGCTCCCGACGCCCGCCGAACTGGCCTGGGCGATCGACGATCCGGTCTACGACGCCTCCCCCTGGGACTCCACCGCCACCACCGCCGGCTTCCGCAACAAGGTCGAGGGCTGGACGGTCGGTGAGAAGGAGGGCTGGCACAACCACAACCGGGTCCACCTGTGGGTCGGCGGCCAGATGACGGGCGGAACCTCGCCCAACGACCCGGTCTTCTGGCTCCACCACACCTTCATCGACCTGATCTGGGCGCGCTGGCAGCGCCGCCACCCGGGCGCGGGCTACGAGCCGAGCCGGCCGGTACCGGCCGGGGACCCGCAGCACGGGCGGGTCATCAGCCTCGACGAGCCGATGGCGCCCTGGCAGGTGCGGCCCTCCGCGCTCCTCGACCACACGCGCTTCTACCAGTACGCCGAATGACGCGCCCGCCGGGTCCGAACCCCGGCGACGCCCGGCAAGCCCGGCACCACACCCCCGTACGGCCCGCTCCGTACGACCACCGAAAAGGAACCGTCATGCGCATCCGTCACACCGTCCCGGCCCTCGCCGCCGCCGCCCTGATCGCCCTGGCCGGGGCGCCGTCCGCGCAGGCCGCCACCGCGCCGGCGCCCGCCGCCGCGGGCGTGCGCGCCGAGGCCCCCGCCTTCGCGGGCCACACCTACGTCCTGACGCTCGACAACGGGGCCGTCCTGCGCAACTCGTACTCCGCCGACGGCTCCACGCTCGACTGGACCGCCCTGGCGGGCCCGATGGCCGGGCACAGCGGGCAGGAGAAGCTCTCCGTCCGCGCCGTGGGCGAGGGCCTGTACTTCGTCAACTGGGTCGAGGCCTCGGGCATGACCGTCAGCCACGTCATGGACCTCGGCCGGGGCACCGTCAGCGTCTACTGGACGTACGCGACCCCCGACGGCGGCCGCGCCGGCGAGCTGCACACGGCGACGCTCGAGCGCGTCTCTTCTTGACCGGCACGGTGGGGCGGGGCCGGTCCACGGGGGGCCGGCCCCGCCCGCACCCGTTCCCAGGGGGGAATCCACGCATGCCCGCTCCACGCACCAAGGCGCCGGAACCACCGCGCCCGCCCGCACCCGCGAAGACGACCGCACCCACGACGCCCGCACCCACGATGCCCGCACCCAGGAGCACGCCCGCACCCACGACCGCCACCGCACCGGAGCTCGCGGGCTCCCTGCGGCCGCGCCACCTGACGATGCTGGCCCTCGGGGGAGTGATCGGCGCCGGGCTGTTCGTCGGCTCCGGTACCGGCCTGCGCGTCGCGGGCCCGGCCATCATCCTCTCGTACGCGCTCGCCGCCGCCCTGGCCCTGCTGGTGATGCGGATGCTCGGCGAGATGGCCGCCGCGATGCCGGCCAGCGGCTCGTTCTCCGTCTACGCCGACCGGGCCCTGGGCCGCTGGGCGGGCTTCACCGCCGGCTGGCTGTACTGGGCCGTGACGGCCATCGCCATCGCCATCGAGCTGATCGCCGCGGCCACGATCCTGCACCAGTGGATGCCGGGCGTCCCGCAGTGGCTGATCGCCCTGGTGGCCCTGGCCGTCTTCACCCAGTCCAACATGTTCTCGGTCTCCTCCTTCGGAGAGGCCGAGTTCTGGTTCGCGGGCATCAAGGTCGCGGCCATCATCGCCTTCCTCGCGCTGGGAGTGGCCGCGCTGTGCGGGGCCGTCCCCGGCGTCGACTCGCCGGGCATGGCCAACCTGACCGGCCGCGGCGGCTTCCTCCCGCAGGGCTGGAACAGCGTCGTCGCGGGACTGCTGACCGTCGTCTTCGCCTTCGGCGGGATGGAGGTCATCACCATGGCCGCGGCCGAGTCCGGCGACCCGGCCCGCTCCGTCACCAAGGCGGTGAGCAGCGCGATCTGGCGGATCAGCCTGTTCTACCTCGGCTCGATCGCCGTCATCGTCACCCTGCTGCCGTGGGACTCCGCCACACCCGGCCGCAGCCCCTACGTCGCGGTCCTGGACGAGCTCGGCATCCCGGGCGCGGGGCGGCTCATCGAGGTGGTCGTGCTGATCGCCCTGCTGTCCGCGATGAACGCCAACCTGTACGGGGCCTCGCGGATGGCCCATTCGCTCGCCGCGCGCGGCGACGCCCCCCGGGTCCTGCTGCGGACCTCGCGGCGCGGTGCCCCGCGAGCGGCCGTGGCGGCCTCGGCGGCCTTCGCGTTCGTCTCGATCGGCCTCGACCACCGCTGGCCGGAGCAGATCCTGCCGTTCCTGGCGAAGGCCATGGGCGGTTCCATGCTCTACATGTGGCTGACCGTCGCGGCCGCCCACCTGGTGCTGCGCCGGCGGCTGGAACGGGAGGCGCCGCACCTGCTGGTGGTGCGGATGCGCGGGTTCCCGTACCTGTCGTGGCTGGCGGCCGGCGGGATCGTGTGCGTGCTGGTGCTGATGGCCCGCGATCCGCAGGCGCGCGGCCAGCTGGGCTGGTCGACGCTCCTGGTCCTGGTGCTGCTCGCGGCCGCCGGCGTACGGGCGCTGCGGGCCCGCCGCACGGGCGGGCGCTGAGGTCCGGCCCGGCCGGGTCCTTCCCGGCCGGGCCTGGGGCGTGCCGCCGGTCAGGCCGACAGGCGTCCGCAGTCCGGCTCGGCGAGCTCGTCCGCGGGCAGCATCCCCGTGGTGGCGATCAGGTAGCCGAGCTGTGCGCGGCTGCGGCTCTGCAGGGTGGCGGCGATGCGGCTGACGTGGGCGGCGACCGTGCGGCGGCTGGTGCCGAGCCGACGGGCGATCGCCTCGTCCGTGTGTCCGGCGACGAGCAGGCGCATGATGGCCCGCTGGATCTCGTCGGCGATGTCGGGTTCGACCGTGCGCGAGGCGCGCGGGTCGATGGACGACCCGCGCTCCCAGGCCTCCTCGAAGACCTGGACGAGGAAGGAGACGATGGAGGGCTGGCGGATCTCCAGCGCCGAGGTGCGGGCCTCGCTGTGGCCCGGTACGTAGGCGATGGTCCGGTCGATGACGATCAGCCGGTCGAAGACGTGGTCGAGGGTGCGGACCTCTCCGCCCGCCTCGATGAGCCGCTCGATGTGGCGCAGCGTGGCGGCGTGGGTCCGTACCGCGTGCTGGTACAGGGTGCGGTGCCGGACGGGGCCGCGGACGTGGTCGAGTCCGTCCAGGTCGTACGAGACCCGGGAGCCCCCCGGTTGTACGGTCATCAGTTCTTCGCGGCACTCGCGGACGGCGTGGGCCAGCGTGGAGTGGATGACCCGCTCGCCGTCGATCGCGGTGGCCCAGCCGGTGTGTTCGCGTTTGGCCGCGGTGTAGATGGCGCTGACCGGTACGAAACTCCCGGCGATGGCCTGGGCGTCCAGGCGTTGTTTCTCCAGTGACTGCTCGATGGGTCTGACGAGTTCGGCCTTGGCGACGTCGGGTGAGACGGGGACGAGCACGGTCGGATCGTCCGGCGGCGGGACCAGCAGCCCCATCCGCAGGAGGCACGCCGGTGCTCCTTCCCTGTCCGTGCAGCCCTTCACCACGGCCTTGCGATAAACGGTCAGGCCTTCACTGCATACGCCGCTCCCTCGGTCTGCAGAGTCGTCACGGTTACAACATTCCCCCGGGTACTGCCTTGCATGATCCTGCATGGCTCAATTATGCACTTGGAAATCTAGCCAATGTGGGCAGATTGGTTGGCATCATGATGTCTTAATGTCATCTTGACCATGGAACCGGAGGTAACAGGAATATGGCGAACAGATTTGGCGTACTGGCCGACATCCTGGAGGAATGGCGCGCCGCATTCGACGCGCACAAGGTCGACGAGATCACCGCCCTCTTCGCCGAGGACGCCCTCTTCCAGGGCCTTTCCCCCCAACTCCTCGAAGGCCGCGCACAGATCAGGACCTATTACGAGAACGTCCCGCCCGGAACGACGGCCGCCGTCGAGGTCCTGCACTCGCGCACCGTCGCCGCCGACGCCCTCGCCGGGTTCGCCACCGTCACCTTCACGGACCCCGCCAAGGGGCCGCTCCCCGTCCGCCTCTCCGTCGCCGCCCAGCACCTCGGCGGTGCCTGGCGGATCCGCCAGTACCACGTCTCACGCCTGACCTGAGCCCCCGCCGGGTAGGCTCCCAGCCCCGGAACGGGCCGGGCGGCCGAGCGGGAGGCGGGCCATGGACGCAGCTCCGTACGAGGGTGCCGACCCCGGCCTGTACGGGCCGGACTCCGTCACCTGGCAGTGCCACGGCGACCCCGTCATGTGGATCGCCGGGGTCCGCGCCCTCTACCTCCAGGCCCTGCACCCCCGCGCGGTGCGCGGAGTCCTGGCGAACAGCGCCTTCGAGCGGGACGCCTGGGGCCGGCTGCTGCGCACCGCCGACTTCGTCGGCACCCTCACCTACGGCACCAGCGAGGCCGCCGAAGCGGCCGGAGCCCGGGTCCGCGCCATCCACCGCCGGCTCTCCGCCACCGATCCCGCCACCGGGGAACGCTTCCCCGTCGACGACCCCGCCCTGCTGCTCTGGGTGCACTGCGCCCAGATCGACAGCTTCCTCCACGTCCTGCTCCGCTCCGGGACCCCCCTCACCCCCGCCCAGGCCGACCGCTACGTGGACGAGAACCGGGTCAACGCCCGCCTGGTCGGCCTCGACCCCGAGGAGGTCCCGGCGGACAGGGCCGCCCTCGCCGCGTACTTCGAGGGCGTGCGCCCCGAGCTGACCGCGGGCCCCGACGCCCGGGCCGTCGACGACTTCCTGCGCGCGCCGCCCGTCCACCCCCTCCTCGTCCCTGGCCGAAACCTGCTGTGGAGCCCGCTCGCCGCACTCGCCTACGGCTCCCTCCCGGCCTGGGCGCACGCGCTCTACGGCAGACCCGCCCCGCCCCCGCGCACCACCACCCGGCGCCTGCGCCTCACCGGCCACATCCTGCGCAGCATTCCCGCAGGTCTGCGGTGGCAGCTGCCGCCAGGTCACATCTTGAAAGCGATGCGCCGACTGGGCCCCGGGACCCGCCCCTCGGCGTACACACTGCGTACATCAGCGGCCATACTGGACCGGCCGGGGAGGGCGTGGCACGACGACGGGGGCGGCTTCAAGACATGGCGGAGTCCAGACTGATCCAGGGCCGGTACCGGTCGCTCGATCTGATCGGGCGCGGGGGCATGGGCGAGGTGTGGCGCGCCCGCGACGAGTCGCTGGGCCGGCAGGTCGCCGTCAAGTGCCTCAAGCCGGTCGGGCACGACCAGGACGCCCACTTCACCCAGGTCCTGCGCGAGCGCTTCCGGCGCGAAGCGCGCGTCGCCGCCTCGCTCCAGCACCGCGGCGTCACCGTCGTGCACGACTTCGGCGACGACAGCGCGGCGGGCGGCCCCCTCTACCTGGTCATGGAACTGCTGGAGGGCCGCAACCTCAGCCAGCTGATGGAGGACAACGAGGCACGCCCCCTGCCCGTCGACGTGGTCCTCGACATCGCCGAACAGATGGCCGCCGCCCTCGGCTACACCCACGACCAGGGCGTCGTCCACCGCGACCTCAAGCCCGCCAACATCATGCGGCTCACGGACGGCACGGTGAAGATCTGCGACTTCGGCATCGCCCGCCTCGCCCACGACATCGGCTTCACCGCCAAACTCACCGGCGGCGGCATGGCCATGGGCACCCCCCACTACATGTCGCCCGAGCAGATCGCCGGCGGCGAGGTCGACCACCGCAGCGACCTCTACTCCCTCGGCTGCGTCCTCTACGAGATCGCCACCGGCGCACCGCCCTTCGACCTCGGCGACTCCTGGTCCGTCCTGGTCGGCCACCGCGACACCGCGCCCGTCCCGCTGCGCGAACACCGCCCCGAGCTGCCCGGCCACTTCGAGGAACTGGTCCTCGACCTGCTGGCCAAGCGCCCCGAGGACCGCCCGGGCGACGCCCGCCACCTGCACCGGCGCCTGGTCGAGGCCCGCTTCGGCCCGGCCGGCCCGCCGGCCTCCCGGGCGCCGCTGCCCGCGTGGGCCAAGGGCATGACCGCCGGCCGCAAGGCCGGCACCGACGCCCGGCCCGCCAGCGGCGAGTGGGCCGTCCTCACCGGCTCCTGGACCGCCGCCCGCCCCGCCGGACGGACCGCGTACGGCTCCGGGGAGCAGCGCATCCTGCGGCCCGACGCCGCCGAGGACCCCCGGCTGACCGGCATGTACGCCCTGCCGCGCACCCCGCTGCCCGAGCCGGGCGACCCGGGGCACCCCGACGCGCTCGCCGCCGGGCACACCCGCGCGTTCGCCCTCAGCCGGGCCGGCCGCAACGAGGAGGCCCTCGCCGTGTACGCGGCCGTGGCCCGGGGCCGGGCCGGGGTGCTGGGCCCCGACCACCCCGACACCCTCGCCGCCCGCCAGGAGGAGGCGTACGAACTGGGGCGCCTGCGGCGCCACCGCGAGGCCTACGAGGTCTACGGCTCCGTACTCGCCGCCCGGGCCCGCACCATCGGCCCGCGCCACCCCGACACCCTGCGCTGCCGGCACAACCTCGCCTGCGCCCTGGGCGCCCTCGGCCGGCACGCCGACGCGTACGCCGCCGCCGCGGAGGTCGCCGCCGACCGCGCCGCCGTCCTCGGCGCCGAGCACGTCGACACCCTGCTCACCCGCTACGAGGCCGCCTACGCCCTCGGTCGGCTCGGCCGCTGGGAGGAGGCGCTCACCGGCTTCCGCCAGGTCGCCGCCGCCCGCGAACGCGTCCTCGGCCGCGACCACCCCGACGCCCTGGCCGCCCGCTACGAGACCGGCATCGCCCTCGGCCGCACCGGCCGCGCCGCCGAAGCCGTCGACGTGTTCCGGGCCCTGGCCGCCGACCGCACCCGGGCCTACGGCGCCGCCGACCCGGAGACCCTGCGCGCCCGCCACGTCCTCGGCGTCAACCTCGGCCGCCTCGACCGCTGGGAGGAAGCCGTCGCCGAGGCCCGCGAGGTGGGCGCGGCCCGCGCCGCCACCCTGGGCGCGGAACACCCCGACACCCTGGTCAGCCGCCGCGAACTCGCCGTCGGACTGGGCCGGCTGGGCCGCTGGGACGAGGCCCTGCCCCTCTACCGGGAACTGTCCGGCATCCGCGAACGCTCCCTCGGCGACGACCACCCCGACACGGCCCTGGCCCACGCCGACGAGGCACACTGTCTGGAGCGGCTCGGCCAGGTGTGTTACCAAGAGCCATGACAGCCAACACGGGCTCCCGGGGTTTCGCGCACGACGTGTACGACGCGGTGATCGTCGGCGGAGGCCACAACGGCCTCGTCGCCGCCGCCTACCTGGCCCGGGCCGGCCGCTCGGTGCTGGTCCTGGAGAGACTCGGGCACACCGGCGGCGCCGCCGTCTCCACCCGCCCCTTCGTGGGGCTCGACGCCCGCCTGTCGCGCTACTCGTACCTGGTCTCCCTGCTCCCCGCGAAGATCGTCCGCGACCTCGGCCTGCGGTTCGCGGTGCGCCGCCGCACGGTGTCCTCGTACACCCCCGTCGAGCGCGGGGGCCGCGCGGGCGGCCTCCTCGTCGGCGGCGGAGAGGACCGTACCCGGGAGTCCTTCGCCCGGCTGACCGGCTCGGACCGGGAGTACGAGCGCTGGCGCGCCTTCTACGGGACCACCGCCGAGGTCGCCCGGAAGGTCTTCCCCACCCTCACCGAGCCGCTGCCCACGCGCGAGGAACTGCGGGCCCGCGTAGGGGACGACGAGGCCTGGCGGACGTTCTTCGAAGAGCCGCTGGGCCGGGCCGTCGAGGACCACTTCGACGACGACCTGGTGCGCGGCGTGGTCCTGACCGACGGACTCATCGGCACCTTCGCCGACGCCCACGACCCCTCCCTCGCCCAGAACCGCTGCTTCCTCTACCACGTCATCGGCGGCGGCACCGGCGACTGGGACGTGCCCGTCGGCGGCATGGGCGCGCTCACCGACGCCCTGGCCGGCGCGGCCCGGGCCGCCGGGGCGGAGATCGTCACCGGCCATGAGGCGCTGCGCATCCACCCGGACGGCACCGCCCCCGCGGAGGTCTCCTTCCGCACGGAGGCGGGAGAGGGCAGCGTCACCGCCCGCACCGTCCTGGTCAACGCCTCGCCCCGGGCCCTGGCCGAACTCCTCGGCGAGGACCCCGGCGCCGCTCCCGCCCCGGAGGGCGCCCAGCTGAAGGTCAACATGCTGCTGAGCCGCCTGCCCCGGCTCCGGGACACCTCCGTGGACCCCCGCGAGGCCTTCGGGGGCACCTTCCACATCGCCGAGGGCTACGAGCAGCTGCGCCGCGCCCACGCGGAGGCCGCCGCCGGCGAACTGCCCTCCGTACCGCCCTCGGAGATCTACTGCCACTCCCTGACCGACCCCTCGATCCTGGGCGCGGACCTGGTGGAGCAGGGCTACCAGACGCTCACCCTGTTCGGCCTGCACACCCCGGCCCGGCTGTTCGAGAAGGACAACCGGCAGGCCCGCGAGGTCCTGCTGACCGCCACCCTGGCCCAGCTGGACGCGCACCTGGCCGAACCGCTCACCGACTGCCTGGCCTTCGACGCCGACGGCCGGCCCTGCATCGAGGCCAAGACCCCCGTCGACCTGGAACGCGAACTGCGCCTGCCCGGCGGCCACATCTTCCACCGCGACCTGTCCTGGCCGTACGCGGACGCCGCGACGCCGGGCCGCTGGGGCGTGGAGACCGCCCACCCCACCGTCCTGCTGTGCGGAGCCGGCGCGGCACGCGGCGGCGGAGTCAGCGGCATCCCGGGCCACAACGCGGCGATGGCGGTACTGGGCCGCTGAACCGGGAGGGGCTACTCGGCCGGTTCGATGACGACGACCGGGATCTCGCGGTCCGTCTTGGCCTGGTACTCGTCGTACGCGGGCCAGTGCCCGACCATGACCGGCCAGAACGCGGCGCGCTCCGCCGGCGTCGCGGTGCGGGCCGTGCCCTGGAAGACCTTCGGGCCGACCTGCACGCGGACCTCGGGGTGTTCGGTCAGGTTCCGGTACCAGAGCGGGTGCGCCGCGTCGCCGCCCTTGGAGGCGACGACCAGGTAACGGCCCCCGTCCTCACCGTAGATGAGGGGGGTCCGCACGGGCTTGCCGGAGACCCGGCCGAGGGTGGTGAGCAGGAGGGTCTGGGTGCCGTTCCACTCCCGGCCCTGCGCACCGTTCGAGCCCACGTACAGCTTGACGTGGTCCAGCTGCCAGGTGCCTTCCCGGGGGTCGGTCGGGTGGTCCCAGTCGATGTCGGTGGTCATACGGCTTCGCCTGCCTTCGTGTTGAACGGTCAACCGTCTCGACAACGACCGCCGATGCCCCCGGGCACGCTCCTCAGGCCGCGCGTCCGGCAGGGACGCCCGGGAGGGTGAACCCCTCGAAGAGGTCGTCCAGGGCCCGCCGCGCGGCGCGGGCCGGCGTCGCCCGGACGGCGAGGTCGCGGGCGGCCACGGCCAGCGGGTGGGTGAGGCCCGCGACGCGGCCCGCGCGGCGGGCACGGACCCGGATGGCGTCGGTACGGGCGAGGCGGGCCCGGGTGTAGGCGGCGAGGGCCTCCGGCACCGGCCGCCCGTCCAGCAGGTGGGCCAGGACGACGGCGTCCTCGACGGCCTGGCAGCCGCCCTGCCCCAGGTTGGGGGTCATGGCGTGCGCGGCGTCGCCGACCCAGGCGACGCGGCCGTGGTGCAGGCGGGGGAGCGGGGCGGCCAGGTCGTACAGGTCGTGCTGGAGCACCGTCGCGGGGTCGATCCGCTCCAGGAGGGCCGGGATCGGATGGTGCCAGGTGCCGTGGTGCCGCAGGAGTTCGGTGCGGACGTCCGCGGGCCGGTAGCCGGCGGGCACGACGGCGGTGGCGTAGAGGTAGGTCCGGCCGTCGGCCAGCGGGACCGTCCCGAAGCGGCGGCCGCGGCCCCAGGTCTCGGCCGCCTCGGTGGGGGCGGCGCCCGCCGGGAGCACGGTGCGCCAGGCGGTCTCCCCGCTGTACCGCAGGCCGGGGTGGCCGGGGAAGTACCGGCGGCGCAGCGGGCTGTGGATGCCGTCGGCGGCGATCACCACGTCGGCGGTGAACTCCCCGGACGCGGTACGGACCACCGGGCGGCCCCCGGCCTCCTCCACGCCCGTGACGTCCGCCCCGTACCGCAGGGCGCCCCCGGGGAGGCCCGCGGCCAGGGCGGCGGCGAGGTCGGAGCGGTGCACGGCGAGCGGCGGCCGGCCGTAACGCGCGACCAGGCCGGCGGTGTCGGCGCGGCTGAGCCAGGCGCCCGTCGGCCGGCGCAGCCCCATCCCGGCGGGGACGGCGCCGCCCGCCGCCCGGGTCGCGTCGAACCCGATGGCGTCGAAGGCGCGCAGGGCGTTGGGGGCGAGGACGATGCCCGCCCCGAGGGCGGCCGGCCCGTCGGCCCGTTCGCAGACGGTGACCCGCCAGCCGCGGCGGTGCAGCGCGAGGGCGGCGGTGAGGCCGCCGATCCCGCCCCCGGCGATGACGGCGTGGCGTGGGCGTTCCGGCATGGCACGGCCTCCTGCTGCTCGACGGTCCCCGGAGCCTCTACATCCGTAGAGCCCGATGCCCTCACTCTACAGCTGTAGAGTGAGGGCATGTCCACCCCCGACGACGCCCCACCGCCCGCCCCGGACCGCAGGACCCTGATCGCGGACACCGCGATCGGCCTGGTGGCCGCGGGCGGACTGCGGAGCCTCACGCACCGCGCCGTCGACGGCGCCGCGGCGCTGCCGGCGGGCAGCACCTCGTACTACTTCCGGACGCGGACGGCGCTGATCGGCGCCTGCTACCGGCGGCTCGCCGAGCTGGACCTGCACGACCTCGACGGGGACGCCCCGCCCGTACCGCCCGACCGGGACACCGCGGCGCGAGCCCTCGGCGCGCTGCTCCACCGCTGGCTCACCGAGGGCCGCGAGCGCCAGCTGGCCCGTTTCGAACTCAGCCTGGAGGCCGCCCGGAACCCGGAACTGGAGCCCGAACTGCACCGGGCGGGCCTGCACGCCCGGGCCCGCGCGGCCGCCCTCCTCGCGGCCCTGGGCGCCCCCCGGCCGCAGGAGGCCGCCGAACTCGTCGCCGCCTGGACCGACGGCCTGCTCTACGACCGTCTCGCCGGCTCCCTGGCCCGCTCCCGCCCCGTCCCGGACCCGGCCGAACTGACGGCCACCGTCCGGCGCATGCTCGACGCGGTCCTCGCGCCGTAACCGACCGGGCAGCAGGGGACCGCGCCGTGGCGGGCCGTGTCGGACCGCGCCGTGGCGGCTCGGGCCGTAGGGCATCGGGCCCGTCTACGATCCCGCCATGATCGCTGAACTGCAGTGCGTGGCCCTCGACTGTCCCGACCCGCTGCGCCTCGCCGAGTTCTACGCGGCGCTCCTGGGCGGCGCCGTCAACCAGCCGGACCGGCGCTGGGAGGTGGACGCGGACTGGGCCACCCTGCACACCCCCACCGGGACGGTCCTCGCCTTCCAGCGGGTCGCCGGCCACCGGCCCCCCGCCTGGCCCGACCCCGCCCGCCCGCAGCAGTACCACATGGACCTCGGCGTTCCCGATCTCGACCGGGTACGGGAACAGGTGCTCGCCCTCGGGGCGACGCTCCTCGACACGAGCCACGACGCGGAAGGCTGGCACGTGTACGCCGACCCGGCCGGCCACCCCTTCTGCCTGGTCCGCGCCTGAGGTCCGGCCGGTCTATGTGCCCGGAAGGGCGCCGCGGTCCGCGTCCGCGCCGACGTGGAGGACCGCGTCCGCCGCGCCCAGGGTCTCCCGGTCGAGCGGCGCGTAGCCCTGCTGCGGGGTGGTGTCCGTACGGGTGCGGGCGGGACCGGCGGCGTCCGCCGGGACGAGGCCCCACCCGGTGACGCGGCGTTGCAGCAGGCCCTCGTGGGTGTCCGGCCGGGGTTCGGGAAGCCCGATCGCCTCGCTGCGGCCGAGGCCGCCGGCGACGTAGGCGTACCGCTCGCCCAGCAGGGACCCCACGATGGCGCCGGCGCCCGACCACGCGAGGTCCGTCTCCGGCAACGGCCACTTGCTCGGGTTCCGCTGGAGGTGGAGGTTGTGGGCGAAGACCAGCGTCGCACCGCGTCCGGCCTCGACGTTGCGGACGGCGAGGAGGTTGCGGGCCATGAGCGCGTCCCGGGTGGCCAGTTGCCGCGAGAACCGTTCCGTCCGGTCTCCCGGCCGGGCCGACTCCCGGTGGTAGCGCAGCAGCCCGAGCCCGGTGGTGAGGTGCGCCTCGGCCCGGAACCAGGCGGCGCGCGAGGTCGCCGGGACCAGCTCCGCCGCGCGCGCGTGGAGGGAGTCGAGCATGTCGTAGGCGACCGACCGCAGTCTCTCGGCCCCGGCCGTCGCGCCCATGGACGCGGCCGGATCCAGGACGGCCTCCGGGCGGCTCCACCGCTCGTCGTCTCCGGCGAGGGCCGCCAGGTCGGTGTCGAGGCCCAGGTAGTCGCGCGCGTGCGCGAGGTAGGGGCGGGGGCTGGGCGCGCCGGTCATCTCCGTCGGTACGTCGAAACCGTGGAAGGCCAGCCGTTCCCGCGCGGGGCGGTCCTCGTTGTGGGCGCGCATCCAGGCGATCAGCTGCCTGTTGGCGTCCAGCTCGCCGAGGCCGTGCGAGAAGCCCGTGTCCATCGCGGAGTCGAGGGTGCCCGCGCCGTTCCGGACGAAGTCGTCCACGGCGAGCGCGGTGACGCGGTCGGTCTCCAGGGCGATCGACCGGAAGCCGTGGCCGGCCAGCTGCGCGAACAGCGCGTTGCGGATCCACGCGAAGGCGCGCGCCCGGTGCGTCGGCTCGCCCAGCGCCAGCAGTTCACACGACGGGGTCACGAAGTCTCGGATGTCCTGAGTCATGTGCCACAAGCGTATCCTTGAAAGCCCGGTGGAGACTTTTCCTGCATCCGCCGCCTATTAGGGCCGGAAACTCTCAAAGAGGAGGGAACCCTGAGGCCCGCTGACCTCGCGCGCGAGCACGGCATCTCGACCCAGGCGGTCCGCAACTACGAACGCGACGGGTACCTCCCGCCCGCCGACCGCACGCCCAGCGGCTACCGGGTCTACACCGCGGTCCACGCGGCGGCCCTGCGCGCGTACCTCTCGCTCGTTCCGGCCTACGGACGCGCCGCCGCCGGACAGATCATGAAGGCGCTCCACGACGGCGCCCCCGACGAAGCCCTCACCGTCATCGACCGCGGCCACGAACGGCTGCTCCGCGACCGCGAGACGCTCGACGCGGTGGAACGGGCCCTGGACCACCTCACGGCGGCGGGGCCGGGAACCGCACCGGAGCCCCGGACCGGTCCGGCCGGTCCGGCCGGTCCCGGCACCCGGACCATCGGGGTCCTCGCGCACCGACTCGGCGTCACCCCGGCCACCTTGCGCACCTGGGAACGCCTCGGCATCCTCACCCCCGCCCGCGACCCGGCCACCGGGTACCGGGTCTACCGCGCCGGGGACGTACGGGACGCCGAGCTCGCCCACCTGCTGCGACGCGGGGGCCACCCGCTGGACCACATCTCCACCGTGGTCCGGCAGGTCAGAACGGCCGGCGGCACCGAAGCCCTGTCCGCCGCCCTGACCGACCGGCGGCGCGCGCTCACCGCCCGGGGCCGCGCCATGCTCGACGCGGCGACGAGGCTCGCCCCCTACCTGGAACGCCTCGACACCTAGTCCGCCGAGCGGGTCCAGCCGACGGCTTCGATGCGGGCCGCGTCCGCGGGGCGGTCCTCGGCGAAGAGCAGGCGGGCCGGTTCGGCCACGCGCAGGACGTCCACGTACACCCCGCGTCCGACGTAGCGGCCGGTGGCCCCGTGGCGGAAGCGGAGCCGGACCTCGCGGCCCGGGCGGGCGGGCAGGGCGGCCTCCAGGCGGTGCCAGATGCGGCCCGACCAGCCGCCGGCGGAGCCCCGCGGCCACTGCTCGGGGGTGCCGCCCGTGGTCCGTACCGTGCTGAACGGGAGCGGCTCCCAGCCCGTCCCGTCCTCGGAGACCTCCAGGTGGAACGCGCCCTCGCCCGGCACCGTGTCCCACCACACGGCGCAGCGCAGCCGGGCGTTCGCGGTGGCGGGGGTCAGCGGCGGGAGCGTGAGGGTGCCCGAGCCGCCGGTCTCCATGCCGGAGTACCAGGCCGCGCCGCCGTGCCTGGTACGGACGGGCACGGCCCGGGCGAAGCGGTTGCCGACGGCGACGCGGGGCGCGCTGCCCGCCCGCCACGTCCGCACGGGGTGGACGGAGTTGCCGAGCAGGATCAGGAAGGAGTCGGTGGACGGGTCCAGGACGAGGGAGGTGCCGGTGAAGCCCGTGTGCCCGGCGGAGTGCGGGGTGGCCATGGCGCCCATGTACCAGTGCTGGTACAGCTCGAACCCGAGGCCGTGGTCGTCGCCCGGGAAGGCGGTGTTGTAGTCGGTGAAGAGCAGTTCGACGGAGGCCGGGCGCAGGATGCGCCTGCCCGCGTAGACCCCGCCGTCGAGCAGGGTGCGGGCCAGGACGGCCAGGTCCCAGGCCGTGCCGAACACTCCCGCGTGGCCGGCGACCCCGCCCAGGGCGTGGGCGTTCTCGTCGTGGACCTCGCCCCACACCAGCCCCCGGTCCAGCCCCGACCAGGGCGGACGCTGCACTTCCGTCGCGGCGGTGACCCGGCGCCAGGAGAGCGGCGGGTTGTAGCGCGTGCGGTGCATCCCGAGCGGAGCGGTGATCTCGTCGTGGAGCAGGGCGTCCAGAGTGCGGCCGGTGATCCGTTCCAGGAGCAGCTGGAGCGCGATGAGGTTGAGGTCGGAGTACCGGTACACCGTCCCCGGGGTCTCCTGCGGGCGCACCGACCACAGCAGGCGCAACCGCCCCTCACGGGTGGGTTCCTGGTAGAAGGGCGCCCACGAGCGCAGCCCCGAGGTGTGCGTGAGGAGCTGCCGGACCGTCACCGACTCCTTGCCGCCGCCGGTGAACTCCGGCAGGTAACGGTCCACCGTCGCCTCCAGCTCCAGCCGGCCCCGCTCCATCTGCTGCACGGCCAGGATGGAGGTGAACAGCTTGCTCAGGGAGGCCAGGTCGAAGACGGTGTCCTCGGCCATCGCGATCCGCTCGGCGGCCGGGAACTCCCGGGGCCGGTCGGTCCGTCCGTCGTAGTCCGCGTACCGGACCGCGTCACCCACGGCCCGGTGGAGGGCGATCGTGCGGCCCCGTCCGGCGAGGACCACCGCCCCCGCGTAGTAGGGGTGTTCGGGGGAGGGGCCGAGGAAGCGCCGGGCCTCGTCCACGACGCCTTCGAGGTGCTTCTCCAGCAACCCGGCCTGGCGGGCCGACCCGTAGCGCAGCCGCAGGCCCTGCAACGCGCGCCGCTCGGCCGGGTTACCCGCGGCCCCGGCCCCCGCGCCCGGCAGTGCGGCGTGCAGGACGAGGACCCCGCCCAGTGCCAGCAGCCGCGCCCCGAGCCGCCGCCGGCTCAGCCCGCCGCCCCGGGCCGCGACCGTCTCCCGCCCGGCCGCCGCATCCGCTTCCGCGGTCGTACCCGTACCGCCCATGTCGGCCCTCCTGTCCCTGCCCGCGCACGCTACTGGGTATCTGCCCGCCCGCCCCGCACCCTCCGCACCGACCGGCCCCCAAAGAATCTGACACAGCATCAGAAAATCTCTTCCCTCGGCCGCCGCCCTGCGGCATCCTCACGCCCATGGAGACGGAGCTGAGCAAGAAACTGGGAGTCGAGCACGCCCTCTTCGGCTTCACGCCCTTCCCCGCGGTCGCCGCGGCCATCACCCGCGCGGGCGGCTTCGGCGTGCTCGGCGCGGTCCGCTACACCGCCCCCGACGACCTCAAACGCGACCTCGACTGGATGCAGGCGCACACCGACGGCAAGCCGTACGGTCTCGACGTCGTCATGCCGGCCAAGAAGGCCGTCGACGGCATCTCCGAGGCCGACATCGAGGCGATGATCCCGGCCGCGCACCGCGAGTTCGTCCGCGACACCCTCGCCAAGCACCACGTACCCGAACTGGCCGAGGGCGAGGCCTCCGGCTGGCGGATCACCGGCTGGATGGAGCAGGTCGCCCGCAACCAGCTCGACGTCGCCTTCGACTACCCGATCAAACTCCTGGCGAACGCCCTCGGTTCCCCGCCCGCCGACGTCATCCGCCGCGCCCACGACCACGGCGTCCTCGTCGCCGCCCTCGCGGGCAGCGCGAAGCACGCCCGCCGGCACGCCGACGCCGGCATCGACATCGTCGTCGCCCAGGGCTACGAGGCCGGCGGCCACACCGGCGACATCGCCACCATGGTCCTCGTCCCCGAGATCGTCGAGGCCGTCGCCCCGCTCCCGGTGCTGGCCGCCGGCGGCATCGGCAGCGGCGAACAGATCGCCGCCGCCCTCGCCCTCGGCGCCGAGGGCGCCTGGCTGGGCTCCCTCTGGCTCACCACCACCGAGGCCGACCTGCACTCCCGCGCCCTCACCGCGAAGCTCCTCGCCGCGGGCTCCGGCGACACCGTCCGCTCCCGCGCCCTCACCGGCAAGCCGGCCCGCCAGCTGCGCACCGAGTGGACCGACGCCTGGGACGACCCGGACGGCCCCGGAGCGCTCCCCATGCCGCTCCAGGGCCTGCTCGTGGCCGAGGCCGTCTCCCGGATCCAGAAGTACGAGGTCCAGCCGCTGCTCGGCACCCCCGTCGGGCAGATCGTCGGCCGGATGAACGAGGAACGCGGCGTCCAGGCCGTCTTCGACGACCTCACCAGCGGCTTCGAGCGCGCCATCGACCGCATCAACCGCATCGCGGGCCGGGCCTGAGGCGCGCGGTCCCGAGAGGAGTGGGCAGCAGCATGAGCGACGGACAACCCCCCAACGGCTTCTGGGCCCAGGCGGCCGCGGACCCCGGCCGCACCGCACTGATCACCCCCGAGGGCGAGGAGTGGAGCGCGGCCCGGCTGCACGCCGACGTCAACCGGCTCGTCCACGGGCTGCGCGCGGCGGGCCTGGAGGAGGGCGACGCCTTCGCCGTCGTCCTCCCCAACGGCGTCGAGTT
Source organism: Streptomyces sp. NPDC044704 (assembly GCF_056433525.1). Taxonomy (NCBI): domain Bacteria; kingdom Bacillati; phylum Actinomycetota; class Actinomycetes; order Kitasatosporales; family Streptomycetaceae; genus Streptomyces; species Streptomyces sp. NPDC044704. The sequence continues at coordinate 363,368 of NZ_JBWKGY010000002.1, forward strand.
CTTCACCGCCTACCTCGCCGCCTCCCAGGCCGGGTTCTACCTGGTGCCGGTCAACCACCACCTCGTCGGCCCCGAGATCGCCTGGATCGTCTCCGACTCCGGCGCCAAGGTCCTCATCGCCCACGAGCGCTTCGCGCGGGCCGCCACCGACGCGGCCGACGAGGCGGGACTGCCGGGGAGCCACCGCTTCGCCGTCGGAGCCGTCGAGGGCTTCCGCCCGTACGCCGAACTCCTCGACGGACAGCCCGACTCGCCGCCCCCCGGGCGCACCCTCGGCTGGGTGATGAACTACACCTCCGGCACGACGGGCCGCCCCCGCGGCATCCGCCGGCCACTGCCCGGCAAGCTCCCGGAGGAGACGTACCTCGGCGGCTTCCTCGGCATCTTCGGGATCCGGCCCTTCGACGGCAACGTCCACCTCGTCTGCTCGCCGCTCTACCACACCGCCGTGCTCCAGTTCGCCGGGGCTTCCCTGCACATCGGGCACCCGCTGGTCCTGATGGACAAGTGGACGCCGCAGGAGATGCTGCGCCTCATCGACGCGCACGCCTGCACGCACACCCACATGGTCCCCACCCAGTTCCACCGCCTCCTCGCGCTCCCGCAGGAGGTCAAGGACGCCTACGACGTCTCCTCGATGCGGCACGCCATCCACGGCGCCGCACCCTGCCCCGACCACGTCAAGCGGGCGATGATCGACTGGTGGGGCCGCTGCGTGGAGGAGTACTACGCGGCGAGCGAGGGCGGCGGCGCCTTCGCCACCGCCGAGGACTGGCTCAAGCGGCCGGGAACGGTCGGCAGGGCCTGGCCGATCAGCGAACTCGCCGTCTTCGACGACGACGGCAACCGGCTGCCGCCCGGCGAACTGGGCACCGTCTACATCAAGATGAACACCGGCGGCTTCAGCTACCACAAGGACGAGGACAAGACGAAGAAGAACCGCATCGGGGACTTCTTCACCGTCGGCGACCTCGGCCTGCTCGACGAGGAGGGCTACCTCTTCCTCCGCGACCGCAAGATCGACATGATCATCTCCGGCGGGGTGAACATCTACCCCGCCGAGATCGAGTCGGCCCTCCTCACCCACCCGGCCGTCGCGGACGCCGCCGCGTTCGGCATCCCGCACGAGTCCTGGGGCGAGGAGGTCAAGGCGGTCATCGAGCCCGCCGAGGGCTTCGCGGCCGGGGACGCGCTGGCCGCCGAGATCCTGCACCACTGCGAACGCCGGCTCGCCGGCTACAAGCGCCCCAAGTCGGTCGACTTCATCGAGACCATGCCCCGCGACCCCAACGGCAAGCTGTACAAGCGCCGGCTGCGCGACCCCTACTGGGAGGGCCGCGAACGCGCCCTGTGACCGGGGGCGGTCCGGCCCGGCCGGCTCCGCCTACACCCCGACGGCCCCGTCGATCCGCTCCCGCAGCAGGTCGGCGTGGCCGTTGTGCCGCGCGTACTCCTCGACCATGTGGATCAGCACCCAGCGCAGCGACACCGTCCCGCGCCACCCGTCGTACCCCTCGACGTCCAGCCCCGGGGCCCGCTCGGTGAACCGTTCCGCGAAGGCCACCTCCTCGCGCCAGGCCCCCCACGCCTCCGCCACGGCCCCGGGCCCTTCCCGCACGCCCTCGAAGTCCCCGTCCGGATCCGCCGCGGAGGAGAAGCGCGGCCCGACGTCCTCACCGGCCAGCACCTGCCGGAACCAGCGGCGCTCCACATCGGCGAGGTGGCGCACCAGGCCGAGCAGCGACAGCGTCGACGGCTCCACGGAACGCCGGGACAGCTCCGCCCCGAGCCCGGCGCACTTCAGCTCCAGGGTCGCGCGCTGCGCGGCGAGCACGCCGGCCAGCAGCGGCCGTTCCTCCCCGGTCGCCGGGAAGGTGAACCGGGGGTCGTCCCCGGCGCCGGTGAACAGTCCCGCTCGTCTCCGCACGCTCTCCATCCCGGGATCATGGACCGGCCGGGAGTTCCCGCGGAAGCCCCCGGCGGCCGGCGATGCCCGCCACGCCCGGAGTTTCCGTGAGAAGTGCCACGTCAGGGCCCCTGATCCGCGCCGCACACCGCACCCGGGGAACAGTTCTGGCAACTTGGCACATATGAGTACGGCAACCCACAGATCCCCCCTGACCGACTGGACCGTCCTGGTCCCCGTGGTGGCGCTGGTCGCGCTCGTCTTCAGCTGGGGACGTGACCTGCCCGGACTCGCGGTGGTCCTGGTCTCCCTCTGCCTGGCCGGCGCGGTCCTGGCGGCCGTCCACCACGCCGAGGTCGTCGCCCTGCGCGTCGGTGAACCCTTCGGCTCCCTCGTCCTCGCGGTCGCCGTCACCGTCATCGAAGTGGCGCTCATCGTCACCCTGATGGCCGACGGCGGGCCCAAGACCTCCTCCCTCGCCCGGGACACCGTCTTCGCCGCCGTCATGATCACGTGCAACGGCATCGTCGGCCTGTCGCTGCTCGTGGGGGCCCTGCGCAACCGGGTCGCCGTGTTCAACGCGGAGGGCTCCGGCGCGGCCCTGGCCACCGTCGCCACCCTCGCCACGCTCAGCCTGGTCCTGCCGACCTTCACCACCAGCAAGCCCGGCCCCGAGTTCTCCACCGCCCAGCTGGCCTTCGCCGCCGTCGCCTCGCTCGCCCTCTACGGTCTGTTCATCGCCGTCCAGACGGTCCGTCACCGGGACTACTTCCTGCCCGTGGACACCAAGCGCATCCGCAAGGAAGCCGCTCGGGCGGCCGCGGCGGCGGCCGCCGGAGAGGACGACGACCACGCGGAACCGCCCACCACCCGGGCCGCCCTCATCAGCCTCGGCCTGCTGTTCGTCGCCCTCGTCGCCGTCGTGGGCAACGCCAAGGCCGTCTCCCCGACCATCGAGAAGGGCGTCGCCGACGCGGGCCTGCCCAACGCCGTCGTCGGCGTCATCATCGCCCTGCTCGTGCTGCTGCCCGAGACCCTGGCCGCCGTCCGCGCCGCCCGCCGCGACCGCGTCCAGACCAGCCTCAACCTGGCCTACGGCTCGGCCATCGCCAGCATCGGCCTGACCATCCCGGCCATCGCCCTCGCCTCGATCTGGCTCTCCGGGCCGCTGATGCTCGGCCTCGGCCCGATCCACATGGTGCTGCTCGCCCTCACCGTGGTCGTCGGCGCCCTCACGATCGTGCCGGGCCGCGCGACGCTGCTCCAGGGCGGCGTGCACATCGTCCTGCTGGCGGCCTACCTGTTCCTCGCCGTGAGCCCGTGAGCCCGTGAGCCCGTGACGCCGTGCATCCGTGAGCCCGTGATCCGTCCGGTGGGCCGGGGGGCCGCCCCGGCCCACCGGACGGTCGGCGACCGCGGTCAGCGCCGCTCGCGCGGCCAGACCACCTTCAGCCGCGGCGAGGCGAGGATGTCCCGCTCGCAGAACCGCGAGGTCACCCAGCGCTCCTGGGAGAACAGCCGGGTCTGGTCGGCGTGGAACGGCGATTCGGGGTTCGCCGACTGGCCGTACGTCAGCAGCGTGCGCGCCACCGGGCACTTCCCGCCGTCCCAGCCGACCGCCTGCATGTGGCTGGAGCCGTGCGTGACCTCCGGGTAGCCGCCGGCCGCCGCGCTCCACGGCGCCTCGATCTTGTTCCAGACGCCGAGCGCCTCCGAGCCGCCGCCCACCGGCAGCTTCTCCCCGCCGCGCACCACGAACTGGTGCTCGCCCAGCGGGGCGTCCAGCGCGATCCCGGCCGCCCGCAGTTCGGCGACCGTGTCCGCGAGGGCCCGGCCGATGCCGGGGGCCGCCTGGTTGAGCGTACGGGGCGTACGGACCGGGTCGGCCGCCGAGAACGGCACCAGCCACAGGTCCTTGGCCGCCGTGGACGCGCTCAGCCTCCGCCAGAAGCGGTCGAACAGCAGGGCCCCGCGGCTCGTGGAGTCGGCCGTACGGTCCCACGCCGCCAGCACCCCGCAGGCCGCCGAGACGTCCACCGCCGTACCGTCGCTCCCGGCCGCCGTACCGCCGGGCAGGGCCGCGCACGCCTTCGCCGCGTCGGCTGCCGCCAGGTCACCGGCCGGGACCCGGTTCGCGTACTGCTGCCGCTCCAGGTCGCGGACCGTCAGCCGCCCCCGCGCGGCCATCGCCGACACGTCCTCGACGGCGCCGCGGGTGCGCAGCGAACGCGGCGTCCCGACGTTGCCCCAGACCCGCTCGTAGCCCGTCAGCGGCCGGTCCGCGTTGGCCAGCCAGGCACTGTCGTTGGAGTTCTCCGCGTACGGGGCGCCCCGCAGCGTCGGAGCCCTGCCCGGGCCGAACACCCCGGGCTGTACCGCGTCCGGGTCGGTGCCGGGCGCGCAGTCCCCGCGCGAACCGTCCAGCACCGCCAGCCCCGAGGCGGGGTACGTGGCCCGGCCGAGCGGGGTCGAGCAGCGGGCGGCGAGCTCGTCCGTGATCCGGGGCAGCACCTGGGACTGGGTGAACAGGGTGTCGCCCGCCGCGTCGGCGGCGACCGTGTTCACCCAGGGCAGGCCCTGGGTGCGCTTCAGGGCGTCCTGGATCCCGGCGACCGAGCGGGACTTGCCCATCGCCAGCGCGGTGTCGGAACCGCGCAGGTTCGCCGCGTTGGGGTCCGCCAGCGCGTAGGCGGTCGTGGCCGTCCACGGCAGGGGCAGGGTCGGGCCGAGGTTCGAGACCACCGGCCCGAAACGGGTCCACCACTGGCTGCGGACGACCGGAGCCCCGCCGCCCGCCACCGGGACGCCGACCTTGCGCTCCGTCATCCGCTCCGGCTTGCCGTCGACGAGGTAGACCGTCGGGTCGGCCGGGTCGAGGGCGAGCTGGTGCAGGTTCACGGGCGTGCCGGTGGCCACCGTGTGGCTCCAGGCGACCTTGTCGTTGAAGCCGATGTTCACCACGGCGGTGCCGAGCAGGGAGCCGCCCGATACGTTCAGCTCGCCCGGGATGGTCTGCTGGGACTGCCAGAACCGCCGCCCGCCCTGCCACGGGTAGTGCGGGTTGCCGAGGAGCAGGCCCCGGCCGTTCGCCGTCGTCGCGCCGGCGAAGGCCACCGCGTTGGATCCCATGTCGTAGCGGGTGGTGTCGAACAGCTGCCGCGCGGCCTCGGCGGCCGCTCCCGGATCCGCGGCCGCGGGCGGCGCCGTCCCCGCGCCCGGTGCGGGTGGCCGCGCAGACGTGATCCCGTCGACTCCGCGTCCCTGACCGCCCAGGACCGACACCGCGAAGCCCCGCGCCGCCACGTCGGTGACCGTGACCGGCCGCACCCAGGCGGCCCCCTTGCACGCCGGGTCGGTGATCCTGTTCTGGGCCAGCCAGGCGTTGTACCCGGCGGCCCAGCCCCGCATGAGCTCGCGCACGTCCTTGCCGGGACCGGCCGGAGCGGGCGTGGCCAGCAGCTTCTCGACCGTTCCGGCGTCCCGCACGCCCTTGAAGTACAGGTCGCTGGAGAGGTTCTTCGTGGCCGAGGAGAGCGAGAAGTCGGGCGCCGCGTCCGGGCCGAACCAGCGCGAGCGTTCCCCGGCCACGGTCAGGAACCCGTCGGCGAGGACGCACACCTGGTCGGCGGCCTGCGCCCAGCCGGTGCCGAACCCGAGGTGCGCGTAGTCCCGGGCGAGGATGTGCGGGATGCCGTTCTCGGTGTACCGGATGACCGCCGACAGGCCCCCGCCCGAGGGACCGGAACCCGTGTCGGGACCGGTGGCGGAACCCGTGGCGGCGCCGGCCTGCGGCGCCGCGGCCGTCGCCGCGAGCAACGCGGCCGCGGTGACGGCGATGCGGCGCAGGAGCGGGCCGGTACGGCGGTGACCGTCCGATGAGCGCAAACTGACCCCCCAAGTAGCCTGTGTACGGGCGCACTTGCCCGTGTACAGGCCGGGCCCGCGTGCCCCCACACTCATGCAGGCCGGCCGGCGGTCTGTCAACATGCCGTTCGGTATCCCCGGCGGCGCGGCGCTGTTGACCCCGGGCGCGCGCCGGGGTGAGGATCGCGCCATGACGGCAGTGCGGGACAACACGGTCGACGGACTCCTGACGGACAGCGCACGGCGGGTACCCGGCCGCGTCGCCCTCCGCTACGGGGAGCGGAGCTTGACGTACGCGGAACTCGACGCGGCCGTCACCACCGGCGCCGCCGTCCTGCGCGGGCGCCACGGCCTGGCCGAAGGCGACCGGGTCGTGACCTTCGCCCACAACAGCGACGCCTACCTCATCGCCTTCCTGGCCTGCGCCCGGGCAGGCCTGATCCACGTCCCGGTCAACCAGAACCTGACCGGCGACGACCTCGCGCACATCCTCGGCAACTGCGCGGCCGCCCTGGTCCTCGCCGATCCGGACCTGGCCGGGCGGATCCCCGGCGGCGCGCCCGTACGGGCGCTGCGCGACGCGCCCGGTTCCTTCCTCGACGAGCTCGCCGAATCCCGGCCCTTCGCGGCCGACCCGGACCCGTCGCGGCTGGCCCAGCTGCTGTACACCTCGGGGACCACGGCCCTGCCCAAGGGCGCGATGATGACGCACCGGGCCCTGGCGCACGAGTACGAGAGCGCCATCGACGCCCTGGACCTGACCGGGGAGGACCGTCCCGTCCACTCGCTGCCGCTCTACCACTCGGCGCAGATGCACGTCTTCCTGCTGCCGTACCTGGCGGTGGGCGCGGAGAACACCGTGCTGGACGCGCCCGCGGCCGAGGCGGTCTTCGACCTGGTGGAGTCGGGCCGCGCGGACAGCCTCTTCGCCCCGCCGACGGTGTGGATCGCGCTGGCGGGACACCCGCAGTTCGCCGAGCGGGAGCTGGGCGCCCTGCGCAAGGCGTACTACGGGGCGTCGGTCATGCCGGTGCCCGTACTGGAGCGGCTGCGGGCCAGGCTGCCGGGGCTCGGCTTCTACAACTGCTTCGGCCAGAGCGAGATCGGCCCGCTGGCCACGGTGCTGGGGCCGCGGGAACACGAGGGCCGGATGGACTCCTGCGGACGGCCCGTGCGCCACGTGGAGGCGAAGGTCGTCGACGAGGCCGGCGCGGACGTCCCCGACGGCACGGCCGGCGAGGTGGTCTACCGGTCCCCGCAGCTGTGCGAGGGCTACTGGAACGACCCGCGGGCCTCCGAGGAGGCCTTCCGCGACGGCTGGTTCCGCTCCGGGGACCTCGCCGTGCGGGACGCCGACGGGTACTTCACCGTCGTCGACCGGGTGAAGGACGTCATCAACTCGGGCGGCGTGCTCGTCGCCTCCCGGCAGGTCGAGGACGCGCTGTACACCCACCCGGGGGTGGTGGAGGCCGCCGTGATCGGGCTGCCGGACGACAAGTGGATCGAGGCCGTCACGGCGGTGGTCGTGCCGCGCGGGCAGGTGACGGAGGCGGAGCTCATGGCCCACGCCCGGGAGCGGCTGGCCCACTTCAAGGCCCCGAAGCGGGTGGTGTTCGCCGAGTCCCTCCCGCGCAACGCCAGCGGCAAGATCCTCAAGCGTGAACTCCGCGACCGCCTCGCGGCCGCGCCGCCCGGGACCGGTGACTGAGCACCGCTCCCCGGGCCGCCGCCGCGGTGGCGGAGCCGCGCCCGCTCATCCCGGTTCCGGCGGGTGGCCTTCGCCGGGACCGTCGGCGAGCACGCCGCTGCGGTGCAGGCGGCGCAGCGTGAGGTGCTCGTGGACCAGGCGCCCGACGAGGGCGCCGCCGTAGACGACGAAGCCGACTCCGACGAGCCAGGACTGGACGACGAGCAGCGTCCCGAACGGGCCGTAGGTGACGGCGTTGGAGGCGATCAGCGGCGAGAACACCAGCTGCGAGAACACCCGCAGGCCGAGCAGGCCCAGGCTGGTGGCCACGGCACCGGGCAGCAGCGCCCGCCAGCGGACCCTGCCGCCGAGCAGGAGCCGCCCCGAGCCCCAGAAGAACAGGCAGGTGCCGCACAGGTCACCCGCCGTGCCGAGGACCGTGCCGAGCGGATCGTCGGAGGGGGCGGGGATCCCCACGAGCAGCGCCAGGTAGCAGACGAGCATGGCCAGCCAGATGACGTGGCGCCACATGGTGTGCCAGCGGGCGGTCGGCACGTCCCAGACCTTCTCGTACCCGGTCTGCACGGCGGAGCCGAAGGTCAGGCCGAACACCGCCAGGGCGGCCAGACCGAAGGCCGTGGTCCGCTCCAGCGCCAGGTCCGCCGCCCCGAACAGCATCTCCACCCGGGCCCGGGAGGAGGGGGACACCCCGAGGGCCTGGCCGAGCCAGCGGCCGAAGCCCGAACCGCTGCCGGGCGCCGCGGCCGCCACGACCACCAGCAGCGGCACCAGGGTCAGGAACCCGAGGGCCGCGAAGCCCATCGCCCGGTGCATCAGCTCGATCTCCCGGCCGCGGCTCCAGGCCAGCCCGGCCTGGGAGCCCTGGAGCCGGTCGTAGAGCTGCCGGAGGATCGAGGTCACGCCTCATGCACTACCCGGACGCGGCCGCCGGCTCCCGGGAGCGGTACCGAAGTGGGCCCGAAGGGGTGGTTTCGGACGCCCGCCGGCCCGTCCGGCTCGCCCCGGCTCGCACCGGCCCTCCTCAGCCCTCCCCGCCCTCGCGGAGGTCCTTCAGCCGCTTGATCTTGCCGACCGAGCGCTCCAGCGTCTCCGGGTCGACCACCTCCACGGCGACGGACACCCCGACGGACTCCTTGACGGCCCGCACCACCTCGGCGGCCGCCGCCTCCCGCTGCCCGCCGTCGGCGTCCCGGCGCGCCTCCACCCGTACGGTCAGGGCGTCCATCCGGCCCTCCCGGGTCAGCCGCAGCTGGAAGTGCGGTGCGAGGGCGGGGGAGCGCAGCAGGATCTCCTCGATCTGCGTCGGGTAGAGGTTCACCCCCCGCAGGATGATCATGTCGTCGCTGCGGCCCGTCACCTTCTCCATCCGCCGGAAGGACGGCCGGGCCGTACCGGGCAGCAGCCGCGTCAGGTCCCGGGTGCGGTAGCGGATGACGGGCATGGCCTCCTTGCTGAGCGAGGTGAACACCAGCTCCCCGGTCTCGCCGTCGGGCAGCACCGCGCCGGTGAAGGGGTCCACCACCTCGGGGTAGAAGTGGTCCTCCCAGATGTGCAGGCCGTCCTTGTGCGAGGCGAACTCCTGCGCCACGCCCGGCCCCATCACCTCCGACAGGCCGTAGATGTCCACGGCGTCGATGTCCAGCCGCTCCTCGATCTCCCGGCGCATCTCCTCGGTCCACGGCTCGGCGCCGAAGACGCCCGTCCGCAGCGAGGTGCCGCGCGGGTCGATGCCCTGGCGCTCCATCTCGTCGAGCAGCGTGAGCATGTAGGAGGGGGTCACCATGATGACCTCGGGCCGGAAGTCCTGGATGAGTCTGACCTGGCGGTCCGTCATGCCCCCGGAGGCGGGCACGACCGTACAGCCGAGCCGCTCCGCGCCGTAGTGGGCGCCGAGGCCGCCGGTGAAGAGGCCGTACCCGTAGGCGATGTGGACGAGCTGTCCAGGCCGGGCGCCGGCCGCGCGCAGGGACCGGGCGACGACATCGGCCCAGGTGGACAGGTCCCCCTCGGTGTAGCCCACGACCGTGGGACGGCCGGTGGTGCCGCTGGAGGCGTGGATGCGGCGCACCTCGGCGCGGGGGACGGCGAACATCCCGAAGGGGTACTGGTCGCGCAGGTCGGCCTTGGTGGTCAGCGGGAAGAGCGCGAGGTCGGCGAGGGAGCGGCAGTCGTCGGGATGCAGTCCCGCCTTCTCGAAGGCCTTCCGGTAGAAGGGCACCCGGTCGTACGCCCGGTGCAGGGTCGCCCGCAGCCGCTTGAGCTGGAGCGCCGCCAGCTCGTCGGCGCTGAGCCGCTCGCCTTCGTCGTGGAGATCCGCGTACGCCGTCATGCCGTCACCTCACCGAGAGCCAACCGAACGTTCATTCGGTAGAGTGCCGGACCCTGCCGGGTAAATCAATGACTCGAACGAGTGATCGTCTGATCGGGTCCCTCGCGGAGCCGGCCGGCGGTGACCGGCGGCCGGGCCTCCTGGGCGGCGGGCCCCCGCGCGGGGGCGTACGGTCGAAATGAGGTGCCCCCGCCGGAGGAGGCGCGAAGGGAGGCGACGGCCATGTCCGTCATCGACCCCGCGGTGTCGGTGCGGCTCAGCGCGTCCGAAGCCCGCCGCCTGGCCGGGCTGCTCGCCGAGACGGCCCACCTGCTGGAGGACTCCGGTCCGCAGCGGCTCGCGGACGCCCAGGCCGAGGCCCTCGGTCAGGGCGCGAGCCGCCCCGAACTCGCCGGCTGGGCCCGGGGCGTCGCCGCCGAGCTCCGGTCGCAGTTCTAGCCGCAGTCCTAGGGGGTGCCCGGCCGGTCGCCGGACACCCCCATGTCTCGTCAGCCGTCAGCCGTCAGCCGTCAGCCGTCAGCCGTCAGCCGTCAGCCGTCAGCGTGCCGCGTCCGCCTCCGTCGCCACCGACTTCGCCCACCGGTAGTCCGCCTTGCCGCTCGGGGAGCGCTGGATGGCGGGCGCGATGACCAGCTGCCGCGGGATCTTGTAGCCCGCCAGCCTGGTCCGGCAGTGGTTCTGGATCTCGTCCAGCGTCGGCTCCGCAGCTCCGGCCCGTACCTGCACCACCGCGGCCACGTGACTGCCCCAGGTCGGGTCCGGGACGCCCGCGACCAGGGCGTCGTACACGTCGGGGTGCGACTTCAGCGCCTGCTCGACCTCCTCCGGGTAGACCTTCTCGCCGCCCGTGTTGATGCACTGCGAGCCCCTGCCGAGGACCGTGACGATGCCCTCCCCGTCGACCGTCGCCATGTCGCCGAGCAGCACCCACCGCTCCTCGCCCTTGCGGAAGAAGGTCTCGGCGGTCTTCGCCGGGTCGTTGTAGTACCCGAGCGGGACGTGCCCCCGCTGGGCGAGACGGCCCGGCACGCCCACCGCCACGGGCTCGTACGTCACCGGGTCCACCACCTGGGTGCGGTCGTTGACCTCCAGGCGGAGGCCCTTCTCCGGGCCGGAGTCGTTCGTCGCCCGGCCGTTGGACCCGGACTCCGAGGAGCCGAAGTTGTTCAGGAGCAGCACGTTCGGCACGAGCCGCTGGAACTCGGCGCGCACCGTCTCCGACATGATCGCCCCGGACGAGGAGACGCTGAACAGCGAGGACAGGTCCGTCCCCTCCATGGGACCGTTCAGGGCGTCGATGAGGGGCCGGAGCATCGCGTCGCCCACGAGCGAGACGCTCGACACCTTCTCCTTCTCGATGGTGCGCAGCACCTCCTCCGGCACGTACTTGCGGTGGATGACCACCCGCTGCCCGTAGTTGAAGGCGATGAACGAGGTCAGCGCCGAGGTGCCGTGCATCAGCGGGGGAGCGGGGAAGAAGGTGAGCCCGGCGCCGCGCGCGGCGACCCGCTCGGCCAGTTCCTCCGGCCGCTTCACCGGCTCCCCGGTCGGCTCGCCGCCGAAGAGTCCCGCGAAGAAGAGGTCCTCGGCCCGCCACATGACGCCCTTGGGCATGCCGGTTGTGCCGCCGGTGTAGATGATGAACAGGTCGTCGGCGCTGCGGGCCGGGAAGCCGCGCCCGGGGGAGCCGGCCGCCTCGGCGTCCGCGTACGGGACCGGCTCGACCGCCGGCCGGGGGGATCCCCCGGGGGCCTCCCCGACCCGGATCAGGTGCCGGAGCTTCGGCGTCTGCGGCAGCGCGGCCGCGACCCGCCCGGTGAACTCGCCCTCGAAGACCAGTGCGGCGAGGTCGGCGTCGTTGTAGAGGTAGACCAGCTCCTCCTCCACGTACCGGTAGTTGACGTTCACCGGAACCAGGCGCGCCTTCAGGCAGGCGAGCACGGTCTGGAGGTACTCGACGCCGTTGTAGAGGTGCAGGCCCAGGTGCTCGCCGGCCTTCAGCCCGCTGTCCAGCAGGTGGTGCGCGAGGCGGTTGGCCGCCGCGTCCAGCTCCGCGTAGGTGAGGCGGCGCTCGGCGCCGGTCCCGGGGTGGTCCACGTACACGAGGGCCTCGCGGTCCGGGACCACGTCCACGACCGACTCGAACAGGTCGGCAAGGTTGTACTCCACCGTTCCTCCTGACCCTGGTGACATCCGATGGCCGGCCCGTGTCCGGGCGCCGGCCCGTCCGCTTCGGCGGTCATTACAGCGCCGCCGCACGCAAGTGGGAAGGGAGCCGCCCAAGAAAACTGACTGTGTGTCAGAAAACTATTGAACTGCACCCGCCCCTACTGCAACCTGTTCTAGGTCTTGAGACGGGAGGACGGCAATGGGTGGGACGGAACACCTGACCGTGGAACGCCACGGCGCCACGCTGGTGCTCACCATGAACAGGCCGGAAGCGAAGAACGCGCTCTCGCTTCCGCTGCTGGTGGGGCTCTACGACGGCTGGCTGGAGGCGGACGCGGACGACGCGATCCGCTCGGTGGTGCTGACCGGGGCGGGCGGGGACTTCTGCGCCGGCATGGACCTGAAGGCGCTGGCAGGCAAGGGCATGGCGGGGGACCAGTACCGGGACCGGCTGAAGGCCGACCCGGACCTGCACTGGAAGGCGATGCTCCGCCACCACCGGCCGCGCAAACCGGTGATCGCGGCGGTCGAGGGGTACTGCGTGGCGGGCGGTACCGAGATCCTCCAGGGCACCGACATCCGCGTCGCCGGGGCCGGGGCCACCTTCGGGCTCTTCGAGGTGAAGCGCGGCCTGTTCCCGATCGGCGGCTCCACGGTGCGGCTGCCGCGGCAGATCCCGCGCACGCACGCCCTGGAGATGCTGCTGACCGGGCGCCCCTACCCGGCGGAGGAAGCCGCCCGCATCGGCCTGATCGGCCGGGTCGTCCCCGACGGGACCGCCCTGGAGACCGCCCTGGAGATCGCCGGCCGGATCAACGCGTGCGGGCCCCTCGCCGTCGAGGCGGTCAAGGCGTCCGTCTACGAGACCGCAGAGCTGACGGAGACGGAGGGCCTGGCGGCCGAACTGACCCGGGGCTGGCCGGTCTTCGACACGGACGACGCGAAGGAAGGGGCCCGGGCGTTCGCGGAGAAGCGCCCTCCGGTGTACCGCCGGACCTGACCCCGCCCTGCCCCGACCTGACCCGCCCGCGGCCCCGCCCGCCCCCGCCCGCTTGGCCCCCGCCCCGGAGAATCGGAGACCCCCATGACCGCCGCCTCCCCACCCGAGGTGCTGCGCGCGCCCCTCGTCGTCGAGTTCCCCTTCACCCGCTCCCTCGGCCCCGTCCAGAGCGCCTTCCTCACCGGCCTGCGCGAGGGCGTCGTACTGGGCGTGCGGACCTCCGACGGCAAGGTGATGGTGCCGCCCGCCGAATACGACCCCGTCACCGCCGAGGAGATCCGCGAGCTCGTCGAGGTCGCCGCCACCGGCACCGTCACCACCTGGGCCTGGAACGCCGCCCCCCGCCCCCACCAGCCCCTCGCCACCCCCTTCGCCTGGGCCCTGGTCCGCCTCGACGGCGCCGACACGGCGATCCTGCACGCCCTCGACGCACCGGGCCCCGACGCCGTGACCACCGGCATGCGCGTCCGGATCCGCTGGGCGGCCGAGCGTACCGGCGCCATCACCGACATCGCCTGCTTCGAGCCGTACGAGGGCCCCGCCGCGCCGGAGGCCGCCCCGCACGACGGGCTCTTCGCCGACGCCGTCACCGGCATCGTCGCCGAGGCCCGCCTGGACTACACCTACAGCCCCGGCCGCGCCCAGACCGCCTACATCAACGCCCTGTCCGAGCGGAAGACCGTCGGCGAGCGCTGCCCCTCCTGCCACAAGGTGTACGTCCCGCCGCGCGGCGCCTGCCCCACCTGCGGGGTCGCGACCACCGACCAGGTCGAGGTCGGCCCGGCCGGCACGGTCACCACGTACTGCATCGTCAACATCAAGGCCAGGAACCTGGACATCGAAGTCCCCTACGTCTACGCCCACATCGCCCTCGACGGCGCCGGCCTCGCCCTCCACGGCCGGATCGGAGGCATCCCGTACGACCGGGTCCGCATGGGCCTGCGCGTCGAACCGGTGTGGACCGAGGGCGGCCGCTACCCCGACCACTACCGCCCCACCGGCGAGCCGGACGCGGACTACGACGCGTACAAGGAGCTCATCTGATGGCCCGATACGCCCGCGAGGTCGCGGTGGTCGCCTTCGCGCAGAGCGACCACCTGCGCCGCACCGACGAGCTCAGCGAAGTCGAGATGGTCATGCCGGTCCTCCACCAGGTGCTCGCGCGGACCGGCCTCAAGGCCAAGGAGATCGGCTTCACCTGCTCCGGATCCAGCGACTACCTCGCCGGCCGGGCCTTCTCCTTCACCATGACCCTCGACGGCGTCGGCGCCTGGCCGCCGATCTCCGAGTCGCACGTGGAGATGGACGGCGCCTGGGCCCTGTACGAGGCCTGGGTCAAGATCCAGACCGGCGAGGCGGACACAGCGCTCGTCTACTCGTACGGGAAGTCCTCCCCGGGCTCCCTGCGCGACGTCCTCACCCGCCAGCTCGACCCCTACTACCTCGCCCCGCTCTGGCCCGACTCCGTGGCCCTGGCCGCGCTCCAGGCCCGGGCCCTGATCGACGCCGGCGAGACCGACGAGGAGGCCCTGGCCGCCATCGCCGCCCGCAGCCGGGCCGCCGCCGCGGACAACCCGCACGCCCAGCTCACCGGGGAGGTCCCGCAGGGCGACTACCAGGTGGCGCCGCTGCGCACCGGCGACTGCCCGCCCGTCGGGGACGGCGCGGCCGCCGTGATCCTGGCGGCCGGGGACGTGGCGCGGCGGCTGTGCGAACGCCCCGCCTGGATCACCGGCATCGACCACCGCATCGAAGCCCACGCCCTCGGCCTGCGCGACCTCACCGACTCCCCGTCCACCCGGCTCGCCGCCGAACGCGCCGGGGTCTTCGAAGCCCCCGTGGACACGGCGGAACTGCACGCGCCGTTCTCCTCCCAGGAGGTCGTGCTCCGCAAGGCCCTCGGGCTCGGCGACGCGGTGCGCGTCAACCCCTCCGGCGGAGCCCTCGCCGCGAACCCGATGATGGCGGCGGGCCTGATCCGGATCGGCGAGGCCGCCGCCCGGATCCACCGCGGCGAGTCCGACCGGGCCGTCGCCCACGCCACCTCCGGCCCCTGCCTCCAGCAGAACCTGGTCGCGGTCCTGGAAGGAGAACGCCGATGAGCACGACGGGCAAGGAGCCGGTGGCCATCGTCGGGATCGGCCAGACCAAGCACGTGGCCGCCCGCCACGACGTGTCCATCGCCGGACTGGTCCGCGAGGCCGCGGCCCGCGCCCTCGCGGACGCCGCACTGACCTGGGCCGACATCGACGCGGTCGTCATCGGCAAGGCCCCCGACTTCTTCGAGGGGGTGATGATGCCCGAGCTGTACCTGGCGGACGCCCTCGGCGCGGTCGGCAAGCCCATGCTCCGCGTGCACACGGCGGGCTCCGTCGGCGGCTCGACCGCCCTCGTCGCCTCCAACCTGGTCGCCGCCCGCGTGCACCGGACCGTCCTCACCCTCGCCTTCGAGAAGCAGTCCGAGTCCAACGCCATGTGGGGCCTGTCCCTGCCCGTCCCCTTCCAGCAGCCGCTGCTGGCCGGCGCGGGCGGGTTCTTCGCCCCGCACGTGCGCGCGTACATGCGGCGCACCGGCGCCCCCGACACCGTCGGCTCGCTCGTCGCGTACAAGGACCGGCGCAACGCGCTGAAGAACCCGTACGCGCACCTCCACGAGCACGACATCACCCTGGAGAAGGTCCAGGCGTCGCCGATGCTGTGGGACCCGATCCGGTACTCCGAGACCTGCCCGTCCTCCGACGGCGCCTGCGCGATGGTCCTCACCGACCGGGCGGGCGCGGCCCGTTCGCCGAAACCGCCGGCCTGGGTGCACGGCGGTGCCATGCGCAGCGAGCCGACCCTGTTCGCGGGCAAGGACTTCGTCTCCCCGCAGGCCGGCAAGGACTGCGCGGCCGACGTCTACCGGCAGGCCGGGATCACCGACCCGCGGCGGGAGATCGACGCGGTGGAGATGTACGTCCCGTTCTCCTGGTACGAGCCGATGTGGCTGGAGAACCTGGGCTTCGCGGAGGAGGGCGAGGGCTGGAAGCTCACCGAGGCCGGGGTCACCGAACTCGACGGCGACCTCCCCGTGAACCCCTCGGGCGGGGTGCTGTCCACCAATCCGATCGGCGCCTCCGGCATGATCCGCTTCGCGGAGGCGGCGCTCCAGGTCAGGGGGCTGGCCGGGGAGCACCAGGTGCCGGGCGCCCGCCGCGCGATGGGCCACGCGTACGGAGGCGGGGCCCAGTTCTTCGCGATGTGGCTGGTCGGCTCCCAGCCCCCCGGCACCTGACCGGCCCCGCCCCGGCCACGGGCGGACGGTGACCCGGAGGTGT
The DNA here is from genome assembly GCF_056433525.1 of Streptomyces sp. NPDC044704. Taxonomy (NCBI): domain Bacteria; kingdom Bacillati; phylum Actinomycetota; class Actinomycetes; order Kitasatosporales; family Streptomycetaceae; genus Streptomyces; species Streptomyces sp. NPDC044704. The sequence continues at coordinate 379,661 of NZ_JBWKGY010000002.1, forward strand.
CCGCGGGGCAGCCGGGCGGTGGCCCGGCGGTGCCCGGGCGGGTTCCCGGGCACCGGTGGCGCACCGTGGCCTGTGCGGCACCCGGCGCGATGGCTACTGTGGGCGGCCGGACGACGTACCGGGAGGAGCACGCACGTGGCCGAGAGCATGACTTCGCGACCCTTCGCCGGCTGGAGCAGGCCCGATCTCGATCTCAGCGGAGCGGACTGGCAGCCGGGCAGCCGAGGGGTGGGGGACGTTCAGATCGCCTTCGTCGAGGGGTTCATCGCGATGCGCAACAGCGAGCGCCCGGACGGCCCTTCGGTGATCTTCGCGCCGGACGAGTGGCGCAAGTTCGTCGTCGAGGCCCGGGGCGGAAGGTTCGGCCTGACCTGACGGCCGCACGCACGGAGCCGGGGGCGGCCGCCGCCCCCGGCCACCGCCGCACCGCGCCGTCGCCTTCGCCCGCCCGCCCCCTCGGGCATCGCGCCGCTACGACGGCACCCGGGCCGGGGGCGGCGACGGACGCAGCCGCTCCACCAGGAGCGGCCACCGCACCGCGAGGACCAGCGTCCAGACCAGCGCCACCGGCCCCCAGCCGTCCGCGGCCGCTCCCAGGGCCGCCGCCAGCACCAGCGCGGGCGCCACCAGGAGCAGCGCACGCCCCGCGCCCCGCCCCGAACACCTCGCCGCCACCCCCGCGATCAGCAGGTACACCGCCAGGCTCCCGCACATCAGCCACCGCACGGCGGCCGGTACGTCCCCGTCCGCGTGCGCCACCGCATCGCCCGTGGCGGCCGCGAACGCCGCCACCGCCCCGGCCGTGAAACCGTGCAGCGGCAGGGCCAGCCGTACCGGCAGGGCGTCCGCCGCGAGCAGCGGGATCCCGTCCGCGCCGTTGCGCAGCGACAGCGACCACAGCTGGAGCAGCAGCACGAAGGCCCCCACGCCCACCCCGTACAGCGCCCAGTCCCACTCCGCCACCGAGGCGGCGGCCACCATCTGCGCGATCGCCTCGCCCAGCACGATCAGCACGAACAGGCCGAGCCGCTCCCCGAGGTGCGGTGCGTCCGTCACGGCCGCGCGCGGCCGTCGTCCGCGAGCCGCGGCCCCGGCGTACTCCTTGTCCACCCGCGCCGCCACCCTCCGCGCCGAGAACGCGAACGTGACGGCCAGGTCGACGGCCAGCCCCAGCGCCCACAGCGCGTACCGGACCGTCCCGTCGCACCACATCGACACCACCCACGGCGTCAGCCCCAGCCCGACCTGGGTGATCGGCAGGTCGGCCACGTACTCCCCGCGCCGCCCCCACGCCTTGCCGGCCAGGGACCGCACCAGGATGTAGGCGAGGGCGAAGGCCCACGCCGTGTCCTCGCGCACCCCGTGCACCGAGGCCGCCATCACCGCCATCCCGAACATCCCCACGAGGACCGTGCGGGTGCGGGCCTGCTCGCCGGTGACGTTCCCGTACACCGTGAACAGCATCCAGCCCGTCCAGAAGGCCAGGAACATCACCGTGTACAGGGCGAGATCGGCCCGGTCCGGCCCGCCGTGCAGCAGGTGTGCCAGCTGGGCGACCCCGGCCACCGCCGTCAGGTCGAAGAACAGCTCCAGCCAGGAGGCGTGCCGCTCGCCCGGTTCGTTCGCCGCCGGGGCCGCCGATTCGGTCATATCGGGATGATAGGTAGGGTGGGCGCATGAGCGGAGAGAGCGACCTGCGGAAACTGCTGAGCGGCATGCGGCCCGAGCTGAACGAGGGCCGGTACGTCTTCTGCACCCTCCCCGCGTCCGCGCGGGTCCCCGACGGCCTCACCCCCGTCGCCACCGTCCTGGAACCCGAGGGCCTCACCCTGGTCCTGCGCCAGGAGGACGCCGACGCCGCCGCGCTCGCCTACGACTACACCGCCGGCTGGATCACCCTGCGGATCCACTCCGCCCTCGACGCGGTCGGCCTCACCGGAGCCTTCGCCGCCGAACTGGCCGCCCACGGACTCAGCTGCAACGTGATCGCCGGCTACCACCACGACCACCTGTTCGTGGCCGCCGACCGGGCCGCCGAAGCCGTCTCCGTACTGGAGGAACTCGCCACCCGTTCGGCGGAATAAGGAAATCCGGAAAACATTCCGATCTTTCCCGACCGCAGGCCCTCCCCGGCGCGTGCGCGGGCGTACGCTGATGCCCCGAACAGGCCTGGGGGGTACCAGCCATGACGGAACGCCGGACCCGCACACGGCGCACGATCTTCGAACGGGAAGCGGAACTCGTCGCCGTCGACGAGGCCCTCGACCGGCTCACCGACGCCGGACCCGACGCGGGCGGAGCCCTGCTCGCCCTCTCCGGCCCGGCCGGACTCGGCAAGACCACCCTGCTCGCCGAAGTACGCCGCCGGGCCCTGGCCCGCGACTGCACCCTGCTCGCCGCCCGCGGCGGCGAACAGGAACAGAGCCAGCCCTTCCACGTCGCCCGCCAGCTCATCCAGCCCCGCCTCGCCGGCCGCTCCGAAACCGCCCTCCGCGAAGCCCTCGGCAGCTGGTACGCCATCGTCGGCCCCGCCCTCGGCCTCTGCGCCCCCACCCAGGGCGCCGCCCCCGACCCCCAGGGCCTGCGCGACGGACTCGACTGGGTCCTCACCCACCTCACCGTCCAACTGCCCCCCGTCGTCCTCGTCCTCGACGACGCCCACTGGGCCGACCCCGAATCCCTGGGCTGGCTCGCCGCCTTCGCCCCCCGCGCCGAACACCTCCCGCTGCTCCTCGTCGTCGCCTACCGGCCCGACGAACTGCCCGCGCACGCCGAGGCCTTCCGCACCCTGCCCGGCCGGGCCGGACAGCGCCCGCTGACCCTCGCCCCGCTCAGCGCCGCCGCCGTCTCCACACTGGTGCGCGAAGCGGTCGGCGAGCACGCCGACGACGCCTTCTGCCGGGAGGCGTGGGCCGTCACCACCGGAAACCCCTTCGAGGCCGTCGAACTCACCGTCAAGGTCCGCGACAAGGGACTGCCCCCGGTCGAGGCCAGCGCCCCGCTGCTGCGCGACCTCGCCGCCGCCCAGCGCGGCAGCGGCCTCGTCGCCCGCCTGCACAGCCTCGGCCCCTCCACCGTCCGCTTCGCCTGGGCCTGCGCCGTCCTCGGCACCGCCATCCCCCAGCAGATCGCCGCCCGCGTCGCCGGTCTCGGCGCCGAGGAGGCCGCCGGCGCCACCGCCCGGCTCCGCGACGCCCGCATCCTCTCCGCGGCCGGCGAAGAGGACGGCACCGGACTGGAGTTCGTCCACCCGCTCATCGCCACCTCCATCTACCGGGCCATCCCCGACGCCCTGCGCGTCGCCCTGCACGGCAAGGCCGCCGCCGCGGTCGTCGACGCCGGACTCGGCCCCTCGGCCGCCGCCCGCCACCTCCTCGAAACCCAGCCGGAGAACGACCCCTGGGTGGTGCGCACCCTGCGCGAGGCCGCCACCGAGAACCTCCGGGCCGGAGCCCCCGAAGCCGCCCGCCGCCAGCTCGCCCGCGCCCTCCAGGAACCCCCGGACTTCGACGAACGCGCCGCCGTGCTCTACGAACTGGGCTGCGCCTCCCTGCTCACCGAACCGGCGAACACCGTCAACCACCTGCGGGCGGCCCTCGCCGAACCCTTCGACGACGCGGCCCTGCGCCAGGGCATCGTCATCCGCCTCGCCCAGGTCCTCGCCCACAGCGACCACCTCGCCGAAGCCTCCGAGCTCCTCGCCCGGGAGATCCCGCACACCCAGGACGCCCGCGCCCGGCTCCGCCTGCAGTCCGAACAGTTCATGTGGGACGCCTTCAACGCCGCCGAACCCGACTCCCCGGCCCGCTCCCGCCGCCTCGCCAAACTCGCCGACCACCTCACCGGCCGCGACCTCACCGAGCGGTACGTCATCGGCCTGCGCGCCTGGGACGCCTGCCTGCGCGGCGAACCCGTCGCCGTGGGCCTGCACCACGCGGGACGGGTCCTGGAGGAGCACTTCAGCTGGGCCTACGCCGACCGCGGCTTCGAGGTCCCGGTCCTGGCCGCCATGGTCCACATGTACGCCGACCGGCCCGGCCGCGCCGAGGAACTCTTCGAGGCGGGCACCGCCGAGTTCGAACGCCAGGGCTGGCACGGCGCCCACCTGTCCTTCGCCCACAGCCTGCGCGGCTACGTCCGCTACCGCCGCGGCCGCCTCGTGGAGGCCGAGGAACTGGCCCGCACCGGACTCCGACTCGCCGAACGCGTGGGCCGCCGCACGCCCGTGCACTGGTACGCCATCGCCATCCTCGTCACCACCCTGATCGCCCGCGGCCGGACCGACGAGGCCTGGGCACTGGCACGGGAACACGAGTACGGGGAACCCTTCCCGGCCGCCGTGGTCTTCCCCGACTCCCAGACCGTGTACGCCGAACTGCTGCTGGCCCGCGGCGACCGCAAGGCCGCCACCGCCGAACTGGAGGCCGTGGACCGGCGGCTCACCCCGCGCGGCATCCAGAACCCCTCCTGGTGCCCCTGGCGGCTGCACCTGGCCCGCGCCGTCGAACCCGACGACCCCGCCAGGGCCAGGGCGCTCGCCGCCGGAGCCGTCCGCCGGGCCCGGGCCTTCGGCGCCCCCTCCGGCATCGGACAGGCCCTGCGGGTCTCGGCGGAGGTCGCCGCGCCGCAGGACCGGCGCCCCCTGCTGGAAGAGGCCGTCACCCTGCTCGCCGCCTCCCCGGCCGGCTACGAACTGGCCCTCGCGCTCGCCGCCCTCGGCACCGAGACCCGGGACCGCGCCGTCCTCACCCGCGCGCTGCTCACCAGCCGCGAATGCGGGGCGGACGCCCTGACCGCCACCGTCACGGACCGGCTGCTCGCCCTCGGCGGGGACCTGCCCTGCGGCTCCTCCTGGGAGGACGAGCCGACCCCGGAGGAACTCGGCACCGCCAGGGCCGTGATCGGAGGATCCCCGTACCGGGCCGGACCCGAACTGTCCGCCGTCTGCCGGAAACTGGGCACGGACCCCGCCGGACTCGCCGACGCGCTCGCGGCGTTCGCCCGTGGCGCAAGGTGAATCACCCCGGTACGTGACGGGAAGGGTGATCCCCATGGATCACCTGACCCGGCTCACCCTCTTCCGGAGCGAGGCCGCCGCCTTCGACGAGGCCGTCCGCCGCGCCGCCGCAGGCGGACGGGAGGCCCCGCTGGTCCCGTCCTGCCCCGGCTGGTCCCTCTCCGACCTCGTCGGCCACCTCGGCGGGGTCCAGCGATACCTCGCGCACGTCCTGCGCGGCAAGCTCACCGCGGCCCCCGACCCCAGCGACCTCTCCCTCTACGCGATCCCCGCCGACCCGGCCGTGCGCGCGGCCTGGCCGATGCCCGACCGGACCCCGAACCGGGGCCCCGTCCCCGACGCCCTCCTCGACTGGTCGGCGGCCGCCGCCGCGGACCTGGCAGGGGCCCTGAGCGAGCTGGGACCGGACGTACCCGTATGGACCTGGTCCCCCGACCGCACCAGCGGATTCTGGGCCCGCATGCAGACCATCGAACAGGCCGTCCACCGCTGGGACGCCGAAACCGTCACCGGCGACCCCGCCCCCCTCGACCCCGCCCTCGCCGCGGACGCCGTGGCCCAGACCTTCGAGGTGATGGCCCCGGCCCGCCGCGGCTGGAAACCGGCCCCGGCCGGCGCCGGCGAGCGCTACCGCTTCCGCCGCACCGACGGCCCCGGATCCTGGACGGTGGAATTCACCGGCGACGAGGTCCGCACCGAAGCGGACGGCACCGGCCCGGTGGCCGTCGAGGCCGAGGGCACCGCCTCGGACCTGGCGCTCTTCCTCTGGCAGCGGCTGCCCGCCGCCCGGCTGCAGGTCACCGGCGACGCCCCGCTGCTCGACCACTGGTTCACCCTGGTGCCGCCGGTCTAGGCCGTCCCCCTGGCCGATCACGACGCCCGAGTCGCCGGGTAAGGAGCCGATTCCCGCGAGGCCCCGTACTCCGCAGGTCCGCGATCTTCGGGCCGGCCGGGCCCCCGGGGCCCCCGCGCCGGAAAACGCGTGCGGCCACGTACCATGGCGGCATGTCCTTCCTCCGCCGCCACCGCGCCGCCACACCCGCCGGCCCGGACTTCGACGTCCTGGCCATGGACCCGGGGGACTGGCCGGGCAACCTCGGGGCCGGGCTCCTGCCCGCCCCCGACGGCAGCTGCCAGGGCGTCTTCCTCCGCTACGACCTGTTCGGCGGCCGCGGCCCCGCGATGATCATCGGCAACCTCCCCGAGGGGTCCCCGGCCCGGGACCTCGCCGAGGGCGAGGTCCCCTTCGAGGTGGCCCAGCTCCTCGACGCCCTCGAGAACGAGGAAGAGGTCGAGGTCACCGGCTCGGAGGACTGCCCCGTCATGCAGGGCGACAACCTCCTCATCGTCCGCAAGGTCAAGCTCTCCGAGAGCCGGATCTCCTGCGTGCAGTTCGACCGCAGCGACAACGTCCTCGTGACGATCGCCAGCTGGGACCGGCCGATCACCGACGACCTCTACGCGCTGCTCAAGCCGCTCCCCGCCGAGCTGTTCCAGCAGGGCTGAGCCCTCGGGGGCACGGCCCGCGTCACGCGTCCGCGATGTCGTTCGCCGCCACGTAGCCGAACGTCATCGCGGGCCCGATCGTCGATCCCGCCCCCGCGTAGCTGTGCCCCATCACCGCCGCGCTCGCGTTGCCCGCCGCCCACAGGCCCCGGATCACCGAGCCGTCCGGCCGCAGCGCCCGCGCCCGCGCGTCCGTGACGATGCCGCCCTTCGTGCCCAGGTCACCGGGCACGATCTTGAACGCGTAGAACGGCGGCACCCACACCGGCGCCAGACACGAGTTCGGGTGCACGCCCGGGTCCGTGTAGTAGTGGTCGTACGCGCTGTCGCCCCGGTGGTGGTCCGGGTCCGTGCCGTTCCACGCCTGGGCGTTGAACCGGCCCAGCGTCGCCCGCAGCGCGGCCGCCGGAACCCCGATCTGGCCCGCCAGCGCGTCCCACGTCCAGGCCTTCTTCGCCGCTCCCGCCTCGTACCAGGAGTCCGGGAACGGCAGGGTCGGCAGGATGTCCTTGAACAGGTACCGGTTGCGGTAGTTCTGGTCCACGATCAGCCACGCCGGGATGTGCGAACCCGCCGCGCCCCGGTCCTTGTCGTACATGACGTGCACCACGTCGCTGTACGGCGCCGCCTCGTTCACGAACCGGGTGCCCGCCCGGTTGACGATCAAGCCGCCGGGGAGCGTCCGCTCCGCCAGACAGAAGTACGGTTCCCCGGGCAGCGGGATCGACGGCCCCCACCAGGCGTCTTCCATCAACGCCAGCTCCGCCCCGGCCCGTTGGCCGGCCCGGATGCCGTCGCCGGTGTTCTCCTTCGCGCCGACCGACCACTGGGTGCCGATCGGCTGCTGCTGGTACTGCGCCCGCATCTGCGCGTTGTGCTCGAAGCCGCCGGAGCCGACGACCACCCCCTTGCGGGCCCGCACGACGCCCCGTACGCCCTGCTGTTCCACCACCACGCCCGTCACCGCGCCGCCCTCCTGGACCAGGTCCACCAGCGGGGTGTTCAGCCACACCGGCACCCCCGCCCGCTGGAGCCCGGCGCGCAGGCCGGCGGCCAGGGCCTGGCCCATCGTCAGCGGCTTCTCCCCGCGCAGGGCCGCCTTCGCGCCCCGGGCCAGGCACTCGGTGGACACCGCGAGCCCCTTCGCACTGACCGCCGCCAGGTTCAGCCACTTGTAGTCCTGGCTGAACACCACCATCCCGGCCGGCACCGGCATGTACGCCGGGTTCAGGTGCGCCAGCTCGGCGCCCAGGACGTTCCCGTCGATCTCGTCCGGCTCGATCGAGCGGCCGTTCGGCAGCCCGCCCGGCAGGTTCGGGTAGTAGTCGCTGTACCCGTCCATGAAGCGGAACCTCAGCGGACTGTTCGCCATGACGAAGTCCAGCATCCGGGGCCCGTTGGCGAGGAACGCCCGCTGCCGGTCGGCCGGCACTTCGGGCCCCACCACCGCCGCGAGGTACGTCGCCGCCTTCTGCGGGGTGTCCGGGACTCCGGCACCCAGGATCACCGAGTTGTTCGGCAGCCAGATCCCGGCGCCGGAGCGCGCGGCGGAACCGCCGAAGGTCGGGGCCTTCTCGACCACCACCACGCTCAGGCCACGCCTGGCGGCCGTCAGGGCGGCCGTCATCCCGGCCGCCCCCGACCCGACCACGACGACGTCGTACTCGCCGAGCGGGGTCCCGTCGGCCCGCGCGGCGGCTCCCGGAAGCACCGTGGCGGCGAGCACCCCGGCCCCCGTCCCGGCGAGGACGGTCCGGCGGGAGGGGAGGGCGGAGCGGGAAACTTCCGGGCTGTCGGTCATGGGCGGGCTCCAGCGGCGGGGAGGAAGGGGGCGGCTCCAGCATTTCTGATGCTTAGTCAGAAAAGGTGTTCGGGGGATCATGTGATGTCAAGTCACGCGCCCGCCCCGCCCGCCGCCGGCCCGGGCCCCGAACGCACGGAATCCCGTGCCCCGCACACCGGGTGTGCGGGACACGGGATCGCCGTTCGGGGCTCCGGGCGCCGGAGTCAGCGCGTGCCGACGGCCGCGCGGACGGCTCTGCGGGCCATCCCGGCGTCGTCGTGGAGGCGGCGGAGCAGCAGCCGCTGCTCCTCGCCCGAGGACAGGGCACCCGCGGGCAACGGCTGGCTCGGGGCGGTCGCCAGCATCGACCGCTGCACGGCCGTCTCCGACATCCGGATCTCCCGGGTCAGCACCAGCATCAGGTTCACCAGGAAGGCGTCCCGGGACGCGGGGCCGGCCGACTGGGCCAGCCGGCTGATCTGGCTGCGCGCCGCGGGGGCGTCACCCAGCACCGTCCACAGCGTCGCCAGGTCGTAGCCCGGCAGGTACCAGCCCGCGTGCTCCCAGTCGAGGAGCACCGGTCCGGCCGGCGACAGCAGCAGGTTCGACAGCAGGGCGTCACCGTGGTTGAACTGCCACGGGATGCTCGCCGGCCGCAGCCCGTGGAGCAGCTTCTGCAGGTCGCCGAAGTCCCGGTCGGTCAGCAGCCCCAGCTGGTGGTCCCGCGCGATCCGCCGCGCGTAGTCCACCGGGTGCCCGAACAGCTCGGCCGGCGGACGCCACTGGTTCACCCGGCACACCGCGCCCAGCGCCGCCCGCAGGTCGGGCCGCGGCGGGGCCTCCACCGGATGCCGCTGGAGCGCCGCGACCCGGCCCGCCATCCGCTCGACGACCAGTACGCAGTTCTCCGGGTCGGCGGCGATCAGCCGAGGTACCCGGACCGGCGGGCGGTGCCGGACGAACGCCCGGTACGTCGCTATTTCGTGCCGGTACCGCTCGCGCCACTCGGGCGAATGGTCCAGTAAAACCTTCGCGACGGCGGTCATCCGTCCGGTCGTCCCCACCAGGAGGACCGACCGGCCGCTGCGCCGCAGCACCTGGACCGGCGCGAACTCCGGACAGATCCGCTGCACCGACGCGAGCGCGGTGCGCAGCTGCGCCCCCTGCGGCCCCGACAGGTCGATCCTTCCGCTGAGCGGCTGTGACCCGGCCCCCGGCAGGCGCCGGGCCCGCACGGCGCCCTGCGCCGGGGCCGGCGGCCGGCCGGGGTCGAGGTAGGGGCCGCCGCCCGCCTGGAGCGTGCGGTGCGGCCGGACCGGGGCGGACACGGAGGACGTTGCTGCGTACATGGCGTTTACGGTTCCCTTCGTGCGCCGACGAGTTGCGTACGCCACCCCGCCGATCCCGGCTTCACCCTGGGGAGTTCCGCCGGTGACCGGGTCGGGGAGGCGCATTCCTACCTGACACCGGGCGGCAGGTGGCGAACCATCGGGCGTGCCCTGGCGAAGCCTGGCGAATAGTCGCTGGGCACCTGACGGGGGGTTACTGTCAACTCAGCCGAGAACCTGGGGGCTTGACGTGATCAAGGGACCAAACACCCGCCTGAACGACCTGTTCGGCCTCGCCGGCTGGTCGAAGGGCGAACTCGCGAGGATGGTCAACCGGCAGGCGGCCGCCATGGGCCACCACCAGCTGGCCACCGACACCTCGCGGGTGCGGCGCTGGATCGACATGGGGGAGACCCCCCGCGAACCGGTTCCCACCGTACTGGCAGCCCTGTTCACCGAGCGGCTCGGTCGTGTCGTGACCATCGAGGACCTCGGGTTCGTACGGCAGCGGCGCACCTCGAAACGGCAGCCGGACGGGGCGAAGGAGAACCCCGACGGAGTGCCCTGGGCGCCCGAACGCACAGCCGCGGTCCTCACCGAATTCACGGGAATGGACCTCATGCTCAACCGTCGCGGCCTGATGGGCGCGGGAGCCGCGCTCACCGCCGGCTCAGCCCTCAGCAACGCCATGTACGACTGGCTGCACACCGACCCCGCCACCGCCAAGGAGGCCCGGAGTTTCGGCGGAGACGCCCACCACGCCGATCCGGCGGGCTACGACCGCTACGAGGCGGCGCCGATCGGCTCCCAGGAGATCGAGGCCCTGGAACGGTCCGTCGAGGTCTTCCGGGCCTGGGACGCCTCCAGAGGCGGCGGGCTCCAGCGCAAGGCCGTGGTGGGCCAGCTCAACGAGGTGGGCGGCATGCTGGCCTACCACCACCCCGACCACCTGCAGCGCAGGCTGTGGGGGGTGGCGGCCAACCTCGCGGTACTGGCCGGCTGGATGTCCCACGACGTGGGCCTGGAACCCACCGCCCAGAAGTACTTCGTCATCGCCGCCCACGCGGCGCGCGAGGGCGGGGACCGCCCGCGGGCGGGCGAGGCACTGTCCCGCGCCGCCCGCCAGATGGTGCACCTGGGCAAGCCCCACGAGGCCCTGGACCTGATGAAGCTGGCCCAGTCGGGCTCCGGGGAACAGACCCTGCCGCGCACCCGGGCCATGCTCCACACCATCGAGGCCTGGGCGCAGGCGGCCATGGGCAAGGGCCAGGCCATGCGGCGCACGCTGGGCGAGGCCGAGGACCTGTTCGTCTCCGACAAGGGCGACGTCCCGCCGCCCTCGTGGATGCAGCACTTCGACGAGGCGGACCTGCACGGCATGCAGGCCCTGGCGTACCGGACGCTCGCCGACCACGACGCGACGGCCGCGCCGGTCGCCGCGCGCCACGCCAGGGAGGCGCTGCGGCTGCGCGGTGACGGCTACCAGCGCTCGCAGATCTTCGACTACATCTCCATGGCCTCGGCCTGCTTCATCGCCGACGATCCGGAACAGGCCGACCGCTACGCCCGCCTCGCCCTGGTCTCGATGAACGAGACCTCCTCGCACCGCACCTGGGACCGGCTGCGCGAGATGTACCGGCTCACCGGCCAGTACGCCGGGTACGCGCGCATCGAGGACCTGCGCGAGGAGATCGAGCTGGCCCTCCCCGACGGCCCGGCGCCGCGCGCCCCGCGCGGCACCGGGGTCTGAGGGGCCGCCGGTGTGCCGTGGCGGGGACGAGAAGGGCCGCGCCTTCCGGCGCGGCCCCCGATTCCCCTGATCCCGTTCCGGCGATCCCGTGACCCTGCGGTTCCCGTGACGCCGCCGGTCCGTCGGACCGGTCCCGTACTAGCCGCCGATCCGGGCGACCAGCACGCAGGCGTCGTCCTCGCGCTCGCTCTCGCCGAACTCCTCCGTCACCATCCGCACGCAGTCCCGCGCGGACCGGGCCGCGGAGAACCGGGGCGCGAGCGCCAGCAGTCGCTCGGTGCCGTCCGCGCGGCTGAACTCGATGCTGCGCGGGGTCAGTCCGTCCGTGTGCAGGACGAGTACGTCGCCCGCCTCCAGGCGTTCCTCGGCCTGTCCGTACACCGCCCCGGAGGTGGCTCCCAGCAGGACGCCTTCCGGCGGCAGCAGCGAGCGCCCCTGTCCCCGGCGGAACAGCAGGGGAGCGGGGTGGCCGGCCTGGGCCCAGGACAGGACGCGCCGGGCGGGATCGTAGCGGCAGCACACGGCGGAGCCGAGCGCGGGCTGTACGGAGGTTTCCAGCAGCTGGTTGAGCCAGCCCATGAGGGGGCCCGGCTCGATGCCGGCCATGGCCATGCCGCGCAGGGCGCCGAGCATCATCGCCATGCCGGAGGTCGCGCTGACCCCGTGTCCGGTCAGGTCGCCGACCGTCAGCAGGGAGCGCCCGTCGGGGAGTTCGAGGGCGTCGTACCAGTCTCCGCCGATCAGGGCACTGGTCGCGGAGGGCAGGTAGTGCGCGGCCACGTCCATCGCGCCGGCGTTGTCGTGCGGGAACCGCAGGGAGCCGCGCCACGGGGGGAGCACGGCTTCCTGCAGCTCGACCGCCAGCCGGTGCTCGGTCTGCGCGATCTCCCGCTGGCGCTGGAGCGAGTCACGCGACTCGCGTACCGCCCGCTGGCTCCTGCGCAGTTCACTCACGTCCCGCAGCACGGCCCACATGGAGGCCGTGCAGCCGTCGGAGTCGAGGACCGGCTCGCCCCTCATGTGCAGCGTCCGTACCCGGCCGTCGGCCCGGACGATGCGGAACTCGCCGTCTATCGGCTTGCCGTCCACCAGGCAGTCGGTGACCATCGCGGTCAGCGTCGGCTGGTCCTCGGAGAACAGGGTGGAGCCCAGTTCGTCGAGGGGCAGCGCGCCCGCCTCGGGGGAGCGGCCGAAGATCTGGAAGAGCTCCTCGGACCAGGTCACCTCGTCGGTCAGCAGGTTCCACTCGGCGCTGCCGACGCGCGTCTGGCGGTCCTCGGCGGTGGGCTCGGGGGCCGCGTGGGGCAGTTCGAGGGGCTCGGGGGCGGGCGGCAGGCCCTCCTTGAGCTGGCCGAGGTGCTGGCCGAGGTCGTCGAGGTGGTGTACGGCGAGGTCGCACAGAGCGCGCTGCCAGCGGCCCTGGGCGTCGTCGTCGTCCACGACGGTGTCGCGGCGCACCGCGTCCACTTCGCCCCGCAGCCGGCGGGTCTGTGAGATCAGTGCGTCCACCGACCCGGGCTCGGGCGGCTGCGCGGGAAGGTCCGCGTACAGGTGGGACGGCATGAGAACTCCGATACAGGCGCGGCACGGCCAGGTCTGAAAGAAGGACCGGTTACGACTGTTGCACAGCGGGAGTTGGGCTGTAAGGCGTTTGGCAACATCCGTAACGGTCTTGCTCGGGGCATATGCCACCGGCGAGCCGGGGCCTCCTGCCGTGTGCGAACGAATCCGGTCCGGGGCCCCCGCGTCCGGCCGGAAACCGGTCTTCCGGGGGTGGTGGTTCGCTCGTACGGGCGAGTTGTGCGAGCGGGGGCGCGAGCGCGCCCGCTTCCCGGGACGGCCGCTGCTCCTCCGGGTTAACCCCCGAACGAAGGACCCCCCGGGGTGACGACGTGCACCACCGGACACCGGTTCCGCCTCCCGCTTCCCAGCTCACCCCGTGATCGCTACGCTACGTGCCGGTAACGAGCCGGGGGCGGTCCGCGTCGGCGGGCCCGGGCAGGGGTTGGGGACACGACGACATGACCGAACAGGGCCGCGCGGCCGGACGCAGCCGCCGCTCCTTCCTCACCCACCTCGTCGCGGCGCCGACGCTCGCCCTGGTCACCCGCGCCGGCGCCGATCTCGTCGCACCGCAGCCCGCCCACGCCGTGATCCCGAGCCTGCCGGCCATCGCCGACCTGGTGGACCTCGGGGACCTGTTCATCCTGGCCGGAGCGCCCACCTCCGCCCTGCTCGCCCTGGTCGTGGAGACGGACGGCACCGTCCGCTTCCGGCTGCCGCGCGAGGAGGTCGGCCAGGGTCTCACCACCGCCGTCGCCATGCTCGTCGCCGAGGAGCTCGACACCCCGCTGGACGCCGTCCGCGTGGAGCTGGACGACGCACGCCCCGAGCTGCTCTTCAACCAGCTGACCGGCTCCTCCAACTCCATCCGCTCCCTCTACGGGCCCGTCCGGCAGGCCGCCGCCACCGCCCGCGCCCGGCTCGTCGCGGCCGCCGCCGAGCGCTGGAGCCTGCCCGCCTCCCGCCTGGCCACCGCGAACGGCACCGTGCGCGCCCCTGACGGCCGCACCGCCGGCTACGGCAGCCTCGCCGTGGCCGCCGCCGCCCCGGGACTGACCGTCCTCGGCGCCGCCCCGAAGCCGGCCGCGAAGCACACCCTGGTCGGCACTCCGACCAGCCGGATCGACGCCCGCGCGATGGTCACCGGCGCCCAGCGCTACACCCTCGACCTCGACGTTCCCGGCGCCAAGCCCTGCGTGGTGCGCCGCCCGCCCACCCTCGGCGGCAGCGTGCGGGCCGTCGCCAACCTCGCCGCGGTCCGGGCCATGCCCGGGGTCCTGGAGGTGGTGACCGTCCCGACCGGCGTCGCCGTCGTCGCCGAGACCTTCGGCCAGGCCCTCGACGCCAAGGCCGCCCTCCAGGTCACCTGGGGCCCCGGGCCCGCCGACCAGCTGTCGGACGCCCAGATCCGTACGAAGCTGCGCGCCGCCACCCCGCCGCTGCTGGTGCCGCCGCTGCTCACCCCGTACGTGGACGCCGAGTTCGACTTCGCCTTCGTCAGCCACGCTCCCATGGAGACCAACTCCGCGATCGCCGACGTCCGTGACGACCGCGCCGAGATCTGGTCCGGGCTCAAGTCCCCGATCGTCGCGCGCCAGACCATCGCCGCCGACCTCGGGCTCCCGCTGGACAAGGTGAAGGTGCACGTGGTCCAGGCGGGCGGTTCCTTCGGCCGCCGGCTGTTCTTCGACGCCGCGCTGGAGGCCGCCCGGATCTCCAAGGCCTGCCGCCGCCCGGTGAAGCTCATGTGGACCCGGGTGGACGACACCCGGCACGGCCGGATGCGGCCCGCCACCCACCACCGGATCCGGGCCACCCACCTGCTGGGCGAGGTACTGAGCTTCGAGCACCGGGTCGCCGCCGCCGAGACGGACTTCCGGCACGGACTCGGCGAGATCATCACCGCCACGGCGGCCAGCCTGCCGCTGGGCATCGGCAACGCCACCCTCGCCCAGACGCTGTTCCTCACCACGGTCAAGTCCCCGTACCACTTCGGGCTCACCACCCAGGCCCTCACCGAGGTGCCGACCGGCATCCCCACCGCGTCCTGGCGTTCCGTGTACTCGGCCAACACGCGCGGGGCCGAGGAGATCGTGGTCGACGAACTCGCCGCGGCCACCGGGAAGGATCCCTACCGCTTCCGCCGGACCTTCCTGAAGAGCGACGCCCAGCGCGCCGTCCTCGACAAGGCGGCCGCCGAGGGCGAGTGGGGCCGCGCGATGCCGGCCGGGTGCGCGCAGGGCATCGCCTTCCACGAGGAGTACAAGTCCCGTACGGCCTGCCTCGTGGAGATCGACACCCGGGATCCGGAGCGGGTCCGCGTCACCAAGGCGGTCATCGCCGTCGACGTGGGCCTGCCCGTCAACCCGCGCGGGCTGGAGGCACAGATGATCGGCGGTCTCACCGACGCGATCTCCACCACCCTGCGGGCCGGTCTGCACCTGGACAAGGGCCTCCCGCTGGAGGGCAGCTACAGCCAGTTCCACTGGGCGCAGCAGCGCGACACCCCCCGCGACGTGCGCGTCTTCGTGCTCCCGGCGACCGGCTCGGAGCCCGGCGGCGCGGGCGAGCTGGGAGTGCCGGCCGCCGTCGGCGCGATCGCCAACGCCTGGGCCCGCGCCACCGGTTCCAAGCCGCGCAGCTTCCCCCTCGACTTCGACGTCGACTTCACCCCCTACCCGCGCTAACCGCTGGAGTACGCCGTGCCCTCGCACACCTTCACCGTCAACGGGCGGAGCGTCACCGTCGACGCCCCCGACAACCTGCCCCTGCTGTGGGTGCTCCGCGACATGCTCGGCGTCAACGGGCCCAAGTACGGCTGCGGGGTGGACGTCTGCAAGGCCTGCACCAGCCACCTCGACGGGGTGGACGTACGCCCCTGCGTGGTGCCGGTCTCCGCCTGCGCGGGGAAGACGGTGACGACCATCGAGGGCCTGGCGGACGGGGACCGGCTGCACCCCGTCCAGGAGGCCTGGCTCGAACAGGACGTCGCCCAGTGCGGCTTCTGCCAGCCCGGCCAGATCATGGCCGCGGTCGCCCTGCTGAAGCGGACGAGCGAGCCGACGGACGAGGACATCGACGCCATCGCCAACATCTGCCGCTGCGGCACCTACTTCCGCATCCGCGAGGCCATCCGCAGCGCGGCGGCCAAGATGTGAGGGGCCGGCCCTCCCGGGCCGGCCCCTCACCGGTCGCGGACGGTCGCGTCAGGCCAGCAGCTTCTGCTTGGCCGCCTGGAACTCGGCCTCGCTCAGGTCGCCCTTGGCCTTGAGCTCGGACAGTCTCGCCAGCTCGTCCGCGGTGCTCTTGCCGGGGGTCCCGGCCGTCTCGCGGATGTACGAGTTGAAGGCTTCCTGTTGCTCCTGCGCGTGCTTGATCTCGCGCTTGCCCATGTTCTTCCCGCGGGCGATCACGTACACCAGTACGCCCAGGAACGGGATGAGGATCAGGAACAGCAGCCAGGCGGCCTTCAGCCAGCCGTTCATCTCGTGGTCGCGGAACACGTCGACGATGATGTGGAACAGCAGGATGAGCCACATGACCCAGAGGAAGATCCACATCACGGTCCAGAACGCGCCCAGCACCGGGTAGTCGTAGGCGAGATTGAAGGATCCGTCCACGGCCGTCCTCCTTCCGTTCGGGCGGCGGCTCGCGCCCTGGAGCGCGGCAGCCGACGTGATCACCATCGCAGCGCCCCGCCAAGATCGCCACCGGACCGGACGAACGGGCAGGTTCCCCGGTAAACCGGCCTAAATGGACGATCATGCAGGAATGAGGCGTATCAATCCGAAACGCGTGCTGGTCGGTGAGCCCCTCGACACGGCACGCCTGGGCGAGACCCTGCTGCCGAAACGGCTCGCCCTGCCGATCTTCTGCAGCGACCCGCTCTCCTCCGTGGCCTACGCCACCGAGGAGATCCTGCTGATCCTCGCCCTCGGCGGAGTCGCGCTGCTCCACCTCACCTGGTACGCGGCCGCCGCCATCGTCTTCCTGCTCGTGGTCGTCATCGCCTCGTACCGGCAGACCTGCCACGCCTACCCCGGCGGCGGTGGCGCGTACGTCGTCAGCTCCGAGAACCTCGGACCGACCGCGGCCCTGACCGCCGCCAGCGCCCTGCTCGTCGACTACGTGATGACCGTGGCCGTCTCCGTCGTCTCCGGCGTCGCCGCCATCACCTCCGCGGTCCCCTCGCTCAGCCACCACGAAGTCGCCCTGTCCGTCGCCTTCGTGGTCCTGCTGACCCTGATGAACCTGCGCGGCGTACGGGAGTCGGGGCGCGTCTTCGCCGTTCCCACCTACGGCTTCGTCCTCGTCATCTACGTGATGTTCGCCTTCGCCGCAGTCCGGATGGCGACCGGGGACACCATCAGGGCCGAGTCGGCCGACCTGCCCATCACCGCCACCGGCACCTACACCGGCCTCGCCCTCGTGTTCCTCGCGATGCGCGCCTTCGCCTCCGGCTGCACCGCCCTCACCGGCGTCGAGGCGATCAGCAACGGCGTGCCCGCCTTCCAGAAGCCCAAGGCCAAGAACGCGGCCACCACGCTCGCCGCTATGGGCGTGCTGTCCGTGACGATGTTCGTGGGCATCACCGTCCTCGCGATGTCCTACCAGGTGCACGTCGCCGCCGACCCCACCGAACTGGGCCTGCCCCCGGGCACCCCGATGTCCACCGCCCTCGCCCAGATCGGCCGGGCCACCTTCGGCAGCTGGCACTTCCTCTTCTACCTGCTCCAGGCCGTCACCGCGGGCGTGCTGATCCTCGCCGCGAACACCGCCTTCAACGGATTCCCGATGCTCGCCTCGATCCTCGCCAGGGACCGCTACGCGCCCCGCCAGCTCTTCAACCGCGGCGACCGGCTCGTCTACTCCAACGGAGTCGTCCTGCTCGCCCTCGCCGCGATCGCCCTCATCGTGGCCTTCGACGCCGAACTGACCCGCCTCATCCAGCTGTACATCATCGGCGTCTTCGTCTCCTTCACCCTCTCCCAGTCCGGCATGGTCCGGCACTGGCGCCGCGAACTCGCCTCGCCGGCCACCCCGAAGACGGAACGCATCCACATCCACCGCAGGCTCGCCATCAACGCGGTCGGTGCCGCGATGACCGCCGTGGTCCTGGTCATCGTGCTGCTCACGAAGTTCACCCACGGCGCCTGGCTCGTCGTCATCGCCATGCCCGCGCTGTTCATCGGCATGAAGGGGGTCCGCCGCCACTACGACCACGTCGCCCGGCAGGTCGCCGTCGCCCCCGGCGTGAAACCGCACAGGCCGGCCCGCCACCACGTGGTGGTCCTCGTCGCCTCCCTCCAGGCCCCCACCCTCAAGGCCCTCGGCTACGCGCAGGGCCTGCGGCCCGACACCCTGACCGCGCTCTCCGTCGCCGCCGACGAGGAGGAGGCCGAACGGCTGCGCCTGGCCTGGGCCGAGCACGACCCGGGCATGCCGCTGAAGGTGCTGCACTCCCCGTACCGCGAGGTCGTCGGACCGGTGCTGGCCTACCTGGAGGCCGAGGCGGCGGCCGAGGGGACGGACATGCTGTCGGTGGTCATCCCGGAATACGTGGTCGGGCACTGGTGGGAACAGCCCCTGCACAACCAGAACGCGCTGCGGCTCAAGGCACGGCTGCTGTTCACCCCGGGGGTCGCGGTGATCGACGTGCCGTACCTGCTGGAGTCGGCGCGCCGGCCCGGGCCGGAGGAACCGCGGGACCCCCGGGCCCCTCGGGAACCGGCGGGGCCGCGCCCGTAGCGCGCTGGGTCACCGCGGCGTGGGCCAGCGCCAGCTCCACCACGTGCGCCGGGTCGGACAGCGTACGGCCGGTGAGCTGCTCCAGGCGCCGCAGCCGGTTGGAGACCGTGTTGCGGTGGCAGTACAGCCGCTGCGCCGCGTACGTCGTCGAGCCCCGGCAGGTCAGCCAGGTGCCCAGGGTGGTCAGCAGGACCCGGCAGTCCTCCGGGGGCAGGGCCAGTACCGGCCCCAGCACCACCCGGCGCAGCCGGGCCGCGAGCTCCGCGTCGGAGGCGACCAGCGCCCCCGGGAGCCGCTCGTCGAGCAGGGCGGTGCCCGGACCGGCCGGCCGCGCGGAGGTGCGCAGGGCGAGCCCGGCCAGCCGGCGGGCCCCGGCCAGCTCCCGGGGGTCCGTCACGACCGGGCTCACCCCGGCCCGCACCCCGAGCGGGTCGAGCAGCTCGCGCAGGGACTCCAGCGGGTGGTGGCCCAGCTCGGCCAGGCCGGTCTCCCCGTCGGCGCGGACCCGCCACAGGACGCGCGGGGCGGCGCCACCGCCGGCCCCGCCGGGTCTGGGCCCGGCCGACCCGCCGGGGTCGCCGCCGTCCAGCGCGATCACGGCGAAGCGGCCCCGCTCGGGCAGCCCGAGCTGGGCGGCGGCCTCCGCCGCGGGCAGCCCGGTACCGTCCAGCAGCGCGTCCAGCAGGGCCGCCCGGCGCTCCCGTTCGCGCTCGCGCCGCTCCGCTTCGGCCCGGTGGTAGCCCTCCGATGCGGCGTCCGACATCCGGTCCAGTACGTCCCACAGCGCGGGCGCCGTCGGCAGCAGCCGGGGCAGCGCCGCCCGGTCGTGGGCGGCCACCGCCTCGGTGAGGCTCTGCCACAGCATCCGCCCGCCGCCGCGGTAGACGCGGTGCAACGAGGCGAGCGGCAGCCCCTGTTCGGCGCGCAGGGCGCCGGTGGCCCGGGCGTCGGAGAGGTCCGGCGGCAGCCCCCGCGCGCCGCGGACCAGACCCTCGACGGCCTGGCGGAGGGTGTGGTGGATCCGCTCGCGCAGCTCCCCGCGCCCGAGCAGGGCGGCGTAGGCGGGGTCCTCGGTCAGGGTCCGGTCGGCGAGCCGGTCCGCCGCCACGGCGATCCGGCGGTCCAGGTCCTCGCGTATCTCCTCGATGATCCGCTCCATGACCCGCAGCGTGACACGGGGGAGGGGGCGGTGGGGAGGGGCCGGAGCCCGCAGGTCCGCTAGCGTGTCCTGAGCACTGCACATGCAGTGCTCACGTACGCCCTCCGCCCGCACCCTCCGCCCACACCCCCAGGGACCCGCCCATGCGCCAGAACCCGCAACGCCGCGCCGCGCTCCTCGACGCGGCGATCGAAGTCCTGGCCCGTGAGGGTTCGCGGGGCCTGACGCTGCGCGCCGTCGACGCGGAGGCAGGCGTCCCGACGGGCACCGCCTCCAACTACTTCGCCAACCGCGGCCAGCTGCTGGTGCAGATACTGCACCGGACCCGCGAGCGGCTGGTCCCCGACCCGGCCGACCTGGCCGGGCCGCTCGACACGAAGGCGCTCCTGGAGAAGCTCCTGGAGCGGATGCGGCGCGAGCGCAGCGTGCACGTCGCGATGCTGGAACTGCGCCTGGAGGGCACCCGCCGGCCCGAACTCCAGGCGGAACTCGCCGGCTTCCAGAAGCTGGAGCTGGAGGCGAACGTCACCTGGCACCTCGACGCCGGGCTGCCCGGGGACCGCGAGGGCGTGGTCCTGCTCTACCTCGCGATGCTGGGCTTGATCGTGGACGACCTGACGGCGCCGACGATGCTGGACGCGTCCGAGACGGACCGCCTCCTCGGGGTGATGGTGGAGCGTCTGCTCCCGGAGCGCCCCGCGGACTGACTATCGTGCCGCCGGGGAGCAGCGAGCGCGGGGGGCGACTGTGGGCGGGGCGGGGATCTCGGACGCCGTGGCACGGGACGGCGAGGACGGCGGCGGCGAAGACGGCGGTGTCGACGGGGGCACCGGTGAGGACGGCACCGGAATCCGGTGGCTGGCGGGCTGGGAGGGCTGGTTCGTCGGCCTGACCTTCGCCCGGGGCATCGGCCCGGCCGAACTCGCCGCCCGGCTGGGGGCGGTGCCGGGGGTGCGTCCCGGCCCCATGGGCGCGGCGGCCGCCTGGAGCATGGCCGCGGAGACGGCGGACGGCGACGGCGTGGCCCGCGTCGGCGCGTGGGGCGGCTGGTCGTTCGCCGTCGAACACGGCATCCCCGCCGGGGCGGAGCGGCTCGCAGAGGTCTCCCGGGGCGCCGAGGCCGTCCACCTCGATCCGCAGCCGGACCACCCGCCCAAGCAGTTCGCGTACGCGTGCGACGGGGAACTGGTGTGCTGCTTCGGGCTCGGCGAGGAGTGCTGGCGCGGCGGCCACCGGCCGGACTTCCTGCTGCCCGAACTGGTGCGCGCGGGGATCCTCGCCCCGGACGGCACCCACCCGTGGCCGGACGGCGAACCCCGCCCGGAGCGCGACCGCCTCACCCTGGCCGTCCTGGAGCACCGCTTCGGCCTGGCCCTGCCCCGCCGCCTGGTGGAGGACGCCCCGCTCCCGGCCTTCGTGACCCGCACCCGGTGAGGGGACCCGGCGGAGGCCCGGTGGCGGGCGCCGTGCCGTTCATGATCGGATCGGGTGAGCAGCGTTCGCACGCTTGATCAAAAACGAACGGGTTCTGGCCAAGCTGTCACGTGCTACCGCGCATGTTCCAGCGGAAAATGCCAGAACGCCCTTTCGCACTGTGGAACTTGAGTAAGTTCCCTCATGTCGCGCCGTACGACCGTGCACCCCGCACGTCCGGCCGGGAGGGGAGCCCGCGTGCCCGGGATCGACGAATGCCTGCTCGAAGCCATGGCCCTGCCCGGTGCGCGCGGGGCCGCGCTGGTCGACTGGAGCAGCGGACTGGCCCTCGGCACCGCCGGGGACTCGCCGGTCGGCGATCACGAGACCACCGCCGCCGAGACCGCCGAACTGGCCCGGGCGGCGGCCGAGTACGAGTCGTTCACCCCCGCGGCGGGCACACCGGCCGACCCCGGCGGACCGGGCTCGGGCCCACCCGTCGAGGACCTGATCGTCACCACCCGTACCGGCTATCACGTCCTGCGCTTCGTCGAGACCAGCTTCGACAGCAGCGTATTCCTCCACCTGTGGCTCGACAGGGCCGAAGGCAATCTCGCCCTCGCACGGCACAGGCTCCGCGCACTGGCCGAAGGACTGGTGCTCAGATGACCACCGCGGTATCCCCCCTGCTCACCCGGCTCGCCGCCGAACGCGCCACCGGCGCCCTGTTACGCGACCGGGGCACCCTCTTCCTGGAGGACGGCAGGATCGTGCACGCCGAGAGTCCCTCCACCCCCGGGCTGGACGTACTCCTGACGACGGGCGGCGGCCTCGCACCCGAACGCTGGAACGAGGCCGTCAACGCGGCCGGCGCCCGCCGCCAGGTCGCCCGCTTCCTCGTCGACAGCGGCGGCCTGGCCGGCGGCGAGCTGGAGATATGCCACCTCGCCGCCATCTTCGACGCCGCGTTCTTCGCGCTCTCCCCGGGCAGCGGCCCCTCCCGGTTCCGCCGGGGGGCCACCCACTGGATCGGCTCCGTCCGCTCCGTGCCCGCCGCCGCCGTCGAGCGCGAGACCCGCCGCCGCCGCGAACTGCTGGACGCGGTCTGGCCCTACCCGCTGCTGGACACCGCACCCGTCGTGCCCCGGCCCGCCGCGCCCGGCCAGACGGTCACCGCCCGCCAGCGCATCCTGCTCCAGCGCGCGGACGGCGTGCGGACCCCCGCCGACCTCGCGTGGGTACTGGGCCGGCCCGCCTTCCACACCCTGCTCGACGTACGAAGACTCGCGGCGGCCGGGCTGGTCGAAACCCCGCGGACGCCGCCGGTCCCGCCGCCGGTACCGACCCTGCCCGACTGGATCACCGAGGCTCAATCCCCGGACGTGGCACTGCTCCGCCGGCTACGCGACGCACTGGAGGCAAGCCTGTGAGGCTCCCGCTGCGGCCGGTCCTGCGCACCGACCGCTTCGACCGTAGGCAGCCCGAGGGGAGGAGGGCCGACATGAACACCGTGCCCGCCGAGACCGAAGCCGAGATACTCGCCGAGCTCCTCCGGCTGCGGGCCAGGGTGCCCCAGCTCACCGGAGCCCTCGCCGCGAGCGCCGACGGTCTGGTGCTGGCCCAGGACAGCGCCGCCACCGAGACCGAGTCCGTCGCGGCGCTGACCGCGGCCGCCCTCGGCGTCGCCCAGCGGCTCAGCGACAGCACCGGCCAGGGCGCCTTCCGGGAACTCCTCGTACGGGGCGAGCACGGGTACGTGGCCACGTACGCCGCGGGCGAGGCCGCCGTCCTCACCCTGATCGCCGGGACCCGCGTGAACGTGGGACGCCTCCACCTGGAGGCCCGCCGCTCCAGCCTGCACATCACCGAGCTCATAGAGAACAGCCTCGGCCGCCGGGGACCCGCGGCGCCGTCCACCGGCGCCCCCGGGCCCTGACCGGTGCGCCCCGAGCCCCCCGCCTTCCCCCATAGCAAACGAGAGCAATCAAGCAACCGGCGCAGTTCGACGCCCCAGCAGAAAGAGGAATCCCAATGGTCAACGTGGAGACCGCCCTCAAGGAAGCCCTCACCACCATCGACGGCGCGCTCGGCGCGGCACTCGTCGACTACGGCAGCGGCATGCCGCTGGGCACCGTCGGCGGCGGCAAGGACCTCGATCTCGCGGTCGCGGCCGCCGGCAACACCGACGTGGTGCGCGCCAAGGTGCGCACGATGGACATGCTCGGTCTGAAGGACGAGATCGAGGACATCCTGATCACGCTCGGCGGTCAGTACCACCTCATCCGGCTGATGAAGGGGAGGAACCAGGACGGGTTCTTCCTCTATCTGGCACTCGACCGCGGCCGGGCGAACCTCGCGATGGCCCGCCACCAGCTGAAGAAGATCGAGAGCGAGCTCGAAGTCTGACGCCGACGGGAAGGCCGCGACGGCGCGGTGGCGGGCGGTTGAATTCTTTGCCGTCCGCCCCGGCGGCCCTCAGGGATATGTCCGGGATGGGCGGACTTTATCATCCCGTTACAGAGTAAGATGCTGTAATCGGCTGATCAACAACTCATCAACAAAGTAAAAACGCTGGAGAACCCGCCACCCATGCCCCCGCGCCTGAGCATCGTCGTCCCCGTCTACAACGTCGAGCTCTACCTCGACGAGTGCCTGGAGTCCATCGCCGCTCAGACGTTCGACGACTTCGAGGTCGTGATCGTCGACGACGGGTCCACCGACACCAGCGCGGCGATCGCGGAGGCCTTCGCGGCGCGCGACGAACGCTTCCGGCTGGTCCTCCAGAAGAACGCCGGCCTGGGCGCCGCCCGCAACGTGGGCGCCCGGCACGCCTCCGAGGGCAGCGAGTACCTCGCCTTCGTCGACAGCGACGACACCATGCCCCCGCACGCCTACCAGCGGCTGGTCGACGCCCTCGACGAGACCGGCTCCGACTTCGCGGCGGGCAACGTCAGGCGCTTCCGCTCCGTCGGCATGCAGCAGTCCTGGGGCCACCGCGTCGCGTTCGCGAAGACCCAGCTGAAGACCCACATCTCCAAGTTCCCGGCGCTGGTCACCGACCGCACCGCGTGGAACAAGGTCTACCGGCGCAGCTTCTGGGACGAGCACGGCTTCCGGTACCCGGAGGGCATCCTCTACGAGGACGCCCCCGTCAGCATCCCCGCCCACTACTTCGCCAAGAGCGTCGACGTCATCGGCGACGTGGTCTACCACTGGCGGGTCCGCGAGACCGGCGAGCGCTCCATCACCCAGCGCTCCACCGACCCCGTCTCCGTCATCGACCGCGTGACCTCCGTCCGCCTGGTCCGCGAGGCCCTCCTCGGCAAGTCCGGCGAGAAGTACGCCCGCTACCTGCGCGACTACGACCGCAACGTGCTGAGCGAGGAACTCCCCCTCATCTACAAGTACGTCGGCGAGGGCGGCCAGGACTTCCGCGACGCCTTCGTCAAGGAGGTCGGCGGCCTCATCCGGGAGATCGGCACCGACCCCTGGAACGACCTCACCGTCGCCGACCGGCTGAAGGCCTACCTGGCCCGCGAAGGACGCGTCGACGAGTTCATCGCCCTCGTCCAGCACCAGCGGGACTTCACCTACAGCGTGCCGGTCAAGGGGCTGGCCCGCCCGCAGGCCGACTACCCCTTCCTCCAGGCCCCGGTCCCGCCCAAGCTCCTCACCCTCGGCCCGCGCGAGCGCCGCGTCGTGAGCCGGCTGGAGCACGCCTCCTGGACCGACGGCAAGCTCCTGCTGCGCGGCTACGCCCTGCCCGGCCACATGGGGGCCGAGAGCCGCCTGGGCTCCCGCAAGATGCTCGTCTTCCGGGAGAGCGGCAAGCGCCGCCGCACCGTCGTCAGCACCCGCACCGTCGCCTCCCCGATGGCCACCGTCCACGCCCCCCACCTCGCCCTGAGGCACGCCGACTGGGCCGGTTTCACCGCCGTCGTCGACCCCACGGTCTTCCAGTCGGGCGGCAAGTGGCGCGAGGGCATATGGTCCACCTCCATCGCCGTCACCGGCGCCGGAGGACTCCACCGGGCCCGCCTCAAGGGGGGCGAGCACGACAGCGGACTGACCCCGCCCGCGCACTGGGTCACCCCCGACGTGCGCATCCTGCCGACCGTCTCCGGGGCCCTGACCGTCCAGGTCGAGATCGTCCGCGCCCGCGCCCTGGACGTACGCCTCCTCGGCGACGACACCCTGGAACTCTCCGGCGAACTGGCCGCCGAGGTGGGCGCCGGCGCCACCCTGCACGCCCGGCACGCCGCGAGCGGCACCGTCCACACCTTCCCGCTGACCACCCCCGAGGGAACCACCGGCGGACCCGGCGGCCGGATCCCCTTCACCGCGGTCCTCCCGCTGGACCGGCTCGGCGCCGTGCCCGCCCCGGCCGACCAGGGCGGCGAGTGGACCCCGGAGCCCTGGAACCTGACCGTGGTCCGCGCCGACGGAACCCGCCACCCCCTGGCGCACGACGAGCGCGGCGGCTTCACCGCCCTGGTCGCACCGCTGCCCGGGGACCCCGCCGGACGCGCCGTCTTCGCCAAGCGCGGCATGAGCGGCCACCTGATCCTCTCCGTCCAGGCCCCGCCGCCGCTGGTCGACTCCGTCACCGCCCGGGACGGCACCCTGACCCTGCGGGGCGGCTTCCGCCTGCCCGCGTCCGCCGCCGACGAGCCGTACGAGCTGGTCCTGCACGACCAGTACGGCACGGAGTTCAGCTACCCGGTCACCCGGGACGGCGACCGCTTCGAGGCCTCCTTCGAGCCCGTCGTGCCCCCGGCGTACGGGGGCCGCACCACCCTTCCGCAGGGCCGCTGGTGGCCCACGCTGCGCCCCGTGAGCCAGGGCGGAACCACCGCCGGACTGCTCGGCGTCGACCGCGGCGTACCCGTCCAGCTGGTCCCGCCCGCGCTGGTCACCGGACCGCACGCGATCACCGTCCAGGGCCGCCGGATGCGCGTCGAGGCCCGCCTCCACGACCGGATGGCGCTCGTCGCCGACCCGCTGCTGAGCCCGCACGACCGCTCCCGCTACGCGCAGCGCGTCGCCCGCGACGTCACCTACCCGGCGCAGCGGAACCTGCCGGTCAAGGACCTGGTCGTCTACGACGTCTTCCAGGGGAACGGCGCCGGCGACTCCCCCCGCGCCATCCACGAGGAGCTGGTGCGCCGCGGCGAGAAGCTGGAGCACGTCTGGCTGGTCCGCGACGGCCGCGCCGAGGTCCCGCCGACCGCGCGCGCCGTCCAGTACGGCAGCCTGGAGGCCTGGGACGTCCTGGCCCGCGCCCGCTACTACGTCGTCAACGACAGCGTCCCGATGACCTTCCGGCGCCGCCCCGGACAGACCGTCGTCCAGACCTGGCACGGAACCCCGCTGAAGCAGATCGGCTACGACTTCACCCACGACTACTACACCAGCCCCGAGGTACTGGAGGGGCTGCGGCACGACAGCGCCCAGTGGACGCTGCTCGCCTCCCCGGGCTCGTACGCCACGCCCGTCCTCAAGCGGGCCCTCGGCTACGACGGCGAGGTCGTCGAGTCCGGCAGCCCGCGCACGGACGCCCTGGTCCTGCCCGACGCCGGACGCGTCGCCGCGGTCCGGCGCCGGCTCGGCCTGCCCGAGGGCAAGAAGGTCGTCCTCTACCTCCCGACCTGGCGCGAGAACCGGCTCGCGTGGACCGGCGGCTACAAGCTCGACCTGCGGATCGACCTCGACGCGGCCCGGCGCGAACTGGGCGAGGACCACGTCCTGCTCGTCCGCGGCCACCACAAGGTGACGGAGCAGGTCCGCGAGGGCGTCCGTGACGGATTCGTCGTCGACGTGTCCCGCTGGCCCGACACCACGGACCTGCTGCTCGTCGCCGACGTGCTGATCTCGGACTACTCCTCCGCGATCTTCGACTTCGCGCTCACCGACCGGCCGATCCTGCTGTTCGCGTACGACCTGGAGCACTACCGCGACACCCTGCGCGGCTTCACCTTCGACCTGGAGGAGAAGGCGCCGGGCCCGCTGCTCAGGGACTCCGCGAGCCTGATCGGGGCCGTACGCAACGCGGACGCCCTCGGCGCCGAGTACGCGGGCGCCCGCGAGGCCTTCCGCGCCGAGTTCTGCGACCTGGACGACGGCCGGGCGGCCGAGCGGGTCGTCGACCGCATGCTCGGGAAGTAGCCCGCACGAGTGCACCTGAAGACCGGCCCCGCGCCCACCGATGAATTTCGGGCGCGGGGCCGGTCTGTTGGTGGAGGGGACGCGGAGGTCCCGCCCGCTCGCGACTGGAGGCAGTCATGGTCACCAAGGGTTTCACCACGTGTCTGTGGTTCGACGGCAACGCGGAGGAGGCCGCCGACTTCTACCTGTCCGTCTTCAAGGACGGCACGCTCGGCAGGATCGGCCGCTACACCGAGGCGGGGCCCGGCCCGGCCGGCGAGGTGATGGTCGTCGAGTTCGAGGTCAACGGACAGAAGTTCATCGGCCTCAACGGCGGCCCGCAGTTCCCCTTCACCGAAGCCGTCTCCTTCCAGATCCACTGCGCCGACCAGGCCGAGGCGGACCACTACTGGGCCGAACTGACCCGCGACGGCGGCCAGGAGGTCGCCTGCGGCTGGCTCAAGGACAAGTTCGGGGTGTCCTGGCAGGTCACCCCCGTCGAGGCGATCGAGCTGATCGCCGACCCGGACCCGGAGCGGGCCGCCCGGGCCACCACCGCGATGCTCGGCATGAAGAAGCTCGACGTCGCGGCGATGCGCCGGGCCGCCGACGGCGGCTGACACCCCGCGCGCTCCGGCTCAGGTGCCCCCGGCGGTGATCCGGGTCAGGAGGGCCGGGAGCGCGGTGCCGATCGGCTCGCGGATCACCTCGGCGGCCAGCGCGTCGTACGGGGTCTCCTCGGCGTTCACGATGATCAGCCGGGCCCCCGCCGCGGCCGCCATACCGGCCAGCGAGGCGGCGGGCTGGACCTGGAGGGTCGTGCCGACGGCGATGAAGACCTGACACCCCTTGGCCACGGCGACGGCCCGGCTCAGCACCTCGGGGTCGAGCCGCTCCCCGAACATGACGGTGGCCGTCTTCAGGATCCCGCCGCAGGCCAGGCAGGGCGGATCGGGCTCCCCGGCGGCCACCCGGGCCAGCGCCTCGGACGTCTGCGACCGGGCACGGCAGGCGGTGCAGACCACCGACCGGGCCGTCCCGTGCAGTTCGAACACCTTGCGCGCGGGCATCCCCGCGAGCTGCTGGAGCCCGTCGACGTTCTGCGTGATCACCCGCACCGGAGTGCCGCCGCGTTCCAGCCCGGCCACGGCCAGGTGCGCCGCGTTCGGCCGCGCCTCGGCGGCCCACACCTCGGCGCGCATCCGCCAGGACCGGCGGCGGATCTCCGGATCGGCCATGTAGTACTCGTACGTCACGAGCTTCTCGGCATCCGGATCGCGCCGCCACAGCCCCTGCGGCCCCCGGTAGTCCGGAATCCCGGAATCCGTGGACATTCCTGCCCCACTGAACACTGCGACGAGCGGCTTCCCCATGTCCCGACCCTACGCAGGGCCCCTCCGGCGACGCGACCCCATTTGGCGGCCCCCACCACCTGCGCGGCGCCCCCACCGGAGTGAGCCCGCGCCGCGCCCCTGAGGCCCCGGGCGGGCGAGCGGCTACAGATCGGACATGAAGACGAACCCCTACGGGCCCGGAGCCCTGCTGCTCGCCCTGCTCTGCGCGTCCTTCCCGCTCGCCTCGGCGGCCCCCGCGACCGCCCTCGCCGGCCCGGTGCCCCGCCACCACCACCGGCACACCGCCGAGGACATCACCCGCTTCCTCACGGGCTTCTACGGCGATCACGGTCCCTCCGACCAGGACCGCCGCCGGCTGGTCTCGCGGCAGCTCAAGCACAAGCAGGCGCACCTGCCCGACACCGACGTGCTGCTCTGCTCCCGCAGCACCCCCCTCCACATCAGTGTCGGGACGGCCACCGTCGCCCAGTCGGCGGGCGTCGGCTGGGCCACCGTCACCACCCACTGGGCCGAAGGCACCACCGACTTCACGGCCTACGTACGCCTCGACTCGCGGCCGATCGAGCTCGACGACGTCATCTGCGCGGGCTGAACCCCGACCCTGCCCGGGGCGGAACCGGGGCGTCCACGACGCCCGTTCCGGCAGCGTCCGGGTCTGGTACAACACGGGACATGACGCGATTCGAGATCGCCGGCGCGAGCGGCGCCGACATGGAACTGATGCGCTCCTGGGCCGAGGAGGAAGGCTGGGACCCGGGGGACTCCGACCGTTTCGCCTTCGCGGCCGCCGACCCCGAGGGCTTCCTCGTCGGGCGGCTCGACGGGGAGCCCGCGGCCTGCGTCTCGGCCGTCCGCTACGGCGCGGGCTTCGGCTTCATCGGCTTCTACATCACCCGCCCCGACCTGCGCGGCCGGGGGTACGGCCTGCGGGTGTGGCGGGCCGCGACGGCCCGGCTCGACGGGCGGCTCGTCGGACTGGACGGCGTCGTCGAACAGCAGGACAACTACCGTACGTCCGGGTTCCGTTCGGCCTGGACCAACGTCCGCCACCAGGGCGTCCCCGCTCCCGGTGACGACGGGGCCGTGGACATCGTCGACGCGGCTTCGCTCCCCTTCGCCCGGCTCGCCGCCTACGACCGGCGGTTCTTCCCCGAGCCCCGCGACGCCTTCCTCTCCCTGTGGACCGGACTGCCCGGCCGCACCGCCCTCGCCGCCGTCCGGGACGGGCGGATCGAGGGCCTCGGCGTGATCCGCCCGTGCGGTGCGGCCGCCCGGATCGGGCCGCTCTACGCCGACGGGCCGGAGGTGGCCGCCGCCCTGCTGCGGCGCCTCGCCGGGCACGCCCCGGGAGGGGAGGTCACCCTGGACGTACCCGACGCGAACCCCGCCGCGACGCGGCTCGCGGCCGGACTGGGCCTGGTCCCGGTCTTCGAGACCGCCCGGATGTACACGGGCCCGGCGCCGGAACTCGACCTGGCCGGCCTGTACGGGATCACGAGCCTCGAACTGGGCTGACGGGACAGCCCCGTTGCCCGGGGTCCCGGCCGGCCGGGCGGGGCGGCGGTCGCACGGCGCCGCCCCGCCCGGACCGGAGGAACCCTGCCGGACGCTCCGGCCGGCGGCGCCTCAGATCCCGAACAGCACGCCGTTGCTGGCGCGCAGGTTGCACGGGTTGCCGAACGTGTAGGTGTAGCTCAGCTTGCGGCCCTGCCACACCCCGACCGCGGTGACCGTCACCGGGTTCCACTCCCTGGTACACGCGACGTCCGGCCGGGGTTCGGCGAGGGCGTCCAGTACGGGGCCGTTCGCCCGTAATTCGGCGCACGCGGCGGCCGCAGCGGGGTGGGTGCCGCCGGGCGTCGGCGAGCACGTCAGTGTGGCGGCGCGCAGCACCGTACCGCTGTCGGCGTCCTCACCGGCCGTCAGGCTCACCACGAGCGCGGACGGTGCGTACAGGCTCTGCGTTCCGGCCGGCGCCGCGTCGGCGGCACCCGTTCCGGCCAGCGCGGTGACGGCGGTGAGCGCCACGGCGCCGGAGGTCAGCCCCAGACTCCTGGTGATGGACCGCATTACGAACACTCCTCGGGTCGGCGTTTCGGATAACGGACGGGAGTCTTGCCCATCCGCGGCCGGAACGCCCGTGGGCACCTCCATTTCTCGTCACCGATCGTATGCGAATGAATGCAGTCCGCAGCCGTCCCGGACGCGTGACCTGTGGGGGAACGCGTGCGCGAATCGGCCGAACACCCACCCTGAAACCTTTGGCGCGGCGTTCAGCGGGTCGCGCCGGTGCGCGGGGCGTAGAGGTCCATGAGCCGGGTGCGGGTCTGCTGGAGCCGGACGGCGAGGACGCGCCCGACCCAGTGCCCGACGGCGGACCCGAAGGCGGGATCGGCGTCCATGAGCAGGCGTACGGTCGGCCCGTCGAACTCGTAGGCGCGTACCGGAGTCATCGCCTCGGCGCTCAGCTGCCACACGTACGGCGGGAACAGCCACGACCAGCCGACGAGTTCCCCGGGGCCGAGGCTCTCGACGGGAGCGGCCCGGTGGCCCGGCACCGGGATCTCCAGGGTCACCGTGCCCGACCGCACGATCCAGAAGGAGTCGGCCTTGGCGCCCTCGGCGAAGATCCGCGCGCCCTCGCGGAAATTGACCTCCCGGGCATGGGACATCAGCCGTCCCCGGTACTCGGCGGACAGGACGGCGGCGATGCGGATAGGGGAAGGTGTGCTCACGACGGCCTCCGATCACGACCCCCCGCAGCCTGCTGCTCCCCCCAGTGTCGCCGACGCGGGCCCGGATGGTGCCGCGGCGTGTCGGCGGATGTGCGCGAGCCCGCGGGGCCCGCCGCCGGCGGGCGCCGCGGACCGGGGCGCGCTACTCTTCGGCGCTCGCCTCCAGGCAGGCCAGCTCCATCGCGTCGAGCACCGCCTCGTGGCTGCGCTTGCTCAGTTCGGCGACGTTCTCGATCTGTGCCGTCGCCCAGGCGGCCAAGGTCATCACCAGGACGCGCAGGCCGTCCGTGCCGTGGTCGGCGAGGATCCCGTCCGCGACGATCATGGCGTCCTCCGGCACCTGTTCCGGCGGCTCCAGGCCGGCGAGACCGCGCAGCATCGTGAGGGTGCGGCGGGAGATCTCCGGGGTCATCCTCGCCAGCCGCATGTCTTCTTCTTCGTCCATCCGCCCCACCCTTCGGTGCCATGACCCGTCCCCTGAGGGCACGGTAGAGGGGCACGGCCCCGCCCGGGGGCCTTTTCGGCGGGTGACCGTGTGCGAAGGAGTGGCCCGGGGTCCGCGCGGTTGACGCGTCGCGCCCGGCGAAGTCGCACCGTTGTGCATCCGATAGGTCAATTCCGATGACCGACGGGACGATTCGCCCTAAGGTGCGCCCGTACGTATGTCCGCTCACCCGTTCGCGGCCCCGCGGGCGTACGGCCGGGCGCCGCGCACCCCGCGCGCCGCACGCGCAGCACCACGCACGACGAACTGGGGGGTTCATGCGTAGATCCAGAGGGCTGGCGGCCGCTCTCGCCCTGTCCCTGGCCGGCACCGGAGCGGTCGTCGGCCTCGGTCTCGTCCCGCAGGCCGCGGCCGTCACCCCGCCCGTGGCCTTCACCGCCGACGCGCTGCCCACGTGGCAGCCCAACGGTGTCGTCTGGGCCCTCGCGGAGGCGGGCGGCACGGTCTTCGCCGGCGGCACGTTCTCCGCCGTACGCCCGCCCGCGGGCTCCGGCGGCAGCGAGAAACCGGTGGTGAACTTCGCGGCGTTCGACGCCGCGACCGGCGCCCCGACCTCCTGCAACCTGTCCTTCACGATCGGCTCCGGCACCGCCACCGTCCGCGCGCTCACCCTCTCGCCGGACAAGAAGACCCTCTACGCGGGCGGCTACTTCGGCGCGGTCAACGGCACGCCGGTCTCCAGCATCGCCGCGATCGACGTGGCGACCTGCACCGTGAAGCCCTCCTTCCGCCCCGCGTTCGCGGCCACCGTCCGGGCCATCGCCGTCACCGGCGACACCGTCTACGCGGGCGGCGACTTCCTCACCGTCGCCGGCCAGCCCCGCCAGCGCTTCGCGGCCGTCGCCACCGCCGACGGCGCGCTGCGGCCCTTCACCGCCAACGCCGACGATCCGGGCCGCGCCGTCGAGGTCACCCCGGACGGGAAGAACGTCCTCCTCGGCGGGGACTTCTTCACCGTCAACGGGACGAACACGCACGCGCTGGCCGTCGTCGACGCCACCAGCGGCGCCCTCACCACGTCCTATCCGGGCTTCATCGAGACGAACTCCGTCGTCAAGGACATCGCCACCGACGACACCGGCTTCTACACCGCGAACGAGGGCACCGGCGGCGGCGTCTTCGACGGCCGCATCGCCCTCGACCTCGCGGGCTTCGGCCAGCGCTGGCGCGACACCTGCCTGGGCGCCACGCAGGCCGTCCTGCCGTACCAGAACGTCCTGTACAGCGCCTCGCACGCGCACGACTGCGCCAGCGTCGGGGAGTTCCCCGACGGCCAGCGCCACCACCTGCTGGCACAGCCCACCACCAGCGTCGGCAAGCTGGGCTGGGCCCCCGACACCAACGACGGCATCGGCGAGGGCATCGGCCCGCGCGTGATGACGGTCGGCGCCAAGGACGGCACGCGGTACCTCTGGGTCGGCGGCGAGTTCACCACCGTCAACGGGGCGGCCCAGCAGAGCCTGACCCGCTTCGCCTCCACCGGTGACACGGGCGCGCCCACGGTGCCCGTCGCGAGCGCGGTCAGCTTCGGCCCGGGCAAGGTCCAGGTGCGCTGGCGCACCAGCCTCGACCTGGACGACAGCGCGCTGACGTACCGGATCCACCGCAACGGCGCGGCGGCGCCGATCGCCACGGTCACCGCCGACTCGCTGTTCTTCCAGCGGCCGCAGGCCTCCTGGACGGACACCACCGCCCAGGCCGGCCAGTCGTACACCTACCGGGTGACGGCCTCGGACGCGGCGGGCAACACCAGCGCCCTGTCGGGGACCGCGAGCGTGACGGTACCGGCCTCCGAGGAGCCGTACCCGAGCCGGGTCCGCGCGGACGGCGCCCAGCTGTTCTGGCGCTACGACGAATCCGCCGTCCCGTACGTCGCGGATTCCTCGGACGGCGGGAACCAGGCCGGCGTGCACCTGAACGGCCCGGCCCTGCGCCAGACGCCCGGAGCGGTGAGCGGCCCGAGCACGGCGATCGGCTTCAACGGAACGAACGCCCACGTGTACGGGGAGCGCCGGCAGTCGGTCGGCAGCACCTACAGCGTCGAGACCTGGTTCAAGACGAACACCACCCGGGGCGGCAAGCTCGTCGGCTTCGGCAACCAGCAGATCAACGGCAGCAGCCAGTACGACAAGCACGTCTACATGACGAACGACGGCCGGCTGGTCTTCGGCGTCTACACGGGCGCCACCCGCACCATCACCACGCCCGGCGCGTACAACGACAACCAGTGGCACCACGTCGTCGCCACCCAGGGTCCCGGCGGCATGACCCTGTACGTGGACGGGGTCCAGCGGGGCACCCTCAACGTCACCGCGCACGAGAACTTCTCGGGCTTCTGGCGCGTCGGCGGTGACGGCCTCGGCGGCTGGCCGGACCGTCCCACCAGCGAGCACTGGGCGGGCCAGCTGGACGAGACGGCCGTGTACCCGACCGTCCTGAGCGCGGCGCAGGTGCAGAACCACTTCACCCTCGCCTCCGCCCCGGCGGACTCGGTCGTCCGGGTCACCGCGGCCGAGGACACGTACGCGAACGCGGGCGCCCCGGCCGCCAACTACGGCGCCTCGGGCTCCCTCGCCGTCCGCGGTACCCCGCTGTACGCGAGCTACCTCCGCTTCGACCTGCCCGCCGCACCCGCGGGCACGGTGCTCAAGTCGGCCACGCTCAGCGTGAAGACCAGCACCATGGGCGGCGCCGGCACCACGGACACCGTCTCGGTCGTCCCGGTCACCGGCGCGTGGACGGAGGACGGGACCACGTACAACAACCGCCCGGGCCTCGGATCCCCGGCACTCGGCTCGTTCCCCGGGATCCCGGACGGCTCGGCCGTGCACACCGCCGGGCTGAACACGGCGACCGTCGCGGGCGCGCTGGGCGGCGCCTACGGCCTGGCGCTGACCGGCTCGGGGACCGACGCGTTGTGGCTGTGGTCCTCCGAGGCGGCGGCGAACGAGGGGACGCCGCAGCTGACGCTGACCTTCGGTACGCCGTAACCGGAAGGCGGTGACGGCGGGGGCGCGGACCGGACCGGTCCGCGCCCCCTTCGCGCGTGCGGGCTACGCCCGGGGGCCGTGGGAGCAGGTGGCTCACGTGCGCGTCGTGCAGGGCGTAGACCACGCCGCGCCCGTCGCGCCGGCCGGTGACGAGGTGGCGGAGCAGGCGCAAGTGGTCGGAGACGGTGGGCTGCCCGAGACCGAGGTGTCACCGTGCGCAGCGTGGTCGAGGACGGCGTCGCGATCGGGCACGCGGCGGTGTTCGGGCCGCCGGAGGAACGCGAGGTCCTGTACGCGATCACCCTGGCCTGACCGCCCGCCGGGTCGGCCGGTCAACGGGGCGGTTCGACCTCCAGGAAGCGCCGGCCGCGCGGCCCCCGGTACAGCAGGCACTCCCACCCGTGCCGTTCCAGTTCCGCCGCGCAGGCCGTCAGCCGTTCCCGCTCCTCCCCGGCGGCGCCGGACCCGGGCGGACCGGTCCAGGTCACCGTCACCCGGTCCGCGTCCGCGTCCGTGCCCGCGCGCGTGCGGCCCGTTCCGGTTCCGGCCGGGTCGCCGCCCGGGCCGGCGGTCACCCGGTAGCCCGTCCGGCAGCGCCCGCCCCGCGCGTCCACCGCCGACGGCGGGAAACCCGCCGCCTCCAGTACGAGCGCCACCGACCGGGGTGCGGACCGCAGCTCCCACGGGGCGGGGCGTCCCTCCCCGCCGCCCAGCAGGCGGCGGATCTGCAACAGCCCCTCGTACGCCGTGCGGAGTTCGCCCGCCCGCGCGGCCGGCTCCACCGGCGGTCCGTCGCCGCTCGCGGGCTCGAAGCCCTGCGGACCGGCCATCGCCCCCACCCCTTCCGCCGTGCGTCTGAGTACCTCACCGGCAACGGCCTGAGTATCCGCCCCGATTCCCCGGAGCGCCGCCGTTGATGCAATGACGGCATGACCTCAGGGACCCCCGCGGACGCCGTGTCCGCCACGCACCCGCCGCGCATGCGGCACGTGACCACCGCCGGCTCCGCGCTCGCCGTGGTCCTGGTGCCGCTCGTGGTGGGGGTGCTGATCGCCAAGGGCGTGGCCGCCGATCCGCACGCCCCGGTCAACGCCCTGATCAGCGGCGGCGGCCAGCGCGCCGGGCTCCCCGTCACCGAATGGCGGCGGCGCGGACACGGAGCGATGCGCCGGCTGCGGACCGCCCGCGAGGGAACGGCCCGGCGATGCGCGTCCGTCCGGGACCGCCGCCGTCGCGGTCCCGTCGCGGACGGCCCGGCAGGAGCCCCCGCCGGGAGGTCCCGTCAGGTGGCCAGCGGTTCCTGAAGCTCGGTGACCCACCCCTGCGGGTCCTCCGGGCAGGCCAGGGTCAGCTCGCGGGCGTACCCGGCGCTGCGGTGGCCGTGCGCGTCGATCCACCGGGCCAGGGCCTGCGCGGTCGTCAGTACGCCGTCCATCGGGCCCCGGTGCACCACCGTCGCCGCCCGCTCGACCCCGGGCAGCTCCACGATCCGCACCCCGCCCCCGAGGTCCTCGCCGCGGACGGCCGCCGCCACGGGCAGCGCCGCGTGCACCAGCACGGAGCCGGGCGGGGCGTCCGGAGCGTCCTCGTACGAGGCGATGCCCGGACCGGCCGGAACCACCCCGGCGGCCTCGAAGCGGCGGCACAGCTCCTCGTACAGCGGGCCGATGACCGGCCCGACGTCCTGCGGGGCGAAGCTGCTCGCGACTCCGGTCAGTTCGGCCAGCCGGACGGGCGGCAGGCTCTTCACTACGATCTCTTCGGTGGGCACGGTTCCCTCGCTCTCGATGGTCCGGAGCCTCGTCTCGACCCGGTTCAGGCGTGCGGCCGCCTCGGCCACGGCCGTCTCCAGTTCCGCCCGGCGCAGCCGCAGCATGCCGCGCATTTCCTCCGCGCCCACCTTCTCGTCGAGGACGGCCCCCACCTGTTCCAGGGTGAAGCCGAGCTCCTTGAGCGCGATGAGGCGGTTGAGGCGGGCCAGCTGCCCGGCCTCGTAGGAGCGGTAGCCGCTCGCCGGGTCGACACGGGCCGGGCGCAGCAGTCCGAGGGCGTCGTAGTGACGCAGCATGCGGACCGACACCCGGCCGTGTTTGGCGAAGTCTCCGATGGTGAACATGACGCCTTCCAGTGGACGGCCTGACACGGTGTGAGGGTCAAGTCTGCCGGGTGGAAGGGCGCGGAGGGCCAGGTCAGCGCGTCATGGGCTCAGCGGCCGAGGCCGCCGTACTGGCGGACGCACAGGTCGACGACCGACGGCGGCACGGTGCCCTCCGCGGCGGCGCACAGTTCCTCCCCCCGGGGCAGACGCGGCACCGCCGGCCGGGGAGGGCGGGGCGGCGTCGGCTTCACCGGCCGGACGCGCCGGGGCGCGGCGGGTTTCG
Source organism: Streptomyces sp. NPDC044704 (assembly GCF_056433525.1). NCBI lineage: Bacteria > Bacillati > Actinomycetota > Actinomycetes > Kitasatosporales > Streptomycetaceae > Streptomyces > Streptomyces sp. NPDC044704. The sequence continues at coordinate 417,038 of NZ_JBWKGY010000002.1, forward strand.
CGTGCCGCGCCCCGGCGGGCGGCCCGGCCTTGCGCGGGGCGCGCGCGGCGGGCGGCCCGTCCTCCCGCTCCTCCTGTTCCGCCGCCCGGCCGCGCGCCGGCGGGGGTTCGGATTCGGGGTCGGGGATTTCGCCCAGCGGCAGGGACAGCACCGGCGGCCCGTCGTCGGAGCGCCGCCCCCCGGGAGCGTCCGGCCGGCCCAGCGGCGGTACGGAACCGCGTACCGGGCCGGGAGCGCCGGACTCCGGGCCGACGGAGACGCAGCCGGCGCTCGCGAGGAGCGCGAGGAGGGAGAGGGGCAGGGCGGCCCGGCGTAACTGCATCCGACCACCATGCCGTAGTCGGCGGCCCGCCGAAGCCCGAACCTCACGCGTCCGGGTGACGGCGGGTCGGGGCCGGTCGTTGCCGAATCGATCCTGCACGGGGTTGCCGCAACCGGCGGCGGCCGTCGCAGAATGGGCGTGAACGCGAGCGGCACGGCACGGCAGCGCGGGCGACGGGGGAGGCGCGACCCCCGGCGCCCGGTGCCGCCGTGCCGCGTACCCCTGCCGGTCCGCCGCCCGTACGGAGTCCCGCCCATGCCCTTCCCCGCCGCGCCCGACGTCCCGGAACCCCGCCCCGATCCGGATCCCGGACCCCAGCCGGAACCCCGCCCCGGGACACGCCCCGAGCCGGATCCCCGGACGGGTCCGGAGGGCGGGGCCAAGGGGTGGGCGGCCGTGGCGGCCGTTTCGCTCGGCATCTTCGGGCTGATCACCTCCGAGTTGCTGCCCGTCGGGCTGCTCACGCCCGTCGGTGCCGCGCTCGGGGTGTCCGAGGGGACCGCCGGGCTGATGGTCACCGTGCCCGGGATCGTCGCCGGGTTCTGCGCCCCGCTCGTCACCGTCGGCGCCGCCCGGGCCGACCGGCGACGCGTCCTGTGCCTGCTCATCGCCCTGATGGCCGTCGCCAACCTCGCCGCCGCCGTCGCCCCGTCCTTCGCCGTGGTGCTGGCCGCCCGGCTGCTCGTCGGCGTCAGCGTCGGCGGGTTCTGGGCCGTGGCGGGCGGACTCGCCGTCCGCCTGGTCCCCGCCCGCCACGTCGGCCGGGCCACGGCCGTCGTCTTCGGCGGCGTCCCCACCGCCTCCGTGCTCGGTGTTCCCGCGGGCACCCTGCTCGGTGAACTCGGCGGCTGGCGCACCGCCTTCGCCGCCGTCGGCGTCCTCGGGGCCCTCACCCTGGCGGCCCTGCTCCTGCTGCTGCCCCCACTGCCCCCGACCCGGCCCGTCGCCCTCGCCGAACTGCCCGGCCTGCTCCGCCGCAACCGCGGGGTCCGCGCCGGGGTGGCCGTCACCTTCCTCGTGGTGACCGGCCAGTTCGCCGCCTACACCTTCGTCAGTCCGATCCTGCGGGACGTCTCCGGCATCGAGCCCGGGTTCGTCAGCACCCTCCTCCTCGGCTACGGCGTCGCCGGAGTCGCCGGCAACTTCCTGGCCGGGCCGCGCGACGCGCGCCGTACGCTGCTCACCGTCAGCGCCACCCTGACCCTCGTCCTCGCGCTGATCGCCGTCCTGCCCGGAGCCGCCGCCGGGACCGCCCTGCTGCTCGTCTGGGGCCTCGTGTACGGCGGGGTCTCCGTCAGCCTCCAGGGCTGGATGCTGGGGGCCGCGCCCCGGGCCTCCGAGGCCGCCTCCTCCCTGATGGTGGCGATGTTCAACTTCGCGATCGCGGCGGGCGCGCTCGCCGGCGGACTCGCCGTGGACCGCGTCTCCGTCACCGCCGCCCCGCTCACGGGGGCCGCGCTCATGCTGCTCGCCGCCCTCACCGTGGCGGCGGCGTGCCGGCACCCGGCGGGGCCGGTCCCCGGCGTACCCGACCACCCGCTCGGCCGCCCGGCCGACGCGGCGCCGGAGCGGTCCGGGAACGCCCCGGCCTCCGACCGCTGAGCGGCTCCCCGAAGCCGGCACCCGCACAGCGGGGCGGTGGAACCCCGGTGCCGCCGGAAGCCACCGGAGTCGGGTCCGTCCCGTACGGAACGGATGGATGGGGCGGATCGGACATCCGGCTTGACCGGAGTGGTCCTGGAGGGAAAGAGTCCGATCAAGAACCGCCGTAAGGGCTGCCCCTCGGAGATGCTCCTCATGCCGATATCCGTCCGTTCCGTGCTCGCCCCCACCCTCGTCGGCGGTTCCCTCGTACTCGCTCTCACCGGCCCCCACGCGGCATCCCGCGGAGCGGCCGCCCTCGACCGGGCCGTCCCGGCGGGCGACACGTGCGCCAACGTGCTGGGCGTGGCCCGCCAGTACGGCGAGTTCATCGAGGGCGACGCCCGCCACACCCGCGGCGCCGAGGGCGCCGTCGCGGTCGGCGGGAACGCCGACTTCCGGGGCGGGTTCACCGTCGGCCGGGAACTGAGCCCGGAGCGGATCTCCGCCCTGCCCGGAGGCAACGCCCTGCTCGTGGCGGGCGGCGTGACGGGCGAGGTGCGCGTGGCGAAGGGCAACGGCACCTACGGCGGCACCCTGAACGGGGTCGCCGAAGCGCCCCGAGGCGAGCTGGCCAAGGGCCCCTCGCCCGTCGACTTCGCCGCCGAGTTCACCGCCCTGCGCAAGACCTCGGCGGCCCTCGCCGGCGTGAGCCCGGAGGACACCGACCGGAGCCTGCGCGGCGGACGCCTGCGGCTGACCGGAACCGACTCCCGGTACAACGCCTTCGTCGTACCGGCCGCAGACCTGGAGAGGGCGAAGGAGGTCCACCTCGACGTCCCGGCGGGCGCGGTCACGGTGGTCAACGTCACCGGAGTGACGTACGACCAGGCCGCGGCGGGCAGCGGCGGCTTCCGCTTCCAGGACGCGCAGGACGGCGGGGACGGCGGGGACGCGACCGAGGACGAGGGGGAGGACGGCCCGGTCCTGTCGCGGCTGCTGTGGAACTTCCCCGAGGCCACGAAGATCGTCAAGAGCGGTGCCCACGCGTGGCCGGGAACCGTGCTCGCGCCCCACGCCTCCTTCGACCTGGGCGAAGGAGGTCCGGTCGACGGCACCGTCATCGCCCGGTCCCTCACCGGCAAGGGCAGTGCCGAGACGCGCCACCACCCGTTCACGGGCTGCCTCCCCGCCGCTCCGGACCCCCTTCCCGCCGAGGACGGGGTCCGGCCCCAGACGGAGGCCGGCCCTTCCCGGCAGCCCGTCGCCTCCGCCTCCGCTTCCGCTCCCGGGTCCGCTTCCGCCACCGGGTCGAGTGCCGCGCCCCCGACGGCCTCTCCGGCGGTCTCGCCGTCCTCCCGGCAGCCGGGCCCGTCCGCCGTTCCGGCCGCCGGCCCGGGCGGCCCCGGCGGCGACCTCGCGCTGACCGGCGCCGGCATGGCGGTCCCCCTCGCCATCGGCGGGGCCGCGGTACTGGCCGCCGGCGCGGGCATGGTCCTGGTCGCCCGGCGGCGCAGGGCCTGACGGGCCGGACGGGGGCCGGTCCCGCACCGCCGCACCGGCCCCCGTCCTCACCTCCGCCCGCCGGGAAGCCCGCCCCTTCCCCGGCCCGCCCTGACCGGCAAGACACCCAAGTCCGGAGCCATCGTGTCCCACCACACCGAGGAGAGCGGGCTCGTTCCCGACGACCGCCTGCTCGTACGCCCCTACGTCACCCCGCCCGCGCCACCGGCCCGCGCCACGACCCCCGCCTGGCCGCTGGGCCTGACGACGGCCGCCGTACCGGCTTCGGCCCCGACCGGCCCGGTGGCGCCGACCGGGATGCCCCGCGTCGAGGGGCGGCGCGGAAGCCGGCGGCCGCTGGCGGCGCTCGCGCTGCTCGCCCTCGCCGCGGCGGGCGCCCTCGTGGTCCTGCTGCGCTCCCCGGAGCCGCCGCCCGCGCGGGCCGTCACCCCGCCCGGGCTGTCCGTCCCCGCGCTGCCGGCCCGCAGCCCGGACACCGGCGACACGGCCGAACCGGACCCCGCGGCCAGCGCCGCCCCCTCCGGCTCCGCCACCGCGGGCACCCCCGCCCCGGCACCGGCCGCCTCCACCGCGCCGGCCCTCCCCACCCCGCCGCCCACGACCCCGGCGGCGAGCCCGCGGCCGCCCACCACCGCGCCCGCGAAGCCCGCCGCCGGTACCTCCGGCACGCTGCGCCCCGGAGACCGCGGCCCCGAGGTGCGGGCCCTTCAGGAACGGCTCTACGGGCAGGGGTTCACGTACGTCTCGACCACCGGCGTCTACGACGGGCAGACCCAGCGGGGCGTCGCCCAGCTCCAGCGCGACCGCGGCATCAAGGGCGACCCCCACGGCGTCTACGGCCCGGCGACCCGCGCGGCCTTCGGCTAGGGCCTGTCGTCAAACTCCCGTCTGCCCCGCGACGCCTGGCACGCGCTCTCGCCGCACCGGGCGAAAGCCAAGTACGTCCAGTACGCGGGCTTCCGCCCGGCGCACCGAGAGCACGCACCAGACGCCGCAGGGCCGCCCTCCGGGCGACGACGGGAGTTTGACGACAGGCCCTAGTGCCGTGACCGTACGGGCTCATCTGCCGCCGGACACCCGCAGGATCGCGCCCGTCGTGTACGAGGCGTCCTCGGACAGGAGCCAGGCGATGGCTCCGGCCACCTCGTCGGGCCGCCCCGCCCGCCCCAGCGGGATCCCGGCCGCGGCCCGGGCCGGCCGGTCGGGGTCGCCCATCGCCGCGTGCATGTCGGTCTCGATGATGCCCGGGGACACGCCGTTGACCCGGATCCGGTCCGGTCCGAGCTCCTTGGACAGGCCGACGGTGAGGGTGTCGACACCGGCCTTGGTGGCCGCGTAGTGGACGTAGTCGCCGGGGCTGCCGAGCGTCGCCGCCGCCGAGGAGACGTTCACGATGGCTCCGCCGCCGCCCTCCGCCATGTCCCGGGCGGCCCGGCGGCAGCACAGCAGGTACCCGAGGAGGTTCACCTCCACCACGCGCCGCAGGTCCTCGGTGCGGGCGTCGGCGAGACGGCCCAGCGGACCGGTCACCCCGGCATTGTTCACCAGGCCGGTGACCACCCCGAACTCGGCGCCCGCGATGTCGAAGAGCCGCTCCACGGCACACTCCTCGGAGGTGTCACCGCGTACCGTCACGCAGCGGGCGCCCGCCGCCCGGGCGCGCTCGGCCGTGGACTCCGCGGCGGCCTCGTCGCGGGCGTAGCCGAGCACCAGGTCGTGGCCTTCGCCGGCGAGCCGTACGCAGGTGGCCGCACCGATGCCCCGGCTGCCGCCGGTGACGACCGTGACCGGACGACGTGTCATGTGAACCTCCTGGGGCGGGCCGTGGGCCGCGGCCCCGTGCGGGGGGTCGGGCGCGGCGCAGGCTAACACCCCCGATATCCGCTGGACCAGCGTGAATGGCGGCGTGGAGAGTGGTCGGGCGTGGCGGGCCGTCCCCGACGTCCCCCGCCCCCGTACCCGTAGCCGTACCGGTATCCGACCGTGCCGGAACCCGAGGAGCCGCACCATGTCCACCCTGCGCGTGACCGTCGAAGAGCTGACCGTCCACGACCATCCGAACGCCGATGCGCTGGAACTGGCCCAAGTGGGCCTCTACCGCGCCGTCGTCGCCAAAGGCGTCTACCGGACCGGCGACTTGGCCCTCTATATACCCGAACAAGCCGTACTGCCAGCCGAGTTGATCGAGGAGCTGGGTCTGACCGGGCGGCTGGCCGGCAGCGCCGCCGACCGGGTCAAGGCCGTCCGGCTGCGGGGCGAGCTCTCGCAGGGGCTGGTGTGCCGTCCGCGCGCCCTGGACGGCGTGGACCTCGCGTCGGCCGCGCGGGAGGGCGTCGACTTCGCCGGGGCGCTGGGCATCGTCAAGTGGTCCCCGCCCGTCCCGACGACGATGAACGGCGACGTCGAGTCGGCCCCCGATCTGCTGCCCTGGGTGGACGTGGAGAACCTCCAACGCTACCCGCACATCTTCGAACCCGGTGAGACGGTGGTCCTGACCGAGAAGCTCCACGGCACGGCCTGCCTGCTGACGTACGTCGCCGAGGAGAAGCGGGTCCTCGTGTCCTCGAAGGGCCACGGTTCCAAGGGCCTGGCGCTCAAGGAGGACGAGCGGAACGTGTACTGGCGTGCCGTACGCGGCCACGGCGTACCGGACGTCGCGGCGCGGCTGGCCGAACGGCTGGGCGCGAGCCGGGTCGGCGTCTTCGGGGAGGTGTACGGGGCCGGGGTGCAGGACCTGGCGTACGGGGCGCTGGCGGGGGCCGCCGACGCGCCGCCCGGCTACGCCGTCTTCGACGTGTCGGCGGAGATCGACGGGCAGGTGCGCTGGCTGGACCCGGCCGAGGTGCTGGAGGAGGGTGAACTGCCGCTGGTACCCAGGCTGTTCGAGGGGCCGTACGCCCTGGAGACCGTACTGGAGCTGGCCACCGGCCGGGAGACCGTCTCGGGGCGGAGCCTGCACCTGCGCGAGGGCGTCGTCATCCGGCCGGTACCGGAGCGCTACAGCCCCGTGGTCGGCGGCCGCGCCATCGCGAAGGCGGTCAGCCCCGGCTACCTGACGCGCAAGGGGGGTACGGAGTTCGAGTGAGGCCGGTGGCCGGCGGGGCGGAGCCTCAGGGCGCCGCGGTCCGCGGCCCCCGTCCGGCGCGTGAACGCGTCGGACGGGCGGCGTCCGGCCCGTGCCCGGGCCTACGACTCGTCGTCGGTCAGGTCGTCCTGGACCCGCAGCCCCGCCACCCACAGCGGCATCATCCAGTGCACGGCGAGGACGCCGAAGAGCAACGGGGTCGCGGCTGCCTGGAGCGGAGTGTCCGTCAGGGCGCTGTGGGCGCCGGTGCCGAACGCGGCGGCGACCAGCAGCCACAGGGTGATGCGGTGGGCCAGCGCCCGTACCCGGTCGCGCTCGACGAGCTGCCTCTCGTCCAGCATCCGGCCGCGCAGTTCGAGCAGTCCGCGCGTGGCCCCGTTGAGCATGCCGGTGAGCAGGACCCAGGGCAGCAGTGCGACGGCGACCACGACGGCCGGCCCGAGTCCGGGGCCGAAGACCGTGGCGATCCACGCTCCCACCCCGACCGCGGTGAGGGCCATGTGCGTCCCGACCAGCAGTCGGCGGCGTCCCGTCGTGGCATAGACCGCCGCCGCCCGGCGGTCGTTCATCAGGGTGTACATGCGCCGGTCGTAGCGCGTCGTGGTCGTCATTGCTTCCTCCCGTAGACCTCGTCGGTGAGCGGCTGGAACGGCTCCAGGGAGAACAGCGCCTCCACCGGCAGACCGAAGAAACGGGCCACCTTCAGGGCCAGGTCGAGGCTGGGGTTGTACTGCCCGCGCTCGATGTAGCCGATGGTCTGGTAGTGGACGCCCACTGCCTCGGCCAGTGCCTGTCGCGACACCTTCCGCTCGGCGCGGACCACCGCCAGCCTGTTGTGCACCTGCTCGCTCATGTATAAGAAGTACTACATTCAGCAGCGGAAGCACAACATCCGGAACGCCTTACCCGGACGGGGTGTTGTTCGCGACGGACGGCCGCACGGCCCAGGGGGGCCTGCCTGGTGCTGCGGCAATGCCGGCGCCGGACCCCGCAGGACGTGGCGGTGGTCGGCTTCGAAGATTCGAGCGCGGCCAAGGCATCCCGGCCCGGGCTGACTCGACGTCCACCTCGACGGGAGCGCGGCGGAGGCCGCGGGCGGATCAGCCCCGCGTCGGCCCGGCGCCCGCCCCGGGTCCGCTCAGCCCGGTCACGTGGCCGTCGTGCTCCGGACCTCCAGCGCCGTCTGCCAGCCCGGCTGTTCGGGCGGGCGTTCCGGGAGGGTGCGGCGGCCGCCCGCGGCGAAGAAGGCCGACAGGGGGAGCGTCGCCGCGCCCACGGTGACCGCGTCCGGGCCGAGGGAGCCCAGGTCGATGGAGACCCGGGCCGCCGGGTGCCGCAGCGAGTAGCGCGTCGCGTGCTCCCGGACCGCCGGGAGGACGTGCGGGCCCAGCAGCAGGCCGGCCCAGCCGCCGATGAGGATCCGCTCCGGCCGGAACAGGTTGATCAGGTCCGACAGGCCGGCGCCCAGGTACTCCGCCGTCTCCTCCAGGACCTCCAGCGCGAGCGCGTCGCCTCCGTCCGCCGCCGCCAGCAGCGCCGCCAGCGCCTCCTCCTCGTCGATCCCCTCGACCCCTTCGACCCCTTCGGCCTCGTCGGCCCCGCCGTTCCCCCGGCCCGGATTCCCGCCCCGCTCGGCCCACCGGGCGAGGACCGACTCCGCCCCGGTGTACGCCTCCAGGCAGCCCCGCGCCCCGCACCGGCAGCGGCGGCCCCCCACGGACACCGTCAAGTGCCCCCACTCCAGGGCGGTGCCCGAGCCGTCGGTGATCAGGCTCGCGCCGACGCCCGACCCGAAGAGGACCACGACCGCCTCCCGTGCGCCCCGGCCCGCCCCGAACCACATCTCGGCCTGGCCCAGGGTCCGCGCGCCGTTGTCGATGAGGTACGGGACCTCCTCCGGGAGGGCCTTCGTCGCGCGGAGCAGCGCTTCCAGCGGTACCGCGTCCCAGCCGATCGTCTGTCCGTGCACCACCGTTCCGCCGGGTGCCTCGCGGTCCACGATGCCCGGGACGCCCACGCCGACGCCCAGCAGGCGGTCCGTGCCGACGCCGGCGTCGGCGAGGACGGTGGCGATGCCGGTCCGTACGTGGTCCACGATCGGGCCGACGTCGTAGCAGCCGCGCGGCAGCAACGGTAGTTCGGTGCGGGCCAGTTCGGTCAGGGTGAGGTCGAACAGCTCGACCCGCACCCGGGTTTCGCCGACGTCCACCCCGATCATGTGGGCGCTGCCGGGGGCCACCCGCAGCAGGGTGCGCGGCCGGCCGCCGTCGGAGTCGACGATCCCGGCCTCCTCCAGCAGTCCGTCCGCGACGAGCTCACCCACGACGTTGCTGACGGAGCCCGAGCTCAGCCCGGTCTCGGGCCCCAGTTCCTGCCGGCTCATCGGTCCGCCGAAGTACAACCGCCGCAGGACGGCGCTGCGGTTACCGCGCCGCAGGTCCCGCACCGTACGTCCGCTACGCCCCGTGGTCATCTGGCTCCTTCCGCCGTGACTTCGCTCGCAACATACCCCTGCGCGACCCCTTGACGCGACCCTTTCGCGAGGCTTAACTCACGTCCTAAATTAAGGCCTGGACGCAACAGGTGCTGCCGAGGTCACTGGCCGACGACACCCGGGGCCCGGCGTGCCGGCCTTCCCACGACCCTGCCGAAAGGGGCCGATCCGCCATGCGTAGAACCCGAGCCGCTGCCGCCGCCGTGACCGTCTCCCTCCTCGCCGTCACCGCCACCGCCTGCGGCGGCGGCACCGCGGACGGCGGGGGCGGAACCAACACCGCCCCCAAGGAGCTCACCTACTGGGCCTCCAACCAGGGCCCCGACATCGCGGCGGACGAGGCGGCCCTCGGCCCCGAGCTCAAGAAGTTCGAGCAGCAGACCGGCATCAAGGTCAAGCTCGAAGTCGTCCCCTGGTCGGACCTGCTCAACCGGATCCTCGCCGCCACCGCCTCCGGCCAGGGCCCGGACGTCCTCAACATCGGCAACACCTGGTCCTCCTCGCTCCAGGCCACCGGCGCCCTGCTGCCTTGGGACGCCGAGCACTTCGACGCCATCGGGGGCAAGGACCGCTTCGTCGCCTCCGCCATCGGATCGGCCGGCGCCACCGGCCAGGACCCGGCCGCCGTCCCCCTCTACTCCATGTCGTACGCGCTCTACTACAACAAGAAGATGTTCCGGGAAGCGGGCATCGAGAAGCCGCCCGCCACCTGGGACGAGATGGTCACCACCGGCCGGCTGCTGTCCAAGGACGGAAAGTGGGCGCTGGGCGCCGAGGGGGCCAACCTCTCCAACAACATCCACCAGGCCTTCGTCTTCTCCCAGCAGCACGGCGCCGCCTTCTTCGACGCCTCCGGCAAGCCCACCTTCGACAGCCCGGGCAACGTCGAGGCCGTCAAGCAGTACGTCGACCTCATGGCCAAGGACAAGATCATCGCCCCGGGGAACGCCGAGTATGACAAGAACCAGTCTCTCCAGGACTTCGCCAACGGCAGGACCGCGATGGTCCTGTGGCAGAACGCGGCCACCAGCTTCAAGGCCAACGGCATGAAGGACGGCGACTGGGGGGTCGCCCCCGTCCCCGTCCCGGCCGGAGGCACCCCCGGCAGCGGCCGGAACACCAACTCCATGGTCGCCGGGATCAACCTGGCCGTCTTCAGGAACACCGACAACATCGACGGCGCCCTGAAGTTCGTGAAGTTCATGACCAGCGACGAGGAGCAGAAGCTCCTCAACAAGACCTACGGGTCCATCCCGCCGGTCAAGGCCGCCCAGAGCGACCCCGCCTTCGCCACCGACGACCTCACCGTGCTGCGCGAAACCCTCGGCACCAGCGCCGCACCCCTCCCGCAGGTCCCCGAGGAGTCCCAGTTCGAGACCGCCGTGGGCACCGCCGTGAAGGAACTGTTCGCCGAGGCCGCCGCAGGGCGCCCCGTCACCACCGAATCGGTGCGGGCGAAGCTCACCAAGGCCCAGCAGCAGATGGCGAACTGAGCCGCCCGCGATGACCGTCTCACCGTCCGCGCCCCCCGTACCGGCCGCGACCCCGCCCCTGCCACCACCCGCGGCCGGCCCGGTGCGGCGCACCGCCCGCCGGGTCCGCCGCGGCGCCCGCGCCCGCCGCGCCGCCCTGCCCTACCTGCTGCTCCTGCCCGCACTCCTCCTCGAACTGCTCGTCCACCTCGTCCCCATGGCGATGGGCATCGTGGCGAGCTTCCGGGAGCTCACCCAGTTCCACATCCGCGACTGGACCGGCGCCCCCTGGACGGGCTTCGACAACTACGAACTCGCCGTCGACGTCGACCGGCCCGTCGGTGAGGCCCTGCTCGGGTCCTTCCTCACGACCTGCCTGTTCACCCTGCTGTCCGTCGGCCTGTGCTGGCTCCTGGGCACCGCCGCCGCCGTGTTCACGCAGGAGCACTTCCGCGGCCGGGGGTTCCTGCGGGCGCTGTTCCTGGTCCCGTACGCCCTGCCCGTCTACGCGGCCGTCATCACCTGGTCGTTCATGTTCCAGCGGGACAACGGCCTGGTCAACCACGTCTTGCACGACCAGCTCGGCATCGGTGGCGCCGAACACACCTTCTGGCTGCTCGGCGACAACAGCTTCTGGGCCCTGCTCGTCGTCTCCGTCTGGAAGGGCTGGCCGTTCGCCTTCCTCATCGTGACGGCCGCGCTCCAGAACGTCCCCCGGGAGCTGTACGAGGCCGCCGCCCTCGACGGCGCCGGCGTCTGGCAGCAGATCCGGCGGATCACCCTGCCCTCCGTCGGAGCGGTCAACCAGGTCCTGCTCCTGGTGCTGTTCCTGTGGACCTTCAACGACTTCAACACACCGTTCGTCCTCTTCGGCAAGTCCGCCCCCGAGGCCGCCGACCTGGTCTCCATCCACATCTACCAGTCCAGCTTCGTCACCTGGAACTTCGGCACCGGATCGGCCATGTCGGTCCTGCTGCTGCTCTTCCTGCTGCTGGTCACCGCCGTGTACCTGCTGGTCACCACGCGCGGACGGAGGAAATCCGATGCCCACTGACACGCGAACACGAACGCGAACACGGACGCGGACGCGCAGCCCGCTCGACCCGCCCGCCTCGTTCAGGGCGGTGCGGGCCGTCTTCCTCACCCTGCTCGCCGGCTTCGTGGCGCTGCCCGTCTACGTGATGGTCACCAGCTCCCTCAAGCCGCTGGAGGACGTGGCCGGCCAGTTCCGCTGGATCCCCAGCGGGCTCACCGTCCGTCCGTACGCCGACATCTGGCACACCATCCCGCTCGCCAAGTACTTCCTCAACTCCCTGATCGTCGCCGGCGCCGCCACCGTCCTGTCCGTGGTCATCGCCGTCTTCGCGGCCTACGCCGTCAGCCGCTACCGGTTCCGCGGCAAGCGGGTGTTCACCGTCACGGTGCTGTCCACCCAGATGTTCCCGGGGATCCTCTTCCTCCTGCCGCTTTTCCTGATCTTCGTCAACATCGGCAACACCACGGGCGTCGCCCTCTACGGCTCCCGCGGCGGACTCGTCCTCACCTACCTGACCTTCTCCCTCCCCTTCTCCATCTGGATGCTCATCGGCTACTTCGACTCGGTCCCCCGCGAACTCGACGAAGCCGCCACCGTCGACGGCTGCGGCCCCCTCGGCGCCCTGTTCCGCGTCGTCGTCCCCGCCGCCGTACCCGGCATCGTCGCCGTCGCCGTGTACGCCTTCATGACCGCCTGGGGCGAGGTGCTGTTCGCCTCGGTCATGACCAACGACACCACCCGCACCCTCGCCATCGGCCTCCAGGGCTACTCCACGCAGAACGACGTGTACTGGAACCAGATCATGGCCGCCTCGCTCGTCGTCAGCATCCCCGTCGTCGCCGGATTCCTGCTGCTTCAGCGGTACTTGGTGGCCGGACTCACAGCAGGAGCCGTCAAGTGACCCTTTCCCAAACCCGTTTCGTCACCACCAGCCACGCCGTCGACCTCGCCGCCCTGCCCCGCGACTTCGTCTGGGGCACCGCCACCTCCGCCTACCAGATCGAGGGCGCCGTCGACGAGGACGGCCGCGCCCCCTCCATCTGGGACACCTTCTCCCGCACCCCCGGAGCCGTCGACGGCGGCCACAACGGCGACACCGCCTGCGACCACTACCACCGGTGGCAGGAGGACATCGCCCTCATGAAGGAACTGGGCACCAACGCCTACCGGTTCTCCGTGGCCTGGCCGCGCGTGGTCCCCGGCGGCGACGGCCCGGTCAACGCCAAGGGCCTCGACTTCTACGACCGCCTCGTCGACGGACTCCTCGCCGCCGGCATCGCCCCCTCCGTCACCCTCTACCACTGGGACCTGCCCCAGGCCCTCCAGGACCGCGGCGGCTGGCCCGAACGGGCCACCGCCGAGCACTTCGCCTCGTACGCCGGCCTGGTCGCCGGTCGCCTCGGCGACCGCGTCACCGAGTGGGCCACCCTCAACGAGCCGCTGTGCTCCGCCTGGATCGGCCACCTGGAGGGCAGGATGGCGCCCGGCCTGACCGACCTGACCGCCGCCGTCCGCGCCTCCTACCACCTCCTCCTCGGCCACGGCCTGGCCACCGCCGCCGTCCGCGCCGCCGCCCCCGGCGCGCGGATCGGCATCGTCAACAACCTGTCCACCATCGAACCCGCCACCCCGGGCGACGCCGACCGGGCGGCCGCCCGCCGCATGGACGGCCACGTCAACCGCTGGTGGCTCGACCCCGTCCACGGCCGCGGCTTCCCCGCCGACATGCGCGAGGTGTACGGGGTCGACCTGCCCGAACGCCCCGGCGACCTCGACGTCATCGGCGCCCCCCTCGACTGGACCGGCCTCAACTACTACTTCCCGCAGACCGTCACCGCCGACCCGGACGGCCCCGCCCCCCACGCCCGCCAGATCGACCGCCCCGGCGTCCCCCGCACCGGCATGGACTGGGAGGTCGACGCGAGCGGCATCGAAACCCTGCTCATGCGCCTCACCGACGAGTACGGCGCCCGCCGCATCCACGTCACCGAGAACGGCTCCTCCTACCCCGACGCCGTCGCCCCCGACGGCAGCGTCCACGACCCGGAACGCGCCGCCTACCTGACCGCCCACCTCGCCGCCTGCGCCCGCGCCGCCCGCCGCGGCGCCCCCCTCGCCGGCTACTACGCCTGGTCGCTGCTGGACAACTTCGAATGGGCCTACGGCTACGACAAGCGCTTCGGCCTCGTCCACGTGGACTACCCGACCCAGCGGCGCACCGTGAAGTCCAGCGGCCGCCACTACGCGGAGGTGATCGCCGCCCACCGGACCCGGTGACCGCCCCGCCGGACGCGCCGCGCCGTGCCCGCCCCGCCTGCCGGGTCGGGCACGGCCTTTCGTGGTGGGATGAGGAAGGGAGTGCTTCCACCAGCTCACGGAGAGGCGAGGCGCATGTCCGAGGACATCGAGGGCACCATGCGGGCGATGGCGTACGAGACGTACGGCGGAACGGAGGTGCTCTCCGAGACCCGGCTGCCGGTCCCCAAGGTCGGCCCCGGCGAGGTCCTCGTCCGCGTGCGGTGCGCGTCCGTCAACCCGGTGGACTGGAAGATCATGTCGGGCGGGCTCGACAGCCTGATGGACGTCGCCTACCCCGTCGTCCCCGGCTGGGACGTCGCCGGCACCGTCGAGTGGGTCGGCATCGACACCCCCGAGTTCACGGCCGGGGACGAGGTCATCGCCTACGCCCGCAAGGACTGGGTGCACGGCGGCACCTTCGCCGAGTTCGTCACCGTGCCCGTACGCGCCCTCGCGCCGAAGCCCGCCTCCCTGACCTGGCAGCAGGCCTCGGGACTGCCGCTCGCCGGGCTCACCGCCTTCCAGCTGCTGACCCGCCTCGACACCGGGAAGAGCGACACCGTACTCATCCACGGGGCGGCCGGCGGCGTCGGCTCCCTCGGCGTCCAGATCGCCCGCGCGCTCGGCGCCCGCGTCATCGGCACCGCCTCCCCCCGCAACCACGACCGGCTGCGCGAACTGGGCTGCGAACCCGTCGAGTACGGGGACGGCCTCGCCGACCGGGTCCGCGCCCTCGCCCCCGACGGGGTCAGCGTCGTCGCGGACTTCGTCGGCGGCGTCCTCGACACCACCCGGGCCGTCCTCGCCGAGGGCGGCCGGCACGCCTCCATCGCCGACCAGACGGTCCTCGGCGCCGGGGGCCAGTGGATGTGGGTGCGCCCCGTCGGCTCCGACCTCGCCGCCCTGGGCCGCCTCGCCGACGAGGGCCGCCTCACCGTCACCGTCGCCGAGACCTTCCCGCTCTCCGAACTCGCGGCCGCCTTCGCCCTCAGCCAGGCCGGCCACACCGCCGGCAAGATCGTCATCGAGGTCTGAGCGGCACGGCGGTCCCCGCCCGCGACACCTTGAGGGCGTGCGCCCTCCCGTACGCGGACGGGGCGGCCCGCCGGCCGCCCCGTCCGCTCCGGGGGTCAGGGACGGATCAGGGGAACGAGAGCACGGTCGAAGGGACCGTCGAGGTACCGGAGGTGGGCGCGCCGGTGCCGTTGACGACGTGCTCGTACTGGCCGTTGCCGCCGAGCGAGACCACCAGCAGGTCGTGGAACCTCACTCCGGGCTTCACCGGCGTCTGGAAGCCGTGCTCCTGACGGATCGTCGGGTCCACGTTGTAGTAGCAGTAGCTGCCCAGGCCCCAGCCCTCGTGGGTGTTCACCGAGTCGGCCACCTTGTAGGCCGCGTAGCCCTTGACGGAACCGTTCTGGATCGCGGCCTGGTTGGGCGCGTCGTACGCCTTCTCGTTCTGGAAGAAGATCGTGCGGCCGCGCTCGCCGTTCCACTCCACGTCGTACTTGTTGAAGTGCTCGACGAACAGCCCGGTGGCCAGCACGTCGTCCCCGTTGACGCGGAACCCGTAGTCGGAGCGGTTGGTCTCCCAGCCCACCCCGTCCCCGTGGTCGGCCCGCCAGATCCAGGTGTGGTCGACGATCGTGTCGTGGCTGTTGACCACCATGCCGAGCGTCGCCTTGCCGGCGCCCGCGCCGCCGACCCGGATGAACACGTCCTGCACGGTCGTCGGGTTCGCCGCGTGGTCCGTGGCGGCGCCCGCCGGGCCGACCTCCAGCAGGGTGGGCGAGTTGACCGGGCCCGCGTCGACGAGGAAGCCCGCGAGCCGCACCCCGTCCACGTCGGCGACCTTCATCGCGGTCACCCCGTTGTCCGGGACGATCGTGGCGAGGCCGAGGCCCAGCACGACCGTGTCCGGGCGGTTCACCTGGATGGTGCGGTCCACGTGGTAGACCCCGGGCGTGAACAGCAGGTGCAGGCCCTGGGCCAGCGCCTGGTTGATCGTCGCCGCGGTCGCACCCGGCTTGACCACGTAGAACCGGCTGAGCGGCACCGAGGTGCCCTGCGGCGCGCCGCCGCCCCAGGAGGTGCCGCGAGCGTTCACGCGCTTCGCCGGCACGAAGACCTTGTACTCGGCCCCGTCCAGGTACAGGAAGGGCTTCTCCCGCGAGACGGGCGTGGTGTCGAGGGTGGTGTAGGGCGGGTTCGGGTACGACTGCGCCGGCGCGCCCTGGGTCCCGGAGAACACCTGGTTCCACACCGCGTTGGACCAGCCGCCGATCGAGCTGTCCCGGGTGTACCACTGCTGCTGCGAGTAGTTGCCGACCTGCCCGTCGATCTTGGAGTCGGCGATGTAGCCGCCCGACGCCCAGCCGTAGCCGTTCGGAGCCAGGTTGAGGCCGCCCTTCACGTGCATCCGGCGGAAGGGCGCGGCCTGCGAGACGGCCCAGCGGTTGGTGCCGTTCACCGGGTTGAGCGCGAGGTTCTCGGCCGAACGCCAGAAGTTCTGGGTGGCGTTGCCGCCGAACCAGCCGGCGTCGACGGTCACGTCCCCGTTGATGGTGGTGTCGTCGGGGTTCAGCCCCAGGCCCGAGACGGAGGTGTAGAAGCCGATCTGGGCGTTGAGACCGTTGTAGGTGCCCGGCTTGAAGAGGAACTGGTAGCGGCCGGAGCCGAACTGCGCCGACTCCTGCTGCGCGAAGACCTGGTCCAGCCGGCCCTGGATGTTCGGCGTCGACGGGTCGAAGACGATCACGTTGGGGCCGAGGTCGCCGCCGCCGGGGATGACCGGGCCGCTGCCGTCGGTGCCGTACACCTGGAACTCCCACAGCGAGTAGCCGTAGCCGGTGGTGCGCTCGGTGCCGTACATCCGCACGTACCGGGCGGTGCCGGTGATGTCGTGCGTCGCGGTCCCGCCCGCTCCGGCGGAGGCTGAGTACGCGGTGGACCAGTTGGCGCCGTCGGTGGACAGCTCGATCCGGTACGCCTTGGCGGCGGCCGCCTCCCAGCGCAGCACCACCTGGCTGAGCTGCGCGGGCGCGCCGAGGTCGACCTGTATCCACTGCGGGTCGGCGAACTGGCTGGACCAGCGGGTGCCGTTGTCGCCGTCGACGGCCGCGGCGGCCGGGGTGCCGGCGCCCTCGACGCTGGAGGCGGTGGCGGGCCTGCCCTGGGAGAGGAGCGTGGGCGCCGCCGTGGCGGCGGTGCCGGGGAGCAGCACGAGCAGGGCCGCGACCAGTGCGGCGGCGAGGGCCGCGGCGGTGAGTCGTGGCGGGTGATCGGAGAGGCGTGGCATGGGGGGCACTCCTGACGTCTTGGATCCGGGGGGATCGAAGCGTGAGTGAACTGCCCGCCACGGGGGCCGTCAAGGGGTTGGGCGTTCATGAAACGAAGGCCGAATGGTGTGTCAATTGCCGGTCAGGCCTGTGAACTTGGGGTTTCTTCAATCCTTGTGAAAAGTGTTGACGAAAAATCCCGACGAGGCTCTACTGATGCTCCTGACCGCTCCGTTCCGCCGTGCCCGCTGAGGCGGGACGGAGCTCCGGGCAGGCGGACGGCCTTCGGGAAGTGTCCGCACCGGGGAGGCGGACGGCGCCGTGCGTTCGATACTCGTCGCCGTCCGGCGGCCCGTCAGATCAGGTCCGGCACCTCGCCGCAGGCGGCCCGGCCGACCTCGACCCCGGGCAGCGATGCGGACCACGCGGCCCCGACGCCGTCCAGCCGGTCCGCGTCCGGCGGCGCGCAGCCCAGCCCGACCGCGTAGCGGGCCAGCGTGGCCGTCAGCTCGAAGGGGCGGGGCCAGGCGTGCGCGTCGGCCACCCCGGCCTCCTCCAGCGCGCCGAGCAGGGCCCGCATCCGGCCCCGGGCCCGCCCCAGGTTCTCCTCGAACTCCCCGGGCGCCTCACCCCGTACGGTCACCACGGCCCAGGCCGCGTGCCGCCGGTGCAGCGGCGGGGCGCACAGCAGCCCCTCGAAGCCGTCCGGCTCCGCCTCCAGCACCTCCCAGGCCAGGTACAGCTCCCGCACCAGCAGGTCCCGCAGCCCGGCCCCGACCTGAGCGGTACAGCTGCGCACCGGCTCCGACGGGGTCAGTACGGTGACCGGCGCGGGGCCGGATCCGCTCCCCGGCCCCGCCGGACCGGACGGCAGGAGCTCCACCGGCTCGTTCCAGTCCCAGGCGGCCCACGTCCCGAAGAACTCCCGCCGCAGCGCCGCCGGCTCCAGGTCCCGGGCCGTCCGGACGGTCCGCGCGGCCAGCACCGCCCAGGCCAGCCCCGGCAGTCCGCCGAAGGGAGCCGAGTCCAGACCCCGCGCCCGCGCCCAGGCCTTCACCTCCAGCGCCAGCCGGGAGAAGGCGGCGGCGCCCTCCGCGCCCACGGACTCCCGTACGGCGTCCGCGTCGCCGAGCGCGCTCAGCGCCACCGCGGCGGCCTCGCCCAGCTCCGCCCGCCTTACGACGGCCTCCGCCGGGTCGGTGCCGCCGGTGGCGACCACCACCAGGTCGACGTCCCGCTGCCCGAGGCGAAACCGCAGCCCCGGCACCCGAGCCCCCGTCACCTCCCGCAGCCGCACGGCCTCCGGCAGCGCGGCCGCCACCCGCTCCCGCAGCCCGGCGCGGCCCGGCCCGCCCGGCACCAGCGCGACCAGGTCCAGATCGGCCCACGGCGGAGCGCACCCCATCCGCCGCGACCCGGCGACCCGCACCACCGCGCCGTCCCCGAGGGCCGCGGCCACCCGCTCCACGACCTCCGCCGTGGGCAGCCGCCGCTCCTCCCGGGCGGCCCGCTCCGGCCAGGTCGCCTCCGGCGGCCCCGTACGGTAGGCGGCCAGGGGCGATGCCTCGGGCAGCGTGCGCACCTCGCCCGTGCCCAGTTCCACCGTCGCCCGGACCTCCATCGGCCCCTCGCCGCGCCGCGACAGCACCGCGAGCCGCCCGACCGGCGCGCTGCGCCCGCCCGCGAGCCGCGCGGTGAACTCCCGCTCCGCACGCCGCGGATCCCGGCTCCGCCCCAGCGTCAGGTGCGGGGTGTAGCCGCCGGCGCGGCCGGGCCCGGCGCACCCGGGGAAGCGTTCCGCCAACGCCCGCCGCAGCGCCTGCCACGCGGTGTCCCCGTCGGCCGCCGGGTCCAGCCACACGGTGGCCTCCTCCCGGTGCCCGAAGGCGTGCACGCCCTCCAGCCGGGCGGTGAACGGCGCCGTCCCGGCCGCGACGTCGCCCAGCAGCGGCAGCGCCCCGTCGAAGGAGGACTCCGGTACGAAGCCGAACAGCAGGTTCACGTGCGCGGGCCACCGGCCGTACGCCGGGTCGTGCCGCCGCCGCAGCTCCGCCACCGCCGGGTCCTCCGGGGGCAGCCAGGCCACCGCCGTCCGCGCGGTCGCCGGTACGCCGAGCCGCGCGGGCCCCGCGTCCGGCGTCCCGTACTCCAGCGTCCCGTACTCCAGCGTCGCCTCCACCCCGTAGTGGTCCGAGATGAACAGCCCCTCCGGGGCGGGGGAGTCGCCCCGCAGCGCGGCCGCCGCCACCCGCGCGGCCGACGACCGCAGCAGGATCCGGTCCAGGCGGCCCGGCCGGCCCGTCAGGGAGCCCACCGCGGCCAGCGGGTTGCCGACGGGGTCGAAGGTCGGGGTGTCGTCGCCGGCCCCGTGCACCTCGCTCCACGCGTCCCGCAGCCCCAGCGCGGCGGCCGGCCCCTCGGCCCCGGACCGGCCGTCGTTGAAGTCGCCGAGCAGCGCCAGGTCCGCTTCGAGACCGGCCGTCCCCTCGGCGATCCGCGCCAGTTGGACCGCGCGCAGCGCGGCGCCGTTCTCGGTGTGGTCGCTGGTCAGGTGCGTCGCGGCGACGACGAGCGGCCCGGCGGCGGTGTCCACGGTGACGGCGGCGACCGCCTTGTGCCGCCGCAGCACGTGCAGCCCCGCCTCCCGCACCGGCAGCCGGCTGAGGATCAGCAGCCCGCAGCCCGGCACGTCCCCGCCGTGCGGATCGGTGCTCAGGGTGTACCCCGCCCGCACCCACGGCGCGGCCAGCACCAGTGCCAGCAGGGCCGGTTCGACCTCCTGGAGCGCGATCACGTCGGCGTCGGCGGCCTCCAGGTCGGCCAGCAGCAGCGGCCTGCGCCGCGCGGTGGCGATGAGCGGGGCGTCGTAGCGGTCCCACAGGGTGTTCCAGGACAGCAGCCGGACCCGGGCCGGAGCCGCGGCGACGGGCTCGGCCCGAACCGGCCGCCAGGCGCCGCCGCCCGCGGGGTCCCATGCGTGCGGGGTGCGGGCGGCGAAGAAGGGGGCGTCCAGCAGACGCCGTTCACGGACCCGCCCCGCCGGGGTCGTGTCGATCACGTCCACCCCGGTCGCGCGGTCCCACACCAGCTCGCCGTCCGCCTCGACGAACAGCACCCGGTGCCAGGGGATGTCGCCGCCCGGCACGAAGGAGGGCAGCGGGACCCGCTTGGGGGCGGCGCCGCGCTGGAGCAGGCCGAGCGTGAACCGCGCCGGATCGAACCGCGGGTCCCAGCGGACCTGGTGGTAGAGCTCCTCACTGGTACGCATCAGACGTCCTCCCCCGTGTCGCCGGCGCCGTCACCGCGCGTCTCGTCCCGCGGGCCCGCGCCGCCGGCCGTGTCCTCGACCGTGCCGCCCGCTCCGACGTACCAGGTCCGGTGCGCCTGGCCCGGATAGGGCGGGCTGAACCGGCGCAGCTGCCCGGTGAGGACGGCCTCCGGTACGGGATGCTGCCGCACGGCGTTGCGCCGCAGCAGCTCCGCCTCCCCGACCAGCACCACCGCGTGGGTGACCAGCGCGTCGCGGCGGTGTGCCACGGCCCCGGCCAGGCCGCGCTGCTGCTCGGTCAGCGAGGTGGCGTCCCAGACCACCGTCCCGCCCGCGGCCAGGGCCCGGTCCAGCCGGTCCAGGCCCTCGCGCAGCACTTCCGGATTGGCCCGCTGGTCGGCCCGCGAGCCCCGGGCGGCGCGCAGGTCGTCGAGACCGACGTACGCGTCCACCCCCGGCAGGGTCCGCGCGAAGGTGCTCTTGCCGCTGCCCGAAGGCCCGCACAACTGCACCAGCCGCGGTCGGGACGCGGCGTCGCGCCAGCGCCAGGTCGCCGCGACGGCCTCCTCGGGGGTGGAGATCCCGCCCCGTCCGAAGGCCTCGCGGGCCTCCGCCCAGCACCGGTCCGCCGCGTCCGCGTCCAGGCCCGCCAGGGCCCGCCGCAGCCCTTCGCGGAGCGCGCCCAGCGGGTCCGGGCCGAGCAGCCCCGCCTCCTCCGCGTACAGCGCGGACCACTCCGCGCACTCCCGCGCCCCCGCGTCACCGTCGGACCCGGGGGAGTCGGAGGAGCCGGGGGAGTCGGGGGAGCCGGGTACCGAGAGCGCCAGCGCGTGCAGCACCCCGAGGTCGGCGGCCGCCGCCATGCGGACCAGCCCGGCCCGCCGCCGCTCGTCCGGGAACGGCCGCCGCAGGGCCGGGTACAGCCCCACCAGGTCCGCCACCCGGCGCGCCGCCGCCATGCCGAGCGGGCCCCCGGCCAGCCGCGCCGCGAGGGCCGCGCGGGGTTCCCGGTGCAGGACCGCGGCCAGCACGCCGGTCAGCCGGGCCTCCCCGGTCCGGCCCGCCGCGTCGAGCCGGGCGGCCGTGTCGGCGGCGGCCTCCCGCGCCCCGGGCGCCGGTCGCGGCTCCATGCCGAGCGCACCGAGCAGCCCGGGGACGTCCGGCTCCGCGCCCGAGGCGGCCGCCCACAGCGGAGCCGCCGGGCCGAGCCCGTTCGGCACCACCGGGGCGTACATCCAGTGGGTGTCGGTCTGCACGTGACCGCCCCGGACCCACTTGGCGACGTAGCGGCCGAAGTCCTCGCGTCCGAAGCCCGCCACGGTCCGGACGACGTAGCCCTCCTGGCGGCTGGTGTCGAGACGCAGCCGGCGCAGCGCGCGTTCGTCGTAGACGCCGCGCCACAGCACGCGCGGGGAGGGCACGCCGAGACGGCGCAGGAATCGCACGGTCCGGTCCCAGTCCAGGCAGTGGTCGCCGTCCCACACCGAGAACCCGTAGAACCAGCTGTCCAGGTCCTCGTAGGCCAGCGAGTGACGGGCGTACACGTTCTCCCCGCACACCCGCCAGCCGTCGGGGATCCCGGCGCCGATCCGGCCCTGGAGGCCCTTCACCCAGGCCCGGGAGGGGTGGTGCGCCGAATCGAGCGAGCGCGCGTGCAGGCCGTCCGCGTACAGGGTGGTGTTCTCCCCGTCGAGCTTCTCGGTGACCACCACCTCGCGCCCGGCCAGCGCCGAGGGCCCGGAGGCCCGTACGTCGTCCGAGGACGCACCGGGGGACCAGGGCAGATGCGCCGTACGGGGGTAGTGGGTGCGCATGGCGGGCTCCTGGTCGGCGGCGGGGTGTCCGGTCACTCTAGGTATCCGGATCGGGCAGATCCACCCGATTTACCGCCGTGCACGGGGCGTTCGGCTCAGCCGGCGCCCTCCGGGACGGCCACCGCCGGCCGTCCGCCCGCCGGGAACACCAGCCGGCCCGGCCGGGCCCCCGGTCACGGCCCTAGGGCCTGTCGTCAAACTCCCGTCTGCCCCGCGACGCCTGGCACGCGCTCTCGCCGCACCGGGCGAAAGCCAAGTACGTCCAGTACGCGGGCTTCCGCCCGGCGCACCGAGAGCACGCACCAGACGCCGCAGGGCCGCCCTCCGGGCGACGACGGGAGTTTGACGACAGGCCCTAGCGGCACAGGGCGACGATCGCCGGGTCCACCCGGCCCCGGGCCGCCGCGCACAGGGGCGCCATGTCGAACGTGCGCTGCGGCGCGGGCCGGGGCGCGGGGCGCGCGGGCCGCCGCTTCGGCGCCTTCGGTGTGCGGGGTTTCGCCGCGGGGCCGGCGTCACGCGCACGGTGCGCGGGCCGCGCGGGCCGCGCGGGTTTCGCGGGCCGGGCCGGCCGCGCGGGGGCGGCCCGGCGCGGCGGCCGGTCGTCGGCCCGGGGCGGTGCGGCCCGCTCGGGTGCGGCCCGCTCCGCGGCGGCGGCCACGGGCGCCGGGGGCCCGGGGGCCGGTGGCGTCGGCGTGGCGGCCTCGGGCAGGGGCGTCAACGGCCAGGCGGTGGAGGCGGGTTGCCGGGGGACGGTGCGGGACGCCGCCGGATCCAGCCGTGGCGACCCGGCGGGCCCGGTCGGCCGCACGGTCACACATCCGGTGGCCAGCATCAGCACGGCGAGGATCAGGGGCAGGGCCCGGCGCGACTGCATCCGCCCAGCCTGCCGTACCGCGGCGGCCCGGGACGCCCGCCGTCACACTGATGGGTGAGAAGAGAGGAACGGGCGGTTTCTCAGGAGCCGCAGGTGACGGTGTCGCGCGGGGTGTACCGGGTCTTCATCGTCTCGCGCTTCACCTCCTGACCGCCCTTCACGAAGATCCGGTCGACGGCCACGTCGAAGCCCTCCAGCGGGGACTGCGGCTCGCAGGCGGGGCTCGTACCGGTGCGGGTGGCGGGCGGTTTGACGTTGGTGCGGGGGCCCTTCTCCGCCTTGACCTCGTCGTACTTCTTCGTCCCGAGGAAGGTGACGGTGACGGAGGTGTCGGTGGCCTCGGCCTGGATGTAGAGGGCCCTGCCGGAGTCGTTGGCGAAGCGCAGGTCGAGGCTGCCCCAGGCGACCGTGGCCTCGCGGCCCTCCGGGTAGCGCTCGATGTAGAAGGAATGGGCCCCGTACTCCACGGGTTTGACGCCCGCGAAGAACATCGCGTTGAAGACGGTGGTCGCGACGGCCGAGACACCGCCGCCCGCGGCCTTCTCGTACCGGCCGTTGTTGATCATGATGCCGTCGACGAAGCCGTTCTCCTTCGTGCGTTCGCCGACCCGCTGGTTGAAGCTCCACGTCTCGTCGGGCATGACCACCGAGCCGTTGATCAGCTCGGCGGCCCGGCCTATGTTCGTCGTCCGGTACGGGGCCCGCTCGAACGGCACGGTGAACGAGGACACCTTCTCCTTGATGCCGAGCCGCGCGACGCCCTCGCGGGTGAGCCGGGGCTGGACCTCCTCGGTGGCGACCTCGCCCGTGCGGGCCGCCGCGCCGCTGCGGGTGAGCAGCGGCAGCACGGCCTTGCCCAGGGTCCCGGCGGTGACCTGGCGGCCCGCGCGGCCGTCCTCGGTGACCGAGACCTGGCCGGCGCCGTCGACCCGCAGCTTCGTCTCGACCGGCCCCGGCGAGGCCTGCCGCAGCGGCCCGCCGACGGCGGGATCGGCCAGCAGGGCCTTCTCGTCCAGGACGGGCACCAGGCGGCCCTTGCCGTCGTCCTTCATCGACAGGTGCCGCCCCAGCACCGCCGGGGCGACCGGTACGCGCTTGCCCTCCACGGTGAGGGTCACCGGCGCCGATACCGCGGGTTCGCCGAACTCCTTCAGGGCCCGCTCCGTCTCCTGCTGTCCGACGCGGGGCTCCGTGCGCCGCACGGGCAGTTCCACCGGGTCCGCGGAGCCCGCCGGGCGCGGGTAGGCCGCGCGCAGCACGTCGAGCGAGCGGTCGGCGTCGAGGGCGATCCCCGCGGCCGGGGCCGTGGCCTTCGCCTTGCCCTTCTCGAAGGTCACCGAGCCCTCGCGGGCTCCCTGGCCGGTCTTCTTGCCGAGCCCGTCGAGGGCCGCCCGGGCCGCCTTCTCGTCGAAGCGGACCACCGGCCGCACGTCCGGGTCGCCCGCGGCGAAGAGCCGGCCGATCACGGTGAACGGACCCGAACCGGCGCGCGCGGCGCGGTCGACGGTGGCGGCGGTGTCCAGCGACAGGCCGAGGGTGGCCGGGGCCGCCCGCTCGGTGCGCTCGCCGATCCGCAGTCCGAGCGGGGCCGTCGCGGACGGTCCGAGGTCCCGGGCCAGGGCCCGGCGGGCGTCGGCGCGGGTCATCCCGCCTATGTCGACGCCGCGCACCTTCGTGCCCGGCGCGACCTCCTCCCCGGCGAGGAGCAGCCCGGCCGCGTACAGCCCGCCGAAGGCGAGCACTGCGGCGCCGCCCGTGACCCCGGCGACCTTCGGCGCGGTCCACCGCTTTCCGGTGGCCTCGCGGGTCTCCGTACGGCGTGCGCGTCGCATGGCTGTGCTCTCTCCTCGGGCCGGTGACGTGGTCGGACCGGCGGTTTTCACACCGCCAGCCCGCATGGCGGACCGTATCAAGATCGACATAACCAGGTAATAAGGAGGTATAGGGAGGGTAAAGCGGATCTGGGTGTTCCGGCCCGGTGTCCGCCGTAACCCGCGCACCGCGCCCGCTGTTGCACAGCCGACGGGCCCACCCACGTCGAACGGAGTACCGATGCCGCAGCTGACCGACGACCCCGGACGGGCGGGCACCTGGATGACCCCGCAGGAGTACGGCGCCTCCCGCGCGACGCTCTGGACCGCGGCGGTCGTCCTCGTCACCGACACCGACGGGCGGGTCCTCGTCCAGAGCGTCGACTACCGCGCCGACCGGCTGCTGCCCGGCGGAGCCGTGGACGCGGGGGAGTCGCCCGCCACCGCGGCCGCCCGCGAGATGCGCGAGGAACTCGGCGTCGACGGCCACTACCCGCACGGCCTCGCCGTCGACTGGATCCCCGCGGACACCCCGGGCTTCCCGCCCGAGATGCGCTTCCCCGGCGAGATCCTCCACGTCTACGACGGCGGCACCTGGACCCCCGACCGGATCGAGTCCGTCCGGCTCCCCGCCCAGGAGGTCACCGGCATCGACTTCGCCGAACCCGCCGACCTGCCCGCCCTGATGGACCCCGGCGACGCCCGCCGCGCGCTGTCCGCCCTGCGCGCCCGCATCAACGGCTCCGGCCCCGCCCTGCTGGAGGCCGGCCGCCCCACCGCCCCCACCGCCCTCGACCGGCTCGGCGTCCTGCGCACCCGCCGCACCCCGCAGCACGGCCCCTGGATCCCCGGCCCCGTCCCCGCCCACCTGCCCGTACGGGAACGCTCCGGCTGGCTCTTCGCCCCCGACGGCCGGGTCCTGCTGCTCGTCGCCCGCGCCACCGGCGCCGCACACCTGCCGTCCCCGACGGCGGAACCGGCCGTATCCGCCCTCCCGCTGGGTTACCGGTACGCCGACCGGGGAGCCCTCGCCCGCACCGCGGCCCGCCTCACCGCCGTGTCCCCGGCCGCCGACCCCGCGTACGCCCGGCTGCTGGCCACCCCCGAACAGGTCCGCGAACTCAGCGACTGGGGACCGGCGGGCCACCACGAACTCGCGGCCGTGCACGCCGCCTGCGCCCGCCTCTCCCTCCCCGCGCCGCCCCGCACCCCGCCGACGGAACTCCCCGAACACGGCACCCGCTGGTGACGCCCCCGCCGCGACCGGACCAATCCGGCGCCGGGGGCGGCCGGTCCCGCAGCATGGGGCCATGACCGACAGTGACATCACCTACACCCTGTACGTCCAGGCCGACCCGGCCCGGGTCTGGCAGGCCCTCACCGAACCCGCCCTCACCCGCCGTTACTGGGGCCTGAGCTTCGAGACGGACTGGTCGGTGGGCTCACCGATGGCCTGGGTCGAGCGCGGCGCCCGCACCAGCGACCCCGAACAGGTGGTCCTGGACTGCGTACCGGACCGCAGGCTCTCCTACACCTGGCACACCTTCACCCCGCAGTGGGCCGCCGCCGTCGGGATCGACGAGGAACTGCGCGCCGAACTGGCGGGCCAGCCGCGCACCCGGGTGACCTACGAGATCGAGCCGGTCGGCGACACCCTCGCGCGGCTGACCGTCCACCACGAGGGATTCGTACCGGGCGGCACCCTCATCGGCATGTGCGGCCGGGCCTGGCCCCTGCTCGCCTCCAGCCTCAAGACGCTGCTGGAGACCGGCGCCCCGCTGCCGGAACAGGGACACGACGAGGCCCAGGGCTCCGGCGGATACGAGTCCCACGGCCTCTGAACCCCACCGGGCGGGGCCGCCCGCGCCCCGGCCCCGCCGCGGCGACGGCACGGCACACCTGTGATCATGTGCAGCGACCACGAACCAGGGGGAACCACATGACACTCGCACACCACCGCGTCGTCATCACCGCCGCCGGCCGGGACTTCGGGCGGACCCTCGCCCTGCGGTGCGCCGCCGAGGGCGCCGAGATCTACCTCTCCGCCAGGACGCTGGAGGCCGCCGAACGCGTCCGCGGGGAGATCCGCGCGCAGGGCCTCGACGCGGACCGCGTCCACGCCTTCGCCTGCGACCTCACGGACCCCGCCTCCGTACGGGAGTTCGCGGCCGCCGTCGCCGCCCGCACCGACCACGTCGACATCCTCCTCAACAACGCCTCCCGCTACCAGCACGGGGCGGACCTGCTGTCCGCCTCGGACGAGGACGTCGTCGAAACCCTCGCCTCCGGCGCCACCGGCACCGTCCTGGTGACCAAGGCCTTCCTGCCGCTGCTCCTCGCCTCCGCGAAGCCGGACATCGTGACCATGGTCTCGGGCTGCGGCGAGAAGGGGAACCACCGTTCCGACGCGCACGACTCCTTCTACGCCGCCAAGAGCGCCCAGGCCGGCTTCACCGAGGTCCTCTCCCGCCGCCTGCGGGGCCAGGGAGTCCGGGTGATCTCCCTCTACCCGCCCGACTTCGACAACCACGACCCGCTCTCCCCGGCCTGGGAGGGCGCCCCGCGCACCGCAAAGGACCCGCTCACCGCGCAGTCACTGGTGGACTGCGTCCTCTTCGCCGTCGGCCAGCCCCGGGACTGCTTCATCAAGTCCTTCTACTTCGAGCAGGTCTGACCGCCACACGCCCCAGGGGACCCCTGCGCGCCGCCCGCGCACCCCGGTCGTGTGGAATGGCCGCATGGGGATACGCGAGCACCAGACGATCCGGGAGCCGGGCGGCGACCAGGCGGACCCCGCCGGGCGGACCCTCCGCGAGCCGGCGACTCCGCTCCCGCAGCGGCCCGACGCCGGCCGCCCGGGCTACGCCGGACACCTCGACCGGCTCGCCGCCGCCTCGGGCGCCGTCGCGGCCGAGGCCGAGGCGGTGGCCGCCGTCCTGCGCGACCCCGACCCGGTCATGGCCGAGAGCGCCGTCGTCACCCACCTGGACCGCCGGGCCGTACGGCTCCCGGCCGACGGGGAGTTCCCCGACTGGGCCCGCGCCCTGCGCCCCGCCGTAGACGGCCGGGCCTTCCCGGCCCGCCGGCTGCGCGAGTGGAGCCTGCTCAAGGCCCTGGCGGCGGGCCGCGCCTGGTCGGCCGCGGAACTCACCGCCGCCTCCGACTGGTGCCAGCACACGGCCGCGCTCTCCCCGGCCCCGTACGAGGCGCTGGCCCTCCTCGCCGCGTCCGCCCGGACCGGCCGCGTACGCGGCGCCGCCGCCCAGCGGCTGCGCCGGCTGGCCCTTCCCCGCGCGTAGCGGCGACCGAGGCCGCCCGGGGTGTTGCCGGACCCCGGGGGCGGCGCCACACTCACCCCAGGCGCGTACACCGGGGGGTAGCCGTGTGGTTTCCGTACCTGTTCCTGCCGTCCGCCCTGTTGCTGGTGGCGGGGGATCTCCTGCGGCTGCGGGCCCACCGCCGCATGACCCGGCCCCCGGTGCGCACTCCGCGGCCGCCCCGGGAACCACTGACGATGTACGAGGTGGCGTACCTGCGCAACGGCAACGCGGCGGTCGTCGAGACCGCGATGGCGGCGCTCCACCTCGCGGGGCGCCTGCCGGTCACCGCGGAGTACGGGCTCGACCTGACGGCCCGGAGCCCGCGCGACCCGGTGCAGGCCGCCGTCCTCGCCCGCAAGGGCGCCGGGGCCACCCGGCCGGCCGCCGCCGTGCGCGCCGAGGCGGCCGGTTCGGCCGCGGTGCTCCGGGTGGCCGCCCGGCTCGTCGAGCAGGGCCTGGCCATGGACGCGGCCCGCGAGAAGGCGGCCGACGACGCCACGGGCTTCGAGGCCGCGGCGGCGCTCCTCGCCGGCGTCCTCGGCGTCGCGGCGGTGATCTGGTCCGCCGTCGCCGACGGCCCCGGGCAGTGGCTCCGGCCGCTCGTGGCCTTCGCCCTGCTCCTGGCCGTTTGGGCGGTGGTGTACGGGCAGCGCGACCCCCGGCCCCGCGCCCGCGGGGCGAGCCCGGCCGGCCGGGCCCTGTACGAGCGGGTCCTGGCTGACGGGTCGTGGGAGCCGCGCCCCGACCGCGGCACCAGCCTGCCCGTAAAGAGCCGCAGGACCGTCGCGCAGGTCAGCCGGCGCGGACTGGACGCCGTCACGCTCCCCGTACTCGCGCTGGCCATGAGCGGCGGCCCCGCGCCCGGGCGCCACGAGCCCGGGCGGGCCGGGGGCGCTCCCGCGCGCTCCCGCTCTTCCTCCGCCTCCTCCTCTTCCTCGGACGGCGGCCGCATCTCGGAGCCCCCGTCCCTGGGCGCGGGGTGCGCGGGCTGCGGCGGCGGTTTCTGAGCGCACGCGGGGGGCCCGCGGCGGTCCCCGCCGGGTTCCCGCCGCGGTCACCGCCGCCGAAGTGGAAGGAGTCCCTTCCGCGAAGTCTCGTCAGACGCGCGTTCGGGGGATTATGGTCTGCTTACCTGGCCAGGTACCAGAGTTGAACCGCTGCCACTCCGCTGGAGGATGACTCTCCGTGTCGCACGTTTCACAGGCTCCCGTCACCACCCCCGACGCCGAGCCTGCACCGCCCGTTCCCCGTACATTCGGCGAGGTCAAGGGCTGGTTCTCGGCGTATGACCAGGTGCTGTTCGACTGGTTCCTCACCCGTCAGAACGAGGAAGCCGACTCTTCGGGCGACATCCTCGAACTGGGCGCCTTCATGGGCAAGAGCGCGATCTTCCTGGCCGGATACCTGCGCGACGGCGAGGAGTTCACCGTCTGCGACCTCTTCGACTCGCCCGCGCCCGACGACTTCAACCTGGCGGAGATGAAGGACTCCTACCCGACGCTCACGCGGCGCGGGTTCGAGACGAACTACCTGGCGTTCCACGAGGAACTGCCCACGGTCATCCAGGCGCCGACCTCCGTCGTGGCCGACCGGGTGCGTCCCGGCAGCTGTCGCTTCGTCCACGTCGACGCCTCGCACCTGCACGAGCACGTCGTCCAGGACATCGCCTCCTCGCGCCGGGTCGCCACCGAGGACGCCGTCGTCGTCTTCGACGACTACCGGTCCGCGCACTGCCCGGGCGTCGCCGCGGCCGTCTGGGCCGCCGTGGCCACCGGCGGACTCCGGGTGATCGCCGTATCCGCCTCGAAGCTCTACGCGACCTGGGGCGACCCCGCACCCCACCAGGCGGCCCTGCTGGCCTGGCTGGAGGGCCGCAGCGACCTGTGGCACGGCGTGGACATCGTCGACGGCAAGCCGCTGGTGCGCATCGGCGACGAGGGGGTGACGGCGCCGCCCGGGCCGAAGCCGCTGAAGGAGTACGTCGAACCCGTCGTCCCCGCCCCGGTCGTCGTGCCGCCCGCACCCCGGCCGGGGGCCCGCTGGCGCCGGCTGGCCAAGGACCTGCTCCCGCCGCTCGTGACCCGCGCGATCGTGGCCCGGAAGCGGCGCCGCCGCGCCTGACCGCGTACGGCGCCGGTCCCCGCCCCGCGGAGCCCGGCGCCCGCGCCTCAGAGGCCCTTGCGGACCCGGGCGGCGCGGCGGGCCTCCGCGGCCTGCCGCGCCTCGATGGTCCTACGGGACTCCTTGCCCTTGCCCGGGCGGCCGGGGCGGGTGCCGATCCCGCGGAAGCCCAGGTCGGAGCCGCTCGGCCGGCCCTTCGCGTCGGTCGGCGCGGCACCGGCGAGCGGGACGCCCGACGGCGCCTTCGCGCCGGTGATCCGGCTCAGCGCCGCCTCGCCGGAGCGCACCTGGGTGATCGTCGGCCGGATCTTGGCGTCGGCCATCAGGCGGACGATGTCCCGCCGCTGGTTGGGAGTGACCAGGGTGACGACCTTGCCGGACTCGCCCGCGCGGGCGGTCCGGCCGCCCCGGTGCAGGTAGTCCTTGCTGTCGGCCGGCGGGTCCACGTTGACCACGAGGTCGAGGTCGTCGATGTGGATGCCCCGGGCGGCGACGTTCGTCGCGACCAGGACGGTGATCATGCTGTCCTTGAACTGCCCGAGGGTCCGGGTGCGCTGCGGCTGGGACTTGCCGCTGTGCAGGCCCTCGGCCCGGACGCCCATGGCCCGCAGGTGCTTCACGAACTGGTCGACGCCGTGCTTGGTGTCGAGGAACATCAGCACCCGGCCCTCGCGGGCCGCGATCTCGGTGGCCGCCGAGATCTTGTCGGCGGCGTGGATGTGCAGCACGTGGTGGTCCATCGTGCCGACCGACGCCGACTGCGGGTCCACGGAGTGCGAGACCGGGTCCTTCAGGTACCGGCGGACCAACTGGTCGACGTTGCGGTCGAGGGTGGCCGAGAACAGCATCCGCTGACCGGCGTGGTGGACCTGGTCCAGGATCTCGGTGACCTGCGGCATGAACCCCAGGTCGCACATCTGGTCGGCCTCGTCCAGCACCGTGATCTTCACGCGTTCCAGGTGCACGTCCCGCCGCCCCACCAGGTCGCTGAGGCGCCCGGGCGTGGCCACGACGATCTCCGCACCGGTGCGCAGCGCGCCCGACTGGCGGCCGATCGACAGCCCGCCGACGACGGTGGCCATCCGCAGTTTCAGGGCCTGCGCGTACGGCGCGAGCGCCTCGGTGACCTGCTGAGCGAGTTCGCGCGTCGGTACGAGGACCAGGGCCAGCGGCCGCTTGGGGTCGGCCTGCTGCCCGGCCGTGCGGGCCAGCAGGGACAGGCCGAACGCGAGGGTCTTGCCCGAGCCGGTGCGGCCGCGGCCGAGGATGTCACGGCCCGCGAGGGAGTTCGGCAGGGTCGCGGCCTGGATGGGGAACGGCTCCCGCACCTGCTGGTCGGCCAGGGTCTTCACCAGCTCAGGGGGCAGGCCGAGCTCCTCGAACGAGGTCACCGGGGGCAGTGCCGGGGTGCCGGTCCGGGGCATGGCGAACTCGCCCTGGGGGCCGAGGGTGCGGGGGGTCTTGCCGCCGCCCTTGGCTCCGGGCCGGGAGCCTGCCTTCGCTCCGGCCTTGATGCCGAAACGCCCATGAGCTGACGGGTTCTTCATGCAGAACCTTCCGTGAGGAGAGCGAGCGCGGAGGGCGGCCGGGACGGGAACGGCGACGAGCCGGGGCCCGTACCCCTCGGTACGGGCCCCGGCTCGTCGTACGCGTCCGCGTCGGGTGGAAGCACCCCGCGCCTCAAGTTTCCCGGCCATTTTACCAGTCGGCCACTACGGCGCCGCGGGACCGATCTCCCCGGACCGCACCTGGGCCAGGTGGGCCCGCATCTCGACCGCGGCCCGCCCGAACCAGTCGGCGATGACGGCGACCTCCTCCGGCGAGTACTCGGCGAACAGCGCCCCGAGCCGGGCGTAGAACGGCTCGTACACCGCGACGACCCGTGCGGCGGCGGCCGGGTCGGCCACCACCCGTACCCGGCGCCGGTCGGCGGGGTCCGGGCGGCGGTGCGCGTACCCGGCGCGCTCCAGCCGGTTGAGGACCCCGGTGACGGCCCCGGTCGTGAGGTGGGTGAGCCCGGCGAGGTCACCGGCGGAGAGGGGGGTGTCCCCGGCGCCCAGGACGTGACCGAGGCAGGTGAGGTCCGTGACGTTCAGCCCGAGCAGCTGCGCCACCTCCTGCTGGCCGATGAGGCCCAGGGCCACGTAGTGGTCCATGCGCGCGATGGCCTCCCCGGCCGTGGCCGGGGGGCGGGACTTGCCGTGCACCCACACACTCCTTAGTATCTAAGTTACTTAGCTCGTGAGATAAAAGATCCTGCTCCGAGCGTACTGGCGCCCGTCCTCACAGGGAGAATCATGAGCGCGCACGGCGATGTCGACCTCGGCCACACCGTGGCCGGATGGACCGGAACCACCCTGGCCCTGCTGGGCTGCACCGGAGCGGGCGCCGCCCTCTGCGCGGCCTGGACGCCGGGCATCTGGCTGGGCCTCGGCCTGGTCGCTGCGGCGGGGGTCGTCACCTGGCTCCTCCACCTGGCCGGGTGGGGCAAGCCGAGCGGTCCCCGGCCGCCCGCCGAACGGGACTGGCGCGTCCGGGACACCGCGGCCCGCGCCGGGCACGCCCACTGCCTCGGCTGCCGGGCCGGCGGCCCCCGGCGGGCCGCCGCCGCCCGCGGCCCCAGGTCCGCCGCACCGCTGCCCGTCGGCGAGGGCGCGGCCTGAACCGCGATGCGGCCATCCGTTCGAAACGCCACGGTTGGCCGCGTCCGAAGTGTGGTGCGAGTGGTGGGTGGGCACTATCGAGACGGCTGCACGTGCGGCCCGCGTGGAACGTTGAGAAGGATCAGTACTGATGGCAACTGGCACCGTGAAGTGGTTCAACTCGGAGAAGGGGTTCGGTTTCATCCAGCAGGACGACGGCGGCCCTGACGTGTTCGTGCACTTCTCCGCGATCCAGACGACCGGCTTCAAGGAGCTGGCCGAGGGCGCGAAGGTCGAGTACGACGTCACGCAGGGCCCCAAGGGACCCCAGGCCGAGCAAGTGGTGCCGATCTAGCGCCGCTTCGCGAGTCCAGCCCGTGACGAGGAGCCCCCGCCGGTCGTCCGGCGGGGGCTCCCGCGCGTCGCGGGCCCGGAGCCGCGGGAGCGTCGGCGCCGCTGCGGCTCAACCGCGCCGGGAGCGGTACAGGTCCCGCAGCAGCGCGATCTCCGCCCCGTGGTGCAGCACCTCCTGGTTGACCCACCACACGATGTCGACGAACGGCTCCTCGGAGTCGCTGCCGTGCGGGTAGGTGGAGTAGCCGACGGTGTCCAGCGCGGCCTCGTCGGCGCCGAGCAGGGCCTCGCGCCAGGCCGCAGCCCCCGCCCCGAAGGCCGCGACCGCCTCCGCGGCGCTCCCGCTGACCGGATGGTCCGCCCGGGTCAGGACGTGTCCGCCGGCCGTGTGCTCGGCGCGGAGCGCGAGCATCTCGCCGAGATGGCTCAGGCGCCAGGCGATGGTCGTGAAGGGCGGCGGCCACGGGTGCGGGTACGCGGCCGCGTCGCGGCCCCAGTCGCCGGCGCCGGCCAGCAGCGTCGCGCGCGGCCCCGGCCCGTCCGTACGCCGGCGCACCGACCAGCAGTCGGGCACCGGCTCCCAGAAGTACTCCTCGTCCGTCATGGGCGCGACCGGGGTGTCCGACCCGTCGCCGCTGTCCATCAGGGGCCCCGTCAGGCGGCCGGTCAGGCGCTCGCACGCGAAGTCGAACTGATCCAGCAGCGGGGCCAGCCTGGGTGCGGTCACGGGATGCTCCTCGGTCGTGCGGTAGGGGTAGGCGTGGGGTATCGGTGAGGCGCGCGGCCCCGGGTGAGGGGACGGCCCGCCGGCCTGGCGGACCCGTCAGCCTGGCAGACCCGCCCTCGCCCCGCACCTCCCTTTCCCGGGCGCTCCGGCGGGGTCCTCGCAGGTCACCCGGCAGGGGGCAGGGCCCGGTGCAGGGCCAGCAGCAGAGCCCAGAGCCGGTCGGCGAGCTCGGCCGGACCGGAGGCCGGGACCAGACCGTGCATCCAGTCCGCGAGGACACCGGTGAAGGCGGCCGCCACCGCCGAGGCGACGAGGTCCGGGTGCGGGGCGCCGACGGCCGCCCGCTCCGCCCGGGCCCGGGCCCGCAGCTCCCGGTGGAGGCGTTCGCCGAGCGGCCCGCCGCCGCCCGGGAGGAGCAGGGTGCGGTAGAGGGCCGTGTGGCGGGCGGCGTCGGAGAGGTACCCGGCCAGGGCGGCGGGCGGGCGGACCGGGGGGAGCGAGCCCGGACCGGTCTGCCAGGCGTGCAGGGCGTCGACCGCCGCGTGCACCACCTCCGCGCAGGCGTCCACGGCGAGCGCGGGGAGGTCCTCGTAGTGCAGGTAGAAGGTGGCGCGGCCGACGCCGGCCCGGCGCACCACCGCCGAGACGCTCACCTCGGCCAGCTCCCGGCCCGATCCGCACTCGGCGAGCAGGCTCTCGCGCAGCCGCGCCTTGGTCCGGGCGGTCCGGGGATCCTCGGCCCTGGCCCCGTCCGCCCGCGGGTCCGGCGGAGTCATGCGGCGAGCAGCGCCGCGCCCAGGGCGAGCGCGCCGGGCAGGGCCTGGGCGAGGAGGATCCGGCGGTTGGCGGTGGCCGCCCCGTACAGTCCGGCGACGATCACGCAGACCAGGAAGAAGACCTGCGTGGCGAGGGAGCCGGTGACCAGGCCCCAGACCAGCCCCGCCGCGAGGAAGCCGTTGTACAGGCCCTGGTTGGCGGCGAGCGGGGCGGTCAGGCGGGCGGTCTCCGCGTCGAACCCGGACAGCGCCCGGCCGGGCGGCCGCTGCCACAGGAACATCTCCAGGACCAGGAAGTACGCGTGCAGTGCGGCGACGACGCCGACGAGAACCTGAGCGACCGTGTGCACGGCCACCCCCCTTCGTCCCGGACGGCCCGCCGGTGTCCCCGGCGGGCTCGATTTCCTGGACAACTGTACAGGAAATCGTGGTCCGCTCCGACGGCTCGTCAGCCGGTGGTGGGCCGGGCGTTCCCGTCCCCGCACAGCGCCTGCCCGTACAGCGCCGCGAGCGCGCCGTCGATGGGGTGGGGCTGCGGCCGCCCCGAGGAGTCCGGCCGGTTCCACCGCTGGAGGTTGACCGCGACGGACATCTGGCGCTTGCCGTCGGCCCTGGTGAGGGAGATCGTCCCGGCTCCCCAGGCGGATCCGTCGTGGCCCCAGAAGGTGCCGCAGCCGGGGACGGTGACCTCGTGCAGACCGAGGCCGTAGTGGCTCGTCGTCCCGTCCAGGGCGCGGACCGGGAGCGTGCGCTGCATCTGGGCCAGCGACGACCGGCTGACGATCCTGCCGTCGAGCAGCCCGGCGTAGAAGAGGTTGAGGTCCTCCATCGTCGACACCAGGGCGGCCGCGGGCCCCACCCAGGACATGTCGTAGACGCTGTAGTCACGCGGCGGATCGATCAGCCCGTAGAAGGCCTCGTACATGCGCGAGTGCGGACCCTCGATGCGCGGCCCGGCCGGGAAGCCGGTGTGCCGCAGACCGGCCCGCTCGATCACGTTCCGGGTGATGTACTCCTCGGCCGTGCTGCCGGTGACCTGCTCCAGGAGGCGGCCGAGGAGCAGGTAGTTGGTGTTGGAGTACACCCCGGCCGGGCCGCCGGGCTCGCCGGCGGGAGGCGCGTCGAGCCCCATCCGGATCAGCTCGTCCGGACGGAACTGCCGGAACCGGTTGTCGTCGATGCTCCGGGCCGACACGTCCGGCCCTGACGGGAAGCCCGCCAGGGACGGGAACGCCCGGGGCAGGTAGTCGGGGATGCCGCTGGTGTGGTTGAGCAGCATCCGGACCGTGATCTTCTGGCCGCGTTCACCCGGCACCAGCCCCGGCAGGTAGCCGCCGATCGGAGCGTCGAGCCGGATCCGGCCCCGCTCGACCTGCTGCATGACCGCGGCGGCGGTGAAGGTCTTCGTGACGCTGCCGACGCGGTGCCGCAGGCCGGGGGTGACGGGGCGCCCGGTCGTCACGTCGGCGGTCCCGGAGGCGCCGCGCCACGTCCGGCCGCGGTCGCGGACCTCGGCGAACACCCCCGGCATTCCCGCACGGTGGACCCCGCCGAGGGCGGACTCCAGCTCCGCGGGATCGAAGGGGGACGCGGAGCTCGCGCTGCCCGCCGGCGGGTGCCCCCTCCCGTCGGCCGGGGGAGCCGCCGCCACCGTGCCCGCGCCCAGGCTCAGCGCGGCCACGCTCGCGCACACCACCAGTCGGATCTTCAAGACGTCCGTCCCTTCACGATCGATGAGGTTGCTGAGGTTGCTGAGGTCGGTGAGCTCGATGGGGGCCGCGGGGGCTCTTCCCGCGCCCCCGCGGCAGGGGACCGGCGGCTCATCCGGCGAGGGCGCGGCGCAGGGCGCCGCCGAGTTCGGCGATCTGCCGCTGCGAGACGTCGGCGGAGAGGATCGCCTGCGATCCGTGGAAGGTGCCGGGCCACTGGTGGAGTTCGACCGGCACACCGGACCGCATCAGGCGCAGCGCGTACTCGATGCCCTCGTCGCGGTTGGGGCAGAACTCGGCCGTGGCGATGTGGGCCGGTGGCAGGCCGGTCAGGTCGGTCGCCCGCGCGGGGGCGGTGTACGCGGTGGCGGGCCGGGAGCCCAGGCAGTGCCGCCACGCCGTGGTGATCCTGGCGCGGTCGAACCAGGGCGTGTCGGTGAAGTTGCGTGCCGACCAGGTCTCCTGCCGGTCGTCCAGGCCCGGCTGGTTGAGCAGCTGGAAGCGGATGGCCGGTCCCCGCTCGTCCCGGGCGCTCAGTGCGAGCGCGGCCGCGATCCCGGCGCCGGCGCTGTGCCCGCCGACCGCGATCCGCGCCGGGTCGATGTCGAGTCCGTCCGCGTGCGCGGCCGTCCAGGCCAGTACGGCGCGGGCGTCGTCCAGGGCGGCCGGGAACGGGTGCTCGGGTGCGAGGCGGTAGCCCACCGAGACCACCACCGCCCCGGAGAGGTCCGCGATCCGGGCGGCCCACGGGTGCTCGGTGTCCAGGTCGCCGAAGACACCGCCGCCGCCGTGCAGCCAGACGACGGCGCCTCGGGCCCCCAGCGGGCGGTAGATCCGGACCGGGACGTCCGGATCGGCGGGCACCGTACGGTCCTCGACCTCCATGGCCGAGGTGTCCGGGGCCGGCGCCGCGCCGGCCCGTGCGGCGAAGTCCGCGCGGGCGGCGACCGGGTCGTTCAGATCGATGTGCGGGAGGAACGGGATGAACGCTTCGAGTTCGGGATCCATGACGGCCATCCTCACGGCCCGCACCCGAGGGGGTCAGCCGCCGACCGTCGCGCATCCCGCCCCCGTCGCGCACCGATCGGAGCGCGTGCGGCCGGAGGGCCTACCCCTCCTCGACGGAGACCGCCGCGACCGGACAGGCCCGCGCGGCCTCCCGTACGAGCGGGCTGCCGTGGCCGTGCTCGCGCCCGGCCCGTACCTCGCCGAAGCCGTCGTCGTCCTGGGTGAAGACCTCGGGTGCCGTCAGCGCGCACTGCCCCGCGCCGACGCAGACGTCGTGATCGACGGAGATCCGCATGCCCCTCACCAGGCCACGGGGAGTTCGAGCATGCCCTGGATGGTGTCTCCGGGCTTGAAGGGGATCCGCTCCGGATCGGCCGCCAGCCGTAGCCCGGGCAGCCGTTCGAACAGCCTGCCGAGGGCGATCTCCATCTCGGCGCGGGCCAGGTTCTGGCCGAGGCACTGGTGGATGCCGAAGCCGAAGGCCAGGTGGTGCCGGGGCGGCCGGTGCCAGTCCAGGGTGTCGGGTTCCTCGAAGACCGCCCCGTCCCGGTTGATGACGGAGGTGGCGAAGACCACCCCCTCGTCGGGGAGGATGGTGACGCCGCCCACCTCGATCTCCGCGGTCGCGACCCGCAGCATGCCGTCGGCGATCGACAGGAACCGCATCAGTTCCTCGACCGCCTCCGACATCAGGGACGGATCGGCGCGCAGCTCGGCCAGCTGCTCCGGGTGCCGCAGCAGCGTGAACGTGCCGAGGGAGATCATGTTCGCGGTCGTCTCGTGCCCCGCGACCAGCAGGATCACCGCCAGGGCGACGAGTTCCTCGACGTCGGTCTCACCGGTCTCCAGCCGGGTGGCGATCAGTTCGTCCAGCAGGCCGTCGCCCGGATCGGCGCGCTTGCGCCGGATCAGGGCCTCCAGGTAGGAGTCCAGCTGCCGGCGGGCCTCCTCGACGTCGGCCGGGGCGGGGCCGCGCAGGAGCCGCCGCGACTGGCCCTCGAAGAACTCGTGGTCCTCGTACGGCACGCCCAGCAGGGTGCAGATCACCATGGACGGGACCGGCAGCGCGAACGCGCCGACCAGTTCGGCTCCCGGGCCCCGGGCCACCATCTCGTCGATCAGCCGGTCCACGGTCTCCCGGATCCGCGGGCGCAGTGCGGCGGTCCGCTTCACGCTGAAACTGGGGATCAGCATCCGGCGCTGCGCGTTGTGCACGGGGTCGTCCACCCCGAGGAGGGCCGTACGGCGGTTCTGCAGCCCCTTGAAACGGGCGGTGGGGGCGGGGAAGGCGGCGTTGGTGCGGTCGGTGGACAGCCTGCCGTCGGAGAGCAGTGTGCGGGCCTCGGTGTGGCCGGTGACGACCCATACGGAGCGTCCGTCGAAGAGGGTCACCCGGGACAGCGGCCGCGCCTCGCGCAAGGGCTCGTAGGCGGTCGGCGGGTGGTAGGGGCAGGTCCGGTCCTGGGGGAAGGCGATGGCTTCGGAAACGGCTTCGGAAACGGCTTCGGACATGGGTACAACACCTCGCAAGCGATGGTTCCGTCGCGCCGGACTCCATTACATGCCTGAGGCACCTATCCCACCTATGCCACTTTCGGCCACACTGCCCGGGTTCACCCGTGGGGAGTCCCCAGGGGCCCGTGCGTGCCCCTGGGGGGAGGGGGGAGGGGCTTACAGGTGGGCGTCCAGGAACGCGCGGAACTCCTCGCGGGTCAGCGGCCCGGCCTGCGAGGCCACCGCCTCGCCCGCCTCGACGAGGACGACCGTCGGGGCGCCGGTCACGCCGAAGCGGCGCGTCGGCCCGGGGCAGCGGGTGATGTCGGTCCGCACGGCGGTCAGCCGGGTCCCGTACTCCTCGGCCAGCTCGGCGACGAGGACGTCCATCGTCCGGCAGGCCTCGACGGCCTTGGGCCAGGTGCCGGTGAAGTAGGCGAGGACCGGGCCCTGCGTCATGCCGAC
Source organism: Streptomyces sp. NPDC044704 (assembly GCF_056433525.1). Lineage (NCBI taxonomy): Bacteria > Bacillati > Actinomycetota > Actinomycetes > Kitasatosporales > Streptomycetaceae > Streptomyces > Streptomyces sp. NPDC044704. Next base: position 456,514 of record NZ_JBWKGY010000002.1, read on the forward strand.
GATGAAGTCGAATTCCTGGTCCTCCAGCGGCCGGTGTACCCGACGGGCCATGGGTGGTGCTCCTCAGTTCGCGTCTGCCGAGGCCGACAGCGTAGGCGGACAGCGTAGGCGCTCCGCCCGCCACGCGTCCGCACGGGCCCCGGCACCGTTGTCAGTGGTGCCTGTGAAGCTGGGCCCATGGACGACAGGATGCTGCGGCGCCGGGTCTACGGCGCCGACCACGACGACCCCGATCCGGGCCCCCGCCCCGGTCACGCCTACGGCGAACTCGTGGGCGGCCCCCTCGACGGCCTCCTCCTCGACGTCACTGGCTGGAGCGCGCCCCAGCTCGCCGAGGAGGCCCGGCTGCCGACCGAGATAGGGCGCTACGGAGCGGGCGGCCGCGCCCACTACCGCCGTCGCCCGGACGATCCGTCCCGCTGGGACTGGACCGGCGACAGCCCGTAGGACCGTGACGGCGCTCCCCAGGGGGCGCCGGGCCGCCACCCCGGCGCGCGGGGACGGCCGGGGCTCGTGGATCATGAAGGACCGTCTGGAGAAGGAGTGGCAGTGGGTCACCTCGTAATGAGCACCGGCAGCATGCGCGACGCGATGAGGCTCCTCACCGCCGTCGAGCGGACCCCGGACCAGGAGCGCAGGCTGGGCCTCATCCGGGAGCGGTGCGCGGCGCAGGACGCACGGCTGCTCGACCAGGGGATCGAACTCGACGTGCCGGTGGGCCGGGCGCTGGAGGAACTGCTCGAAGGCGACATCAGCGCGCAGCAGGGCCCCCAGTACCACTACGCCCTGAACGCGCTGATCTGCTCCTACTTCTCCGACACCCACGACCTCGGGGACTGGGCCCGCCAGTCGTGGTTCTCGACGGTCGACGAGGAATTGTCGCGGGCCGGCGTACCGGCCGGCCTCGGCATCTTCGACATCGTCGCGTCGGGCCCGCCCGTGCGGCTGCCGTACGCCGGTGACACCACCCCCTGGATGGGCACCTTCCCGACCGAGCGGGCCGCCGAGTTCGTCGCCGCCCACGAGGCCGTCCTCCACCTGGTGGACCCGGAGGTCCGGGAGACGGCCGAGTACTTCGTCAAGGCCATGCGCTTCGAGGCCGAGGAGTGGGAGGCGGCCCCGGAGGGCGCGCGCACCGACGACACCCTGTTCTTCTGGTGCTCCTGACGGTACGTCGCCCCCGCGCGCCCCTCGCCGGGCGCGGCGGAGCCCCCGGTCCGCCGACGTGCGACCGGGGGCTCCGTGCGTTCCTTCCGCCGCGCCCGCGGAAACGGATGCGGCGGAACCGGATTCATCCGGACGCCGCCGAGCGGCTCACGCTGCGGGCCCACAGCACCAGCGGGACCTGGAGCGGCAGCCGCGCGAAGGCCGCGGCCCGGTAGGCGGGGGAGCGGCGGCGCGCGTCGGCGGCCATCTTCACGTTCGCGGGGAAGACGCCCACGAAGAACGCGGCCGCGGCCAGCGCCGCCATCCGGCGGCTGCGCGGATGGGCGACGCCCACGGCGAGCGCCAGCTCCGCCGCGCCGCTCGCGTACGTCCACCCGCGCGGGGTGCCCGGCAGCGAGGCGGGGACCGTCGCATCGAACTGCTTAGGCGCGACCGCGTGCGCCACCGCGGCCCCGGCCAGGAGGCCTGCGAGGAGCAGCGGGGAAGAGGGGGTGCGGGGCATCGGGAGTCCTCTCGGAGTGACCTGGGGCCGCGATCGTACTCGCCAGTAGAAGCGGGGGGCGGGGTCCGGGGGACGGGCCGCAGCGCGTCGGGTGGCCGCCCGGGATTTTTCTCCGAAGAATTTTCCCGGAGCTGTCGATCCGGGCCCCGCCCGTTCGACGCACAGGTGAGAGGCGGGGAAAGCCCCCGCCCTCCCGACCGAGGAGTCACCATGCCGCGCTTCCTGACGATGATCCGCATCAACGAGCAGAACCTGCCGCCCGAGGAGTTCCCCGCCGACTTCGAGGAGCGGATGGGCGCCCTGCTGGAGGAGATCACCAAGGCCGGCGTCATGCTCGACACCGCAGGCCTCCTCCCCACCTCCGAGGGCACCCGCCTCAGCTGGTCCGGCGGGAAGATCAGCTACACCGACGGCCCCTTCACCGAGACCAAGGAGGTCGTCGGCGGCTACTCCCTGTCCCAGTGCAAGGACAAGGCCGAGGCGATCGAGTGGACCAAGCGCTTCCTGGAGATCCACCCCGCCCACTGGGAGGTGAGCGCCGAGGTCCGCCAGATCGACGAGAGGTGATCCCGGGCGCTTCCCGCGCCGCGTTTGCCCTGCCGCGTCACGGCTGCTCTGATGGGTGGCCGTGACGGCAGTGAGTACGGCCCAGGCGGTCGAAGCGGTGTTCAGGATCGAATCCGCGCGGATCATCGCCGGTGTCACCCGCATCGTGCGGGACGTCGGCATCGCCGAGGAACTGGCCCAGGACGCCCTCGTCGCCGCGCTCGAACAGTGGCCGGTCAGCGGCATCCCCGACCGGCCCGGGGCGTGGCTCACGGCCACCGCGAAACACCGCGCGATCGACCTGGTCCGCCGCAAGGAGACCTACGCGCGCAAGCTCGCCGAGGTCGGCCGCACCCTGGAGGACGTACCGCCCCCGGACGAGCCCGCCGACCCGGACGACATCGACGACGACCTGCTCAGGCTGGTCTTCACCGCCTGCCATCCGGTCCTGGCCACCGACGCCCGCATCGCCCTCACCCTGCGCCTCGTGGGCGGACTGACCACCCAGGAGATCGCCCGCGCCTACCTCTCCAACGAACCCGCCGTCGCCCAGCGCATCGTCCGGGCCAAGCGGACCCTCGCCAAGGCCGCCGTGCCCTTCGAAGTCCCCTACGGCGCCGACCGGGAACAGCGCCTCGCCGACGTCCTGGAGGTCATCTACCTGGTCTTCAACGAGGGCTACTCGGCCACGGCCGGGGACGACCTCGTCCGCCCGGCCCTGTGCGAGGACGCCCTGCGCCTCGCCCGGGTGCTCGCCGCCCTGATGCCGCGGGAACCCGAAGTGCACGGCCTCTGCGCCCTCCTGGAGTTCCAGGCCTCCCGCACGGCCGCCCGGACCGGCCCCGACGGGGAACCGGTCCTCCTCGCCGACCAGAACCGGTCCCGCTGGAACCGGCTCCTCATCCGGCGCGGCGTCGAGGCCCTCCACCGCGCCGGCAGCGGCCCGTACTCCCTCCAGGCCGCCATCGCCGGCTGCCACGCGGCGGCCCTCACCTACGAGGACACCGACTGGACGGCCATCGCCGCCCTCTACGGACGCCTCGTCGTACTGGTCCCGTCCCCGGTGATCGAGCTGAACCGGGCGGTCGCCGTCTCCATGGCCGAAGGCCCCGGGGCCGCCCTGCCCCTCGTCGACGCCCTCGCCGGGGAACCCGCGCTGCGCGCCTACCACCTGCTGCCGAGCGTACGGGGCGACCTGCTGGAGCGGCTCGGGCGCGGGCGGGAGGCCCGCGCCGAGTTCGAGAGGGCGGCCTCCCTCACCCGCAACGCACGCGAACGCGACCTGCTGCTGCGCCGCGCCGCCGCCCTCTGAGGAACGGCGTCAGACCCCGACCCGGCCCGGCTCCCCGCGCCGGGGCGCCGTGAGCGCCACCGGACGGCCGAACCCGCCGGAGCGTGCGACCGACTGCACCGTCCGGCGCAGCGCCTCCTGGAAGTTCCCCATCGTGCCGCGGGCGGCCGGGGTGTCCACGTACAGGGAGTTCATGTGCAGCCCGTCCGCGTCACGCTGGAACCACGAGCAGGCGCCGTTGGCCTGCGCCGACCAGACGTGCGTGGCGGGCCGCCACTCGTGGTGGCGTTCGGCCCCGCGGCACTTGCGCATGTCGATGTACGAGAAGAAGTTCACCGGGTACGGCCAGGAGCGGGCGGCGAACTCCTCCGGAGCCAGCAGCTCCCAGGCCCTGACGAACGGCACGTCGATGTGGCCGATCATCTCGCCGAACCCGGCCCGCACCGACTTCATGACCTGCGCGAAGTCCTGGCCGGGCGAGGCGTCGAACTCGATCGGCATCGTGTTCACGAACCAGCCCACCGAATCGTTCCACGCCCCGCGCCCGCGCTCGCTGACGGGCATGAACCCCCGGTACACGCCCGGACCGCCCGCCTCGCGCAGACACACCCCGACGGAGCCGAGCACACCCATGAACGGCTTCGCGCCGGCCTCCAGACAGGCCTTCTCGAAGACCTCGGCCTCGCCCGCGTCCAGCAGCGAGGAGGCCTCGTTGACGATCGGGTACATCAGGCCGGGCTCCACGCCCAGGTCCAGGGGGAACCGGGGGAAGAACTCCCCGTTGCGTCCGATGAAGGACTTCCAGTAGCCGAGCCGCTCGTCGTCCGCGTCGATGGACAGGTAGTGGCGGCGCTGCTCCTCGGCGAAGTCGAGGTAGCTGGGCGCGGGCGGGAGGACGGCCTCCTCGCCGCCGCGCAGGGCCTCGTACGTGGTCAGCACCTCGTTGACGACGATCGGCATCGACATGCCGTCGCACACGATGTGGTCGAAGGCGAGGTAGACCGTCGCGGAGTCCGGGCGCACCACGGCGCCCATCGTGAACAGCGGCCACGACAGGGTGTCGATGCTCCGCTTGAACCGCTCGACGAGGAAGTCGCGCACCAGGGCGGCGTCGTCGAAGGAGGCGACGCCCACCGGCTCCAGGGCGAGTTCGCCGGGCGCGATGGGCTCGCACGCCAGCTCGCCGGCCAGCCGCCGGAACTCGCACCGCAGCACCTCGTGCCGCTGGACGAAGCCCAGCAGGGCCCGGGTGAGGGCCGGTTCGTCGAGGACGCCGTCGACCTCGAAGGTCACGGCGAGCCACGACGCGACCGGGTCGTCGGCCGCGCGGCTCTCCTCGGCGACGGTGAAGTGCTTGTCCTGGTTGAAGGAGGCCCTCCTGCCCGCCGCGTCGCCCCGGTCACCGTCCCGCTCCGCCGTGGACCGCAACCGCCACTCGACCACTCGCCCCGGCGCCACGTGGTGCATCTCCAGAGGAAACTGCCGCATTCCGTCATCCCTTCGCCCCCGAGTCAACCCCGTGCGCCTAACGACACCCGGGCCGCGGAAGTGACGCACGCCCCGTCGGCGGGGGCGGGCGGGGGCGGGCGGGGCTCATGCGCGGCCGGTTTCCTCCGGGTCCTCCGCGTCGTCGCGCCGGACCTCGATCCGGTCGGGCGCCAGGTCCACCGCCACCCGGTCCTCCATGCCCAGCGCCTCCAGGAACTTGGGCGGAAGCTGCACCCGGCCGCTGCGGTCCAGCATCACGTACTCGCGCTCGCTGACCGATTCCGCGCCGTGCTCGTCGGTGACCGTGCGGCGCAGGACCTCGCTGCTGGTGCGGCCGTCGCGGATGGCCACCGTACGGCGGACCTCGCCCGCCACCATCGGGTCGTGCGTCACGATCACCACCGTCGCGCCCAGGTCCCGGTTCACCGAGCGGAACGCCTCGAAGACGGTGGCGGCCGTCTCGGAGTCCAGCTCACCGGTCGGCTCGTCGGCGAGGAGCACCGCCGGGTCGTTGGCCATGGCCACGGCGATCGCGACGCGCTGCTGCTGCCCGCCGGAGAGCTCGGCCGGGCGGCGGTCCCCGAGACCGCCGATCTCCAGGGCCTCCAGCAGCGTGGCGACCCGGCGCGCCCGCGCGGCGCCGGCTTTCCGGCCGCCGCCCTTCAACTGCATCGGCAGGGCTATGTTCTGAGTGGCCGTCAGAAACGGCAGGAGGTTGCGGGACGTCTGCTGCCACACGAAGCCCACCGCCTCGCGGCGGTAGCGCAGCCGGTCGCGGGCGGACATCTCCAGGAGGTCGTAGCCGCCGACGGCCGCCTTGCCCGCCGTCGGGACGTCCAGGCCCGCCAGGATGTTCAGCAGTGTCGACTTGCCGCTGCCGGAGGCGCCGACGAGGGCCACCAGGTCACCCCGGGCCACCGTCAGCTCCAGCCCCTGCAGCGCCTGCACCTCCACCCCGTCCGTGGTGAAGATGCGGACGAGACGGTCGCAGACGATGGCGGTACCGGCGTCACGGGAGCGCGGTTCCGCGGCGGCCAGCGCCTGCCGGCGCAGCTCCTCGTAGGTGGGCGCTTCGCTGTTCAACGTTGGTCTCCCGCTCTCAACTCGGTGGTGATCTGTCGTCGGCCGGACACCGCGGCCTCGGCGAGCACGGCCAGCGCCGCCAGGGCGGCCATGCCCAGGGCCGGGACCAGTACCGGCGGGGCGGTCAGCCGCAGACCGGCCGGCACGTCCGCGCCCACCAGCGCCGACAGGTCCACGGAGGCGCCGAGCACGGCGACGGCGGCCGCCGCGGTCAGGAACCCGCCGAGCGCCGCCGCCAGCACCTGCGGCAGCGATTCCGTCAGGACCAGGGCGATGCCCTGCCGGGGCCGCAGGCCCATCGTGCGCAGCCGGGCCAGCAGCGCTCCCCGTTCGGGGGCGGCCCGGACCAGCCCGAGCAGGACCGCCAGCAGCGCGAACCCCGCGGCGCCGGCGAGGGAGGCCCGGAACAGGCGTCCCGCGGCGTGCTGGAGGGGGCCGGCGTCGAGACGGGCGGCGACCTCCGTACTCGTGTGGACGAGGAACCTGTCGGCCGAGGCGGGGGCGCTCTCCCGGATCAGCTCGCGCACCCGGCCCGGGTCGGCCCGCCCCACGGCGAACCAGTGGGTGGGATCGGCCGCCTGCGGTGCCCGGGCGGTCACCGGACCGGCGGGCAGCACGATGGTGGCCGCCGCCGAGCCCGGCCGGGCGGGGGTGCCGTCGACCACGGCCGCCTGCCTCACCTGGAGCTCCGTGCCGTTCCTCAGCCGCACCCGGTACGCGCGGTCGGGAGCGCGCCCGGACAGGTCCTTGCTGAACAACGCCGGGACCGGCGCACCGGCCTCCGTGCCGCCCAGGACCGCGGGGTCGAACCCGCCGCGGCCCGCCGTCCGGGCCAGTTCGGCGTAGGCCGCGGGCTCGGCGACGACCACCGTGGCCGCGACGGAGCCCCGGTCGGTGTCGAACACGTACGCCTCGGTGTCCACCCAGACGCCCAGGGAGGTCCGTACGCCGGGCAGCGCGCCGGCGGCCCGGGCGAACTCCCTCGGCACCGTCTCCCCGGGAGGCGCCACCACCTGGACGTCGCCGCCGGCCTCGGACCGCGCCACCTGGAGGCGGGACCCGTCCACGGAAGTCAGTACGGCGGCCCCGAAGCCGCCCGTGGTGACGGCCAGCAGCAGGGCGATCAGCGGCAGTACGGAAGGACGCGCCGTCCGGCCTCCGGAGCCGCGGGCGGCCCGGGCCAGTCCGAGGAAGCCGACCACCCCGGCCCGCCGCGCCCCGGCCCATGCCAGCGCCCGTACGGCCAGGGGCTGGACCCGGGCCAGCACGAGCCCCCCGGACAGTGCGATGAGCAGCGGCGCGGCCACCAGGAGCGGGTCGAGCCCGGCTCCGGCCGGGGCGACCCCGCGCCGCCGGACCTCCGCCACGGCGGCCGCGGTCGCGGCCACGACGAGGAGCTCGGCCACCAGCCGGCGCCGGGGCGCGGGCCCGCGCGGGGCCGACAGCAGCACGAAGGCCCGTACGGGGAAGGCAAGCAGGGCCACGAGCGTGACGGCCCCCGCGGCCAGCAGGGCGGGTGCCAGGCGCGGGGTCGGCAACAGCACCAGTGCCAGGGCGGCCGCGAGGACGGCGGCCGGCAGGACGGTCACGGCGCCCTCGGCGAGGAGCCGGCGCAGGATCCCGGCGCGCGATCCGCCCCGGGCCCGCAGCAGGAGCAGTTCGCCCCGACGCCGGTCACCGGTGAGCCCGGCCGCCAGGCAGAACACCACCAGGGCCACCCCGCCCAGCCCGGCCGGTCCGATCGCCGCGAGCGGACCGGCGGCCTGCTGCTGGACCCGTACCTCTCCGAACAGGCGCAGGAGTTCGGAGCCGATCCGCAGATCGGGCCGGCCCGTCTCGTGCGCCAGCCCCGAGGCGGTGGGCCCGGAGACGAGCGCGGAGATCTCGTCCGTCACCCGGGGCAGCGTGTCGGCGCGCAGCCGGTCCGTGTCCACGGGCAGCCGCCAGAAGTCCCTGGAGCCGTGCCCCCACGGGGCGAGCTTGTCCAGGGCCTCGGGACCGACCAGGGCGGAGACGAGCCAGCCGCCGCTCGGGGGCACGCAGGGCTTGGTGGAGCAGGCCTTCGCCGGCATGCAGGCCTGGGTGGCGCAGGCCAGGTCGGTCCAGTAGGCGTCGGCGGGGTCCTCCACGGCGTAGAGGCCGACGACCTCGGCGGTGACCGGCACGGAGACCCCGTCGAGGGGCTTCAGCACGGTGCCGACCTTGGCCTTCAGGGTGTCGGCCGCGCTCTTGGACAGGGCGACGGGAACCGGACCGCCGGGGGCGCCGCCCCCGGGCCAGCGGCCCTCCACGAGCCGCGCGTGCTCGCCGGCCCGGGGCAGGAACAGCAGGTTGGCCTGGGGCGGCTGCTCGTCGAGGACCGCGAGTTCGGGGTTGGCCAGCGTGCGGGGCTTGTCGCCGCTCGCCCCGTGCACCGGCCCGGAGGCGGCCAGCCGGAAGGAGGGGCCGGTACGGGCGACCAGAGTGGCCAGCTGTTCGTCCAGGTCCTTCGGGGACGGGGCGCCCGGCAGGGACTTCGCGCTCGCGTACAGGCTGGTCCGGGCCGGGCCACCGGCCTGCAGGGAGTCGCGCAGCGCCTGGTCGGCGCCCCGGTCGAGGGCGCGCGGCAGGGCGGTGGCCAGCAGCACGGCGACGAACGCGAGTACCGCCGCCAGCAGCGTGGCGGACGGGGTGGCCCGCAGCCGGATCCACACCCACGGCGTCTGCCGCCCGGCGGTCCCGCGCCCCTCGGCGGCGGCCGGCTCGGGGGCGGGCGGTACGTCCCGGCGGCCGGGGAACGGGCTGGTCACATCTCCTCCACGTGGCGCAGCCGGGCGGCCACTCCTCGGTCGCGGCGGCCGCCGAGCACGGCCGACAGCAGCGGCACGGCCGCGATGACGGCGGCCAGCAGCAGCATCTGAAGCCCCGGCAGGTCCACCAGGACCTCCGGGACGGGCCGGCGCGCCCCGGTGGTCAGGATCATCAGCGGCACCGTGGTGTGCACGATGAGCGCGCCCAGGCCCAGGCCCACGGCCGTACCGAGCCCGACCAGGACGCAGCCCTCGGCGGCGGCGGCCCGGGCCAGGCCCCGCCGGGGTGCGCCGAGGGCCAGCAGGATCGCGGACTCCCGGGCCCTGCGGCGCGCTGCGGCCGCCGAGGCGGCGAATCCGATGGCCGCCAGTACCGCACAGGCCACGGCCAGGGCGGCGAGCGCGGTCTGCGGGCCGGCGCTGAGCGGGTCGTCGAGGAGTTCGGCGGCCACGTCCTCGCGCAGCAGCACCTGCTGCGACCCCGTGGCCGCCCGCAGTTCGGCGGCGGCCCGGCCCGGCGCGGAGTCGTCGCCGGAGGCGGCGGGCAGCCACCACTCGTCGGGTGCGGGCAGGGCGTGCCCGTCGGCGGCGCCGAGCAGCCGGCCGGCGGCGCCGAGGTCGACGGCCACGGCGCGGGCTCCGGCCACGGGCAGGGAGTCCACGGCGCTCGTGATCCGGACCGGGACGACGTCCATGCCCAGCCAGACCCGGATCACGTCGCCCACCTGGGCCCCCACCGCGTCGAGGTAGGCGCGGGTGGCGAGGCCGGGCAGCTCCGGGGGAGCGCTGCCCGCCGGGGTCGCGGTGAGCACCAGGCTGCCGGTCGCGCCGCCCTGGTAGCGCAGCCGCAGCAGGTCCGGGGCGCCGCCGTCGAGGGGCAGCAGCCGGCCCGCGGGCATGCCTTCGCCCAGTGCGGGCGTGGTCAGGTCCCAGGCGGGCGCGGGCACCCGGACGGGTACCGCCGGGCCGCCGGGCGCGCCGGCGACCGAGACCCGGCGCACCGTCAGTTCCCCGGTGACCGGTTCGAGCGCGTCCGGGGGAGCGAAGAAGCCGGGCTCGGCGCCGTAGGCCAGCGCGAACCCGGTGAGGGTCAGGGGCGGGGCGGCGGCTCCGAGCGGGGCGCCGGCCAGGGCCGCGACGTCCACGGAGACGGTGCCGTCACCGCCCTCCGGCAGCGCCGACACCGGCGTCCGGTAGGTCAGGCCGAACCGGTCGCGCAGCAGTACGGCCAGCCGGGGGCCGCCGCTCGCCCGCTCCGCCCGCAGTGTCACGTCGACGTCGATCCGCTGGGGCGTGCCGGGCAGTTCGATCCCGGTGCCGCCCGGGGGTTTCACGGAGAGGGGGCCGAACAGGGCGTTCATGGGCCGTCCGTCGCGCAGGTCGGCCCGCAGCGGCACCGACCGGGCGACGGCGGCGGAGTCCAGCGCGAGCAGTTCGCCGGTGCTGGTGTCCGGCAGCGCGTGCCGCACGCGGAGCACCGGGGTGGCCCGGTCGCCGCCGGGCAGGGCCGCGTACCGGCCGCCCTGGCCCAGGGGCGCCAGGTCGCTGCCGGTGATCCGCAGCCCGCCGGCTGTGGTGAAGGAGGCCTGGTCGCGCTGCGAGTCGGACCAGGCGGAGTGCTGGCCGAGCGCCAGTACGCCGCTGGACACCGCGAGGACCAGCAGCAGGACGGGCCCGGTGGCCGCCGCGGGACGCCGCGCGAGCTGCCAGCCCACGAGCGCCTGTCCCAGGCCCCGGCCCCGGGCGGCGAGCCACCCGCCCAGCCGGGCCGCGAACGGCAGCACCCGCAGGACCAGGAGGGTGCCCGCGCACAGGGCGAGGGTGGGGGCGGCGACCAGGACCGGGTCCACGCCGAGCCCCCCGGTGTTCCCGTCCGACGCGGCCGGCTCGGCGCCGCTGTAGCGGTCGAGCTGCCGGTGGGCGAGGTAGGCGAACGCGGCCACCGCCAGGTCGAGTCCGGACCGGGCGGCGGCCGACACGCGGGCGCCGCGCCGACCGGCGCGGGCCAGGACCCCGGCCGCCGCCCCTCGCAGGACGGACGGCAGCACGGCCAACAGGACGCACAGCAGCGCACAGCAGGCCGCGACGGGCCACAGCACCCAGGTGCCCGTCGTGTCCAGGGGGATCCGGGACAGCGGGCCGTGACCGGCCGCGACGCGCAGCAGGAGCGGGGTGAGCAGCGGGGCGAGGACGGCGGCGGGCAGGGCGAGCACCAGCGACTCGGTGGCCGTGAGCAGTCCGAGGCGGCGGCGGGAGGCGCCGCGCGCGGTGAGCAGGACCCGCTCCGGCTCCTGGCGTTCCGTCAGCAGCCGGGCGACGAGGAGCAGGGTGGCCGCGGCCAGTACGGCCAGCTGGAGGGCCCCGACGGCCAGGGTGGAGCGGGCGACGCGCTGTGCGGTGTCGAGGCCCCGCAGGTAGTCCGGGAGTTCGGTGGCGAGCGTCAGCCCGGACGGCTTCGCGCCGGGGTCCGGGGCACGATCGCGGACCCCCTCGACCTGCGCGGCCGTCGCGTTCGAGAAGTCGGGGGTCAGCAGCGTGGCACGGCTGTTCTGCACCAGGCCGCCGACGGTGAAGACGGAGTCGTGGACGAGCATCGGGCCGTAGGTGGCGAAGCTGCCGACCTGGAGTTCCCGCCCGCCGACCGGGTCGAGCCGCCAGTACGGGGCGTCCCGGTCGGCGGCCCGGTAGACCCCGGTGACGAGCACGCTCAGCTGCGGGCCGCCGTACCGGTCGTCGAGGCGCACCTCGGCGGGCAGGGCCGCCGCGTCCAGCCCGAGCCGGGTCAGCGCGGCCTGCGGCACGGCCACCGGTACGCGGGCCGGGCCCGGCGCCACCGCCTCGGGCCAGCGGCCGGCGAGGAGCCGTACGCGGTTCTGGTCGAGGGTGGCGAGCACCGTCAGGTCGGCGTCCTTGCCCGCGGTGGTGCCGGCGCCGGGCAGCCCGTACGAGCGGCTGCGGGCCACGCTCTCGACGCCGAAGGGCAGGGGGCCCAACAGTCCGGCGCCGAAGCGGCGGGCGCTCTCGTCGTCGGCGGCGCGGGTGCCGGCGCCGTGTTCGGCGGAGAGGAGGACGGAGGTGTGCGCGCGTCCCGGTCCGGTCAGTGCCTGCCGCATCGCCGCGTCGCCCACGTTCCGGGTGAAGGCGAGCAGCGCCGTCAGCGCGGTCGTGGTGATGAGCGCGGTGAGCAGTGCGGCGGCGGCGAGCGGCAGCCGCCCGCGCATCCGGCGCACGACAAAGCCGACCATGTGCCTTTCCTTCCCCCCGATCCGGACCATGGGCACCGGATAGCGGACGATGCTGTCAGATCCGGTCCAGCGGCGGAAGGGACTTGCGCGTTTGATGTGACAGATGAACATATTCGGAACCGAAGGACGGAAGAGCGCCGGTCCGAGGGGGAGCCCACCATGACGCAGCAACAGGACAGCACCGCCGAAGACGCGGCCGCCGCCACGTCGATGATGGTCGTGCGCGACCTCCGCAAGAGCTTCGGTACGGGAGACCGGGCCGTACACGCCCTGCGCGGCGTCACGTTCGAGGCCCGGCGCGGTGAGCTCACCGCGCTCAAGGGGCGGTCCGGCTCCGGCAAGACCACGCTGCTGAACCTGGTCGGAGGACTCGACGCCCCGACGGGCGGAACCATCGAACTGGACGGCACCGACCTGGCCGCACTGGACGAGAACGGGCTCCTCGCCCTGCGCCGCGACCGGATCGGCTTCGTCTTCCAGTCCTTCGGGCTGATCCCCGTACTGACCGCCGCCGAGAACGTCGGCGTGCCGATGCGGATGCGCAAGGTACCGGCGAAGCAGCGCGAGGAACGGGTCCGCACGCTGCTCGCGCTCGTCGGCCTCGCCGACCACGCGGAGCAGCGCCCGGGTGAACTCTCGGGCGGTCAGCAGCAGCGCGTCGCCGTGGCCCGTGCGCTGGCCAACGAGCCCGCCCTGATCATCGCGGACGAGCCCACCGGCCAGCTGGACTCCGAGACCGGCCGCTCCATCATGCGGCTGCTGCGCGCCGTGGTGCGCAGCGAGGGGGTCACCGCACTGGTCGCCACCCACGATCCGACGATGATCGAACTCGCCGACCGGGTGCTGGAGTTGAGCGACGGGCGGATCGTGGAGGCGCGGACGCCGGAGACGGACTGAGGGGCGGCCGCCGGCCTCCCGGGGGCGGCGGCAGGTGCCGGGCCAGTACGAGGGCCAGGAGCAGCGGGATCAGGGTGAGCGCGGTGAAGGTCACGGGCCCACCGGCTTGCGGAGGGCGAGCGGCGGCCGGATCCGGGACTCCAGGGACAGCAGGAGCCGGACGGAGCGGGAGGCCGCGGCCACTTCCCAGGAGCGGCCGCCGAGGACCCACCGGTCCAGCGCGTTCAGCAGGGCCGAGTCGCAGAAGGAGACCAGGGCCGCGTCGAGGACGAGGCGGCGTGCGCCGCGGGCGGCTCCTTCGTCGAGGAGCCCGCGCAAGGGGGCGCAGGTGAAGTGGTCGAACTCGCCGGCCAGGCTGACGGCGAGGACCCCGTCGTGGAGCGTGGACCGTATGCGGGGGAGCGGGTCCGGGCCGGCGTCCGGTCCCGTGCCGGCGGCCCGGGCCGGGCCGGGCGGATCCTGAGGGGCGGGCGGACCGGGCGGTGGCGCCGGAGCGGTCGGGGCGGTCGGAGCGGTCAGAGCGCGGGCCGCGGGCAGTATCGGGGCGTTTATGGGAGCGTTCATACCCCCTCCAACGGGCCCCGCCCCGGGCGGGGAAGCGGCCGGGGCGCTCACTTCACCCGCGCGGGGCCGCCCGCTGACCCGTTCCGGCGATCTTCCTCACCCACCCGGGGCACCCGTACGTCCGCCCGGGCGGCGCGGTACGGACGCGGTCCGCCGCGGGTGGCCGCTGATGGCCGACAGTGGAGCGCGTGGACGTGGACGAGGTCATCGACGCGCTGTACGCGGCGCACCCATCGGGCTTCACGGCGGCGCGGGCCGCGGCCGCCGCCCGGGCGAAGACGGCCGGGGATGCGGAGGCGGCGCGCCGGATCGCCGCCCTGCGGCGGCCCACGCTGGCCGCCTGGACGTCGAACCTGCTCGTACGGACCCAGCCGGAGGAGGCCGAGCAGTTCCTCCAGCTCGGGCAGGCCCTGCGGTCGGCACACCACGCGCTGGACGGCGAGCGGCTGCGGGCCCTGTCCCACCAGCAGCACGTGGTGATCGGGGCGCTCGCCCGCGAGGCCGGGCGGCTGGCCGTGGAGGCGGGGTCGCCGGTGTCGGAGGCGGTGGTGCGCGAGGTGGAGCGGATCCTGTACGCCGTCCTCGCCGGACCGGAGGCGGCCGAGCGGTGGGCCTCGGGCAGGCTCGTACGGACCCCCGAGCCGGAGCTGGACTTCCCCGCCGTCGATCCGGACGCCGTACGGGCCGGGCCGGGGCGGGCGCACGGATCCGGGCCCGCCGGGGACGGCCCGGACGGTGACGTCGGCACCGGCACGCGCGGCACCGACGGGGGCGGCACCGACGGGGACGGCGGCCGGCTGGAGGCCGCGCGGGCCGCCGTCGACGACGCCGAACGGGCCGTCTCCGTCCGAGAGGAGGAGGAGCGGGAGGCCGACGCGGCCCGTCGGCACGCGGTGGCCTCGGCGGCGGAAGCCGACGCCGTGGCGGCCCGGCTGGAACGGGAGGCCGGGCACGCGCGGGACGAACGGGACCGGGCCTACGCGGCGGTCACCGAAGCCGAGGCCCTCCACCGCGAGGCCGGCCGCGCCGCCCGGGAGGCCCGCGACGCCGTCACCGCCGCGCGGGAGCACCTCCGTGCCCTCGGGGCGCCCTGAGGGCACGGAGGCGGCCGGGTCCCGGCCGACGGCTTACTCGGTGTGCAGCGCGGAGGCGATCGTGGTCCGCGCGGCCGCCCGGGCCGGTACCAGGGCGCCGAGGACGGCGATGGCGACCCCCGCCAGCAGCAGCCCCGCCAGCTGCGGCGCGTGCCAGACGTCCTTCATCGGCCCGGTGAACGACACGATCCCCACGTTGTCGACGACCAGCCGGTGCGCCGCCACCCCCAGCGGGATCCCCAGCAGGCCCCCGACCGCCCCCACACCCGTCACCGAGGTCACGGTCATCACCACCACCTGACGGGGGGTCATGCCGATCGACTTCAGCATCCCGAGGTCGCGGCGGCGCTCCCTGGTGTTCAGCAGCACCGTGTTGAAGACGCCGAGGGCCGTCACGACCGACAGCAGCACGGTGAACACCGAGGAGAAGCCGACGACGGTGGTGGTCGCGGCGCTGCCCGTCCCCGCGACCTCGGCGCGCAGGCCGGGATCGAGCGCGTTGACGGCGTCGGCGTACGCGCCGGCGTCCGAACCGGGCGCGAGCTCCACCCGGTACTGCCTGGCCCGGAGCTCCGGCGCGAGCGCTTCCAGCGTCTCCCACGAGGTGGCGAACGCCTGCGCGTCACCGTCGACGAGCTCGCCGACGACCCTTCCGGGCACCCGCCCGCCGTTCAGTTCCAGGGTGACCTCGTCGCCGACCGCGAGCCCCCGCTCGGTCAGGAACGCGGGCCCGGCGACGACCTCCCCGGCCGCCCGGGGGACGCGGCCGTCCGCGAGCGTCGCGGCGTACGAGGTGAGGTCGCCCCGGTAGAAGTCCGCGAACGCGGGCTGCGCGTACCCGACCAGGCTCACCTGGGACAGGGCCCGGGCCCGTACCCCGCGGGCACCCGGCAGGGAGCGGAGCCGCTCCTCGGTCTCCGCGTCGCCCAGCCGCAGGGGCGGGATCCCGTTGAGCGGGGCGCCCGTCATGACGGTGACGGCGGGGACGTCGCCCCGGCCGGTCTTCGCGTACGCGAGCATCGTCGAGGTCAGGCCCGTGGACAGCGTGACCGTGGTGACGCCGAGGACGATGGCGGCCATCGTCAGCAGGGTCCGGGCCGGGCGGGCGAACGGCTGGCCGAGACCCAGGCTGACGGAGCGCGGCAGCGCGGTGGCGCCCAGCAGGCGCTGGACGCGCAGCCCGCGCCCGGTGCGCGAGGAGCCCCCCGCGCTGATGGCCCGCGCCGCCGGCAGCCGGTGCGCCCGGAGCGCGGGAACCAGCGCGGTGAGCAGGACCAGGGCGGGAACGCCCAGCAGGCAGACCACGAAGACCCAGGGGTCGACGGTGGTCACGACGGCGTTGCCGGTCTCGGTACCGGAGAAGGCGACCTTCAGGATGGGTCCGGCGAGCGCGCCGCCGGCCAGGGTGCCGATCAGGCACCCGGCGGCCGCGGGCACACCGGTCATGGCGAGGTAGACGGCCACCACCTGGCGGGGGGTGAAGCCCATCGCCTTCAGCACGCCGATGTGCCGGTAGCCGGAGACAACGGCTCCGCTCACCACGTTCCCGACGATCAGGGCGGAGACGAGCAGGCCGAGCACGCCGAAGAGCCCCATGAACGGCAGGTAGGCGCCGGCCCGGGAGGAGAAGGCCTTCTTGAGGGTGAGGTAGGACTGGGAGGCGGTCAGGGACTCCTCCGGCAGGCCGGCGGTGGCCCCGGCCAGCCCGTCGCGGACGGCCGCGGGGGAGGAGGCGTCGGCGAACCGGTAGAGCATCTGGGCCGAGGCGGGGCGCAGTTCCGCCACCTGTTCCGGGGTGACCCACGCTCCGGCGGACTGGCTCATGCTGGTCGCGAAGCCCACCACGGTGAGCGTCGGCACCCCCGGGGACTCCAGCTTCGAGCCGAGGAGGTCGTCGTAGGGCGAGCCGCCGATGTCCCAGTTGACGACGATCTCCCCGGGCGCGGCGGGCCAACGGCCGCTCAGCAGGTCGATCCGGTCCACCGGTCCGTCCGGATCGGCCCGGCCGACCACGGTGAGCGGGCCGCGCGGCATCCAGAGCCAGTCCCCGGGCACCTCGACGACGGCCTGGCGGAACGGTCCCGCGGCGGCCTCCACCCCGGGCCGCCGGGCGGTCTGCGCCAGTTGTGCGTCGGACACCCGGGCCAGCTCGTACGTCGCCGTCGCGTGCGCGCCGCGCTGGGCGGCGTAGGCCTTGTCGAAGGGGGCCGAGGCGGCCGCGAGCAGGGCCAGGGCGAGCAGCACCGTCGTGGTCGAGCACAACACGACGAGGCCGATCACGACCGTCTGCACCCTGCGTCGCCGGACGGCGGCGCGCGCGGCCCTCCACACGGCGCTCACGCGCCCGCCTCCGCCGCGCCCGCGACCGGGGCGCCCGCGGCCGTGGCGCTCGGGTCCGGGCCGCTCGGGTCCGGGGTGCCCGGGTCCACGGCGCTCTCGCGGGCCACCCGGCCGTCGGCGACCTCGACCAGGCGGCCGGCGCAGCGGGTCGCCAGGTGCGGGTCGTGCGTGACGATGAGGAGGGTCTGGCCGATCTGGTTGAGGTCGATCAGCAGGTCCATCACCTGCTCGCCCGAGCGGCTGTCGAGGGCGCCCGTCGGCTCGTCCGCCAGCAGCAGGGCCGGACGGTTCATCAAGGCCCGTGCCACGGCGACCCGTTGGCGCTCGCCGCCGCTGAGGGTCGTCGGGTAGTGGTCGCGGCGACCGGCGATGCCCAGCTCGTCGAGGAGCTCCAGGGCCCGCCGACGGGCCTGACGGGCGGACACGCCGGTCAGCTGGGCGGCCAGGGCGACGTTGTCGAGGGCCGGCAGGTCGTCGATCAGGTTGAAGAACTGGAAGATCATCCCGACGTGGCGGCGGCGGAACAGGGCCAGGCCCGTCTCCGTCAGGCTCCCCAGGTCCTGGCCGTGCACCTGGACCGTGCCGGCGGTCGGCCGGTCCAGGCCGGCCACCATGTTCAGGAGCGTGGACTTGCCGCAGCCCGACGGGCCCATCACGGCGACCGCGTCGCCCCGCCGGATCTCCAGAGAGAGGCCGTCCAGGGCCTTCGCGTCGCCGTACTCCTTGTGCACGCCGTCCAGCCGGACGACCACCGGCCGCGCACTGTCGTGATCAGTTGTCATGCCCCGAACTTAGAAGGGGGACCGTGGCGCGGGCGTCACCCCCCGGATGCAGAAGGACGGGCAGGTCATACCGGGGATGTACGGAGGTGGGCCCGCCGGAGGGATGCGGACTACGGCCCGGACTGCGACGATGGAGAGCGTAACGATCTTCAGCGCGGGGCCGGGGGGACGGGCTCGCGGGGAGCGGGCGGGCGGACGGGGTGGACGGGGTGGGGTGGCAGACGGGCGGCGCGCTGGGCGCCGCGTGCCTGGCGCTGGCGACGGCGTTGGGTCTGGGGATCGCGCTGGCGCGGGAGCGGCGCGCGCACCGGGCGGCCCTCGGTGAGCGCGGCTGGTTCCTGGAGCGCGAGCGGGAGAGCGCGGCCCGCAGCGCGGTCGACGCGGAACGGGCGAGGATCGCGGCCGAACTGCACGACATCGTCAGCCACAACGTGAGCCTGATGATCGTGCAGGCCGGGGCCGCCCGCGAGGTGCTGACGGCCCTGCCGCAGGACGCGGCGGACGCGATGAGCGCCGTCGAGAGCGCCGGACGGACCACGATGACCGAACTGCGCACCCTGCTCGGTCTGCTGGCCCCCGCCCAGGACGGCCGGGACGAACCGTACGCGGTCGCCGCGGAACTGACCCCGCAGCCCAGCCTGAGCCGGCTGGGCCCGCTCATCGACAAGATCGCCTTCGCCGGTCTCCCGGTGGAGGTGCGGATATCCGGCCAACCGCGCCCGCTGCCGGCCGGGATCGACGTGACCGCCTACCGCATCATCCAGGAGGCCCTCACCAATGCGCTCAAACACGGGAACGCCGAGAAGGCCGAGGTGACGGTGCGGTACGCCGACCACGCGCTGCGGGTCGAGGTGCTCAACTCCGGCCCGAGCGTGCTGTCGGACCGCGACGGCGGGCCTGACGGCGTCCGAGACTGGGCGGAGCGGCCCCCGGCACCGGCCGGAACCCCGAAGGGCGACGGCACGGGCCGCGGCCTGATCGGCCTGCGCGAGCGGGTGGCCGTCTACGGAGGCGACCTCGACGCCCGCCGCCGCCTCGGCGGCGGTTACCGGGTCCGCGCCCGCCTGCCCCTGGACCGGCCATGACGGCGCCCGAGCCGGCGCCCGAGCCGGCGTTCGGAACGGCTCCGGGAGCGGAGCCCCGTGCGGAGTCCCCTGCGGAGACCCGGCCGGGTACCGGGGAGGCGGCTCCCGCACCCCGGGTGGTGATCGCCGACGACCAGGAACTCGTGCGCACGGGCTTCCGGATGATCCTGACGGCCCGGGGCATCGACGTGGTGGGCGTCGCGGCCGACGGGGCCGAAGCGGTGGCCACGGCCCGCCGGCTGCGGCCCGACGTCGTGCTGCTCGACATCCGCATGCCGAACATGGACGGTCTCGAAGCCGCCCGGCGGATCCTCGCGGAGCTCCCCGCCTGCCGGGTGATCATGCTGACCACCTTCGACCTCGACCAGTACGTGTACGCCGCCCTCGCCGCCGGCGCCAGCGGGTTCCTGCTCAAGGACGTCACGCCCGCACACCTGGCGGCCGCCGTACGGCTGGTGGGCACGGGCGACGCGCTGCTCTCGCCGTCGATCACCCGCCGCCTGGTGGAGAGGTGCGCCCCGGCCGCCGCACCACGGGCGGACGCGGCCCCGCACCGGGACCTCGCCGCGCTGACCCCGCGCGAGCGCGAGGTGCTGACGCTCATGGGCCACGGTCTGTCCAACGCCGAACTGGCCCGGGAACTGACGCTCAGCGAAGCCACCGTGAAGACCCACGTGGCGCGGATCTTCGCCAAGCTGGCCCTGCGGGACCGGGCGCAGGCGGTGGTCCTGGCCTACGAGACCGGGCTGGTCACCCCCGGCGCCGTCATCCCGCCGTCACGCTCGGCTCCGGGGGAAGGAGGAACTCCTCCGGACGCCCTGGGGTGACGGGACCGTCGGCGGGCTCGAAGGTGTGCGCCGCGCGGATCCGGGACGCGGCGGCACCGGCCCTGACGCACCGCCCCACCCCGCCGCCCCGGCCGGTCGCCGGTCAGGGCATCAGCTTCCGCATCGCGGCCGCCGGCAGCGCCGGGTTGGCGGCGGCCACCTCCGCCACGTACCGGTCGGGGCCGTCGAGCAGCGCGAGCAGTGCGGCCGTCGGCAGGGCGGGGTGGGCCGCCGCGTAGCGCCGGGCCTTCTCGTGGGCCAGACACGTCAGCAGCGCCGGGCCCGTCGCGTGGGGATGCTCCGCGACCGTCCGCAACGCCCTGCGCACGGGCGGGTCGTGGCGTGCGATGTCCTCCAACAGGGCGCCCGAGGCGTCCGGGTTGGCCGCGACCTGCGCGAGGACCTGTACGCCGAACCGCGCGACCGCGGCGCGCAGCCGGTCCTCGCCCAGGCCCGGGTGGGCGGCCACGGCCTTGACCACCTTCGCGTCGGGATCGGCTGCCAGGGCGTCGCGCACGTCCGGCGGCAGGTCGCGCCGCAGCGCCACGAGGACCCGCAGGCCCGCATCGGCCGAGGCGGCGAGTTCCCGGACCTCGGCGGGGGAGGCGGCGGCGATCCGCGGCAGCGGTTCCCGGCCGAAGCCCGTTCCGCGGGCCAGGCGGGCCAGTACGTCGAGCGGTACGCGCGGATTCCGCAGCAGGGCCTGCCTGGTGTCGGGGTCCGGGCCGGCGGCCAGCTCCCGGATCAGGGCCTCGCCGGCATCCGGGTTCCCGGCCACGTCCCAGCGCACCCCGGGCACCGGGTCCCGAGCGAGCCGCGCGTACACCTCGGGCGGCAGCCCGGCGCGCCCGGCGACGGCCAGCCGCAGCAGCGCCGAGGGATGACCGGCGAAGCGGAGGACGGCGTCGGTGGGGGTGGCCGGGTTGGTCAGGGCCGCCTGCCACGTCTCGTGGACGGTCGACTGGTGGGAGCCGTCGCAGGCGGCGCCCGCCCGCAGCAGACAGTCGGGCCGGGGACATTCCGGGTCGTGCGTGAAGGGCGTCGCCTCGTCGTCACAGACCAGGCAGGAGGAGGCCGGGCGCAACCCCTCTCCGGTGAGCAGGACGGCCAGCAGGGCGGGCGGCACGGCCTCGTTGGCGGCCACCGCGCGCCGGACCTCGGCGTGCGGGTGGGCGACGAGCAGCGCCGCGGCCTCCGCGTCCGGGGTTCCCCATGCGGCCAGTTCGACGGCCACGTCCAGCTCGGGGTCGGCGGCCAGCGTCGCGCCCACGCCGGCCGGCAGGCCGGGGCAGCCGGCCAGTTTCACCCGGCGCCCGGGGTTCGGGTGCGCGGCGAGCAGGGCCGCCCACCACGGCGCGCCCGCGCCCTCGTCGAGCAGGGCGAGGGCGGCAGCCGGCCAGACGGCGGGATCGACATCGGCGGCGTCCAGGTTGCCGCCGTAGGCCAGATGCACGCCGAGGGACTCGTCGTGCGCGGCCAGGAGCAGCGCCTGGTCGCGGCGGAGACCCTCACGGCCGGCCAGTCGCGACGCGAGCCACTCCCGGTCCTCCGGGTCTTCTCGATCGTCCCGGTCAGGTACGTCGCTCCCGGCGGGCCCCGTCCCGTCGGGGCCGCCCGCACCGGGGGCGACGTCGTGCGCGGTGCCTTCGGCCGCGGTGGGTGCGGACCCGAGGGCGTGGGCGATCAGGCGGTCCACGAGCTCCGGAGGCAGGGCTGGATTGGTGGCCAGGCCGGGCAGCAGGTCCCTCACCGGACCACCGCCGGACCGCCCGCGCCCGCCCGGTCGGCCGCGCCCGCCCCGCCGGCGGTGCCTCCCGCGCCCGCGGTGCTCCCCGCGCCCGCCGCCCCGGCCAGGGCCCCGGCCAGGGCGGCCGCGTACGGCTCGGGGTCGGGGCGGCGCGGGGTGACCACGCCGATGAGCCGGGCGGGGCGCGGGGGTGCGAGGGGGACGGCCGTCGTCCCCCCGGCCGGGGCCAGGGCGATGTGCGGGATCAGGGCGACGCCGACACCTGCCCCGACCAGCGTCTGGGCGAAGAAGTAGTCGGTGGTGGAGGCGGCGATCCGCGGCTCGAACCCGGCCTGTTCGGCGTACCGGCGCAGGTAGGCCTCCGTCTTGAGGCAGCCGAGCACCCAGCGGTCGGCGGCGAGTTCGGCCGGCTCCAGCGCCTCCCGGCCGGCGGACCGGTGGCCGGGCGGCAGGACTGCGTACAGCGGATCCTCCGTCAGCGGGAGCCAGTTCACCCCTGCCGCGCCCGACGTGCCGGACGTGCCGGCCGGGCCGGAGGGCAGCGGTCCGTCGAAGCGGTAGGTCAGCGCGAGGTCCGCCGCACCGCCGCGCACCATCGGCAGTGCGTCTTCCGGTTCGGCCTCCAGGACGGTCAGCTCCACTTCGGGGTGCGCGGACACGAACGCGGTGAGCGCCTTCGGCAGCAGGTGGCGGCCCCCGCTGGTGAAGGTGGCCACCGTCAGCTTCGGCCGCCGGGCGGCGAGGCGGTCGATGCGGTGGCGCACCTGGTCGAGTTCGGCCTCGATCGTCCGGGCCGTCTCGGTGAGCAGCGCTCCCGCGGCGGTGAGCGTGACCCCGCGCGTACTGCGCACCGCGACCGGCCGGCCCAGCCCGCGTTCCAGGGAGGCGATGTGCTGGGAGACGGCCGAGGGCGTCAGACCCAGAGCGGAGGCGGCCCGGTTGAAGCTGCCGTGCTCGGCGACGGCCCGCAGTACGCGCAGCCGGTGCACATCGATCAACAGTTTTCCTAACGACGTGTTCAGCGACCGGTCCGTTCCGCTGCGGACGATATCCCGGCAGGGTCGACGGCATGGAACGCATTTTGGTCGTCGGCGGAAGCCGCTACTTCGGCAAGCACCTGGTCACGCTCCTGCGCGACGCCGGGAAAGAGGTCACGGTCCTCAACCGGGGCTCCACCGCCCTCCCGCCCGCGGGGGTCGGCCGCCTCGTGGCCGACCGCGACGACGAGCGGCAGCTCCGGGAGGCGCTCGGTCCCCGTACCTTCGACGCCGTCGTCGACCAGGTTTGCTACACCCCGCAGCAGGCCGCCGTCGCCCGCCGCGTCTTCGCCGGGGGCCGTACCGGCCGCTACGTGATGACCTCGACGATGGAGGTGTACGACCCCGCCACCTTCCCGGCGGTCCCGGCCGGCCCCGCCCCCCTCCCCGCGGCGCCCGGCGGCGAAGGCGCCGTCCGGCCGCGGCCGCCCCGGGCCCCGGTCGCGGAGGACGCCCTCGACCTGACGCGCCTCGCGGCGGGGGCCGGCGCGGGCCTGCCCTCCGGTCCCGCGGCCGCCTACGCCGAGGGCAAGCGGCGGGCGGAGGCCGTGTTCCTGCGCGATCCGGCCTTCCCGTACGTCAGCGTCCGCTCCGCGCACGTCCTGGGCGGCGGCCGGGCGGAGTTCACCGGGCGGCTCGCGCACTACGTCGAGCGGATCGGGGCCGGGCTGCCGGTCGACGTGCACGAGCGGCCGTACCCGACCTCCTTCGTCCACCACCGGGAGATCGCGGAGTTCCTGGCCTGGGCCGCGGCCGGGACCTTCACCGGTCCGGTCAACGCGAGTTCCCACGGGGCGCTGACCGTCACCCGGCTCTGCGAGCTGGTCGCCGTCCGGGCCGGGCGTACGCCGCGCTACCGCACCGTGCCGCAGGGGCAGCAGGCGTCCCCGTTCTCCTTCGACCGGCCGTACGCCCTGGACAACGGTCGCGCCGTGCGGCTCGGCTTCCCCTTCACCCGCACCGAGGACTGGCTGCCGGAGGCGATCGACGAAGCCGCGGCGGCCACGGACCCGGCCGCGCCCGCCCCCTGACGGCGCGCCAGGCCGGACCAGACCGGGCCAGGCCGGTCCGGTCCGGCCCCGGCCACGGCCACGGCTCGGCGTCCCTCGCTCAGCGTTCGGTGCCGGGGTGTGCGCCGGGGTGCCGCTCCAGTGGGGTTGCTACTGCCGAGTTGCTCACACTGAAGGTGACGCTCCCGGCCCGGTAGCGGTCGTCGGACCACTCGATCGGGCGTCCGGTGCGGGTGGCCGACACGTGCCGCTGGCGCAGCAGCGGGCTGCCCCGCCGGATCGCGAGCAGCCGGGCGTCCTCGCTGCCCGCCGGGAGGGCGTCGATGAGGTGCTCCCCGTAGTGGGCCTCGACCCCGGCGTCCGCCGTCAGACTGTCCATCACCGAACGGCAGTCCTCCGGCAGGGCCTCCACGGCCGCCGCGACCCAGTCGGCGTACGCGGTCCGCTCGACCATCGTGGGCTCGCCGTCGAGCAGGCGCAGCCGCAGCACGGCCAGGACCTCCGTACCCGGTGCGAGGGCGAGGCGGTCCGCCTCCTCGGCGGTGGCGGCCCGGCGGGTCCGGGACAGGAACCGGCTGCGGACCTCCTGGCCGATCCCCTCGGCCCACTGCGCGAAGCTGGTCAGCTCGCCGAAGCTGTGCCGCCGTTCCTGGCGCAGGACGATCCTGCGGGCGCCCTGGCTGGAGCCGACGAGCCCGTCGGCGGCGAGCGTGGCGACGGCCTGGCGGACCGTGCCCCGCGAGGCGGACCAGTGTGCGGCCAGGTCACTCTCCGACGGCAGCCGGGCGCCGACCGGGTAGGCGCCGGAGAGGATCTGGCGCCGCAGCGCCTCCGCGATCTCCAGGTAGCGGGCCGTCGCCGGACCGGTCCCGGATCCGGGCCCCGTACCGCTTCCCGTCGTGCTGTTCCCCATGCCGTTCCCCTGCCGCCGACGCGTCCGGCCCCCTGGGCCGCGATCATCATCGATGATCATCCGGGCCCGGTCTGTCACGACCCCTTTCGGTCATTCTCTTGTCTTCGTCGAAGCGTGCTCCGACGGACCGCCGCCGTTCACCGTCCGTACAGCGCGCCCGGGCGAACTGGAGCCAACTTGTTCAGACAAGTGATGCCTGGCAAGTGAAACCCCCTTCGTCTCCGGGAGAGACCGTGCTCAGTTCCTCCGCCCGTCGCGGCGCGGCCGTACTGCTCAGTGCCGCCGTGCTCACCACGCTCAGCGCGTGCGGCGCAGCGCCCGATCCGCAGCAGCCCGCCGGTGCCGCCGGCGACGCCAAGGGCAGCGCCCGGCCGGGCACCGCGACCTCGCTCGCCGATCTGGGCGGCCTGGAGGCCCTCGTCGCGGCCGCCGAGAAGGAAGGGCAGCTGAACGTCATCGCGCTGCCGCCGGACTGGGCGAACTACGGCGAGATGATCAAGGCCTTCCAGGCCAAGTACCCTAAGATCAAGATCAACAGCGAGAGCCCCGACGCATCCAGCGCCGACGAGATCGCGGCCGTGAAGTCCCGCAAGGGCCAGGACCGCGCCCCCGACGTCCTCGACCTGGGCATCGCCTTCGCCCGCAGCGGAGCCGCCGAGAACCTCTTCGCCCCGTACAAGGTCGCCGCCTGGGACAAGATCCCCGCCTCCCAGAAGGACGCGGACGGCCGCTGGTACAACGACTACGGCGGCTACGTCTCCATCGGCTGCGACGCCGCCCGCGTCCCCACCTGCCCGCAGACCTTCGCGGACCTCCTCAAGCCCGAGTACAAGGGCAAGGTCGCCCTCAACGGCAACCCCACCAAGTCGGGCTCCGCCTTCGGCGGCGTGTACGCGGCCGCGCTGGCCAACAAGGGCTCCTTCGCGGACATCCAGCCCGGCATCGACTTCTTCGGGCAGCTGCGCAAGAGCGGCAACTTCATCCCCGTCGAGTCCACCCCGGCCACCGTCGAGAAGGGCGAGACGCCCATCTCCATCGACTGGGACTACCTCAACGCCGGCTACGCCGAGCAGTTCAAGGGCAAGGGCGTCGACTGGAAGGTCGCCGTCCCCGCCGACGGCGTCTTCGCCCAGTACTACTCCCAGGCCATCAACAAGGACGCCCCCCACCCGGCGGCCTCCCGCCTGTGGATGGAGTTCCTGTACGGCACCGAGGGCCAGAACATCTGGCTCAAGGGCCACGCCCGCCCCGTCCTGCTCCCCGGCATGACCCAGGACGGCACCGCCGACAAGGCCGCCGTCGCCGCGCTCCCGCAGGTCCAGGGCACCCCGTCCTTCCCCGCCTCGGCCGAGCTCGACCAGGCCAAGGCCACCCTCGCCGAGAAGTGGGACAAGGCCCTCAGCTGATGTCCGCCCCCACCACCTCCCCCCTCCCGACGGGGACCGCCGGCGGCACCACCCCCCGCCGCCGGCGGCGCGGCCCGCGCACCTGGCTCGCCGTCCTCCCCCTCCTCGCCTTCACCGGGCTCTGCTTCGGCATCCCGCTCGGCGCCATCGCCTTCGGCGCGGTCACCAGCACCGACCCGGCCACCGGCGCCACCCGGGCCACCGGAGAGCACCTCGCGCGTTCCCTCCAGGGCCCCTACCTCGGCTCGCTCGTCGGCAGCGTCCAGCTCTCCGCCCTGACCGCACTCCTCGGCGCCGTGCTCGGCGTGCTCATCGCCCAGGCCGTGGTCACCTCGCGCTCCAGCGCCCTGCGCTCCGCCGCCCTGACGGCCTCGGGAGTCCTCGCCAACTTCGGCGGCGTACCGCTCGCCTTCGCGTTCATCGCCACCGCCGGCATCTCCGGAGTCGTCACCCAGCTCGCCGACCTCACCGGCCTCGGCTGGAACCTGTACTCCTTCACCGGTCTCACCGTGGTCTACCTGTACTTCCTGACCCCGCTGATGGTCCTCGTGACCGTCCCCGCGCTGGACGGACTGCGCCCCCAGTGGCGCGAGGCCGCCCAGAACAGCGGGGCCACCGCCGGCCAGTTCTGGCGCCACGTGGGCCTCCCGGTGCTGGCGCCCTCCCTGCTCGGCGGGTTCGTCCTCCTCTTCGGCACCGCCTTCGCCGCCCACGCCACGGCCGCGGCGCTCGTCGGCGGCTCGGTCCCGCTGGTCACCCTGAAGATCGCGGACGCGCTCTCCGGCAACGTCCTCACCGGACAGGAGAACGTGGCGCTCGCGCTCGGCCTCGACATGATCCTGATCGCCGGCCTGGTCATGGCGGTCTACCTGCCCCTCCAGCGACGGAGCGCCCGATGGCTGCGATGACCCCGACCGTGCCCCGGACGGACGAAGGCGCCGTGACCGCCCCCGAGCCCCGCGCGAAGGCGCGCCGCCCCCGGCCACGGGTCTGGCGCGGAGCCGTACTCGGCCTCGCCGCCGCCTACTTCCTGCTCCCGCTCGTCGCCTCCTTCGTCTTCACCGTGCACGTCCCCGGCCAGGGCGTCACCTTCGAGGCCTACACCGAACTGCTCGCCGCCGAGGGGTTCACCGAGAGCCTGCTGCTCTCCCTCGGCCTGGCGGCCGCCACCATCGCCCTGTCCCTGCTGCTGGCGGTGCCCGCGCTGGTCGCCGTGCGCATCGGCTCGCCCCGGCTGCGCCCGGTCGTCGAGGTGATGTGCATGCTGCCCCTCGTCGTGCCGCCCATCGCCCTGGTCACCGGGATCACCACCGTGCTGCGCTGGGGGCCCGAGCACCTCTCGCGGACCCCGCTGTACCAGACCTTCATCGCCGTCCAGAACGAGAAGTTCCCCTTCGTCCTGGTCCTCGCCTACACGGTGCTGGCGCTGCCCTTCGTCTACCGCTCCCTCGACGCGGGCCTGCGCGCCGTCGACGTCCCGACCCTGACCGAGGCCGCCCGCAGCTGCGGCGCGAGCTGGCCGTACGTCGTCGTGCGCGTCCTGCTGCCCAACCTGCGGGCCTCCCTCGCCGGAGCGGCCTTCCTCACCCTGGCACTCGTCCTCGGCGAGTTCACCATCGCCTCGCTCCTCGGCTTCCGGCCCTTCGCCGTGTGGATCGTGACGATCTCCGGAGCCCAGGCCCGGATGTCGGTGGCCGTCTCCGTCCTCAGCCTCCTCATCACCTGGCTGCTGCTGCTCCTCCTCTCGCGGGCCGGAACGAACGCCCCCAGCGCGTCCCCCGCCCCCGCCCCCTCCCGCAAGGAGTCCTGACCCCCCATGTCCACCACCCCTGCCGAGGCCGGGACGCCGGCGGACCGCGGCGCCCCCGCGGGCGCCCTCGTCGAATTCCGCAACCTGCGCCGGGCGTTCGGCTCCACCGTCGCCCTCGACGGCCTCGACCTGACCGCCCGCCCCGGCGAACTCCTCGCCCTCCTCGGCCCCTCCGGCTGCGGCAAGACCACCGCGCTGCGCGTCCTCGCGGGCTTCGAGCAGCCCGACTCCGGCGAGGTCCTCGTCGACGGGGAGGACATCACCCGGGTCCCGGCCAACCGCCGCGACGCCGGCATGGTCTTCCAGTCGTACAGCCTCTTCCCGAACCTCACCGCCCGCGAGAACGTCGCCTTCGGCCTGCGGGTGCGCAAGGTCCCCGCCGTCCGGCGCCGCGAGCGCGCGGCCGAACTCCTCGACCTGGTCGGCCTCCCCGACCACGGCGACCGCTACCCCCACCAGATGTCCGGCGGCCAGCAACAGCGCGTCGCCCTCGCCCGCGCCCTCGCCCTGCGCCCCCGCGTCCTGCTCCTCGACGAACCGCTGTCCGCCCTGGACGCCAAGGTCCGGGCCAATCTGCGCGACGAGATCCGCCGCCTCCAGCTCTCCCTCGGCATCACCACCGTGTTCGTCACCCACGACCAGGAGGAGGCCCTCTCCATGGCCGACCGGGTCGCCGTGCTGAACGCCGGAAGGCTGGAGCAGTGCGCCGCCCCCGCCGAGCTGTACGACCGGCCCGCGACGCCGTTCGTCGCCGAGTTCGTCGGCACCATGAACCGGCTCCCGGGCCGCCTCGGCGACGGCGGCCTCGTCGAAGTCGCCGGCACCCGGCTGCCGGTCGACGGCCCCGTACCCGCCACCCCGGACGTCGAGGTCCTCGTCCGCCCCGAGAACGTCACCGTGGCCGCCGACGCCGACGGCACCGCCGCCGTGGTGTCGGCCTCCTTCTTCGGCTCCGTCACCCGGCTCCACCTCGACCTGCCCGGCGGCAGCCGCGTCAAGGCCGACCTGCCCTCCAGGGACGCCGGGGCGCTCGTACCCGGAGCCCGGGCCACCGTCGGCCTGACCGAGCGGCCCGTCCTCGTCGTGGCGAGGACCGCGTGAGCGCGCCCGCCGCCGTGCTCTTCGACATGGACGGCACCCTCGTCGACACCGAAGTGCTGTGGTGGCGGACGACCGAGGAGGTCGCCGGCCAGCTCGGCCACCGGCTCGGTCCCGCGGACGCCCCCGAGGTCGTCGGCCGGGCCGTCCAGGACACGGCAGGACACCTCGTACGGCTCACCGGCGGCGCGGCGGACCCGGGCGCGGTCGCCGCTTCCCTCACCGACGGCTTCTTCCGCCGGGTCGCGGCCGGCGCCCCGCTGCGCCCCGGCGCCCGCCGGCTGCTCGCCGAACTCGCCGCCCGGGCCGTGCCCTTCGCCCTGGTCAGCGCCTCACCGCGGGTGGTGGTCGACGAGGTGGTCGGGGGCGCGCTGGCCCACGTCCCCTTCGCCTTCACCCTCTCCGCCGACGACACCGAACGGACCAAACCGCACCCCGACCCGTACCGGGAGGCCGCCGCACGGCTCGGCCTGACCCCCGGCGAGTGCGTCGCCGTGGAGGACTCCCCGGACGGCGCGGCCTCCGCGGAAGCGGCCGGCTGCGCGGTCCTGGTGGTGCCCTCTCTGCTCGACGTACCGCACTCGCCGGCCCGGACCTTCGCCGACTCCCTGGAGGACGTCACCCCGGACCTGCTGCACGCCTGCCTGCGACCCGCCCCCGGGGATCAGGCGCACAGGTCGAGCAGCGCCAGGATCCCGTCGGCGTAGGCGGCGGCCACCGAACCCGGGGCCGCCGCCCGTTCGCGGCGCAGCCCCGGCAGGCCCGTACGGACGAAGGCGGCGCACTGTCCGTACAGCCCCGCCTCGTGCGAGGAGCCGTCGTCCTCGGTGTTCAGGAACGACAGCAGCGTCCACAGCAGCGCCTCGCGGGTCGCCAGCCGGGGCGGCCCGGCCGCCCACACGGCCATCAGCACCCCGCACGCGGCGGGGGCCGGCGGCCACAGCTTCGGCCCGGAGAACACGTGGCCCTGCAGGGCGTGGAAGGCCGCCGGATGCCCTTCGGCGGCATCCCACAGCATGTCCTCCAGATGCCCCGCCGGGCGGCCGCAGCCGCACTCGATGGAACCCCAGTCGTGCCGGTCGATCTCGGCGCTCACGGCGTCGGGGACCAGGGGGCTGCTGCGCGGCTTGTCCTTCCCTCTCATGAGCCCTAAGTATGGGATCAGCCGGGGCCCGGGCGGTCCGGCCGCGGCCACTCCACGGGCACGGATCGGCCGCAGTTTGATGACGACGCCCCTGATGGCGGGCTCACGGCGGGGTGCCGGGCGGCGGGAACCGGGCGGCGCGCGGTGTCGTCCCCTCACCCGTGTGGACCAAACGAAGGATCCCGGCCCTGCTGTTCGCCCTGTTCCTGACCCAGGCGGGCGCCCTGATCAGCCCCGCCTACGCCTGCGGCTGCGGGGCGATGGTGCCCGGCGACGCGGCCCGGATCGGGGTCGACCGCGAGGCCTCCGTCGTGCGCTGGGACGGCCGTACCGAAGAGATCGTCATGCGGTTCACCGTCGGCGGCGACGCCCGCGAGGCGGCCTGGATCATGCCCGTTCCCGGACGGGCGACCGTACGGCTCGGGGACGCCGGCCTCTTCCCCGAACTGGCCGACCTGACCCGCCCGGAGCACCGGACCCGCGGCTACTTCTGGCCGCGCGACAAGGACTGGCCCTTCTCCTCCGGCGGCCGTGACACCGTCGGCGGCGCCGCCCCCGGCGCCGGAAACCCCTCGGTCGGCGTCGTCGGCCGGGAACGGCTCGGCGACTTCGACGTGGCCCGGCTCACCGCCACCGACCCCGACGCCCTGCGCTCCTGGCTGGAGTCCAACGGCTTCGAACTGCCCGACCGGCTCGCCACCGAGGTCAAGCCGTACGTCGACCAGCGCTGGGAGTACGTCGCCGTCCGCCTCGCCCCGAAGGAGCCGGGCCGCACCCTGCGCGGCGACCTCGACCCGCTGCGGATCAGCTTCGACAGCGACCGGCTCGTGTACCCGATGCGGCTCTCCCGGATGGCCCGCACCCCCCAGTCGCTCGGCCTGTACGTCCTCGCCGCCCACCGCATGGAACCGCGCTCCCCGATCGGCGGCGCGACACCCGAGGTGACCTTCGCCGGAACCGTCACCCCGGAGGGGCCGCTGGCCGAACTCGCCGGGACCGCGCCCCTCTTCCTCACCGCGATCGAGCAGCGGTTCCCGCGGCCCGAACGCATCGACGGGGACCACGAACTGCGCGCCACCGCCGAGGACACCCCCTACCGGAGGATCGTCCACCACGACGAGCTCCTCACCGCGGGCGGCGTCCCCGTCTGGCTGCTCACCGTCGCCGGCGCCCTGACCGCGGCCGTCGCCGCCACCGCGGCCCTCCTCCGCCGGCGCCGCACCCGCGCGGGGACGGCGGTTCCGCAGGGATAATGCCCTGGCACGAGGGGCCCGCCCCCGGGGACACTGGTCCGATGCGCATACGAGCAGCGGTCCTCGCGGACCTACCGGTCTGCCAGGACATCGAACGGGCCGCCGGGGCGTGCTTCCGGGACATCGGAATGGCCGCCGTCGCCGACGACGAACCGCTCCCCCTGGAAGAGCTCGCCCGCTACGGCGACGCCGGACTGGCCTGGGTGGCCACCGGCCCGGACGGCCGTCCGGTGGCCTACCTCCTCGCCGAACCGGTCGACGGCGCCCTCCACGTCGAGCAGGTGTCGGTGCACCCCGGCAGCTCCCGCCGGGGCGTGGGCCGGGCCCTGCTGGAGCACGCCGGACTGCGGGCGGCCGCCCGCGGGGACCGCGCGCTCACCCTGACCACCTTCGAGGCCGTGCCCTGGAACGCCCCCTACTACCTCCGCTGCGGCTTCCGGATCCTGGCCGAGGACGAACTCACCCCGGGCCTGGTGGAGATCCGGCGCCAGGAGGCCGCCCACGGCCTGGACCGCTGGCCGCGCGTCTGCATGGTCCGGCCCCTGTGAAGGGCCGCAGCCGGGTTCAGGCCGAGGCGCGCCGCACCAGCGTCGTCGGCGTGATCACCGAGCGGGGGACCGGGCCGGCGGCCCGCCGGTCCTCCAGCGACCGCAGCAGCAGCCGGGCCATCAGGCGGCCCATGCCCTCGATGTCCTGACGCACCGTCGTCAGGGGCGGATCGGTGGTCTCCGCCACCGACTCGGCGTCGTCGAAGCCGACCAGTGCCACGTCCTCGGGGACCCGGCGGCCCCGGGCGCGCAGCACCTCCAGCGCGCCCGTCGCCATGAGGTCGTTCGCGGCGAACACGGCGTCCAGGCCGGGCCTGCGGTCCAGGAGTCCGGCCATCGCCCGGGCCCCGCCCGCGGCGGTGAAGTCCCCGTCGGCCAGCAGCCCGGGATCCGCCCCGGGCAGCACGTCCAGGTACCCGTCCAGCCGGTCGGTCGCCGAGGTCTGGTCGCGCGGCCCGGCGATGTGCGCGATCCGCCGCCGGCCCAGGTCCAGCAGGTGCCGTACGGCCTCGCGCGCGCCCCCGCGGTTGTCCGCGTCCACGTACGCGACGCCGCCGTGGGCGCCTGTGGCGTCCGGGCCGTCGGTCCAGCCCGGCCGGCCGCCGTAGACGGTCGGCAGGCCGATGCGCCGGGTGATCGAGGGCAGGGAGTCGTCGGTGTGCAGGGAGAAGGCCAGGGCGCCGTCGACGTGCCCGCCGGCCAGGTAGCGTTCGATCCGCTCGTAGTCCCGCTGGTCCTCCACCAGCAGGAGTACCAACTGGGCGTCGTGCGCGGTGAGTTCCCTGCTGATGCCGCGGACCTGGCGGGAGAAGAACGGATCGGAGAAGATCCGGATCTCCGGCTCCGCGATGATCACCGCGATGGCTCCGGTGCGCCGCGTGACCAGGGTGCGGGCGGCCGGATTGGGTACGTAGCCCAGTTCGCGGACGGCCTCCTCGACCTTCTCCACCAGGTGCGGACGAACCCCTTCGCCCCCGTTGACGACGCGGGACGCGGTGGCCCGGGAGACGCCGGCGTGCGCGGCGACGGCTTCCAGGGTGGGGCGGCCGCCGGGGGCCGTGGCCGGCCGGGGGGCCGCGGAAAGCTGATCGGGCACGGATGGTCCTCCTGCCTCTGCGGGGGCGCTCGCCTCGCCGGGCAGCAGGGTAACCCTTGCCGCCGGGGCCCGAGCGGGCCCCGGCGGCAAGGGGGCCGATACCGGCCGGTGCCGGCGGCGGACCGCCGGGAGCACTGCGGCAGGCTTACCGACGCCCCGGCCCCCGGCCGCCGCGCCAGTCGCTGCGGCACAGCCCGGTCGCCTCGACGCGCACCACGACCCCGCCCGTGGCCGGGACCGGATCGGGCACCTCCCGTACCCAGTCCCCGTACCGTTCGGACGCCACCGCGCACTCGGCACCGTCCTCCGGTCGACTGCCGGGCACGCTGCCGGCCTTGCCGCGGCCGGGGCCCGGTGAGAGGCTTCGAGGACCGCGGCCCGCCGTCGGCCGCGGAATCCGTGATCACCCGGGGGGAACCGTGAACCGCAAGCGCAAGGCCACCGTCGCCGTCGTCCTCTTCGCCGTGTGCGCCGTACTGGGCTTCGGCTCGCAGGCCGTCGCCGCAGCCGGGGACAAGAAGGTCGAAGTCATCAAGTAGGCCGAGGTCATCCAGTGGGCCGAGGCCGTGCAGGGGGCCGAGGCCGTCAAGCAGGCGGCGCGGCGCGCAGCACGAGGTCCGCGAGGGCGCGCGGCGCGCCCGCCTGGCCCCGGATGCCGGGGAAGGCGTTGACGTCCACGATCAGGGGTGCGCCGCCACCGGTGTCGATGACGTCCACGCCGTAGACCTCCAGCCCGAAGACCTCGCCGACCCGCAGCGCCGACTCCTCCCACCCGGCGGGGAGCCGTCGCACCGCCGTGGTCGGTTCGCCCGCCGCGGTGGCCAGCTCCGAACGCCGCAGGCCCGCGAAGACCCGGCCCCCGACGACCCACAGTTTGTGGTCCCAGCCGGAGTTGGGGGCGAAGTCCTGGACCACGACCGGTTCCCGGCCCCACACGGCCGTCAGCTCCCGCAGGTCCTGAGCGCCGTCGACCCGGGCGACCAGGTCGTCCTTGCGGCTGTGCCGGCTCTTGACCACCAGGGGCCCCTCCGGCCGCCGCTGCGCCGCGGCCGCCAGTTCGCGGAGCGTGGCGTGGGCGCGGGTGCCGGCGAAGGGGAGTCCCGCCCCGAGGGCCAGCTCCGCCATGGTGATCCGGTCCTGGCACCGCTCGGTGGCCGCGGCGGAGTTCAGCACCACCGTCCCCCGCTCCTCCAGGGCCCGCGCCAGCTCCAGCGCCGCCGGCGTCCGCGCCTTCAGCAGGCAGACGTCGGGCCGCGCGCCCGGGGCCCCCGTGGCTCCCGCGGCGGGGTCCAGTACCTCCACCGTGTGCTCGGCGGAGAGCAGTGCGGCGGTGGCCGCGAGCAGCGGATGCCCCGGATCCGGGGTGATCAGGCCGATCCTCACGCGCCGTCACCCGCCCGGGCCGCCACCTGGGCGGGGATCGTCACCGGCAGGGTGGAGTACGCCGTCACGGGCAGGCGGGGCACCGACTGCCGCGTGCCGCCGGTGCGGGCCAGGCCGAGAACGGCCCGCGCCACCCGGGCCGCGGCGTCGGGGACCTGACGGAAGCTCGGGAAGTCGTTCACGTCGACCACCACCGGCCCGTCGGGACCCAGCAGCACGTCCACCCCGTAGAGGTCCAGCCCGTACACGGCCCCCACCCTGGCGGCGATCTCCGCCACCTCGGCGGGCAGCGGCACCCGGCGCTCGCGCACGGCGGGGTCGGGGTGCAGGGGCGAGCAGCGCTCGGTGGCGAACAGCTCCCCGTCGACGCAGTACACCTTGATGTCGGTGCCGGGATTGGGCACGTACGGCTGGGCGATCAGCATGCCCTCGCCCGCGAGTCCGGGGAGCAGCCCGGCGAGCCGGTCCGGGGAGGGCACCAGGTGCACGGCACGGCCGGAGCTGCCGTCGGCGGGCTTGACGACGAGGGGGTACTCCGCCTCCGGTATCTGCGCCAGCAGTTCGGGCCGGGCGACCGCGTAGGTCGCCGGCATCGGCAGGCCGTGGGCGCTGCCGACGGCGGCGGCGAGGGCCTTGTCCCGTACGCCGCGGATCGACCGGGCGTCGTTGACCGTGGTCGCGCCGGTGGCCGCCGCGGCCTCCAGGAGGGTGAGACCCGGGCCTCCGGACACGGTCTTGAGGACCCACGCGTCGTGGGCGCCGGACCGTACGACCTCGGCCATGCGCAGCAGCGAGCCGCCCGGCCGTACGACGTCGACCTGGTGCCCCCAGGCGGTCAGTTGCCGGATCACCTCGTTCGGCATGCCGTCGTGGCGGTAGTGCTCCTCCACCAGGAAGCAGAGCCTCATGGACCTTCCCCATATCCCCGGACGTCCGCCGCCGATCCCGTCCGGCGAGTTGTGACGTCACAGGATGCCATGCCATAGCCCCGAAACCGCTCCAGACCTGTCCTTAGTGGGCGTTACTCAACGTGACATTGGCCAAGACCTTTCCTAAACGATCAGCAATCCTCTTATAGTTGTGCCTCGTTGCCACAGGAACCCTCTCTTCCATTTACGCCCGGTTTGAGGCTTTGATTGATGACGGCGTCGCCTTCCCCCCTTCGCCCTTCCGCGCTCGCCCTGCTGATCACAGCGGTGGCCACCGGCGCGCTCTCCATGGCGGCGGTGGCCGCGGCCCCGTCGTCCGTCCGCGAACCCCTCGCCTGGTTCTCCGCGTCCGGCTCCCTGGTGCTCGCGGCCGCCGCCTGCGCCCTCACCTGGACGGCGCGCAGCGCCCGCCTGCTGCGCGTCCGGCTCTCCCTCCTCACCCGTGAACTCGCCGACCGCGACGCGCACCTCGCCCGGCTCACCGCCGAGGCGACCCGCGAGACGGCCGCCCGCACCGCCGAGCGCGGCCGCCTGGTGGCCGAACACGCCGCCGAACTGGAGCGGCTGACCTCGGAACGGACCGCGGAACGCGAGCACCTGACGGCCTCCCACGCCGCCGAGCTCGACCGGATGACCGCCGCCCAGCTGGCCTCCCGCGAACGCCTCGGCGAGGAACTGCGCCGCGCCGAGTCCGGCCGCGCCGCCGCCATGGCCGCCGCGGCCAACGCCGCCGGCCGCATGCAGGCGCTCGCCACCGGCATGCTCGCCGACCTGCGGGACATGGAGCACCGGCACGCCGACGAGGACGTCCTCGGCGACCTGCTCCACCTCGACCACCGCACGGCCCAGGCGGGCCGGCTCGCCGACTCCATCGCCGTCCTCACCGGAGCCCGCTCGGGCCGCCGCTGGGCGAGGCCGATCGTCATGGAGTCGATCCTGCGCGGAGCCATGGGCCGCATCGGCGGCTACCAGCGGGTGCGACTGCACTCCACCAGCGAGGCCGCCGTCGCCGGGCACGCCGCCGAGGGCGTCATGCACGCCCTCGCCGAACTCCTCGACAACGCCGCGAACTTCTCCCCGCCGAACGCCGAGGTCCACGTCTACGTGGAAGAGGTGCCCGCCGGGATCATCATCACCGTCGAGGACAGCGGACTCGTCATGAGCGAGGTCCAGCTGCGCCGCGCCGAGCAGGCCGTGAGCGCCGAGTCGCTGGACCTCGCCGGGCTCTCCGGCACCCGGCTCGGCCTCGCCGTCGTCGGCCGCCTCGCGCGCAAGCACGGCCTGACGGTCTCCTTCCGCCCCTCCGCGCGCGGCGGCACCGGCGCCCTGATGATGCTGCCGCAGGACCTGATCAGCCGCACCGCCGCCGAAGCCGTGCCCGCCCCGGCGCTCGTGGCCGCTCCCGAGCCCGTGGCCGCTCCCGCGCCCGCCGCCCCGGAGACCGAGCCCGCCCACGGCCCCGCCGAGCCCGCGGGCCCCGCGCCCGTGCGCGAGCGCGGCCCCCGGCCCGAGGCCGCCGACGGCTCCGCTCCCGGCGCCGGCACAGAGGATTCCGAATCCACCGGCCGGAACCCGGTGATCGGCGAGAGCGGACTGCCCCAGCGGAGGCGCGGCAAGACCCTGGCCGCCGCCCACCCCGAGGGACCCGACGCCGCGGGAGCGACGGCCCGCACCCCGGCTGCCCCCGGCGGCGCCTCCCAGTCCGCAGCCCGCTTCGGCAGCTTCCGCCAGGCCGTGCGCGGCACTTCGGCGCAGCAGCCCTCGAACCCCCCGCACCCGGAAGGCAACACGCGATGACCGGCACCACCACCGACGAGACGCTCAGCTGGCTCCTGGAAGGACTCCTGGAGCGCACCCCCGGCGCCCGGCACGCCCTCGTGCTGTCCCGCGACGGCCTCAAGCTGTGCCGCACCCCCGAGCTCTCCGTCGACCAGGCCGACCAGCTCGCCGCCATCGCCGCCGGCATCCAGAGCCTGTCCCACGGCGCGTCCATCGAGTTCGGCGACGGCACCGGCGGAGTCCGCTCCGCGATGGCCGAGTTCTACGGCGGCATCCTCTTCATCGTCGAGGCCGGCGAGGGCGCGCACCTCGCGCTGGTCGCCGACGAGGAAGCCGATGCCGGCTTCGTCGGCCACAACATGTCCGAACTGGTCGAGCAGCTGAGCGAGCATCTGATCGCCAGGCCCCGGGGTTGAGCCGCGGCAGGCCGGGCCGGGACGACTCCCCGGACCGGCTCTACACCCTCACCGGCGGCCGCAGCCGTTCCGGCTCGGACGCCTTCGACCTCGTGACCCTGATCGTCACGGAATGCGATCCCGTACCGGGCATGCAGTCCGAGCACGCGGCGATCCTGCGGATGTGCCGGTACCCGACGGCCGTCGTGGAGATCGCCGCCGAGCTCGGCCTGCCCGTGTCCATCGTCCGGATCCTCCTCGCCGACCTCCTCGGGACCGGGCGCATCAGCGCCCGGCACCCGCGTTCGACGTACCTCCTTCCCGACCCCGACATCCTGGAGCAGGTGCTCGTTGGACTCCGCAACCTCTGACCGGGGCACGACCCGGCAGGCCCTCAGCAGCACCGCCGACAACGGCCTGAAGATCGTCATCGTGGGCGGTTTCGGGGTCGGCAAGACCACCATGGTCCGCTCGGTCAGCGAGATCCGCCCGCTGAACACCGAGGAGACGATGACCAAGGCCGGCGAGGCAGTCGACGACACCGCCGGCATCGGTACGAAGACCGCCACCACCGTGGCCTTCGACTTCGGCCGCATCACCCTCGACGCCCACAACGTGCTCTACCTGTTCGGCGCCCCCGGCCAGGAACGGTTCTGGTTCCTCTGGGACCGGCTGTTCTCCGGCACCCTCGGCGCCGTCGTCCTCGTCGACACCCGCCGGCTCGCGGACTCCTGGTACGCCATCGACCGCCTCGAACACCACGGCACCCCCTTCGTCGTCGCCTGCAACGACTTCGGCGGACCGGCCCACACGCCCGAGCAGATCCGCGAGGCGCTCGACCTGCCCCCCGAGGTGCCGCTG
Source organism: Streptomyces sp. NPDC044704 (assembly GCF_056433525.1). Taxonomy (NCBI): domain Bacteria; kingdom Bacillati; phylum Actinomycetota; class Actinomycetes; order Kitasatosporales; family Streptomycetaceae; genus Streptomyces; species Streptomyces sp. NPDC044704. Next base: position 494,623 of record NZ_JBWKGY010000002.1, read on the forward strand.
CTGTTCTGCGACGCCCGCTCGCGCGCCTCCAGCAAGCAGGTGCTCATCTCCCTCGTCCAGCACCTCCAGCACCTCCTGCACCACCAGACGGCAGTCCTGAACACGATCCCGGAGCCCACCCCGTGACCACCCCCGAGCCCCAGCCCGTCTACCTCGGCGGCCCCCGCTTCCAGACCGACCCCGTCGAGCTGTACCGGGAGATGCGGCGCGACCACGGCGCCGTCGCCCCGGTCGTCCTCGACGGCGACGTACCGGCCTGGCTGGTCCTCGGCTACCGCGAACTGCACCAGGTCACCAGCGACCCGCAGCTGTTCTCCCGCGACTCCGACCTGTGGAACCAGTGGGACCGCATCCCCGCGGACTGGCCGCTCCTCCCGATGATCGGCCGCAAGCAGCCGTCCATCCTCTACACCGTCGGCGAACGCCACCGCGAACGCGCCGCCGTCATCTCCGACGCCCTGGAAGCCGTCGACCCCTTCGAACTCAAGGGCCACGCCGAACGCTTCGCCGACGAACTCATCGACCGGCTGTGCGGCAAGGGCGCCTGCGACATCGTCGGCGAGTACGCCATGCTCCTCCCGCTGCGCGTCCTCGCCCGCCTCTACGGCTTCTCCGACGACCAGGGCCCCGGCCTCGTCACCGCCATGAACGACATGATCAACGGCCGCGAGGGCGCCCTGGACGGCCAGCGCCACCTCGGCGAGTCCATGTACGCGCTGCTCACCGCCAAGCAGGCCGCGCCGGGCCCCGACGTCGCCTCCCGCATGCTCTCCAACACGGCCGGCTTCACCCTCGACGAGGTCGCCCAGGACCTGATGGTGATGATGGCCGCGGGCCACCAGCCCACCGCCGACTGGATCGGCAACACCCTGCGCCTGATGCTCACCGACGACCGGTTCGCGGCCTCCCTCGCGGGCGGCCGGCACAGCGTCGGCGAGGCCATGAACGAAGTCCTCTGGGAGGACACCCCCACCCAGAACGTCGCCGGACGCTGGACCACCCGCGACACCAAGCTCGGCGGACAGCGCATCGGCCGCGGCGACCTGGTCCTCCTGGGCCTGGCCGCCGCCAACGGGGACCCGCACGTACGCACCGACGCGGGCGCCCTCACCGGCGGGAACAACGCCTTCTTCTCCTTCGGTCACGGTGAACACCGCTGCCCCTTCCCGGCGCAGGAGGTCGCCGAGGTCATCGCACGGACCGGCATCGAGGTCCTCCTCGACCGGCTCCCCGACGTCGACCTCGCCGGACCCGCCGCCGCACTCACCCGGCGGCCCTCGCCCTGGCTGCGCGGCCTCACCGAACTCCCCGTGACCTTCACCCCGACCCCCGCCCTTGGAGCCACCCGATGACGTGCCCGATCGACCACGCCGGCCCCGCCCCCCTCGTCCTGGACCCCTTCGTCACCGACCTCGACGCCGAGAGCGCCGCGCTGCGCGCCGCCGGCCCGCTGGTCCGCGTCGTCCTGCCCGGCGGTGTCGGCGTGTACGCCGTCACCCGCCACGCCGAGGCGAGAAGACTCCTCACCGACTCCAGAGTGGTCAAGGACATCAACGTCTGGGGAGCCTGGCAGCGCGGCGAAATACCCGCCGACTGGCCGCTGATCGGCCTCGCCAACCCCGGCCGCTCCATGCTCACCGTCGACGGCGACGAACACCGCCGCCTGCGCACGCTCGTCGCCCAGGCCCTGACCGTGCGCCGGGTGGAGAAGCTGCGCGCCGGCATCGAGGAGCTGACCACGCGGATGCTCGACGCGCTGGCCGCGCTCCCGGCCGGCGAACGCGTCGACCTGAAGGCCGGCTTCGCGTACCCGCTGCCGATGAACGTCATCAGCGAGCTCATGGGCGTGGACGCCACCGAACACCCGCGGCTGAAGGCCCTCTTCGAGAAGTTCTTCTCCACCCAGACCCTGCCCGAGGAGGTTCCGCAGATGATGGCGGACCTCGGCGCGCTGTTCTCGCGGATCGTGGAGTCCAAGCGGGAGAACCCGGGCGACGACCTCACCAGCGCCCTCATCGCGGCCTCCGAGGACGGCGACCACCTCAGCACCGAGGAGATCACCAACACCCTCCAGCTGATGGTCGCCGCCGGACACGAGACCACGATCAGCCTGATCGTCAACGCCGTCGTCGCCCTGGAGACCCACCCCGAGCAGCGCGCCCTCGTTCTCAAGGGCGAGGTCCCGTGGGAGGACGTCATCGAGGAGACCCTGCGCTGGTCCACCCCCACCTCGCACGTCCTGATCCGCTTCGCCGCCGAGGACATCGAGGTCGGCGACCGGATCCTGCCGCGCGGCGAGGGGCTGATCGTCTCCTTCGGCGCCATCGGCCGCGACGAGGAGCAGTACGGCGAGTCGGCGGGGGAGTTCGACGTCACCCGCACCCCCAACCGGCACATCTCCTTCGGCCACGGCCCGCACGTCTGCCCCGGCGCGGCCCTGTCCCGGCTGGAGGCCCTGGTGGCCCTCCCGGCGCTCTACGCCCGCTTCCCGGACCTGAGCCTCGCCGTGGCCCGCGACGAGCTGCGCAATAAGCCGATCCTGACGCAGAACGACCTCTTCGACCTCCCGGTCCACCTGACCGCGCCCGCGCGGGGGCTCTGACGTACCGGCACCCCGGCCCGCCGGACCGGCACCGGACCCGGCGGGCCGGGGTGCCCGCGGAAAATATCGGATGGTCTTCCCGCGGACGGACTTGTTAGGTTGACGGCGTGCCGAAGCTGAATCAGATCATCGCAGTCGAAAAGGGCGTCAAGTCCAAGTCCCTCCAAGAGCTCACCCAGGCTCACCACGACGTGCAGAAGCCCGCCCTGCTGGCCGGCATCTCGCGTACGTACCAGCCCAAGGACGAGGAGGGCGAGCAGCTGCCGCCCGAATCCACCCGGGTGCAGGTCAAGGCGGAGGACGTGCTCCGGTCGACGGCGGCCACCCTGACGCGGCTCTTCGACGTCACGGCCACCAAGGACTGGGCGAACCGCTCCGCGTCCGCCGACATCGTGGTCGACGGCAACGTGCTGCTGCCCCAGGTGCCGGTCCCCTACCTGCTCTTCCTGGAGAAGCAGCTGACCGACCTGCACACCTTCGTACGGAAGCTGCCGGTCCTCGACGCCTCGGAATCCTGGAACCTGGACCCCTCCACGGACTCCTGGAAGACGGAGGCCGTCCGCACGATCCGCACCAAGAAGGTCCCGCGCAACCACGTCAAGGCCGAGGCCACCGAGAAGCACCCGGCGCAGGTCGAGGTCTACTACGAGGACGTCGCCGTCGGCTACTGGACCACCGTGAAGTTCTCCGGTGCCCTGCCGGCCCGCCGGGTCAACGAGCTCCTCGACCGGGTGGAGCGGCTCCAGCAGGCCGTCAAGTTCGCCCGCGAGGAGGCCAACAGCGCCGAGGTCACCGACCAGCGGGTCGGGGACGCGGTGTTCGGCTACCTGTTCAGGTAGCCCCGAGAACGCCCCCTGTGTCGCAGGGGGTGCGCGAGAGCGCAAGCTGAAACTGATGTTGAAGCTGAATCAGGGGTGTCAGTCGGGGGTTCGAATCCCTCCCCCGGTACCACGTGCCGGGGTGGCCCAGTCGGCAGAGGCGGCCCCTTGAACCTCAAGTTATCGCTCCAGTCTCAGTATTCGCCGCCGAACACCGGATCGACCGGGCCGGGACGATCACCGACGGATGGGGGTTCAAGTCCCTCCTGCGCCTCTTCCGTGGCGCGGTAGTTCAAAGGCAGAACACGTCGGCCTCAACATGATCCCTGGCTCTTAAACGCAGCCGGTGTGCGCAATTGGGTGGCAAACAGGAGCCCGGGAGCTGGACATGCTCCCGGGCTCCGTCACGTCCCCGGCCCGCGGGCCGGGGCGCGCCCCTTCCGCTACACGGGCACGGACACGAAGGTCCGCCCCGCCTCGTTCTCGACGCGGATCTCCTTGACCTGCGAGGGATCCACCGCCGCCGTGCCGTCCAGCGAGGCGCCCTTGCCCTCGCCGTGCTCGGCCGTGCCCACGACCCAGCCGCCCGCGGTGCTCCGCGTACCGTCCTTCGCGACCACCACCAGCCGGCAGCGCTCGCCCGGCGGAACCCCGGTCACCGCCGCGTGCACGCGCACCCACTTCGGGGCGGGCGTCACCTGTACGGTCATCCGCGCGCCGCTGCTCCGGTCCGTCGCCGAGGCGACCCGGGTGCCCGCCACCGGGGGCGAGGGCGCCGCCGACACCGTCGGAGACGGCAGCGGGACCAGGGCGCTGTCGCGCCCGTCGTCGCCGAGCCGGGTACCGGCCCAGAACACGGCCGCCATCGAGGCGGCCGCGGCCACTCCGACGAAGGCCATCCGGCGCCGCGACGCCGCCGCCCGCTCACCGCGGACCTGCCGCAGCGTCCGCTGGAGCAGCAGGTCGCCGCCCTGCGGGGCGCCGTCGAGGAAGGCCTCCTCGGGCACCTCGCCCAGCACCCTCTCCATCTCGCGCAACGCGGCCACCTCCTCGCGGCACCCCACGCATTCGGTGAGGTGTTCCTCGACCCGCCGCACGTCCTCCTCGTCCAGGACGCCGAGCACGTACGGTCCGAGCAGTTCCTCCTCGTGCCGCTGCCGGTTCATGCCACCACCTCCCGCAGTCCGCCGGGCTGCTGGGGCGGCCGGGCTGATCGTCTGTCCTTGCTGTCGTCCCTGCCGCTGTCCGTGAACACCTCGCGCAGCGCCTTGAGGGCGTAGTGCGCGCGCGACTTCACCGTGCCCGCCGGGATCCCGAGGCGGTCGGCCGCCTCCGCGACGCTGCGCTGGCGGTAGTACAACTCCGTCAGCACGTCCCGGTGTTCCGGCGTGAGCCGGTCGAGTGCGCCGAGCACGGCCATGGAGTCCACCACCGAGTCCGCGTGATCGCCCTCCACCGGGGGAGCCGCCGCTGAACCCGACACCTCCGCCGGCCGCGCGGCCTTGGCCCGGTACCGGTCGGTGATGATGTTGCGGGCCACCGTGAGCAGCCAGCCGCGCACCGAGCCCTTTCCGTTGACCAGGACCTCGGAGTGCCGCCACGCCCGGATGAGCGTCTCCTGGACGACGTCCTCGGCGGCGGCCCGGTCCCCGGTCAGCCGCGTCGCGTACGCGAGCAGGGCGTGGCCGTGCTCCTCGTAGACCGACCTGATCAGTGCTTCGTCGGTCGAGCCCCGCCGAGTGCGGGGCCACAGTGGTCCGGCCATCTCACCCTCTCCGTCCTCCTCGTGTTACGTGGTGCGGTCGGAACACGCCCCGGGCACACGGGCGGTTCACGTGACGTACGTCACTCGGGGGCGGCCGGGGGTCAGGTCCGGCAGCTGCGGCCCTCGTTGAGGCAGCCCACGACCTCGCGCATCCGCGCGTCCGTCATCACGTTGACGAACATGGCGTGGTCCGTCTTCGGGCTGTGCCGCTGCTCGGGGAAGGAGTCGAGCGCGACCGGCGCCCCCTGGGGCACCGCGTAGGAGAGGGAGACGCGCAGCTCCGGTACCGGGAAGGTGCCCTGCGGGCACACGCCGTTCGGGGCGGGGAACCGCAGGTGCGAGCGGTGCCCGGGCACGGAGGTGTCCAGGCCGTTCCAGCAGCTCGGGAAGACCAGGCTGCGGGTGAGGCGGTCGCCGGCCGGGCAGCGCGGATAGTCGGTCGTCCACCGGTCGGGGAAGCCGGAGCAGCCCCAGCGCGCCCGTACGTCGGCGTCCGAGGCCGCCGTGTGCGCGACGGCGTCACCGGTCATCGCCCGCAGGAACCGCGGCATCGGCACCACCTTGCTCACCGGACTCCCGCGGAACTCCACGGACACGGCCGCCTCGGGCAGGATCTCGCCCGTGTTGCCGTGCCCGGCCGAGCTCTCGTGGGGGCGGCTGCCCGGCCGGTCGAGGCGGCGCAGCACGGGCCAGTAGTAGGTGGAGCGGTCGCCGCCGACGCAGCTCGTGGCGGCCGCGTCCAGGGAGGCGTCGTCGGACAGGGCGTTCGTGGACAGGTTCCCGACGTACGCGTGCGTGTGGTGGGCACCGGCCCGCAGACCGGGCGAGACCACCAGGTTGTCCTCGTTGTAGTGGCCCTCCGCGTTGCGGCCGCAGTCGACCGTCACGGTGCCGGACGAGCCCTCCGGCCCCGCGGCGGGCGGGGGAGCGGCATCGCGCGGCACCTCGCGTATGTCCACGTACGCCCCCGCGACGGAGCCGTGGTGCGGCCCGGCGGCCCGTGAGGCGCCCAGCACGGCGGCCGTCAGCCCGGTACCCAGCACCAGGCACACCAGCAGCGCCAGCAGTCGGTGTTCTTTCCCCATGGCGGTCACGGTTGCCGGTGCTCCGTACGGTCGTCAACGGGGCATCCGCACGACGGGAGCCCGGGGCGATTGTAGGTGTCGTCCGGCGCGCTCCCGAAGGCGCAGCAACCTTTCCCGCCGCCCGCCGGTGCACACCGCGGGAACGACCTCCGCGCACGTGCCCGTGGCACGAGGAAGGAGTCCCCCCGTGCCCGCCGCCAACCCCCTCCTGCACCGCGTGATCAGGGAAACGGCCTGGACCTACGAGGCTCTGACCCAGCGGCTCAACGCCACCGCGCGGGCGGCCGCCCTCAGCACCTCCTACGACCGCACCCCGGTCGCCCCCTGGCTGCGCGGCAGCGTGCCCCGGGACCCCGTCCCCGGCCCGCTCCGTGAACTCCTCTCCCGCCACCTGGGCCGCCCCGCGGACCCCGCCGGCATCGGCACGGGGCACGCCGCCCCCACCACCGGCGACCCCGCCCGCCCGGCGAGCCCGCCGCCCGGCACCCCCGGCCCCCGCCCCCGCCGTCCGGAGCACGTCCCGACCCCCCGAGAACCCCACGGCGACACCCGCCCGCAACAGGACCCCCCCGGTGCAAGAGCCGTCGGTGCACGGCCCGTCGGAGCACGGCTCGTCGGAACGCGGGCCGCGAGTGCGCCGGCAGGCGGAGCACTACCCCCCGGAGCGTGAGCCCCCGGTGCACCACCCCCCGGAGCACGGCTCCTCGGAGCACGGGCCGAGTGCGCCGGCAGGCGGAGAAGGGGTCCGCCGGGCGCCGGCGCCCGGAGCGTGCCGTCCCGGCGCAGGCGCCCCCGGCGCACGACCCCCGGGCGCCCGCCCGTACCTCCCCGCCCCCGCGCACGCGGAACCGCGCGGGCCGCCGCCAGGCCGGAAGGCGGCTTGCCGGGCCGACCGGCCGCCGAGCAGAGTTCTCCGTATGACACCGGCTGAACTCCTCCACGACTTCGCCCGCACCCGCGCCTCCCTCGACGGCGCCGAGGTCACCTACTGGTGGACCGGCGACGTCCACTCCTGGTCCCCCGACGAGCCCTACCAGAGGGTCTTCGGCTTCGAAGGCCTCAACGTGGCCCGCCTCGAGGCCGACGAGGAGACCGGCGGCTACCGGATGCTCTCCCGCGAAGCCGCCTTCTACCTGGACCCCACCACTCGAGAGATCCTGGAGACCTGGCAGGAAAAGCCCGTGGTCCACGTCTGGAACGACCCGGCCAACCTCCGGCTGCGGCCCTTCCCCGTCCCCCGCACCGAACTTGGCGCCCAGGTCTGCTTCAGCATGGAGATCCCCCTCGCCTACCCCTCCCCGCTGCCCGTCGCCGACTACCCGCTGAACTCCGCCTCGGACACCTACAAGGCCCTGGAACTCTTCCAGTTCTTCACCCCCGCCGAGGCCCTCGCCGGGGACGCGCCGAGCGTCCCCGCCACCATGTCCTGGATGCGGATGTCCCCCTGGCTGCCCTGGATGGAGCAGGCCCAGCGCCCCGGGGGCCTCGCCTTCCACTGCCGCGGCACGAAGCTGGGATCCTACGACGAGGTCCCCGAACGCACCCGCGCGTACATCGCCGCCCGCCACCCGGAGTTCGCCCGCGCCCCGGAGAAGTGGACCGAGCCGAACGAGTCCAGCTGGACCTACTTCCGCCGGCTCAACCCGCGGTAACCCCCGCGCCCGCCCCTCCCGGCCCGCCCCCGCCCCCGTCCGCCCCGGGGGCGGGGGCGGGCCCGCAGGGGTCCGGACAAGGGTTTTCCCCGTATCGGGTTCACCTCCGCGTTGCCTACTGTCTGCCCACCGGCGATCCACCGCCCCCGAACCGCCCCCGCGCCAACCCCACATGGTGTGAAGCGGTACGGACGGGCGCGGACCGCCGGGACCGCCGTTGCCCTGCCCCGCCGTCGCGGCCGGGCAACGCGGCGCGCGGCGGTGGCCGGGGCGGGGACTGACCAGTCCGCCCCGGGCCCCGTGGCCGCCGGTTCACCTCCCACACTGCACCGACCGGCCGCTCCGGCCTGCCCGGAAACGGCCCTCGAAAGGGAACACCGTGCACGCATCCAGACGCAGCAGGCTCATATCCGTGGTGGCCATGTCCGTCACCCTCCTCGCCGGCTCCGCGACCGCCTCCGTGGCCGTGACCGCCGAGAACGACCCGGCCACCTCCCTCCCGGCCGCCGCGGCTCCCGCCGCGCCCGCCGGGGCGCCGGTCGAGAACCTCATCGTCGGATACAAGTCCTCGGCCTCCGAGGCCAGTTCCAACTCCGCGGCCGCCGACGACGCCGCCGCCAAGGGCAAGAAGGCCGGCAAGAAGGCGAAGTTCGACCGCCGCCTCGGCACCGGTGCCGCCCTCGTCAACCTGGGCGGATCGGTCGCCCCCGCCGACGCCGCCGGCGTGATGGACCAGTTCCGCGCCGACCCGGACGTCGCGTACGTCGAGCCGGACACCCGCGCCTACGCGATGGCCGTCACCCCGAACGACACCGAGTACGCCAAGCAGTGGGACCTGTTCGAGCCCACCGCCGGCATGAACGTCCCCGCCGCCTGGGACAAGACCACCGGCTCCGGCGTCACCGTCGCCGTGATCGACACCGGCTACGTCGCCCACTCGGACGTCGCGCCGAACGTCGTCGCCGGCTACGACTTCATCTCCACCTCCTCCGAGGCCCGCGACGGCAACGGCCGTGACGCCAACCCGGCCGACGAGGGCGACTGGAACGCCACCGACGGCGAGTGCGGTGTCGGCTCCAAGGCCAGCACCTCGTCCTGGCACGGCACGCACGTCGCGGGCACCATCGCCGCCGCCACCAACAACTCCAAGGGCGTCGCCGGCATCGCCTACGGTGCGAAGATCCAGCCCGTCCGCGTGCTCGGCAAGTGCGGCGGTGCCACCTCGGACATCGTCGACGCCATCACCTGGGCCTCCGGCGGCACCGTCTCGGGCGTCCCGGCCAACGCCACCCCGGCCAAGGTCATCAACATGAGCCTCGGCGGCTCGGGCACCTGCGGCACCAGCTACCAGAACGCGATCAACGCCGCCGTCGCCCGCGGCACGACCGTCGTCGTCGCCGCCGGCAACAGCAACGCCAACGCTTCCGGCTTCTCGCCGGCCAGCTGCAACAACGTCATCAACGTGGCGTCGACCAACCGGGCCGGCGACCGCTCGTACTACTCCAACTTCGGCACGATCATCGACATCGCCGCCCCGGGCGGTGAGACCCGCCGCGCCACCGACACGCCCGGCACCGTCACCACCCCCGAGAACGCGATCCTCTCCACCCTGAACGCCGGCACCACCACCCCCGGCGCCGAGTCCTACAAGCCCTACCAGGGCACCAGCATGGCCGCCCCGCACATCGCGGGCCTCGCCGCCCTCATGAAGTCGGCGAAGGCCTCCCTGACCCCGGCCCAGATCGAGGCCGCGATCAAGGCCAACGCCCGCCCGCTGGCCGGCACCTGCACCGGCGGCTGCGGCGCCGGTCTCGCGGACGCCACGGCGACGGTGAACGCGGTGACCTCCACGCCCACCACCCCGTCCTTCGAGAACACCGCGGACTTCGCCATCGGCGACAACGCCACGGTCGAGAGCCCGATCACCGTCAGCGGCGTCACGGGCAACGCCCCGGCCGCCCTGAAGGTCGGCGTGAACATCGCCCACACCTACATCGGTGACCTGAAGGTCGACCTGGTCGCCCCCGACGGCTCCGTCTACACGGTCCACAACCGCGCCGGCGGCAGCACCGACAACATCAACCAGACCTACACCGTCAACGCCTCCTCCGAGGCCGCGAACGGCACCTGGAAGCTGCGCGTCAACGACAACGCCGGCGGCGACACCGGCAAGATCGACTCCTGGAGCCTCGGCTTCTGACCCGCCCCGCACCCCGGTCCCCCCGGCCCCGGCGGAGCCCCCCAACTCCGCACTGACGGGCCGAAGGTACGGACCATCCCAGCGCGCGGACCTGCCGGTACCTCCCGTACCGGCAGGTCCGCCGTGCTTTCCTGCCGGCTGACTGAATTCTGCGTCACAATCCGGGTCCGTCCGGCGGCTGACCTCGTATTGTCGCGTCTCACAGGAAAGGCACAGAACTGGGGAGCGAAAGGCTGGTGGCTGTGCGTGGCGGCGACGGGGCACGCTGACGCGAACGTCGGACACAGTGAACTGATCGAGGCGGTCGACCGCGCGCTGACCACGCACGGCCGCGCCGTCCTCACCGGACCGGCCGGAGCGGGAAAGACCGAGGTCGCGCGCGCCGTCGCGGCCGCCGCCGAAAGCCGGCGCGAAACCGTGCTCCGGCTCGCCCCCGAAGCCGCGGACCGGTGGATACCCGAAGCCTCCGCCGCCGCCCTCCTCGCCACCGTGCCCCGCGCCGCCCTGGACCGCCTCGCCGGCCCCCAGCGCACCGCCATCGCCCTGCTCCGCCGCGAGACCGACGCACCCGGAGCGGGCCGCGACCACGTCGCCCTGCGCCTCGCCCTCGTCGAAGTGCTGCGCACCCTGGCCGCCTCCGGACCCGTCCTCCTCGTCCTCGACAACGCCCAATGGCTCGACGCGGAAACCACCGATCTGCTCCGTTTCGCCCTGCGCCTCACCCCACCGCGCGTACGGGTCCTCGCCGCCGAGTGCGTCCACGGCGGAACACCCGTCGCCGAACGCCTCTGCGGCCCCGGCACCCCGGCCGTCCGGATCCCCCCGCTCGGCGCCGACGAGGTCGCCGAACTCCTGCTGCGCCACGGCCTCCCGGCCCGCCTCGCCGGCCGCATCCACCAGGCCAGCGGCGGCAACCCGCGGCTCGCCCTCGCCCTCGGGCACTCCCTCGCCGAAGCCGCCGGGACCCGCGACGGCGGCGCCCACCACGCCGACACCCTGCCCGTCTCCGGCCAGGCCCGCGACGTCGCCCGCCGCCTCCTCGCCGAAGCCCCCTTCCGGGCCCGCCGCACCCTGCTCCTCGCCGCCCTCACCGCCCGCCCCACCACCGCCCTGCTGCGCCGCGCCGGCCGCCCCGACGCCGAAGCGGAACTCGCCGAGGCCGAACGCGCCGGACTGGTCACCGTGGGCGAGGACGGGGCCGTCGCCTTCACCGCGGGCGCCGTCGCGACGGCCCTCGCCGCCGACGCCGGCTGGCCCGAACGCTCCGCCGGACACGCCGCGCTCGCCGACGCCGTCGACGACCCCGTGCAGGCCGTACGCCACCGGGCCCTCGCCGTGGACGCCCCCGACGCCCGGCTCGCCGCCGAGATCACCGCCGCCGCCGACGACTGCCGCCGCCGCGGCCAGCGCGCACTCGCCGCGGAACTCGGGCTGCTCGCCGCCGAACGCACCCCCGCCGCCCTGCCTCGGGAGGAGCTGGCCCGCCTCGTCGGCGCCGCCGAGGACGCCGGCTGGGCGGGCCGCGCCGACCTCGCCCGCCGGGCCACGCGCGCCGTACTCGCCCGCGACGCCTCGCCCGCCCAGCGGGTACGGGCACGGCTCGCCGTGATCGACGCCGCCGGACAGGCGCTGGCCGACCTCGACGAAACCTTCGCCTTCGCCGTGGCCGACGCCGCCGGGGACCCCTCGCTGCGGGCCGCCGTCCAGCTGCGCATCGCCTGGAAGCACAACCTCAGCGACGGGGACCCGGTCCGTTCCCGCGACGCCGCCGCCGAGGCCGGAGCCCTCGCCAAGGCCGGCGGAGACCAGGTCGCCGAGGCCATGGCCCTGACCGTACGGGCCCGGATGGGCCGCATCCTCGGCGACCACGACGCCGAGGACATCCTCGCCGAGGCCCTGGCCCTGCCCGCGCCCGAAGTCCCCCTCGGCATGCGCAACGCGCCCCAGTACCTCGCCGTCCGGCACGCCCTCTTCGACGACCGGCTCGGCGACGCGCACTCCCAGCTCCTCGCCCTGCTGCCCGCCGTCCAGCGCACCGGATCCGCCGAGGACGTCTTCGAGGTGCTGCGCAGCCTCACCGAGGTCGAACTGCGGCGCGGCCGCTGCGCCGCCGCGGCCGCGCACGCCCGCCGGGCCGTCGAGCTGACCATCGAGGCGGGCCTGTCACCCGGCCCCGCCTGGTACGTCGCCGCGACCGCCGAGGCCGCCGGCGGCAGTTTCGCCCGGGCCGCCGGCTATGCCCGCCGGGGCATCCGGGCCTCCGAGGAGGAACAGGACCAGGTCTTCCTGTCCCGGGGCCTGTACGCGCTCGGCACCGTCGAACTCGCCACCGGCGACGCGGCCAAGGCGGCGGCCACCCTGTGCCGGGTCGCCGAGCTGGAAGGGGCCCAGCAGGTGGTGGACCCGTCGGTCCTGCGCTGGCACGGGGAGCTCGCCGAGGCCCTGGTGGCGGCCGACGCCCCCGACCGGGCCGCGGAACTGCTGGACGGGGTCACCCCGGTCGCCCGGTCCCTGGAGCGCACGAGCGTGCTCGCGGCCCTGGACCGGGCCCGGGGGCTGTGCCTGTCCGCGCGCGGGGAGGCCGGACCGGCCGTGGCCCTGCTGGAGGAGACGGCGCGCCGCTTCGACGCCCTCGGGCTGCCGCTGGAACAAGGCCGGACCCTGCTGGCCCTGGCCCGGGTCGAGCGCAGGCGCCGCCGCCGGGCACCCGCCCGGTCCGCCCTGCTGGCGGCGGCCGAGGTGTTCGAGCGGGCCGGGGCGAAGCCCTGGCTCGGCCTGGCGCGGGAGACCACGCCGGAGGCCGCCGCCCCGCACCCCGGGGTGGCGGCCCTGACCGAGGCGGAGACCCGGCTGGCCCTGCTGGTCGGTGCGGGGGCCAGCAACCAAGAAGCGGCGGCGAAGCTGTTCCTGAGCGTGAAGACGGTGGAGTCCCGGCTCACCCGGATCTACCAGAAGCTGGACGTGCGCTCCCGCGCGCAGCTGGCCACCGCGCTGCGCGGGCACTGAGCCCGGGCGGCGCGGTGGCACGGCGGCCGGTGCGCGTCAGCAGGTGAGGTTGCCGCCCGGGGTGACGCCGAGCAGCTGGGTGAAGCTCTGGTACTTGTTCACCCGGCTCTGCACCTGGGCGGGGTTGCCGCCGTTGCACTCCAGCGCCCCGTTGATGGAACGGATGGTCTCGCCGAAGCCGGCGCCGTTGACGATGGCCGCGTGGGCGGTCATCGTGCCGGGGCCGTTCTGGGTGTTCCAGTACCAGAGCGCCGTCTTCATGGCGACGGCCGGGTCCTGCTCGACGAGGTACGGGTTGGCGAGGAGGTTGATCCCGAGGGCGTCGCCCGCAGCCTTGTAGTTGAAGTTCCAGCTCAGCTGGATGGGCCCGCGCCCGTAGTACGCGGCCTGCCCGGCGGGACAGCCGTACGGCTGGGTGGCGTCGCAGTAGTGGGGGTAGTTGGCCGTGTTCTGCTCGACGATGTGCACCAGCCCGCCCGTCTCGTGCGAGACGTTCGCGAGGAAGGCGGCGGCCTCGCGCCGCTTGACGGTGTCGTCGCCGGTGTTCGCGAAGCCGGGGTAGGCGGACAGCGCCGCGACCAGGCCGTTGTACGTGTAGAAGGGGTTCCGGTTCGGGAACATCTGGTTGAACTGGGCCTCGCTGACGACGAAGCCGGACGGGTTGCCGGTGCCCGGATCGGGGTCCTGGCCGCCCCCGCCGCCGCAGGCGCCCTGGTCGGACCAGACGCCCCACTGGCCGGTGGTGCCGGGCGTCTCGCCCTGGGTCCACCACTTCGCCTGCCAGTTGTGGCCGTTGTACGAGGCGGTACCGCCGCCGGTGTAGACGGCCGAGGAGGCCCAGGCGGTGGCGCAGGCGGGGGCCGCCGAAGCGGAGGAGGCGGGCAGGGCGACGGCGAGGCCGAGGGTCACGGCGGCGGCCGCGGCGAGGGAGAGGGCGCGGCGGCGGACGGCACGTATCACGTAACTGCTCCTGGGGTGGGGGGAATTGTCGCGAGGGGTGTGGGGAACGACAACTACCGCCACTGAACCGAAGTGGTCTGGACCTGTCAAGGTCTAGACCAAATATTGTCCGTGGGTGCCAAAGAGGGGTCGCGGGTCCGGGGGGCGGCACCGGGCCCGGCGCGGGCCGTGCCCGCAAACGCCGAACCGGCGTGACGACCTGGGTCGTCACGCCGGTTCGGATGCCGACCGGATCAGCTGCCGGCCGAGAGGTTGCCCGAGAGGACCGGGATGTTGCTGAGGATGTGCGACAGCGGCTCGTCACCCTTGGCCTGGGTGGAGTTCTCGGCGCACTGCTGGTTCTGCGGGTTGGACAGGACGTTGACGTCCTGGACGCCGACGTTGGCGAGGATCGCGACCAGCGACTGGGCGTTGACCTTCGCCGGCAGGCCGACGCAGAGCTTGTTCAGCGAACCCTGGATCGCGCTGAGCTGCGGGCTCTGCGCACCGTGGGTCGACTGGTTGCCGTAGATCTGCGAAGCGCTGTTGCCGTTGACGGTGTTCACGCCGTTGTCGTTGCCGATCGCCATCGCCGGGGAGGCCATGACGGCACCCGTGCCGATGACGGAGGCGGTGACCGCGGCGCTGGTCATGAACTTCTTGAGCATCGTGAAGATCCTTCTGTCGCATGAGCTGTCCCCGGCGGGACGTCCTGATCAACTGCGTCCGGCGCCGGTGGTTATCGCCCATCACCCATGCGGCCCAACGATTCGCTCGGGTCAGCCCGTCTTGCGGCGGACCTTCTTGTTCTTTCCGCCCGCCCCGCTGCTGGAACCCTGCACCTTCGCCCGGCTCTGATGGGACTGCTGGGACTGGGCGTTGGAGGCGTTGCGCGCCAGGGCCTCGCGGAACTTGCGCTTGGCCTCCTCCGCCGGGGTCTCGTCCTGCGGTGCGTCGGCCTGCGGTGCGTCGTTCTGTGCCGCGTCGGCCTGCGGGGTGGCGTTCTCGTCTGACATGGCTGCCTCCTGGGGTGATCAAGTCGCCCCAGTCTGTCAGCCGGGCCGCCCGCAGGCCATCGCGTTGCCCCGCGGCCCGCCCCGGCGCCCGGCCGGGCGGTCCGCCGTACCCGCTGATCAGGCCGCCGGTCCCGTCCCGGGCCTCCTCCGGTCAGGCCCCCGGGTGCGGAGCCCCGGCCCCGTGGCCGGCCCGTACGGCGGCCAGCGCCGCGGTGTGCAGCGCGTACGGATCTGCGTCGGCGACGACCGGGCTCCCGGTCAGCGTGTACCACTCGTCCGCGTCCGTGTACTGGATCGCGAACCGGACCTCGCCGTCCGCCCCGCCCGTGGTGCGCAGGGTGAGCGGACCGGTGATCACGCCGACCTCGTCGGTCATCGCACCGCCCGGTCCGGCGAGGACCTGGTCCTGCCAGCTCCGCTCGGCCGTCACGACGCGCAGGTGTCGATCATGGTGGTGAGGGTGGTCCTCTCGGCCTCGGTGACCGTCAGCCCGTAGTGGGACTTGACGGTGGTCCAGGCCCGCCCGTACTGGCACCAGCTCGACCGGTCCGTCGGCTGCCACAGATCGGGGCTCTGGTCGCCCTTGGAACGGTTGGACGACGCCGAGACGGCCAGCAGCTGCGGACGGGTCAGGTCGTTCGCGAAGGCCTTGCGCTTCGCCGCGTCCCAGCCGGACGCGCCCGAACGCCAGCCCTCGGCCAGCGGCACCATGTGGTCGATGTCCAGCTTCGCGGCCTCGGTGATGGCCGCCCCGTCGTACAGGCTCTTCCAGCTGCCGGACACGGCCCGGCACTCGGAGTCCTGCGTGACGTCCGCTCCGTCCCGCTTCAGTACGGTTTCGCGGGTGTCGCACTTGTTGCCCTGCTCGGCCCAGTGGGTGAACCTGTCGCGGCTGTACCCGGCCATCGTGCCGGGTTTGGCGACCGTCAGCGCGGCCAGCTGCGTCCGGGCCACGGCCGCGCTGACCATGCCGGGCAGTACGTCCCCGGCGGCCGGTTTGGCGTCTTCGCCCGAAGGCGAAGGGGCGGGTGACGTACTCGGGCCGGTACTCGCGCCCGGGGTCGCCGTCGCGGCCGGCCGGTCGCCGCCCTTCGCGTCCCCGGGATCCTGCTTGCCGCATCCGGTGATACCGAGCAGCAGTACCGCCGCCACCGCCGCACCGCGCACGCCTGTCTGACGAACCATGAAACCCCGCCCCGGTAGGACTCCGCACACCGTCCGCTGAAGACTACCCATAACCGGACATCCAACCCCGCAGCGGGGCGGGGGAGTCGTGGCCGGTCCCCACGCCGTGCCGCAAGTCGCCGGACGGACCGACCTGTTCGGCCGGCCCGGGAACCGCCGCCCGCCGGGCCGCCGTCCGCGCCGCCGCGTGCAGGGCTCGCCGGCCGGTCCATGCCCCGGCCACCAGGACCACCGCCAGGGCCGCCGGCCCGTCACGCCCCACCGCGTCCCAGACGGCCGGTACCAGGACCGCCGACGCGGCCGCGCAGAGCACCACCGCCAGCGGCCGGGCCCCGCGGGGCGGCGGACCGCACCCGCCCCGCCCCGCGGACTCGGCGAGCCCCACCGGGCCGGCGGACGACGCCCCCACCCCCGCCACCGCACCGCTGTCCCGGCCGTTCCGCGTCATCGCATCCTCCTGCCCCCGGGGACCGTCACCCCGATCGGGTCCCTCCGCGCACGAGTGTGGGCGGCGCACCCGGCGGAAAGTGAGGAATCGCCACAGAGGCGGCAGCGCACCGGGTGCGAACCGGCCACCCCCGGCCCCCGCGCTCCGGCCCACCCGACCCCCTCCCCACCTGGGCCGGTACCGAAGGAAACGGCTCCGGCCGCCGCCCGGACCGCCCCTCGGAGTCGGCCGGAATCCCCGGCGCGCGTCGCTCCCACCGCGCGCCGGAGCCGCCGGTCCGCGCGACTCGCAGGGCGACACACCCGGGCGGGGCGTGAGCCCACCTTCCGGGCCGGCGTTCACCACTCCCGGGTGGCGATGAGCTCCTCCACGTCCGCGTCCGGGAACCCGTAGGACGAGGCGACGAACCAGAAGTCCTCGGCGATCTCCTCCCGCGCGACCGTCTCGATGTCGCTCCCGGCCGCCTCGAACTCCGCCTCCAGCAGGTTGAACTCCTCCGTGGCGGCCCGGGTGAGGGCGTACAGGGCCGGCAGGTCCGACGGCCGCTCGGCCTCGATCCGCTCGCACAGCCGCAGCAGGACCGCCCGCCCCATGCCGACCACGTGGTCGGGGTAGTAGTCGTCCGCGAACAACTGCTTCAGGAACGCGTGCCCCGCCACCTGCTGGTTCGTGATCGCCACGATGCTTCCCCCTCGTCTTCGGCAACCGACGCGCCGATCATGCACGACGCCACTGACAGGCGGCCGGCCATCCGGTCAGGTCCAGGAGGCGGCCACCAGGGAGCGGTGGGCGGCGGACAGGTGGGTGGATGCCGCCAGCCAGGCCCGGGCGTAGGCGTCGGCCGAGGCCTCGGTGAGGCGGCCGAAGGAGTTCCGGGGCCGCCGGTCCGCCTCCAGGACCAGGGCCCCGGCCAGGTCCGCCGCCGCGCCGAAGCCGGCCCGGCGCAGCGGCCCGTACGCGGACAGCGGCTCCGGGCCGCGGGCCGACTCGGCGACCGCGCGACGCCCGCCCGCGACACCCGCCTCCAGGAGCCGGCGCACCCGCCACAGGGGCGAGTCGGCCAGCGGATCCGTGCCCGGTGCGCAGGAGCCGGCCGCCGTTCCGGGGGTCGCGCCGTCGGGGAAGTGGCTGCCCTGGAGCCGGTCGTAGCCGAGGTCGGCCCGGTCCAGCCACTCGGCCGGCAGCCGCAGCGTGTACTCCGCCCCCGGAACCGGACCCACGGCCAGCGGGCGCAGCGTCGCCGCCCGGTCCAGGTCCGGGCGGCCCAGGACCCGGACCGCCAGGCCCGGATACCCGGCGAGGCGGCGCAGGTTCGCGGTGTGCGCCAGCTCTGGATGCGGATGGGCCGGGCACAGCCGGAGCAGGGGCGCGTCCGCGCGTACCGTGCCGTCCGGCGACAGTTCCCGGACCAGCAGGTGATCTCCCGCCGCGCCGGCCACCTGCACGTCGCAGCCCAGCAGGGCCGCTTCGGAGTCCGGTGCCCCGTCCGCCTGCTGCGCGGCCAGCGCCTGCGCCGCCGGGCGGGCGAAGAGCGCCGCGAGGGGCTCCGCCGCCCAGGACAGACCCGGTACCGGCGTCGCCCGGACCCCGCGCCCCGCGCCGAGCCGCCCGTCGGCGGACACGGTCGCGCCGACGACGCGCAGGCCGCCCCGGGCGAGCCCGGCGTGGTCGAGGACGGCACCGCCCAGGGCGACGGACGCGGCCCCCGCGCCCCGCGCGCGGGCGAGCCCGCCGGGTCGGACGTCCGACACCGAGTAGCGGGCGCCGTCCTCGCCCAGCAGGTGGGTCACCACGCCGCCGTAGCCGGTCGCGCTGAGCACGGGCTCCCGGCACAGGCCCTGCACGCGCAGGCTTCCCCCGGCCGCGTAGGCCCGGCGGCCGCCGCCGGTCACACCGGGGCCGCCGGTACCGGCGGCCAGCAGCGCGGCGACGCGGAGCAGTTCGGCGAAGGCCGCCGCGAGGTCGGTGAGCCGCTGCCCGGCACGGCGCTCCCGGGCCCCGCGCAGACCGCGCACCACGCGCAGCGCGGCGGCCTCGGCGTGCGGCAGCCCGGCCAGGCGGGCCGAGTGGGCGGCCCGCAGCAGCTCGGCCTGCACCACCGCGCCCCCGGCCGTGACCCCGGCGGCGAGGGCCTCGGCGGCGGCCGTCCACAGGGCCGCACCCGCCGCCAGCTGGGCGCGCGTGAGCGGCTCGGCCCCGTCGGCCGGTACGGCCGCCGCGCCGCCCGGCGCCACGGACCCGGCCCCCGCCCCTCCGCCGTCTTCGTGAGCCCCGGCCGCGGCCCCGTCCCCGGCGCGGGATTCCGCACCTGACCGGGCGTCGGCCGCGGCACCGGCCCCGCCCCCGACGGGCACCCCCGCACCGGCCCCGCCTCCGTCGGCCGGCGCGGTCCCGGCCTCCGCCTCCGCGAGCCCCGGCCCGGGATCCGCCGCGCAGGTGTCCGGCAGCTCCGCCGGGTCCGCCAGCGGGGCAGCGCCCAGGACGGCGGCCCGGTGCAGGCAGCGCGGCGCCAGCAGGCAGCCGCAGACGGCCTGCCCCGCCTCGGCGACCACTCCCGAGGGCCCCGGACGCAGCGTCACCACCGCGTCCTCGCCGAACCGTACGGTGACGCTCCCGTCGGCCCCGGCCACGGCCGCGGCGGCGCAGCCCTCCACGGCCGCGTCGAGCTTCTTGCGCAGCCGGGCGCTCAGACTCTCCACGGCCTCCGCGAGGACCTCGGGGGCGACGGGCGGCAACGTCCCCCCGCCGGGCGCCGGATCCGTCCCCGCGCCGTCCGGCCCGGCGGTGCTGGTGGTACTGGTGGTGCTGGTCAACGGGGCTCTCCACGGAGTCGGTCGCCCACCCAGCGGGCGAGGGCGAGGGGGCTGAGCGCGGCCACCGGCATCCCGGCCGCGACGAGCTGCCGGGCGACCGGAACCGAGTACCGGGGCGTGCCCGCGTCGTCGAGCGCGGCGCAGCCCAGCAGCTGGGCGCCCGAGGCGGCCAGGGCACGTACCTCGGCGAGCAGGCCGCCGACCGGGGCGCCCTCCTCGAAGTCGCTGACCACGACGACCAGCGTGCGGCTCGGCACCGTGATCAGCGAACGGGCGTGCGCGAGGCCCGCCGCGATGTGCGTCCCACCGCCGACCCGGACCTCCAGCAGCAGCGACAGCGGATCCTCGACGCGGTCGGTGAGGTCCACCACCTGCGTGGAGAAGGCCAGGAAGTGCGTCGAGAGGGTCGGCACCCCGCCCAGGACCGCGGCGGTCAGCGCCGACCAGATGACGGATGCCTCCATCGAGCCGGACACGTCGACGACCAGGATCAGCCGCCAGTCCGACTCGCGGGACGCCCGGGTGCTGAACACCGGACGCTCCGGAACCACCACCACCCGGCCGTCGTCGAGCCGGCGGGTGTGGGCGAGGTTCGCGCGCAGGGTGCGGGCCAGGTCGAGCGCCCCGCCCGGCCGGCGCGTCGGCCGGGGCGTCGACAGCCCGGAGAGCGTCGGCCGCAGCCGGGTCGCCAGCTCCTTCGCCAGCTCGTCGACCAGCCGCCGCACCAGCGGCCGCAGCCGGGCCAGTTGCTGCTCGGGCATGCCGCCCGCCAGCGACAGCACCGACGTCAGCAGCTCCACGGAGGGACGTACGGACGCCGGGTCCAGCTGGGCCAGTACGTCGGTGCGCCCCGCACCGGCCGCGTCCGCCAGCACCTCCTCCCGCACGTCCGCGCCGAACAGGGACTCCAGCTCCTGCGACCACTCGCGGGCGGTGGGGAAGGAGGCGCCGTCGCCGCCGCCCCGACCGCCCCGGTCGAGGTCGGACGAGCCCTCGCCCTGCCCCGCGCCGTACAGCTCGTCGAGGGCGCGGGCGTAGCGGTGCGCACCGGCCGGGAGCCGGTCGCGCTGGCGGCCGAGCAGCAGCCGCCACCGGTCGGCCGGGGCCAGGCGCCGGTCCGCGGGCGGCGCGGCACGCGGGGAGTACGGCGCCCCCGTACCCTGCGGGACCTGGCCCGAAGGGGCGGGGAACGGGAGCTCCTTGAGCGCGGCGAGCCCGGCGGCGTCGGCCGCGGCCCAGAGGGCGAGCAGGGCGGGCGGCGCTTCGAGCGACAGGTCGACGCGCTCTCCCAGCCGCTCGGTCACCGTCTCCAGCAGCCGCTCGCGCGCGGCCGGGGCCAGCGCGTCGAAACCACCGCGCAGCGCGGGCAGCCGTTCCAGGAACGCCCCGTCGCCGAGCCCGTCCACCCGCTCCAGGAGCGGGGACAGCGCGGCGGGGGAGGCGTCCAGCAGCGGACCGGCGGCGCTGAGCAGACCGGCGAGCCGGCGGGCCAGCGCGCGCCGCCCGTCGGGGGTGGTCGCGCCGTCCACCCACGCGGCGGTGCGTTCGCCGAGCTCCGCCGCCGGATCGAGGTCCAGCAGGACGCGGACGGCCAGTGCCGCACCCCGCATCAACGGGGATGCGGTGGAGGCCAGTTCGGCCAGAGCGGCGTCCAGGCGCAGGCCCAGCTGCCGGGCCGAGGCCCGGTCGGCGAGGGCCACCAGGGCTCCGGCGTCGGCGGGGTCGTCGCTGCCGGCGAGCCCCGGCAGGGAACGTACGGCGGTCTCCAGCAGGTCGGCGACGAGGGCGCCCGCGGTGTCGCGGGCCCCGGCGGAGGTGCCGGGCAGGTGACCGCGGCGCAGGGCCTCCAGCAGGTCGACGGCCTCCAGGAGCTCCGGCAGCCCGGCGGTGTCCGGCAGGACCGCCGCGGCCTCCTCCAGTCGTACGTCGACCAGTTCGGGCAGGTCGCAGCGCGCGGCCGCGGCCAGCCCGGTCAGGACCTGCGCCGCCGTCGGGCCGCCCGCGGCCGCCTCGCGGCGTGCGACGTCACGCAGCGTCCCGGCGGCCGCCTGGGCGGCGCTCACGCCGCGGACCCCCGCCAGGTCGAGGCGGGCCGGGACGGAAGGAGTCCAGGCCAGCCGCCACTTGCTCCCGAGGGCGGTGCCGTCCCCGGTCGCGGCGACGGTGACGGGCTCGCCGTAGGAGGCGCCGCACACCAGCAGGCGCTGGAGCAGGACCTCCCGGCGGCCGTCGAGCGCGGAGCGCAACGGGTCGAGGCGCACCTCGCGGGACGCGGGGTCCTCGGGCGACGGGAGCCGCAGTTCGGCCAGCTCCGCCTCCACGGACGGGCCGAGTCCCGAGCGGGGGGCGTGCGGGGTGGTGCGACCGC
The DNA here is from genome assembly GCF_056433525.1 of Streptomyces sp. NPDC044704. Classification (NCBI taxonomy): domain Bacteria; kingdom Bacillati; phylum Actinomycetota; class Actinomycetes; order Kitasatosporales; family Streptomycetaceae; genus Streptomyces; species Streptomyces sp. NPDC044704. The sequence continues at coordinate 516,520 of NZ_JBWKGY010000002.1, forward strand.
GGCCCGCACCGACCAGCACCGCCTCCAGGGCGCGGGCCAGCGCCCGTCCCCGGCCCAGGGGTTCGCCCTGCCCGAGCACCGTGGACACGGCCTCCAGGAGTTCGCCCCGGCCGGGCGCGGGCAGCCCGCGCAGCACCGCCAGGTCGCAGGCGAGCCGCAGGGTCTCGGACGCCTCGCCGGTGCCGGCGGTGTGGCCGGCCCGGCGCAGCTCCCGGCACACGCCGGTGACGGCGACCGAGGCCGCCTCCCGGACCCGTACGGGGTCACCGCCCGCTTCGAGGACGGCCTGCTGCCACAGCGGATCCCGGATTCCGGCCGGGTACCCGGAACGGGCGTCGAGCAGGTCGAAGGAGTACGCCACGAAGGAGGTCACCACCCCCGCCGCGCCACCCTCCCCGGCCCCGACCGCCCCGGCCGCGGCCGTCGCGGTCCCGGGGGCGGACACCGGCGGGACACCGGTCGCACCCGTCGCGTCCGAGCCCGTCCGGGGTGCGGGAAGTGCCGCGCCCGGTCCGGTCGGGAGCAGGGCGGGGGCGTGGAACGCGCCGATCAGGGCGGCCACGCGCCGGCCGCCGGAACCCGCGGCGGCGATCACCCGCCGCATGTGGGCCTCGCGGGCCAGGTCCGTCGGCGGTACCGTCCCCGCGTCGGCGCGCAGCGCCCAGCCGACGCCGAGCGCGGCCCGGCGCACGGCTTCGGGGGAGCAGCCGGGGGCCAGTACCTCCACCGCCCGGTCCCAGAGGTCCTCGCCCTCCCGCCCGGTGCCCGCCGCCACGAGGGCGTCCGCGAAAACGCGGCCGGTGACCGGCCCCGGAGCGGGTGCCGAAGCGGGTGCCGGAGCGGGTTCCGACTCCGGCCCGGGCCGCCCCGGACCGGCCTGCCCCGCCCCCGCCCGCTCCTCGTCGGCCCCGGCACCCGCCCCCGACCAGCCCGCGTCGGACAGCGGGAGGTCGCAGCAGACGACCTCCACGCCCCGGCCCCGGGCCCAGCGGATCGCCGCCAGTTCGGGGGAGAAGTCCGCGAAGGGGTAGAAGGCCAGCCGGCCCTCCCGTCCCAGGCCCGCCAGGGCGACCGGTGCCTCGGTCTCCGGATCCGCCAGGTGCTCCAGCCAGGGCTGGAAGTCGGCCGGGAGCTCCACGCACAGCACCTGCGTCCCGGCGGCCTCCAGCAGCGCCGGAACCACCGCCGCCAGGGCGGGACTGTGGTGGCGTACGCCCAGCAGGTACGGCTCGCGCGAGGAGGCGAGCGCCTCCACCGCGGTCCGCGGGTCGGCCGCCGGGCCGGCCGTCGGGTCGGTGACCGTCAACGCAGGCTCCCGCGCAGGTCCCAGAGGCGGCGCCACATCGCCGAGCCGTCTTCGGCGCGGCGCCGGACGGGGCCGTCCCAGTACCCCAGCAGCCGCCCGTGGTCGGCGGGGTCGTCCTTGCGCACGACGCCCAGCAGGTGGCCCGGCAGCAGGTCCAGCGCGTCCCCGCCCGGCAGGTACGCGGCGGCCACCCCCAGCGAGGCCGCCACCTGCACCGCCTCGGCGGTGGACATGACCGTGCCGGGCCGCTCCACGTCCCAGCCCTCGGCCGAGCGGCCGGAACGCAGGTCCCGGAACACGGTGACGAGCGCGTCGAGCACGGAGTCGTCCACCCCGAAGGCCGCCCCGGCGCGCTGGACGGCGGCGACCGCCTGGCGCCGGATCAGCGTGGCCTCCGCGTCGGCGTCCGCGATCGGAGCGACCGTCTCGAAGTTGAAGCGGCGCTTGAGCGCGGCCGACATCTCCGACACGCCCCGGTCCCGCAGGTTGGCGGTCGCGATGACCGTGAAACCGGGAGCCGCCGAGACCAGCGCGTCCTCGGTGGCGGTCAGTTCGGGTACGGTGACCCGCCGGTCGGACAGGATCGACACCAGGGCGTCCTGCACCTCGGGCAGGCACCGGGTGATCTCCTCGACCCGGACCACCCGGCCGGTGCGCATCGCCGCGAGCACCGGGGAGTCCACCAGGGCCTGGGCGGTGGGTCCCTGCGCGAGGAGCAGGGCGTAGTTCCAGCCGTACCGGAAGGCGTCCTCGGTGGTGCCCGCCGTGCCCTGCACGGTCAGCGCGCTCGTGCCGCACACCGCGGCGGCCAGCAGCTCGGACAGCATCGACTTGGCGGTGCCCGGCTCACCGGTGAGCAGCAGCCCCCGCTCACCGGCCAGGGTGACCACGCACCGCTCCACCAGGGCGCGTTCGCCGACGAACTTCGGAGCGATCACCAGCTTCGACGGCAGCCCGGCCCGCCGCTTCGGCAGGGCCAGCTCGGCGCCCTCGCTGCCGCACACGAACGTCACGACGGCGCGCGGGGTCAAGGCCCAGCCCGGCGGCCGGGGCCCGGTGTCCTGCGCGGCGAGGAAGGCGAGTTCGGCGGCATACCGCTCCTCGGCGGGCATGACCTGCCGGGAGGGAGCGGGCTGATCGGTGACGGTCATCAGGTCCTCTGCGTTCTCTGTGTTCTCTGTGTTCGCTGTGGTGCGGGAGTCGTACGAAGGAGGAGGTGCCGGGGGCTCCGGCCGGGGACGCGCCCCGGCCGGAGCCCCGTGCGGGCGGGGCGTCGGGGTCAGCGGCGGCGGGCGGCCGTGCGCTTGACCTTCAGTTCCTCGAAGCGCGGGACGTCGCCCCCGCGGATCCGCGCCCAGGCCCGCCGGTACAGGTCGGCGGCCGGTTCGGCCGGCACCAGCAGACCCAGCACCGCGACGCCGTTCGGCGCGGCCGTGTACATCGGCAGCTTCCAGGTCTCCACCGGCAGGGCCGGGGAGTTCATGTCGGACCAGCCGCCGGGCAGGAACAGGGAGCGTCCCGCCCGGCTGCGGCCGGCCGACACGACCAGGTCGGTGGCGGCCAGTTCGGCGCGGGCCGCCTTCAGCCGGACCGGCTTCCAGCCCGTCCAGCGGGCCGTGTTGCGGTCCGTCGGGTCGGGCATCGCCAGCAGCGCCAGGTAGAGGGCGGCGGCGTCGGCGCCCAGCCCGTACGCCTCTTCCACTTCCGCCACCAGCTCGGGCACCGACCGGCTCGGGTCCTGCGGCCACCAGGTGCCGTCCTTGTCGGGGGCCCCGGCCGCCGGCGCCCCCGGGTCGGCCAGCAGCGCGGCGAAGCGCGGGTCGTGGGCCAGGCGCAGTGCCGTTTCCGCGCCGGACGGCTGCTGCTCGGGGCCGCGCAGCAGCGGCAGGTACGGGTCGGACCCGGTCGAGTCCAGCAGCGCCGGGCGCAGCCCGGGCCGGGGCGTGTCGTCGGCGGTGGGCAGGACCACCGCGCCGTACCGTTCGTACCCCTCTGCGGTCTCCGTCGGCGTACCCGCCGCCTTGCGGAAGTCGGCCAGCCGGATGTAGTGGCCGATGCTCAGCAGCAGTTCGGGTGCGGCGAGCCGCTGCCGTACGGCGGTGAGTGCGGGCGGCAGGCAGGCCCGCAGGGGATCGCCCGCGGGCAGCCGGTGCGCCAGCCACGCCGTCAGCGCCACCGACCCCGAAAGGACGGCCGTGTCGAACGGGGCGGCCGTCGGCACGGCCGGCGTCACGTGGTCCTGCCGGACGGTCCAGGGCACGTCGGTCGACAGCACCGGAGCGGAGGCCGGGTCGAGCAGCGCGGGCAGCGCGCGGTGCGGGGCCCAGGCGCTGCGGACGTCCTTGCCCGCCTCGGTGAGCAGCCAGTCCGGTACCGGCGTGCGACGGCCGACGCGCCGGTTCCACACCTGCGCGGCGGCCACCGCGTCCGGCCCCTCGGTCCACAGCAGGGCCGGGTCGGCCGGCAGCAGCGCCGCGACCAGCTCCCGCCGCACGTCGAAGGCGAGTTCCTTGAGGTCGTCGCGGGCGTGCGCGGCGGCGGTGGCCTTCACCCCGAGGGCGGTGCGCAGCTCGGCCGGGAGGAAACCGCGCTCCCACGTGTCGAGGTGCGGCAGGCCGGCGAGCACCAGGGCGGCCATCGTGGAGGAGACACCGGTCAGCCGGGAGAACTCCTCGGCGGCCCCGGGGAACCAGGGGGCCGCGCCCCGGGCGGCGGCCTCCCGCAGGAACGCGGCCAGCCAGCCGCCTTCCCGGGCGGGGTCGCCGGGGACCGTGGCGTTCCCGATGCCGGTGTACGGCGCGGGCAGGGTGAACGCGCCGCTCGGGTCGTGCAGCAGCGCGGAGAACTCGCGCCCGCCGGGCCGGCCGTCGATCGACTCGGCCATGCCGAGCGCGCCACCGCCGCCGAGCGGCAGGACGCTGCGGTGCCGTCCGCCCCGGCCGCGCTCGCGGCCGTCCTGTCCGAGGAGGTGGCCCTCCTCGATCCGGACGTGGATCCGGCGCCACCGGGCTCCGGCCTGCCGCGCCGAGCCCAGGCCGAGGGCGTCGACCTCGGCCAGCAGCGCGCACAGCGCCGCCCGGTGCTCGTCGGTGCTGCCGGTGACGACCGCCCGGTAGGCGGCCGCGGCGGGCTGCTCCAGGAACGGGCCGATCCACGGGAACGCGCAGTAGGCGACCCCGGGCACGTCGACATGCAGCCGCCCGGGGACGGTCTGCGCCCCGGTGTCGGCGGCGGCCGCGGCGAGCTTCCGCAGGAACCGGTAGGCGGTGTCGGAGTCCCCGCCGTAGCGGTAGTGCCCCGCGCCGACGAGTCCGTCCAGGCCGGCGTCGAGGAGGTTGTCGACGGGACCGCGCTCCTCCTGGGGCCGGGTCTGCCGGGGGTCCGCCGGCTTCAGTGCGGCCGCCACCCGGTCCAGGGCCCGGCGCTGGTTCAGCGCGGCGCGCACCTGGTCGACGACGCCGCCGATCAGTGCGGGGTCGGTGATCTGCGGCAGGGCGGCGGTGACGAGCGCGGCCGCGTCGTCGTTCTTCGCGGCCTCGGCGGCGGCCTTCAGCAGACCGGCCGCGGTCTCCCGGTCGGTCGCGCGCAGCGCGGCCGAGCCCTCGGGGTCCCGGGCGCGCAGGGAGTTCCAGTAAGGGAGCGGAGGAAGGTTCACGCGGCGGGTGGAGTAGGTCCCGTTGTGGCGGTCGCCGCCGGCCTCGGCGGTGACGACGCCCTCGGGGTCGACGAGGGACAGCGTCCGCCAGTCGGCGGTCAGGGCGCGCGGCCGCTCGTCTCCGGGGAAGCCGAGCGCGTGCCGCGGGGCGTACTGGCCCTCGGGCACGACGACGGAGCGTCCGCCGTTGTCGGAGCCGTGCCAGCCCTGGCCGGGGACGCGTACGGCGCGCCAGCCGAGCAGTCCGTCCACGGGCGTGCCCAGGACGGAGTGCTCGACGGTGGGAGCCGGCCGCAGCCAGTTCTGGCCGATGTTGTCGGGCAGGGTGCTGCCGGTGGGGTGCCCGTGCAGGGCGTCGGCGAGGAAGCCGGGTGCGGAACGCCGGCCGGTGAGGCCGGTGGCGGGGTCGTACTCGGCCCAGCCCGGCTCGGCGGGCTGCTGGCCGTGCTCCCAGACCCAGTACGAGGTGCCGTCCGAGATGACCGCCCGCTCGGTGGGCAGCCGGGTGTCCCCGGGGTGCAGGACGTCTCCGCCGGTGGCGCGGCCGCCGCCCGGCAGTTGCAGCGTGACGTTGTCGGTGCGGGGGCTCCAGTAGGTGGCGGGGGAGTCCAGGGTGAGCACGTCGCCCGGGGCGCTGAGCCAGTAGCCCTGGACGGGACCGTTGTAGGTGGCCCAGAAGACCAGCAGGTCGCCGTCGACGTAGTGGAAGCCGGTGCTGTGGTGGTTCCCGGAGGGCAGCCGCAGATCGTGCGTCAGCACGGTCGACTCGGCGTCGATGACCCTGACCTGGGCGGAGTTGGCCACGATGAGGTACGGCCAGGCGTCCATGACGGTGAGCCGGTGGCGGTCGTTGCCGGGCGTGAGCGCGGTGACGGCCTCCTCCCAGGAGGGCCAGCCGAGTTCTTCGAAGAGGCCGCCGCGCAGGGTGCGGGCCAGGATCTCCCCCAGGTCGGTGGCGGCCGCGCGGGCCACTTCCTCCGGGGCCAGGGTGAGCGCCTCGGCGGGCAGCCAGGTCAGGCGCTGGATCGCCGCGGGCAGGTGGGGCAGCCCCGTGGCCGTGGACGCGGCGGCGACGCCGCGGACCCACTCGGCGACCAGGGGGGCGCTGCCCTCGGTCCGCGCGAGCAGTGCGACGGCCGACCGGCGGCTCGACATGTGGTGGCCGTTGAAGCCGTCGAGGGTGCGGAAGAAGGCCGGGCGCAGCCGTTGGTCGGCGCACAGGGCCCGCAGGTCCCTGCGTTCGGGCGTGAGGGCCCACTGCTCCAGGCCGAGGCGGGCGTGGCCGCCGGAGCCGGAGTCGTCGGCGGAGACGGCGACGGGTACGTCCAGGGAGAGCAGCAGGTCGAGGAGGTCCACGTCCTGGAGGTCGATCCGCAGGCCCTCCTCCCGTTCGGGGGAGTCGAGTTCGGCGCGCAGCCGGTCGGCGCAGCGGGCCACGAGGGTCAGCAGCGGCGGCAGGGCGGGCGGGGTGCCCCAGCCGCTGTACCGGGCGGTGTGGAAGCGCTCCAGCCAGCCGGCGGCGCCGTCGGCGCAGCGTTCCGCGGCGGGCAAGGAGTCGTCGGCGAGTCCGGCGGTGGCGCCCGACTCCTCCAGCACCTCCAGCCACAGCGTGGCCAGTTCACCGGCGTCGCCGCCGCCGGTCGGCGCCAGTCCCAGCAGGGTGCCCCGTACGGACGGCACGCGCTGGGCCAGCGCGACCAGGGAGGCGCGGTGGGACTTCCACCAGCCGGTCGCGGCGCGCAGGGTGGCGGGCAGCGGCAGCAGCTCCGCCAGGTACTCCTGCTCGGGCTCACCGCCCTTCAGCCCGGCCGCGCGGGCGAGCCGCCGCAGCTCGACGGAGGCCTGGGCCGACGGCGGGAGGCCGCCCGCGGTGCGGCGCACGCACAGCCGCCGGAAGCGCTCGAAGGCCTCGGCGGGGGTGACCCGCAGCGCCAGTTCCTTGCCGTAGGAGGTGAGCACCTTCACGGGGAGGGCTCCGGCCAGGGCGAACTCGAGGAAGACGGCGTCCAGGCGGTCCTCGTCGACGGACAGTCCGAACTGGGCCTCGCTGGTGCGGGCCTTGCCGAACAGCTGAGCCGCGTAGGTGGTGTTCTCGACGGCGAGGAAGGTCCGGGCGGCCTGCTCGTAGAAGACGGGCAGGAAGTGCGGGACGGCCGCGGCGAGCCGGCCGGCCAGCTCGTGGCAGGCGTCGAGGGCGGCCTTGGGCTTGGACTTCGCCTGCCGCGCCAGCCGGTCCAGTTCGGGGACGACGGCCAGCGCGTGGTGCCCGTCCTCGGGGTGGTGCACGAGGACCCACTCGGGGAACCCGAGTGCCTGGCGTCGGCCCAGACCGACGACGGGCGGTTCGCCGGCCTCGGGTACGAGCCCCAGGAACCCGGCGGCCAGGTCCTCGGCGGCTCCCAGTTCGGCCGCGGCGAGCCGGACGACGACGCGCTCGTCACCGAGTGCCGGGTGACGGTACGTCCGCGCGGTCAGCGGCACGGCGGAGGGGCCCGCGCCCGTCGCGTCGGCGGGAAGTACGGCGCCCGCCTGGAGCAGCTCGGCGGTGCCGGTGCCGTTGATGGTGGTGGTGTTCACGCGTCCCCGCCCTCTTCGATCTTGCGCCCGGCGTAGAGCGCCGCGGCCATCCTCATGCCCTCGGACCAGGCCACCGGTCCGACCTCTTCGAGCCGTACCGACCGGCCCTCCCCGTCGTGCCAGTTCAGTGCGCCGGTGGCCGACTCGCTGTCCCAGTACGGTTCTCCGATCCACACGGCCGCCTCCACGGCGCGGCCCGTGTCGCGGACCTTGCAGGTGGAGTAGCCGCCGGTGACGCGGTAGCCCAGCGCGGTGGCCCGGGCGGCGAGGCTGAACCGCGACGGGAACACCCCGCCCGCGTAGTCCCGTACCTCGGTCGCCGTCGCGGTGACCGAGGCGGGCTTGGCCCAGGTCGCGCGGTGGATCTGCTCGACCTTCTGCGTGATGCCCAGCTCGGCCGCGAAGTCCCGTACGTCGTCCAGGTCGGGCAGCAGCACCGGGTGCGGCAGGGTCACCGTCCGCGGCGACAGGCGTACGGTCTCCCCGTCGAGGTTGACCACCTTCAGCTCGCCCGCGGCGGTCGCGTCGCGCAGGAAGCCGACCTCGTCCGGGTCGTCCCCGACGATCGCCAGGTCGCGCAGCGCCGCCTGCCAGGCCGCGTCGGGCCACACCCGGGCCAGGAGCGCGGTCGGCACGGGGAGCGAGGACACCATCCACGCGTCCACCTGGGCGGCGCAGGCCGCCTCGTGCCGGTCGAGCCACTCGGCGAGCCGGCGCAGCCGGTCCACCTCGGGGTGGTCGCGCAGCGCCTTGGGGAGCGCCTTCAACTGCCGCCCCGCGGGCCGCCGCGCGGTGACCCGCCCTTCCACGAGGGCGACCTCGTAGCCCTCGTCCACTGCCAGCCAAGCCATCAGAACGTGCCCCTCCGCCTGTCCGAATCCGTTTTCGCGCAGCCCTCATGACGGCGCCAACGCCTCTGAGCTGCGGTATGCGGGGAGACTAGCGAGCCCCACTGACAGCGCCGTGCTTCGGGTCGGGGCGGGCGGCCGCGGGTGGCCCGCGGACAACGTGGAGGGTCGCGCGGGCACTTGCCCGGACCGGACGGGGCGGGTTCACGGCCCCGTACGCACACGACGCCGCCCCCGGTCGGGTGACCGGGGGCGGCGTCGTAGGGCGTTGTGCGCGGGGGCGGGGCTCAGACGGTCTCGGCCGGCTGGACCGTCTTGACGGGTGCGGCGGCCGGGGCGCCGGCGGAGGCGGCGCTGACGCGCGGGCCGTGCCCGCCGCGCAGGCCGAGCCAGCTGATGAGGGCGACCAGCGCGAACGCGACGGCCCCGATGCCGAAGGTGAGGGTGAACCCGGATTCGGCCGGCAGGGCGGGGACGCCCGCCGGGAGGTGCTCGATCGTCTTCGAGGCGAGGATCGTGGTGACGATGGCGCTGCCGATCGCGCTGCCGGTGGAGCGGGAGATGGAGTTGATGCCGTTGGCGATGCCGCTCTGGTGGTGCGGAACGCTCGCCATGATCACGGCGGGCATGGCCGCGTAGCCGAAGCTGACGGCCGCGCCGACGACGAGACCGGCACCGATCACCGACACGGTGTGGCCGTGGTCCAGGGCGAGCCAGCCGAAGCCGGCCGCGCCGAGGGCGGCGGCCAGGCCGAGCGCGACGCGCGGCCCGCGGTGGCGCACCAGCTGGCCGCCGATGGGGGAGGCCAGCAGCGACACGATGGCTCCGGGCAGCAGGAACTGGACCGAGGCGCGCAGGATCGAGGCGTCGAAGCCGTACCCGGTGAGCGCCTTCGGCATCTGGACGAGGTAGGAGACGCCCAGGAAGTTCGCGAACATCCCGAAGCCGACGAGGACACCGGCCAGGTTGGCCATGAGCACCGGACGGTGCACGAACATCCGCATGTCCACGAGGGGCTCGCGCACCTTGAGCTCGGTCAGCACCCAGACGGCCGTCATCACTGCGGCGCCGGCGAAGCTGCCCAGGGTGCGGCCGGAGGACCAGCCCCACTCGTGGCCCTGCGAGATGGGCAGCAGGAGCAGCAGCAGGGCGAGACCCAGGGTCAGCGCGCCGAGGAAGTCGGTGCGGCCGCCCGTCTTGTGGCGGGTGGCGGGGACGAGGAAGACGACGGCGAGCAGGGCGAGCGTCGCGAAGCCGGTCGCCATCCAGAAGGCGTTGCGGTAGTCGGCGTCGGCGCCCGAGGTGAGCAGGCCGGTGGCGACGAGCGCCAGACCGGAGCCGAACGCGAGCGTGCCGCTGACCAGGGCCATGGCGCCGGGCAGCTTCTGCGGCCGGACCTCCTCCCGGAGCACCGACAGGGCCAGCGGGAAGATCGCCGTCGCGGCGCCCTGGAGGACGCGGCCCAGGATCAGGAGCGGCAGCGAGGTCGCCAGGGCGGCCACGACGGATCCCGCGACCATGACACCGAGGACGGCCACCAGGGTGGGCTTCTTGCCGTGCTGGTCGCCGAAGCGGCCGAGCAGCGGGGTGAAGACGGCGGCGGAGAGCAGGGTGGCGGTGGTCACCCAGCTGACGTTGGCGGTCGAGGTGCCGAGGTCGTTGCGGATCAGGCCCAGGATCGGAACGGGCAGGGTCTGCATCATCGACACGACCATGGCGGCCAGGCTCAGGGCGAAGACGATGACCGTCTCGTTCCTGTTCCTCGCTTCGGCGGGGGCGGATGCGGCGGAGCTCATGAGGGGGAGGACCTTCTTCGGCGCTTCAGTGCTTCAGGACGGAGATGTTTGATGTCATCAAGTACTTCGTCGAAGGTAGGCGCAGATAGTTGAGGAGGTCAAGTAAACAATTGATAATGTCAAGCATCCTGGGTACCCTCCGGAGGCATGAGCGCCACCGCCCCGACCCAGCCCACCAAGCTCCAGCTGCTGGAGCTGCTCGCCGCCATCGGCACCGCCCAGTGGCGGGACTTCGCGGCCGCGGCCGCGCGCTACGGGCTCACGTCCACGCAGGCCAGGGTCCTGGCCCAGCTGGAGGGCCCGGTACCCATGCGCGGGCTCGCCGCGCTGCTGGTGTGCGACGCCTCGAACGTCACCGGCATCGTCGACCGGCTGGAGGCGCGCGACCTGGTGCGGCGCGAGCCCTCCCCGGCGGACCGGCGCGTGAAGAACGTCATCGCGACCGACGCCGGCCGGGACGTCATCCGGCGGGTGCGCGAGGAGATGCAGGCCACGCACGGCGCCCTCGACGCGCTGGACGAGGCGGAGAGCGCGACGCTGTACGCCCTGCTGGAGCGCCTGCGCCCCACGATGGAGCGCGACTCCGGCGTCTGAGGGATCGGCCCCACGGGTCCCGGACGTCCCGTACCGGGGCCCTGCGTCCCCTGGCGGTGTCCCTGGGGCTCAGTCCTGGGGTGCGGCGGCGTCGAGCGCGGCCGTCAGGCGGCCCAGGCGCGTCTGGAGGTCGCGGATCTCGGCCAGGTCGAAGCCCGTGGCCGCGGCGATCCGGCGCGGCACCTCCACGGCCCGTTCCCGCAGCGCGGCGCCCTCCTCCGTGAGTACCGCGTGCACGGACCGCTCGTCCTCGACGCTGCGCTCGCGCCGGATCAGGCCGGCCGCCTCCAGCCGCTTGAGCAGGGGCGAGAGGGTGCCCGAGTCGAGGCGCAGGTGCTGTCCGAGCTGCTTGACCGGCATCGTGCCGTGCTCCCAGAGCACCAGCATCACCAGGTACTGGGGGTAGGTCAGGCCCAGATCCTTCAGGACGACCCGGTAGAGGCCGCCGAAGGCGCGGCTGGCGGCGTTGAGCGCGAAGCAGATCTGCCCGTCCAGGCGGAGGAAGTCCTGGTCGCGGAGGGTGTCGGCGGGCTGCTCGGTCATGGGGTCCAGTGTACCGGAGGCTCCTTGCGAGCCATTGAGTTGTGCACAATTTAATTGTGTGCCATGGTTATGGACATGGGTCGGCCGCCGGCCCCACCCCCTGTGAAAGGACCTCCGATGAACGCGCTGTACACCGCCGTCGCCACCGCCAACGGCCGCGAGGGCCGCGCCGTCAGCTCCGACGGCCAGATCGACCTCGCGCTCGCCATGCCCCCGGCGCTCGGCGGCAACGGCCAGGGCACCAACCCCGAGCAGCTCTTCGCCGCCGGTTACGCCGCCTGCTTCGCCAGCGCCCTCGGCCTGGTCGGCCGCCAGGCGAAGGTCGACACCAGCGACGTGTCCGTCACGGCGGAAACCTCCATCGGCCAGGACGACAGCGGCTTCGCGCTGGCCGTCACCCTGCGCATCGAGCTCCCCGAGTCCCTGGCCGGCGAGACCGGCACCCTGCTGGTCAAGCAGGCGCACGAGGTCTGCCCCTACTCCAAGGCCACCCGGGGCAACATCCCCGTCGAGCTCGTCATCGAGTAGTCACCCGGGCTCCTGCCCCGCCCCCCGCGCGCCCCTCAGGAGGGGCGCGCGGGGGGCGGGGTCGCTCCGGGCGCTACTTCGGGGCGGTCCAGACCTGGCGCTTGTTCGTGTTCGCCGTGTAGAGCTGGACCACGGTCCCGTTGGCGGTCGCGCCACCCGTCACGTCGAGGACCTTGCCCGACGCCACGTGCACGATCTGCCCCTTCGCGTTGACGGACCAGCGCTGCGCCGCCGAGCCGTTGCAGTCGTGCAGGCTGATCTTGTTGCCGTTCGTGTTCGCGTTGCGCGCGTTGTCCAGGCACTTGCCGAACGCGCGGAACGTACCGTCCTTGCCCAGGATCCACGACTGCGCGGCCGAGCCGTTGCAGGTGTAGAGCTGGATCTGCGTGCCGTTGGCCGCCTTCCCGCCCTTGACGTCGAGGCACTTGGCGCCGAGCCCAGACACCCTGCCCTGCGGGGACAGCACGGCTCCGGCGCCGGACGCGAGGCGGCGCAGACCCTGTAGGTCGAACTGCTGGACGTAGGTGCCCGCGCGCTTGTCCTGGTACGCGTACGCCGGTGAGCACATGACCGGGAACTGGCCGGAGTCGGTGCCCTTCACGCAATCGCTCTTGTTCAGGCTGCGGTTGGCGTGCGTCAGGCCCAGGGTGTGCCCGAGCTCGTGACTCACGTGGTTGCGCATGTACGTTTCGCCCATGGCGGCGGTGGGCTTGCCGGCCGCGGTGAAGAAGCTACTGTCGATGTACGCGTGCCCGCTGGTGACGGTCTCGGGCAGCGAGGTGCTGGTGAAACCGCAGCTGAGGTTCGCGGTCCCCGAGCCGTCCCGCACGACCTTCCAGCCGGTGTTGCCCATGGTGCCGCCGTCCGCCGGCGGTACGCACGGGCGGGGCAGGACGCCGACGACGACCTCGCCCCGGGGCCTGACGTAGTCCCAGCCGACGGGCTTCGTGTCGACGGTCACCGGCAGGTTCGTGATGCGCTGGAGGTCCGCGGCGGAGGCCCGTACGTACGGAGCCAGCCAGTCCGCGGACTTCTGGTCGTAGAACTTGACCGTGTAGCCGGTCGTCAGCCACTTCGTGGCGCCGCTCAGCTTCCACCCCTCGCCCTGGGGCGGTGCGGGCGGTGCGGGCGCGGCGGCCGCAGCCGTGCGCGCCGCGGGCTTCGCCCCCGGAACGCCGAGGGACAGGACGCCGCCCCGGAAGGCCGTGCCGTCGTCGGTGTACGCGGCGGAGTCCTCCGCGTGGGATTCGGGAGCCTCCGAGGGCTCCAGCGGGACCGACGCCTCCGTCGGGGGTGCGGTGTCCTCGGTGCCGAAGGCGGTGGAAGGGAGCTGGAGGCTCCCGAAGACCGCCGCCGCCGCTGCGGCGGCGACCATGGCTATGCGGTGCTTGCCCGTGAAACGCAAGTGCTCGTTGCCCTCTCATCGTGGATCACTTCCCGGACCCCGGCCCGGGCAGGGGCTCGCGAGAATCGAACAGATGATAGGTCAGCTACGGAAAGGGCCACGCACGGGCCGTAGTTGACGGTGTGTCCGTCTGCCCCGCCCGTCCCCGCTCGTCAGGCGGTACGCCGTACGGCCACCGCCGCGCAGACCGCCGCCAGCGGCAGCTCCGCCGCGGCCGCGAGCATCAGCGCCGGGCCCTGGCCGCTCGTACCGGCCGAGGTCGTCACGTCGAACCAGGCGTCCATCACCAGCAGAGCGGCCGTCGCCGCCGCCACCGGCGACACCCGGGAATCCCCCTTGCGCAGCAGGAACCCCGTTCCCGTCAGCCCTGCGGCCAGCATCGCGTCGAGGCCGATCCACGCGGCCGACCAGTTCGACACCTGCGCCGACTGCGGCACGGTCCGGGCCAGCACCACCATCCACGGCAGCAGCGCCAGCCCCGCCCCGGTGAGCACCGTGGACAGACGCGTACCGCGACGGCCGGCGCGGGGGCGGGACCCGCCCCGCTGGGCTCGGTTCCGCAGGAGCGGGAACCGAGGGGCCGGGAACCGCGGGGCGACGAGGGTCATGGCGGGAGGTCTCCTTCCTGCCCGGCGGACCGTCCCCCGGGCACACCACCACTCTCGTCGCGCACCCCGGCGAGATCACTGGCTCCACGGCCCGAACCGGGGGTGGTGCCAGGTACACCCCGGGCTGGGTACCAGGGTGGTGGAAGGGCCCCCCGCACGTCCGATTACCGTACGAGTCATGGCATACAGCGGCGCGTTGAGGCGTACGTACACCTGGATCGCCGCGCACACCCCCTGGTCGGTGTGGGCCCGGCACAACACCGCCTTCTCCGTGGCGGCGATCCCGCCCGCCCTGCCCGTCGTCCTCGGACTCGTGGTGCTGACCGCGACCCCGGCCCGCACCCCGCTCCCCCTGCTCGTCGTCCTCGCCTTCCGCCCGCTGCTGACGTTCCTTCAGCGCAGCCGGCTGCGGACCATGCTCGGCCTGGACGTACCGCCCGTCGTGCGACACCACCCCTGGAACTCCGTCCGCGGACTGCGCGAAAGGCTGCGCTCCGAGGCGACCTGGCGCCAGTACGGCTACCACCTGCTGGTCAGCCCGTTCGCCGCGCTCGCGGGCGCGCTGATCGTAGTGGCCTGGGCCGCCGGCGCCGCCGCCGTCACCATCTACGCCTGGGAGTGGATGCTCCCCGCCGGCGGGGTGATCACCGGCCCCGACACCTCGGCGCGCTACGACCTGATCACCGCCGCGGGCCTGCTGACCCTGCTCGCCACGCCGTGGGCGGCCGCGCTCACCACCCGCCTGGACGCCGCCGCGGCGCTCGCCCTCCTCGGCCCCAACCGGGCGCGCGAACTGGAACGCCGCGTGGAGGACCTCGCCGAAAGCCGGGCCGGAGTGCTCGACGCGGCCGACATCGAACGCCGCCGCATCGAACGGGACCTGCACGACGGCGCCCAGCAGCGGCTGGTCTCCCTCGCCATGAACCTCGGCATCGCCCGGGCCACCCTCCACGACCTGCCACCCCAGGCGAAGGCCGTCATCGACGAGGCCCACCGCGAGGCGAAGGAAGCCATCGAAGAACTGGGCGACCTGGTACGGGGCCTGCACCCGGCCGTCCTGGAGGACCGGGGACTGGACGCCGCGCTCTCCGGCATCGCCGCCCGCGCCCCGCTCCCCGTCGAACTGTCGGTGGAACTGGCCCGGCGGCCGGACCCCACCGTCGAGGCCGTCGCCTACTTCGTCGTCTCCGAGGCGCTCGCCAACGTCGCCAAGCACGCCCGCGCCGACCGCTGTTCCGTCCGTGTCGCCCGCGTCCCGGGCCGGCGGGGCGACCTGCTGCGGGTGGTCGTCACCGACGACGGGGCGGGCGGCGCGGACCCGGCCGGCGGCACTGGTCTGGTGGGCCTGCGCAAACGCGTAGGGTCGGTCGACGGAACACTGTTGATCAACAGCCCCCTCGGGGGCCCGACCGTCATCACCGTGGAGCTGCCGTGCGGGCTGTGATCGCCGAGGACTCCGTCCTGCTGCGCGTAGGACTCGTCCGGGTCCTCGAAATGGCCGGGTTCGAGGTGGCCGCCGAGACCGGCGACGCCGAAGGGCTGCTCGCCGCCGTCGGGGAACACCGGCCCGACCTCGCGCTGATCGACGTCCGGATGCCGCCCGCCTTCACCGACGAGGGCGTCCGCGCCGCCCTGGCGATCCGCGCCGAGAGCCCCGGCACGGCCGTCCTGCTGCTCTCGCAGTACGTGGAGGAACGCTACGCCGCCGACCTCCTCGCGGCCCCGTCCAGTGCGGGCATCGGCTACCTCCTCAAGCAACGCGTCGCCGACGTGGAGGAGTTCGTGGACGCCCTGCGCCGCGTCGCGGCCGGCGGGACCGCACTCGACCCGCAGGTCGTCGCACAGCTCCTGCTGCGCCGCGGCGGGCCGGACCCGCTGGAGCGGCTGACCCCGCGCGAGCGGGAGGTCCTCGCCCTGATGGCGGAGGGCCGCTCCAACGCGGCGATCGCGGCCGGACTCTTCGTCAGCGAGAGCGCGGTGGCCAAACACATCAACAACATCTTCGCCAAGCTCGACCTCCCCCCGGCCGCGGAAGCGCACCGCCGGGTCCTCGCGGTGCTCCGCTTCCTGAACGGCACGACGTGACGGGACCCGGGCGGCGGGCCTCCGGGCCCTGACCGGCGCGCCGTTCAGACGACGTGGCGTCCGCCGTCGACGGTGAGGACGTCCCCCGTCGTGCCAGGGGGTGTCGATCGGCCGGGCGCGACCGCGTTGACCCGGACACCGGGCCCAGACCGCTCGCGATCAGCGGCGTTCGAGGGCGCCCCTGATGTAGGCGGCCTGGCCCGCGTGCTGGAGGTCGTCGGACAGGACGCTGACCAGGCGGACCGCCAGGGTGACCGGGGGGTCCCAGCGCTCGTCGACCACGCGGTCCAGGTCGGCCGCGGCGAGGCCGTGGACGAAACGCAGGGTCCGTTCGTGGACGGCGTCGAAGTAGCCCAGCAGGAGGTCGCCGGAGTCGACGCGCACCGACGCGACCTGGCGTGCGGTCTGGCCGTAGCCGGTCGCGTCGGCGGGGAGGCCGAGCGCGAACCGGTCGGCCCAGCCGTCGGAGCGCCACAGCTGCCCGGTGTCCGCGGCGTCGGCCAGGTGGTCGTCCTGGACCCGGGTCAGGTGCCAGACGAGCCAGGCGATCGAGTTCGCCTCCGGGTCGAGCCGGGCGTTCAGTTCCTCCGGGGACAGCCCGTCGACCACCTCGTGCACCACCTCGTGGATGCGCCCGAAGCCGTCCGCGAGTACGTCCGTTGCCTTCATGTGCCGTCCCCAGCCGTGTTCCGTCGTGTGCCGTCGGGGCGCCGCCGGGCCGGCGGCCGCCGCCGGGACCACCATGCAAGGCCCGCGGGCGGCGGCGTCGCAGACACTCCGTCAGCGGCGCGACAGGCGCCTGCGGCGCAGGAACACGCCGGCCGCGGCGCCGGCCAGGGCGATGCCCACGACTCCCGCGGTGGTCCACCAGCCGGTGTTGTCGGTGGAGCCGGTGGGCCCTGCCGCGGACGGGGAGGGCGCGGACGGCCGCGGGGACGGCGCGGCCTCGGGCGAAGCGGACCGCGCGGACGCGGGCGCCGGCGCCGGGGCGGAGGGGGCGGTGGACGGCGCGGTGGACGGTGCGGTGGAGGGGGCCGGGTCCACCACCGGCACGCCGATCTCCCGCTGGCCGTGTCCCAGTCCGGGGAAGCCCGCGTCGACGCTCACCGTCCAGGTGCCGGGCGGGAGCACCTCGGCCGTCGTCCAGCCGGCCTTCGCGCCGGTGTCGCGGACCAGTCGCCAGGGGCCCTCGGTCCGGCTGCCGTCGGCGCTGACCGCGTTCACGGTGGCGGCGACTTGCTCGTCCACCGGGTCCCCGTCGTTCTCCCACGTGACGTCGGCGGTGACGTGACCGTCGCGCTGACCGGTGACCACCACCTTCAGGGTGTCTCCGTGGGCGTGTACGGGTCCGGCCAGGACGACCCCCTGGACCAGGCACAGCAGGGTGAGGCCGAGTCCGGCCAGGGTCGGGGAAGCGAGGGGACGCAGGCGCATCGGCACGGTGCTCCAGGTGATGAGGGAGAGCGGGAGGGGAGCGTGGGGGGCGATGGGGGAGGTGGGGGAAGCGGAGGAGCGTGGGGGAGGAGAACGGGAGGAACGGGGGAGCGGCGGGCGGCCGCAGGGGAGTACGGCCGCCCGCCGGTTCTGGGGGTGGTCAGCCGGCCTTGCGGGCCGTCCAGACCTGCGCCGGACGGCCGTCCGCGCGCTGCAGTTCGAGCAGCCAGTTCCCGTAGTAGGGCCGGTCGCTCACGGCGAGCGCGAAGCCGCCGCTCGGGTCGGCGACGGTCACCGTGCCGTCGCGGGTGGAGACCTTCCAGCGCTGGGCGCCGGAGTTCCCGCAGGGCTGCTGCGCGACCCACATGCCCGCCGCCGGGGCGCCGCCCGGCTGGAGGCACTTGCCGGAGACCGCGGACCGGATGCGGACCAGTCCGTCACCGGCGTCGTCGAAGAACCACTGCTGCTGCGCGTACCCGTTGGTGCGCCCGGCTACGAGGACCGTGCCGTCGGCGGTGCGGCCGCCCCACAGCTCGGCGGCCATGCCGGTGCTGCCGTTGCCGAGCACGTAGCGGGTGCCCGGGGTGGTGGCGCCGCCGCCCTTGTCCGCTGTACGGAACGAGGCGGCCTTGCCCGCGCCGCTGTCGCGGCCGGAGCCGTCACGCACCGACACGGCGGCCGTGTACGCGGTACCCGGCTGGAGGTTGTAGACGCGCAGGGACGTGGACTGCACCCAGGTCAGGTGCTTTCCGTTCAGCAGGACCTGGTACCAGACGGCGCCCTCGGTCTTCGGCCAGCTCAGCACCACCGAGTCCGCCTGGACCTGGCCGGCGGTCACGGCCGGGCCGCCCGTCGGCTGCTTGGTCGGCGTCGGCGACGGCTTCTGCGTGGGGGTGGGCTTGCCGGTCGGCGTCGGTGTCGGGTTCGGACCCGGGTCCGTGCCGCCGCCGGAGCGCATCAGGAACTGGTTGTCGGCGATGTTCCAGTGGGTGGCGAGGTAGCTGCCCGCCTTGGGACTGGTGTGGAAGTAGTCGTCGTGGTTGCAGTCCAGGATGTTCTCCGCCGCCTGGTTGGTGCAGACGTTGCGCATCTTCGGGTAGTACGGGGTGTCCGAGTAGCACATGACGTCCCACTCGTCCGTGCAGTGCGCGCCGCGGCTGGTGTTCGGGGCGCTGTTGTTGACCGCGCCCAGGTTGTGGCCCAGTTCGTGGGCGGCGGTGTGGCCGCCCCAGCAGCCGGAGTCGGTGCGCCCGTAGGAGGGGCCGAAGTTGCTCAGGTTGTTCTGGCCCGGGCGCTCGTCGCCGTTGAAGGTGCCGATGCCGCAGTAGACCTGCGCGTCCGCGAAGATCATGTACTTGCGGTCGCGGCGGTCCAGTCCCTTGGCGGCGAGCGCCTTGTTTGTCGCGCTGAACTCCGCGAGCGCGGACTGCGGCAGTTCGATGCTGAGCACCGAGGGGGTGCAGTCGGCGGCCGTCACGTAGCGGATGTGACGGACACCGCCCGTCTCCTTGGCGCTCGCCGAGTAGATGACGTCGGCGTCGGCGGCCCACTTGCGGAACGAGGCGAGGTACTCGGCGTAGCGGTCCTTGCCCGGGGCGTGCACGTACACGACCTGGACGCGGTTGCCGGTGCTGCCGTCGCCGTCGCACTGGACGGTCTGTCCCGCCGGGCCGGCGGCGACCGCCTGGCTTCCGGAGGCGGGCGGTGCGGGCGCCGCGGCGGCCGCGGCCTTGGCGCTGCCGGCGTCGGCGGCGGCGGGCGCGTCCTGAGGACGCCCGCCGCCTTCCGTGGCGGCCGGGTCGCCCGTGGCCGGGGCGGCGGGGTCGGCGGCCGGGGCCTTCGCCCGTACCGCGGGCTGGACGTCCTTCTTGATGTCGACGCCGCCGGGAGGCGCGTCGGGGCCGTGCGTGCAGTGGCCGGCGTCCGTGCGGTAGACACCGGCGCAGTGGTCTTCCTTGGGCGCGGCCTCCAGGCCGTCGTAGACCATTCCGCGTGCGCCCTCGTTCGCGGGCTTGGCCGCGAGGGGCGCCGGTTCCGCGTCCCTGGCGGGTGCGGAGGCCGGCTCGGGGGAGCCGGCGCCGGGTCCGGCGGCCACGGCGGGCGGGACCGCTTCGGCCTGGTCGCCGAACCCGGAGTAGGCGAGGCCTCCCGCCATCACCGCCGCCGCGGCCACGGCGGCGGTGACGAGTATGAGCCGGCGGGGTCGGCGCCCGTCCTCGCGGGGTCTGCGGCGTCGGCCGCCCGCGCGTCTGGCTGTCATGCGCACCTCAAATCGATGTGAGGGGGGTGGGTGCGCGGAAGCTTGCCAGAAGGACGCCGAGAAGAATTCGGACAAACGGGAGACGGATCCGAGAAATCTATCCGTTACCTTGTGGATGAATCTGATGAACTGTCAAAGCTCAATAAAACAAAGGGAGTTACGCGCGTCGCGCGGTAATGGTCCAGGCCTTTTCGGTGATGTCGTTATCGAATCGAGATATGAGGTGGAACCTTGTTGACGGCAATTCAGTCAGGTATTCATTCAAAAACTACCTGCCGAATCTCTCCCGTCACGAGCGGTGAACCACGGCCCTGGGTGCCCAGGCCGCCCGGTCGTTCCGGCGGCGGCAAGGGCACCCGTACGGACTACCTTCCGGAGTCCCGCTCCCAGCGGTAGAACCGGTGCGCCATCGCGTCCTTCGGACCCCGCCAGGTCTGCGGGTCGTGCGGGCTGATGAACGCCGAGAGCCGGTCGCTGAGGTCGCGGAACTCCGGGTGCCCGGTGACCTGCGCGATGGCCGGGCCGGGGTCCTTCTCCGACTCGATCAGGTGCAGGTACACGTCCCCGAACTGGAACAGGCTGCGGCGGCTGACCCCCACCAGGTGGGGGAGCTCGCCCGCGTCCGAGGCGGCGAACAGATCGGCGATGTCGGACGCCGAACCGGGCTGCATGCGGGCCACGATGAGGGCTTGGTGCATCGGGAGGGCTGCCTTTCGTCTCGGTGGGTGCGGCCGGTGCCTCAGCGCCGGTCGGCGACGGGGGTGCGGACCCGGCGCTGACTCTGCTCGATCTTGTCCCGGATGAGTTCCATCTGGATCCGGGAGTTGTGGTTGATGCGCCGCGTCATGCCCTCGTCGTCGATCGGGGCGTCCGGCTTCATCGCGAAGTCCTGGACCCAGCGCATGCGGGTGCCGCCGGGCACCTCGCCGTACTCCCAGTGGATGTCCATGTGGGCGAACGGGCCCGTCTCCACGCGCCGGGCCTTCACCGTGAGGCCCTTGCGGTCCACCGTCCGCTCGGAGACCCAGCTCCACACCACGCCGTTCTCGTCCGGGTGCATGGCGAGACGGAAGCGCGTGGTGTTCCCCTTCTGCTCGAGGATCTCGATCGTCGCGTACTCGCTGAACAGCTCCGGCCAGTTCGGCAGGTCGTTCGTGACGTCCCACACGACGTCGACGGGCGCGTTGACGGTGATCTCGTTGTCGGTGTGTCCAGGCATGTCAGGCTCCGGTCATCAGGCTGTTGTTCACGAGGTCGAGGAACTCGTGGGGGCTCTTGCAGCGGTCGGCGTCGGTGGGCAGGGCCCGTCCGCGCCGGTTCTCGAGCTCGCCGACGATGCCGAGCAGGCCCAGCGAGTCGAGTCCGTACTCGTCGAACTTCGACTCCGGACGGTTCGCCATCTCGGAGGGGTCGACGGTGATGCCCGCGGTCTTCATCAGGGCCGCGAGCTCTTCCATGGTCAGTCGGTCGGACATGGGTGCCTTCTCTCTTTCCTGCTTCCGGAGAGCCGCGCCGATGAGGCCGCGGCCCTGACGAACGGGTCCCGATCCCTACGCGGGCGATTCGGGCCCTGTGCGGAGGACGAGTGCCGCGTTCGAGCCCATCAGGCCCCGGCTCAGTACGAGCGCGGTCCGTACGGGCACGACCCGGGCGCTGCCGGTGACGAGATCGAGGTCGTGGCAGACGTCGAAGACGTTCGGCGTGGGGGGTACGACGCCGTGCTCCAGGGCCAGGACGGCCGAGGCGACGTCGAGGGTGCCGGCCGCGCAGTACGCCCGTCCGGTACCGGTCTTGGGGGCGGTCACGGCCACCTTGGCCCCGTGCCCGCCGAGCGCGTCGTGGATCGCCCGGACCTCGGCGGCGTCCGCCTCCGGCGTCCCGAGGGCATCGGCGAAGACCACGTCCACCTCCTCCGGTGCGCAGCCGGCCTCCGCGAGCGCGCCGCGGATCGCGTGGGCGAGCCCCTGCGCCGACTCCTCCCAGCGCCCCGGCCCGGTGAAGGTGGCGGCGTGGCCGGCCAGTACGGCCCGCACCGGCGCGCCCCTGGCCGCGGCCGCGGCGGCCTCCTCGACCACGAACATCGCGCCGCCCTCGGCCGGGGCGAACCCGCACGCCTTCGCGGTGAAGGGCCGGTAGGCACGCTCCGGTTCCTCCCGGGTGCTGAGGCCCGGGTACCCGAGCTGGCACACCACCGAGTACGGGGCGAGCGGCGCCTCCGTGGCTCCGACGAGCATCGCCCGGCTGCCCTGGCGGATCTGCCGGGCGGCGTGCGCGAAGGCGTCGAGCCCGCCCGCCTCGTCGGAGGCGACGACCCCGCACGGGCCCTTGAACCCGCGCCGGATGGAGACCTGGCCGGTGCTGGCCGCGTAGAACCAGGCGATCGACTGGTACGGGCCGACGTAGCGGGGGCCCTGCCCCCACAGCCGCTGCAGCTCGCGCTGCCCGAACTCGCCGCCGCCCGAACCCGCGGCGGTGACCACGCCCACCGCGTACGGGTCGTCCTCGTAGTCCGCCCGGCCCAGCCGGGCGTGCTCCAGGGCGAGGTCGGCCGCGGCCAGGGCGTAGTGACTGAAACGGTCGGTCTGCACCAGGAAGCGGTCCTCGACCAGGGCGCCGGGCTCGAAGCCCCGCACCTCGCCCGCGACCCGCAGCGGCAGGTGCTCGCACCCCTCCCGCGTGACCCGGTCGAGGACGCTCTGGCCCGACTGGGTCGCCTTCCAGAAGGCATCGGCGCCGATCCCGTTGGGCGCGACGACCCCGATGCCCGTGACGACCACCGACTTTCCGGCAGTACGGCTCTTCACGCGCGTACCTCCTTGGGCTGGGTCAGGACCACGGCGGACTGGAAGCCGCCGAATCCGCTGCCGACCGACAGCACGTTGCGCAGGGTGTGGCCGCGGGCCGTGCGCGGCACGTAGTCCAGATCGCATTCCGGATCCGGGGTCTCGTAGTTCGCCGTCGGCGGCACCACGTGATGCGTCATGGCCAGGACGCAGGCCGCGAGCTCGATCGCCCCGATCGCGCCGAGGGAGTGCCCCACCATGGACTTGATGGAGCTCATCGGCGTCTTGTACGCGTGATCGCCCAGCACCCGCTTGACGGCCGCCGTCTCGTGGCGGTCGTTCTGCTTGGTGCCGGAGCCGTGCGCGTTGACGTAGTCGATCGAACCGGCGTCGACCTGGGCCTGGGCCAGGGCCGTCTGGATCGCCCGGGCCATCTCCAGACCCTCGGCGGTCAGTCCCGTCATGTGGTGGGCGTTGCCGAAGGTGGCGTAGCCGCCGATCTCGCAGTAGACGGTCGCGCCGCGGGCCCGGGCGTGCTCCAGGTCCTCCAGCACCAGGACCGCCCCGCCCTCGCCGAGGACGAAACCGTCCCGGTCCGCGTCGAACGGACGTGACGCGTGCGCCGGGTCGTCGTTGTTCGCCGAGGTCGCCTTGATGGCGTCGAAGCAGGCCACGGTGATCGGGGAGACGGGCGAGTCGGAGGCACCGGCGATGCACACGTCCATCCGGCCCTCCTGTATCGCGTGCACGGCGTACCCGACGGCGTCGAGCCCGGACGTGCAGCCCGTGGAGACGGTCTGCACCGGCCCGCGCGCCCCGGTCTGCTCCGCCACCGCCGAAGCGAGCGTGGCGGGCGTGAACGCGCGGTGCAGGAAGGGGGAGGCCAGGCGGTGGTCCACGTCCCACCAGTCGCCCTGCTGGCTGACGGCGACGTAGTCGTGCTCCAGACGGGTGGTCCCGCCCACGGCCGTGCCCAGGGACACCCCGGTGCGCCACGCCGTGTCGCCGTCGAGTTCCAGCCCCGCGTCGGCCACCGCCTCGCGGGCGGCGACCAGCGCGAACTGGATGTACCGGTCCGCCCGGGCCGCGTCATCGGGGCCCAGGCCGTGTGCGGTCGGCTCGAAGTCGACCTCGGCGGCTATCCGGGAGCGGAACCCGGCCGGGTCGAAGAGGGTGATGCCCCGCGTCGCCGTCCGGCCGTTGGACAGCAGGTCCCAGAACGCGGCGGCGCCGATCCCGCCGGGCGCGACGACACCGACCCCGGTGACGGCCACCCGCCGGCGGGTCAAGAGACCACACCCGTACGCTCGGGCGGGCGCTCCGCCCACCCGGAGGCCTCCGGGTTCGGAGCCTCCTCGGTGTCGACGTGCCCGAGCTCCGGGCGCGGCGCGAGCGGGCCGAGGTGGAAGACCATCCGGGCCTCGGTGGAGCCGACGTTGCGGAAGCGGTGGCGCATGTTCAGCGGGACGAGCAGCCCCTGGTCGGTGCGCAGCGGGTGGGCTTCCCCGTCGAGGTCGACCTCCAGGGTGCCGCTCACCACGTACACGAACTCCTCGGAGTACGGGTGGTAGTGCTCGGCGATCGACTCCCCGGGAGCCATGACGGCCAGCCCCATGAAACCGCTGGTCGAGCCCACCGAGGTCGGCGTGAGGACGGCGCGCAGGTCACCTCCGCGCCGGGTGTTGGGCTGCGTCTCGCTGAGATCCACGATGCGCGGGTGATGTTGGGTCATGACTGACTTCCTCCTGGCGGATGCGGAGCCTGGACGTGGGGCTGCCGGTGGTGGTGGGGTGCTGCTCGGGCCGCGCCGGCGGGGCGCCGCGGCCGTCCGGATCAGGACTGCGCCGGAGCCCGACGGTCGGTGATCAGGTCCATGGGGTGGGGTGCGCCGTCCGGGGCCGCCGTGGGCTCCCCGGCCAGCAGCCGGCGCAGTACCGCCGCCTTGCGCGGGCCCTCGATGCCGAACCCGGCGGCGAACGCGCCGTCCGACGGGCCGGTGACGTCGAGGAGCCGGACCACGATGTCGTCGCGCTGGAAGACGGTGCTGCTCACCACCGGACTGGTGGGCCGCTGCGCCGCGGCCTCGTCCTGCCGGGCCAGGAAGCGGGCCACCAGCGGTCCGCAACCGGGCTTGGCCGGGTAGAACAGCGCGTGCCGGCGCAGCTGCTCCGGCTCCCGGCCGGGCGCCGCCACGTGGTGGACGGCCGGCAGGGCCGCCTTCATGAAGAACAGCCGGGCCGACTCGGCGTCGCCCAGGTCCCGGTCCTGCTCCAGATAAGGATTGATGGCCTGCTCCACGGCCCGCACCTCGGGCTGCTCCGACACGTGCCGCAGCGCCGACATCAGGTCGCCCTGGACCTCCACCGCCCGGACCACCCGGTTGCCGTGCATGTACAGGGACGTCCGGCACAGCCGGGTGTGGTCGTCGACGCGGGCGGCCGGCGAGGCGTACGAGGACAGGATCTCCGCGACCTTCTCCTCGCTGCCGGGCTTGACCGTGAAGGTCAGGGCGTGGCGCACGATGCCCGCACCCAGCCGGGGGGCGCCCTGGAGGCGGGCCGCGACCGCCCCGGAGGGGGCCTCGTAGCGCCTGCCCGTCTCGCGCAGGACGGTGAACTTCAGCGGGCGCATGGACCGGGCACAGGCACCCAGCGGGCGGACCTGCTCGGCGTGCTCCTCGCTGTTCACCCAGGCGAGGTACTGCGGGGCGCTCTCCCACTCGCTGGTGATCAGCCACTGCGAGGGGTTCTCGAAGGACTGGCACAGCTGGTCGCCGAGGTGGCCGGGCACCGAGGCGATGTCGTGCCGCAGCTGCTCGTAGGCGTCGAAGAACTGCTGCTGGACCCCCTCGTGCAGGTCCATCAGGAGGACGACCCGGAGCATGGAGCCGTCGAAGGCCGACTGCGACACCCGTTCGGACAGGGTGGTTGTCATCTGCTCACTCCTTCGTGAGGGCATGGAGTCCGGCGCTAACGCGCTCACATGCGTCTTCGGCTGCCATGGCCCGGGGCCGCGGGGCCGGAGCCCGTGCGATCGGGGACGGCGGGGCCGAGGGTCCGCCGCTGTCGCTCATCGTCATCCGGCCGGGTACGGATCGCTACATCTCCGGATCAAGCGGGTGACAAGAGGCGAATCACCAGGGCATCGAGGCTCATCGGGGGCATAAGGCGACCACTGCCCCCCACACGAAACAGGAGCCCGCAGCTGATGGAAGAGCATGCCGATGTTCGCGTACCGGTCCTCGTCGTGGGCGGCTCCCTCGTGGGCCTGTCCACCTCGCTGTTCCTGAGCCGTCACGGCATCAGGCACCTGCTGGTCGAGAAGCATTCCGGTACCTCCGTCCACCCTCGCGGACGAGGAATCAACGCACGGACGATGGAACTGTTCCGGACGGCGGGCGCCGAGCCCGCCATCCGCAAGGAGGCCTCCGCGCTGGAGGCCAACCAGGGAATCCTGCAGACCCACGCGCTGATCGGCGGCGAGCACAAGTGGCTGATCAAGGCGGTCGACCCCTCCGGGGCGCTCGCCCGCTTCAGCCCCACCGGCTGGTGCCTGTGCAGCCAGAACAACATCGAGCCGGTCCTCGCCGCCCAGAGCCGCGCCCAGGGCGCCGACGTGCGCTTCTCCACCGAACTGATGAGCTTCGACCAGGACGCCACGGGAGTGACCGCCCTGGTGAAGAACCGCGAGACCGGTGAGCACCTCACCGTCCGCGCCGACTACCTGATCGCCGCCGACGGCCCGCGCAGCCCCGTCCGGGAGGCGCTCGGCATCCGCCAGACCGGCAACGGCGAGCTGTTCCACAACGTCAGCATCGTCTTCCGCTCCCAGAACCTCGCCGAGGCCCTCGGTGACCTGCGGTTCATCGTCTGCTACCTGATGCGCCCCGGCGCGGACGGCGCCCTGCTGCCGGTGGACAACGAGACCGAGTGGGTCTTCCACGCCCCCTGGCACCCGGAGACCGGCGAAACCCTGGAGGACTTCACGGAGGAGCGCTGCGTGGCGCAGATCCGCGAGGCCATCGGGGTGCCCGACCTGGACGTCGAGATCGGCGGCAAGGCCCCCTGGCACGCCGCCGAACGGGTCGCCGAGCAGTACCGCGTCGGCCGCGTCTTCGTGGTCGGCGACGCGGCGCACGAGATGTCCCCGACGGGTGCGTTCGGCTCCAACACGGGCATCCAGGACGCGCACAACCTCGCCTGGAAGGTCGCGGCGGTCCTGAACGGCTCCGCCGGCCCCGGCCTCCTCGACACGTACGAGGCCGAGCGGCTGCCGGTGGCGAAGGCCACCAGCGAACGCGCCTCCGCCCGTTCCGCCGAGCACAGCCACCCCGGTTACGTACCGCCCCCCACCATGGGCGGCGGCCCCGGCAGCGGCGTGCTGACCACCGCCATGGGCTACGCCTACCCCGAGGGCGCGGTCATCGGCGGCGACACCACCCGGCCGATCATCCCCGAGAAGATGCGCCTCGCCGGCGACGTCGGCACCCGCGCACCGCACATGTGGCTGACCCGGGCGGGGGAGCGGATCTCCACGCTCGACCTGTACGAGACCTCGTTCGTGCTGCTCAGCGCCCCGGGCACGCCCTGGCGGGCCGCGGCGGACGAGGTGGCGCGGCAGCTGTCGGCGCGCCTGGACGCCTACACGATCGGTTCGGCGCCCGACGCCGACCTGGTCCAGGCGCCCGACGCCGACTGGGCCGCCCTGCACGAGCTGCCGGCCGACGGCGCGGTGCTCGTCCGTCCGGACGGGTTCGTGGCCTGGCGTGCGGAGGGCGCCGCGGCGGATCCGCGGGCGGCGCTGCTGGAGGCGATGTCACTCCTGCTCGCGCGTTCCTGACCGGCCGTTCCCGACCGGTCGTTCCCGAGCGGCAGGACGGGTCAGCGGCAGGCCCAGCACCCCGCCCAGCATCCGTGGCCCACCGGCCGCGGGCGCGGGCGGCGGTGCCGGTCCTGCGCGGGGCGGGTGGCCAGTGCGGCGGCCCGCCCCGCGAGGCAGGCGACCACGACGGCGATCGCGGCCAGTTCCTCGGGTTCGGCGGTGCCTCGGTGGACCCGGAGCAGGCTGGCTATGGGGGCGTCGTTTCGCATCGACACGGCCTCTCAGCAGGAGAGTTCACCTTGCCGGGGCCGCTGGGACCCTGACGCTCACGACGCTACGAGCCCCCCGGCGGCCTGTCGTGCCGGGGAGCTCCGTCCACACCCATCCGTGCGACGCGCCCGGGACGCGGGGGACCCGGCGGGCGGCGGCCGGAGGGGTGACGGCGGGCGGGTTCAGCGCACGCCGAGTTTCACCCACTTGGCGGTGCTGGGAACGCCCCGCGCGTCCAGCAGGAACAGCATGTAGTAACCGGGCGGCGCGTCCGCCGCGGACGGCGGGGTCCGCAGCCCGATCGTGTCGCCCCGCACCCCGGTGACGCGCAGCTCCAGGTGGCGCTGGCTGGTGTTCACAGCGTGCGTCACCGTCGTCGGGGCCAGCAGCACCGCCCGCCTGACCGAGGCGGCGCTCGTGCTGCGGACCTCGAAGGCGCTGTCGTGGGCCAGCTCGCGCCCGGGGACGCGGTCGAGCGAGGGCCTCGGACCCCGGTGCAGGTAGGCGGGTTCGTAGAGTTCGACGCTGCCGTCCATCGCGTCCCGGACGTCGGGGTCGTTCGCGATCTGCTGGAGCTCGTCGCCGGTGACCGTGACCCGGCCGTCGGGCATGACCAGGGCGTTGGAGTGGTAGCCGCGGGGCAGGCGCTGGGCCGGCCCGAGCCGCCAGTGCCCGCGCGCGTCGCGCAGTTCGGTCTGCCGGTACTTGAGGTCGGCCTTCGGGTTGAAGGGGCCGTTGCCGTAGTCCCGCGTGCTCAGGGCGCCGTTGACGGTGAGCAGGGTGGCGTCCGGGAGGATCAGCGTGTCGTCCTGGGTCCGGCCGAAGGCCCGCGGTCGCTCCGTGGTCCACCGCCCTCCCGCCAGCCGGTAGGTGTTCGGGTCGTGCGGATCGCCGCCGAGGACGAGCACGGAGTCCGGACCGCGGAACCCGGCGGGGAGGGGTACGGCGGAACCGTAGCCGCGGAAGTCCGCCGGGCGCCGCGGCAGGTCGGTGCGGGTCTCCTTGACGGGGTCGAACAGCCACTGCTGGTCGGCGTCCCGGCCCAGGCCGTAGATCAGGCCGTCCCGCAGCGAGAACAGGTGCGGATAGTCGTTCCTGAAGGGCGCGTCCGCCCCGAACCGCTCGGCGGCGACGTCGAGCGGGATGTCGTACGGACGCCAGGGCACGGGCAGGCGCTTCGCCGGGAAGCGTTCCACCACGGGCGTCGGGGTGCCCGTACCGCGCTCGGACTGGCCCGACATGATGATCTGGCGCCCGTCCGCGCCCGTGACCACCGACGGGTACCAGCGGCCGACTGCCATGTCGCGGTTGCGGAACCAGGTCTCCGTCCACGGGTCGAAGACGAAGGACAGCTTCGCGCCGCTGCCGCCCTTGCCGCCGGTGTTGCCGCCGAACACGGCCAGCATGCCGTTGGGGAGGAAGGCGTGCCCGGCGCAGAAGAACGGCGCGGGGCGCGGCGCGTGCGTGCCGTCGGGCATCAGGACGGTCGGGGGCCGGACCTCCTTGAAGGCGCGGGCGCCCGTCCCGCGGGCCGGGTCCCACAGGAAGGCGCGGCCGGCGTTGGTGGGGCCGATGCGGTCAGTGGGGCCCGTCTCCTTGGTGGGGTCGGTCTCGACGCGTTCGAAGGAGAAGAGCAGCACCTTGCCGGTCGGCAGCTGGGCGAGGTGGACGCCGAAGTCGGGGGAGGGGAAGAACTCCGTGAACCGGCCCGACTCCGCGGCGGTGAAGGAGGCGTTGACCCGCTGTTGCGAGGCCCGCAGCGACTCCAGGCTCGCGGTGCGGGTCGTCTGCGGGTACTCCACGGCGCCCCGGACGGCCGCGCGCCGCCCGGCGTGCGCGCGGGCGTGCTCCTCGCCGAGCAGGGCGACCTCGTCGGCGGCGGGCTCGGCGGCGCGGGCCGCCGCCGCTCCGAGGGGGTGACCGTGGTCGTGCGGGTGGTCGTGGGCCGGCGGCAGCCGGTGCCCGCCGGGGGCCGCCGAGGCCGGGACGGCGAGCGTGGCCGCGACCGCCAGCGCCGAGAGGAACACGCCTGCGGACTGGGCGGCGGACCGGTGTGCTCGGGACATGCCTCTCCTCGGTGCGACTGCCGGGACGGGACGCCCATGCTAGGAGAAACGGGACGAACCGCCGCATGTGACGCGAGGTCGCTTCCCGACCGGACCGGACCGGCCCCGCCGGACGGTGCGCCCGTCCGGCTGGGGCGGGGGTGGGGCGGGGCTGCGGTCAGCGGTGGCCCAGGACGTTGACCACGCGGCCGTTGGGGTCGCGCACGAAGAACCGGCGCACTCCCCACTCCTCGTCCTGAAGGGGGTGGACGATCTCCGCCCCGCTGTCGCGCAGGGCGGCGTAGGCCGCGTCCACGTCGTCCACCTCGACGCTCATGTCGGGCGTGACGGGCGCGGTCCTGTCCTCCTCGGCCATCAGGCTGATCTGCGCCGACGGGTTGGAGGGGGACGCCAGCGTCATGATCCATCCGAGGTTCATGACCTCCTCGAAGCCCAGCAGGCCGTAGAACTCCCGGCTCTCCGGCACGGCTTCCGAACGGACGTTGGGTACGACGCGGCGGACGGTCATGGGCGGCTCCACGGGAGAAGGGACGTATCTGCGGTCTTCGGGCCCCCGGACGTCCCCGTCACTTCCGCGCGTCGCGGATCGCGTTCACCAGGCCGGCGACGAGGTGGGCCCGTTCGGCCATGGAGGCGATGACCAGGTACTCGTGGTCGGCGTGGGCTCCGCCGCCGACCGCTCCG
The DNA here is from genome assembly GCF_056433525.1 of Streptomyces sp. NPDC044704. Lineage (NCBI taxonomy): Bacteria > Bacillati > Actinomycetota > Actinomycetes > Kitasatosporales > Streptomycetaceae > Streptomyces > Streptomyces sp. NPDC044704. The sequence goes on from NZ_JBWKGY010000002.1 coordinate 546,783, forward strand.
AGGCCGTCGAGGGTGGGTACTCCGAGTGCGGCCGTGAAGTTGCCGTCGCTCCCGCCGCCGACGGCCCTGCCCTCGATGCCGGGGAGCAGCCGCCGCGCCACCGCGAAGAGTTCGGCCGAGGCCGACTCGGGCATGGGGGGCCGTCCGACGCCGCCCTGGACGGTGATCCGCGCCCCGTCGAGGTGCGGGGTCAGGGCCGCGAAGGCGGCTTCGATCCGTTCCTTCTCGTCGGCGGACTCCACCCGGACGTCGACGACGACGGTCGCCTCGGCGGGTACGACGTTGTCCAGGGTTCCGGCGGCGGCGACGGTCGGGGTCACCGTCGTGCCGATCGCGGGCCGGCCGAGCGCCGCGATCTCCAGTACCTGGTGGGCCGCTTCGACGAGGGCGTTGATCCCGGCGGCGGGTTCGAGCCCGGCGTGCGAGGCGCGGCCGGCGATGGAGACCTGGAAGGTGCCGCATCCCTTGCGGCCGGTCTTGAGGCCGCCGCCGTCGGCGGCGCCCTCGAAGACGAGCACGGCGCCGCAGGCCAGGGCCCGTTCTTCGATGAGGGCGCGCGAGGAGTGGGAGCCGACCTCCTCGTCGGCGGTCACGAGGACCTCGACGCCCGAGAGGTCGTCGAGCGTCGCGAGTCCGTGCACGGCCTGGACGAGTCCGCCCAGCATGTCGAACACGCCGGGGCCGGTGACGTGCCCGTCGGCGACGGTGAAGGGGCGCCGTTCGAGGGTGCCGAGCGGGAACACCGTGTCGTGGTGACCGAGGATCAGCACGCGGGGGGTACCGCCGCCGGACCAGTGGACGTGGGGTCCGGCTTCGCTCTCGACGAGGACGGCGTGCCCGCCGAGACGCTCGTCGAGGAGGGCGGCGACCGCTTTGGCCGATGCGGCCAGCGCGTCGTGGTCGCGCGAGGGGGACTCGGTTTCGACGAGTGTCCTGAGGTCCTCGATCATCGCGTCAACGTTCACATCGACGGTCTTGTGCGTCGTCATCCCGCAAGACTACTGCGGGCCCGCGCGCCACCGGGCGGCAGCATGGCGCAAAAATATATCCCCGGACGAATTGACGTCCGGGGTGTGTGCCTGAGTATATTCGATGTTTCACGTCATCCTCGAAAGAGGGCGTGAAGAAGTGTTGTAGAGGCATCGTATCGCGTCGGGAGCGGAATTGTCAAACACGGAACGTGAAAACGAGCAGCAATTCATCACCCGGCTGTACGCGCGCCTCGAAGACATGCGGGACCAGGCCGAACGTGCTGTTCGGGCCGCCCTGAAGGCAGGCGGCAGCGGATATCAGGCGCGCCTGGAACGCGATGTCCTCGTCGCCGAACAATCCGGGCTGCTTTCCGCCCTGAACTCGGCCGAGCACGGTCTTTGTTTCGGCCGCCTGGAGTTCACCGACGGCCGCGACCACCACATCGGCCGCATCGGCATCAGGCAGGACGACGCCGAACGCACCCCCCTCGTACTCGACTGGCGGGCCGAAAGGGCACGCCCGTTCTACCTGGCGACCGGGCACGTCCCCATGGGGCTGCGCCGCCGCCGGCACATCACCACCCGGGACCGCACGGTCACCGCCCTGCACGACGAGATCCTCGACCTCACCGACACCGAGCGCACCGGCTACGAGGGGGCCGACGCGGACGCCGTCCTCCTCGCGGCCCTCGACGCCGCCCGGACCGGCCGCATGCACGACATCGTGCGGACCATCCAGGCCGAGCAGGACCGCGTCATCCGCTCACCGCACCAGGGGGTCCTGGTCGTGGAGGGCGGTCCGGGCACCGGCAAGACGGCCGTGGCCCTGCACCGCGCCGCCTACCTCCTCTACGCGCACCGGGAACTCCTCGCCCGGCGCGGCGTGCTCATCGTCGGCCCGAACCCCGCCTTCCTCGGCTACATCGGGGAGGTGCTGCCCTCCCTCGGCGAGACCGGCGTCCTCCTCGCCTCCCCCGGCGACCTGTTCCCCGGCGTCCACGCGACCGGAACCGAACGCCCCGGCGCCGCCGAGGTGAAGGGCCGCGCGGCCATGGCCGAGGTCCTCGCCCGCGTCGTCGCGGACCGCCAGACCCTGCCCGAGGGCATCCCCGCGGGCAGCGGCGAGGACAGCGCCGTCGTCCCCGAACCCGCGCTGGAGATCGACCACGACGACTACGGCACCCTCCTGCTCGACCGCACCATGGCCCACGCGGCCCGTGACCGGGCCCGTGCCACCGGCCTGCCCCACAACCCGGCACGCCCCTACTTCGCGTTCGCCGTCATCGACGCCCTCACCGCGCAGCTCGCCGACCGGCTCGGCGCCGACCCCTACGGCGGCCCCAACCTCCTCGGCCCGGACGACGTCGCGCAGCTCGGCAAGGAGATCGCCACCAGCGCCGAGGTGCACGCGGCCATCGACACCCTCTGGCCCCCGCTCACCCCCGGCCGGCTGATCACCGAGTTCCTCGCCGACCCCACCCACCTCCAGGCCCGGGACGCCGACCTGATCCGGCGCACCGGCGGCGACTGGACCCCCGCCGACGTCCCGCTCCTCGACGAGGCCGCCGAACTCCTCGGCTTCGACGACACCGCCCGGCGGGCCGCCGAGGAACGCGACCGGCTGGAGCGCGTCGCCTACGCCCAGGGGGTCCTCGACCTCTCCCAGGGCTCGGACTCCTACGAGTTCGAGGACGCCGAGAACGAGTACCTCGCCGCCCACGACATCATCGACGCCCAGCGCATGGCGGAGCGTCAGGAAGAGGCGGACCACCGCACCGCCGCCGAGCGGGCCGCCGCCGACCGGACCTGGGCCTTCGGGCACGTCATCGTCGACGAGGCGCAGGAACTGTCCGAGATGGCGTGGCGCCTGCTCATGCGCCGCTGCCCCACCCGGTCCATGACGCTCGTCGGCGACCCGGCCCAGACCGGCGACGAAGCGGGCTGCGGCTCCTGGCGGCAGATCCTCGAACCGTACGTGGGCTCCCGCTGGGAGCGCGTACGCCTCGGGGTCAACTACCGTACGCCCGCCGAGATCATGGAGGTGGCCGCCGCCGTGCTCCGCGCCCACCGGCCCGGCTTCGAGCCGCCGCGCTCGGTGCGCTCCACCGGCGTGCCGCCCCGGGTGCGGGCGGCGGACGACCTCGCCGCCGGCGTCGCCGGAGCGGTCCGCGAGGCCACCCCCGCCGAAGGACGGCTCGCGGTGATCGCGCCGCGCCCGCTGCACCCCGAACTGGCCGCGGCCCTGCCCGGCGTACGGGCGGGGGAGGAGCCGGACCTGACCCGGCCGGTGGTCCTGCTGGACCCGCGCCAGGCCAAGGGGCTGGAGTTCGACACCGTGATCGTGGCCGAACCCGCCGACTTCCAGCCGAGCGACCTGTACGTCGCCCTCACCCGGGCCACCCAGCACCTCGGCGTGGTCCACACCGGCCGCCTCCCGCAGGGGCTGCGGGCCTGACCGCCGCGGACCGGCCACCCCCGCCCGGGGGAGCGGCCGGCGCCGCGCGCCCCGCCCCGCCGGGCCGCCGCGGGTGAACACCGGCCGCCGCGCACCGTTTTGGATTGGTGCCGGTTCCTCAATACGATCCGGCGATGATCACAACAAAACGGCTGGCGGCCGGGGCCTGCGGCCTGCTCGTCGCCCTCACCGCGGGGCTGTTCCCGGCCGCCGCGGCCGCTGCCGACGGACCGAAGAAGGAACCGCCCAAGGTCGAACTCGTCCTCGACGTCAGCGGTTCGATGCGGGCGAACGACATCGACGGACAGTCCCGCATGGCCGCCGCCAAACAGGCCTTCAACGAGGTCCTGGACGCGGTGCCCGAGGACGTCCGGCTCGGGATAAGGACCCTGGGCGCCGGGTACGCGGGCGAGGACAAGGCGCTCGGCTGCAAGGACACCGCGCAGCTGTACCCCGTCGGCCCGCTGAACCGCACCGAGGCCAAGACGGCCGTCGCCACCCTCGCCCCCACCGGCTGGACCCCCATCGGCCCCGCCCTCCTCGGCGCGGCGCAGGACCTGGAGGGCGGCGACGCCACCCGCCGGATCGTCCTCATCACCGACGGCGAGGACACCTGCGCGCCGCTCGACCCCTGCGAAGTGGCCCGCGAGATCGGCGCGAAGGGCATCCACCTCGTCATCGACACCCTCGGACTCGTGCCGGACGCCAAGACCCGCGCCCAGCTGACCTGCATCGCGGAGGCCACCGGCGGCACCTACACCTCGGTGCAGCACACCGCCGAACTCTCCGGCAGGGTCAGGCAACTCGTCGACCGGGCCGCCGACCCCGTCGTCACCCCGGTGGCCACCGAGGGCGCCCGGCAGTGCGAGAACGCCCCGAAGCTCGGGGCCGGCCTGTACGCCGACCGGGAGACCTTCGGCGAGCACCGCTGGTACCGGGTCGACGTCCGCCCCGGGCAGGAACTGCGTGCCTCCGTCAGCATCTCCGCCGACCGCGCCGTCAACCGCGACTACGGGATCCTGCTGCGCGCGACGACCGTCCACGGGCGGGAGATCGTCCGGGGCTCGGAGTCCGGCGACGGCCGCACCGACGCCGTCTCCACCGGCCTGCGCTACCCCAAGGCCCCCCTGGACGACGCCGACGGGGACGCCGCCGAAGCCCCCGAGACCGTCTGCCTCCAGGTCAGCAACTCCTTCTCCGCCGGCCCCGCCGTCAAGACCGCCCCGGGCATGCCCGTGGAGCTGACCATCGACGTGGTCGACGGTCCCGACGAGGCATCCGACGTGGCCGCCTTCGGCCTCGGACGCGGCTGGTGGCTGCTGGCCGTGCTCGCGCTGACCGGCCTCGTGGCCGGCCTGGTCTGGGGCTGGATCTCGCGCTGGCGCATCTCCGTCTGGAGGACCAACTGATGCGTACCGTACGCACACTGACCGCCGCCCTGCTCACCGGACTCGCCCTGGCCGCCACCGCGGCCCCGGCCACCGCAGCCCCGACCCCCACCCCGAGCGCGGGCGGGGACGGCGCCGGCCCGACCGAGGCCGGCACCGGCTTCCGCACCGCGACCCCCTTCCGCCCCGGCCAGCGCGCCACGGCCGCCGCCTCCACGGGCGACTACCTGTACTGGGTGCTCCCGGCCGACGCGGGCCAACGGGTCACCGTACGGGCGTCGGTGACCCTGCCCGAGCCGGCGCTGCGGCACGGCACGGCCACCTGGCGGCTGGACGTGTACGACGGACTGCGCCGCCGCCAGGCCTGCACCTACGGGACCCAGACCAGGGCGGCGGCCAAGGAGGCCGCGACCGCGGAGCTCTCGTGCACCTTGCGCACGGTCCGCTCCGGCGCCGAGCCCTGGGCCAACGATCCCCTGCCCGGCAGCTACTACGTACGCCTGACGGTCGTCGGACTGCCCGAGGAGGACCTGGGCCTGCCGGTCCGGGCGCAGGTGGAGGCCGACGTCAAGGACGTGGGCGGGGCCGTGGCCGTCGACGCGGCGCTGTCCGAGCCGCTCGTACCGGGCATCGCCGCCGCGTCGGAGGAGCAGCGGGCGGCGCGCGCGCCCGAGGACGGCTGGTCCGGCGGCTGGTGGTCCGACCGCTGGATCTGGACGGCCGCCGGAGGCGTGCTCGCGGCCCTCGCGGGAGTCTTCGGGTACTCCCTCACCCGTGGCTCGGGCCGCCCCGGGGGCACCCGGCCCGCCGCCTGAGCGGGGGCCGCCGCGCCTGCGGGCGCGGCGGTCGTCCGACCAGGGAGTTGATCACCGGACACGGAGCGTGGGCTATGTTGGAACACGAGTGACGTGAGAAGGAGGCCCGCCGGTGTCATCGGGGCAGCAGGCACGCGCCCAGGCGGCTGCGATCACGCCGGGCGGACGGGCGCCGGAGCAGGTCAGGCCGCCGGCCGACCGCCTCCTCGCGCTCTTCGACGGCCACCGGCTGTCCCCGGGGCAGCGCCGGATCGCCCAGTACCTGATCGACCACCTCACCGAGGCGGCGTTCCTGTCGATCACCGAGCTCGCCGAGCGGGTCGGTGTGAGCCAGCCCTCCGTGACCCGCTTCGCCGCCTCCCTCGGGTTCAGCGGGTACCCGGCCCTGCGCGACGTCCTCCAGCCGATCGCGCTGAGCGCCGTCGCCGGGACCCCGGACAGCCGGGAACAGATCCGCCAGAACGAGCTCCAGGCCGCCGTGGACGCCGAGATCGAGAACCTGGAGAACGTGCGCCGGCTGCTCGCCGACACCAACCAGGTCCTCGACATCGGCCGCGAGCTGGCCCGCTCCGTCCCGCTGACCGTGCTGGGCCTGCGGATCTCGGTCTCCCTCGCGGAGTACTTCGCCTACGCGGCCCGCCGCATCCACCCCGACGTCCGCCTGGTCACCCGGGGCGGCAGCGTCGCGTACGACGCCCTCCTGCAGTCCCGGGCGGCGGGCGGGACCTGGGTGCTGGCCTTCGCCATGCCGCGGCACGCCAACGAGACCCTCGCGGCCCTGCGGGCGGCCCGCAGCACCGGGCTGCGCGTGGTCCTGATCACCGACCCGACCCTGGGGCCCCTGGTCGACGAGGCGGAAGTGGCGCTGACGGCCGGTACGGGCTCGCGGCTGGTCTTCGACTCGTACGCGGCCCCCGGCATGCTGTCGGCGGCCCTGCTCCAGGCGATGGCCGACGCGGATCCCGAACGGACCCAGGCCCGGCTGGAACAGTACGAGCAGGTCGCCGACCAGCACGGATTCTTCCTCTAGGGCTTCGTCTCCGGGCCCGTTCCCGCACCGCGCGTACCGTGAACGGACCGGAAATATTCAGAGCCCGCAGGTGCATGAAATTTTTCATACTCTTGCTTACTCGACGGTATATATGTTTACTGACGGCGGCGCTCCGGATCCATCAGATGCCAAGGGGGACGTCCCCACGTCTCCCTCGAACCGGACACCCAGCACGCCGCTCCTCCTCACGGCGCGACCGGGTGTCGAGTCAGGCTTTCGGATCCCGCAGGGCGCCCCGGCGGCCTCGGTCAACCCCTGGGCCGAGGCCGCCCCAGCACTGTCTCGATCAGAGTTCGACACCACTCGGAAGTGACGAGAATGTCCCAGACGGCCACCCTCACGCGCAGCCCGGACTGGCCCCTGCAGGTCAAGAGCCCCGGCACGCACGACTGGGAACGCACGGCCACCCGATGGCTGCGCGACCTCCTCCCGGCCCGCTACGGCGGCTACCTGACCCTGACCCGTCACCACGCCCTCCTCGCCCGCCACGTACAGCTCCAGCTCCAGCACGAGATGCGCGCGGTGCGCGTGGCCCTGCACACCAGCCGGGCCGACCTGCCCACGATGGGCGTGGCCGAGGCGGTCATCGAGAACACGATCAGGATGTACGCGATCGAACTGGAGCAGCTGTCCCGGCTGTCCCGGGGCGCCCGCCTGGTGTCCGAAGCCCTCCTCCTGAACACCCCGTCCCCGCGCAAGCGCTAGCGACCGGGTCGGCGGCCGGTCCTGTCGGCGGGCCGCCGATGGCCGGGAGGTCCCGGGCGCTGATCTCGACCGGGGCTTCCGACGCGGCGGACGCGAAGGTGAACGTGAGGTGGCGCAGGGCTTCGCCGAGGACTTCGAACACCCCGGTGTGCTCCTGGGCCTCTCCCAGGACCAGGTCCAGGTCGTGGGTGCCCACGCCTGCGTCGATGGATGCGCCCGGGCGGGTCCAGGCGCGGTAGCCGGTGATCCCCGCTGTGCCGCGCAGCTGCCGTTGTCCGGCGACGGACGTGAGCCGGCAGGGGTAGGGCGGTGCGGGATTCGAGTACTGGAAGACGACCCGGTCGTGTGTCACCGGGGCCGGTTCCACGACCTCGCCGAGTGCCACGCGGCCGGCCACCTCGACCAGGTCGAGGCCCGCCGCGCGGAGGGACAGCTCGTTGATGTTGCCACCCAGCCGCCCGTTCACTTCGATCACCCGCGGCCCGGAACCGGTGAGCTTGATCTCGGTGTGGGTGATGCCGGTGGTGATGCCCAGGGACCGGACGGCCGCTCCGGCAAGGTCCCGCAGGTCCTGTTGCTCGTCCTCCGGCAGGGGAGCCGGCCAGAACTGGCCGGTCTCCCTGAACGGATGGATGAGCGGGAACTTGCCGGTGACCGCCAGGTGCGAGACCACTCCCCGGCAGACGACGCTCTCCACGGACACGTAGTCGCCGTAGGGATGGCACGGACGCCCTTCGAGGAACTGCTCCACGGCGAGGGCGGGCTCGGTGCCCAGGAGGCGGGTCACGAGCCGGAGTCCTTCCGTGGCGTCGTCGACCCGGTGCGTGTTGCGGCTGCCTTCTCCGTGCACGGGCTTGACGATCACCGGAAGGTCCACGTGCCGGAGGACCTCCGGCCATTCCTCCGGCCGGGTCAGCAGCCGCCCGGCGACGCTGCCGGTGCCGGTCTCGTTCAGCCGTTTCCGCTGGAGGAACTTGTCCGTGAGGAGCCGCGCGGTTTCGCGGCTGTGGTGGGGAAGACCGAGCTGCGCCGCGATCTCGGCCGTGTCCGCCAGCATGGCCTCGCTGAACGTGGTGATGCCGCCGGGGTCGACGGCCCGGAGCCGGCCGACCACCTCATCGGGTGTGTTCCGGAAGGTGACGACGTCGCCCATGTCCCGGAGCAGCGGGAGCAGGGGTTCGGCATGGTCCGAACCCTGCTTGGTCACGAAGACGAGAGGCGCGACCTTGGTGAGTGACCTCGCGATTTCGCTGACGTTGGCCGCTCCCCGGTCGTAGACGACGACGAGGCGGCGGGGCGCGCTCATGCATGCCCCTCGGTCGGGGCGGCCCAGTCCAGCACCGCAAGCGTGGGCAGGGCTGCCCGATCGAGCTTTCCGTTGACGGTGATCGGAAGGCCCTTCACCCGTTTCAACTGATGGGGGCGCATGTGGGCGGGAAGGCGGTCGCCCAGGCATGTGCGGATCCAGCGGGGGTTCAGGCCGGCCCCCGGTTCTTCGACGAGGTACGCCACCAGGATGCGCTGCCCCGTCCGATTGGTCTGCAAGGCGCAGGCGGCGCCGCGGACACCGTCCAGGGAGGCGACCGCGGCCTCCACCTCACCGAGTTCGATGCGATGGCCCCGCAGCTTGACCTGGCCGTCCGTCCGGCCGATGTAGGAGAGGGTACCGTCGGCCTGGCGGACCGCCCAGTCACCGCTGCGGTAGTAGCGCCGTGGCCCGCCCCCGGAGGAGTCCACTACGAACCGCTCCCCGGTGAGCTCGGGCAGCCCGAGGTATCCGGAGGCGACACCGCTCCCCGATACCCAGATCTCTCCTGGTGTTCCGTCGGCCACGGGGTTGGCCGCCGAGTCCCGCAGGGAGACGCTCAGATGCGGTAGGGGCCGTCCTATGGGCGTGCGGTCGGCGTCAGCCGCGCGGCAGGCATCGACGTCGAGCTCCGCATAGGTGACGTGCACCGTGGTCTCCGTGATCCCGTACATGTTGACGAGTCTCGCGTTCGGGGCCATCTCCTCCCCGAGCCACGTGAGGGCGTCCTGGAGGCTGACGGCCTCGCCGCCGAGGACGGCGTAGCGGAGGTGGGGCAGGGAACGTCCGTGCCGGCCCAGCATCCCCACCAGGAAGCCGAACATGGAAGGAGTCTGGCTCAGCACGGTGATCCGCCGCGCGGCCAGCAGACGTGCGAGGGCGTCGGGATCACGGGCCACGTCCGTGGGGACGAGCACGGCGGTGCTGCCGTTGAGCAGGGCACCCCACAGCTCCCAGATGCTGAAGTCGAAGCTGAACGAGTGGGACACGGTCCAGACGTCGTCCGGGCGGAAGTCGAATACCTGCGCACAGGCGTCCAAGAGCGCGAGGACCTGGTCATGACCGACGACGCACCCCTTGGGGGCACCCGTGGAGCCGGAGGTGTAGATGACGTAGGCGGTCCGGGCGGGGACGTCACCACGAGAGCGGATCCGACGAACGTCACGGGCGGCGACGGTGAGTCCGGCCACCTCGCAAAGCCGTGTCTCGTCGGACTCCAGTGCGCCGTCGGTGACGATGAGCCGGGCTCCGCTGTCATCGAGCAGGAGGTCCTTGCGGGCCTGCGGATAGGCGGGATCGACGGGCACGTAGCCACGGCCGGCGGCCAGGATTCCGAGAAAGCCGACAGGAGCCGACCTGGTGCGGCCGAGACGGGCGGCGATCAACCGGTCCCCGTCCGTGCACAACGATCCGAGCACGCGGGCCAGCTCGTGGCCGGCCGCCCGTAGCTCGGCGTAGGACATCGGCCCGTCGTCGTCCACGAGGGCTGTCGCGTCGGGGAAGCGCCGCACCACGTCGTCGAAGCGCTGGTGCAGCGTCGAGCGGGCTGTCTGCATGATCAACTCCTGGCGTTCGTGGCTGAGGCCGAAGGGATGTGGTTCTCGCGCTCGGACCGGTTTCCGTCACCGTCCACATCACCGTCACCGTCCGCGTCACCGTGCAGACCGTCCACCCAGCGCGTCATCGGTACGACCAGCACCGCGCCGACGATGAACACCGCGGCGAGGACGACCCAGCCGGCCGGGGCGTGGGCAATGGCCACGCCCCCCACGAGCGCCGGGCCGACGATGTCCTGGACGGTCGTCCCGACGGTGAAGGCACCGATGTACCTGCCTTGGGCGTTCGCGGGCGCCAGCCCGAATGACAGTCCCCATTCGCCGGCTGACTGGAGCAGCTCACCGACCGTCAGCACCACGGTGGCCAGGAAGAGCGTGCCGATCAGGAGTGTTCCGGTGCCCTTCGCGGTCGTGGCGAAAAGGACGCAGGCCAGAGCAGTGAAGAGGGCGGAAACGGCGAGTGCCCTGGCGGCGCCGCGCACGCTCGCGGAGCCGCGGCTGGCCAGCACCTGGAGGAGGATCGCGAGGACGGTGTTCACGAAGGCGAGGGCGGCGACCGTCCATGCGGGGGCGTCGGTGTGCTTCGTGATCCACAGGGGCAGACCCACCTCGAGGATGCTGATGTGCAGGGCGAACAGCCCGTTCAGCAGACCGAGGGAGGTGAACGCCGCGAGACGCCGCCGTGCCGGCCTCGGGTGGCGTTCCCGGGGCTGAGGGTCAGAGGTGTCGGTGCCGGTCGGGGGTGTGGTGAGTTTCGACGCCGTGGGCAGCCGCAGCGTCGTGACGGCGACCACCAGGTAGCACCCGATGGTGACGACCACGAGGAACAGGAAGGCCGATCGGGTGCCCATGGCGAGCAGGGGCGCCACGGCGAGGGCGCCGATGGACATGCCCGTGTTGGCCACGCTGCGCAGGTACGCCTGGGTACGCACCCGCGTCGCCTCACCCATCACGTGGGAGACCAGGGTGCGTCGCGCGATGGAGTTGACCCGGTCGGCGGCGCCGAGGACGATCACCAACGGCAGCAGGACGAGGTAGGAGCCGGAGAGCAGCATCGGGACGAGCAGCAATGCCTGGACGATGGTCACTGCGATGGTCATGGGCCGGGGTCCCCAGCGGTCCGCCAGGTACCCGGCCGGCATCGCCGCGCAGAACGCCGCGATGCCGGCCGCCGACAGGGCGAACGCGATCTGTTGCACGGACAGCCCGAACGACAGGGTGAAGAAGACGATGCTGCCGGTGCTGTACATGCCCCGGCCGAGGGCGTAGGTGAAGGTCCCCACGAACAACGGTCGCGCTGGACCCTCCAGTCGGGGCAGCGCGGGGATGAGTTTCACGGAGCCTCGTCGCCGATGCCGGCTTCCCGGACCCAGTCGCGCAGGACCTGCTCGGTGGCCTTCCAGAGCTTCTCCACGGCCTCTGCCGGATACCAGTCCGTTCTGTGGTACATCGACACCTCGATGTCCCCCTCCACTTCGGTGAGGGAGATGACGACGGCCGCATCAGGTGTGCTGCCCGCGAGGTCCAGGGGTGCCGTTTCGCAGCCTGCGAACCGCCACCCTCCGAGCCATCGCCGCATGGTGGAGTTCTGGGGGTTGAACGAGATGTAGGGGACCTTGGCGTGGCAGCCGAGGGCCGACGGCTCCATGTGCGCGATGAGCCTCGGCCACGGTATCGCCGTGAAGTCGAGGGCGTTCATCATCGCGCGTTGGAAGCCGCGCAGGAACTCGGTGGTGCCGGCTCCGTCGTCGCGTCGTGTCGCGACGACGACCTTGCTCGCGAGGAACCCCACGGTCTGATGGACGGCCGTCGACTCCCGGTTGGCCGTCATCAGCGTCGTACCGATGGACGGCTGATCGCTCAGGGCGTACAGCGCGCGGTGGACGGCCGCGTGGATGAGTGTCCATGGCGTCGTGCGGAAGCTGCGGGCGCAGGAGAAGACGTCGCTCGTCAGGCCGGGGCCGAAGACCGCCCGCACGAGACCGGTGCGGTCGTAGCCGGCGTGGAGCTCACCCGAGAAGCCCTCGAACCGGGTCTCGGGCACCGGGCCGACCGCCTTGAGGCTCGCGGACAGGGTGTCCAGTGCCCGCAGGCCGGCCGGTGAGTCCAGGTAGGCGTTCTGCTGCTGCACCTGCTGGGGGTAGGGGAGGGCGACCGGGGGCAATGGCTCCGTTGCCAGGCCCAACTCGTCCGCGTAGAGGGTCGTGAGGTCGCTCATCAGGAGGTCGAGTGACCAGAAGTCCGCCACCAAGTGGTCGAGGACCAGGGCGAACAGGATTTCTTCCGGGCGTCGCAGCACGATGAGGCGCGCCAGGGGGCCGTCCACGAAGTCGAAAGGGGCATCGACCAGTTGCTCCACGCGGCCCGCCACGCTGCCTGGCGTCTCATCCGGCGGCGACTCCGCCAGGATGATGCCGGCCGTCGGAGCCGGTGAGTCGAGCCGCCAGGTGAAGTCGGTCAGGTCGAAGCCGCATCGTAGGACCGGATGGCGTTCCTGAAGGCGGATCCATGCCCTCTCCAGCTCACCGACCCGCAGCGCACCACGTATCCGGAGGGTGACGGAGGGATGGTGGGGGCGGTGGACGCCGGCGTCCAACTCAGCGCGGATTTGGCCCAGCCGGTGCCGCTGGGTCCAGGAAACACGTTGCCGCGAGGACAATGCGTCACAGCCTTTCATCGGTTCTCCTGCGGTGCGCCGCGCCTCACGGGCAGCTCCCGGAGGCCGAGGGCTTCCAGGATGGTGATGGCGACCTTGACTTCGTCGACGGGGGATGCGGCCAGGCCGACGCGGATGGTGTCCCCGATTCCTTCCGCGAGGAGTGCTCCGATGGCCACCGCGGACTTCACCGTGCCGTAGGGCGGTGTACCCGCGGCCCACAAGCCGACGTGCAGGGGGTAGTCGCAGCGCTGGGCCAGCAGTCGGTACGCCCTGATCGTGACGACCGGGTCATGGTGTTTGACGGAGATCTTGAGGTCACGGAAGCCGGCCTCCTCGAAGAGCGAGCACTCCCAGAGGGCGCTGTCCACCAGTGCTTGGGCAGTCCGCTCACCATGGCCCGCGAGGACGCGGGGGTCCAGTGAACCTGCGTTGACGCCGATGCGGACGGGCACGGCTGCCGCGGCCGCTGCCGCCGCTATGTCCGCCACCCGGTCGTCGAACTTCCTCACGTTCCCCGGGTTGACCCGCACGCCCGCACAACCCGCCTCGATGGCCGCGAACACGTAGCGCGCCTGGAAGTGGATGTCGGCGATCACCGGGATCCCGGCACGGCGGACCACGTCGGGAAGCGCGTCCGCATCGTCGCGGCTGGGCACGGCCACGCGAACGATGTCGCAGCCGGCCCGGGCCAGTTCCTCGATCTGGCGGCTCGTCGCGTCGACGTCGGCGGTCACCGTGGTGGTCATCGACTGGACGCTGATCGCCGCGCCGCCTCCCACGGCAACTTTTCCGATCAGGACCTGGCGCGAGGGGCGGCGGGCTACCACTGCTCGAACTGGCGCGGATCCATGACGGCTTCGGTGAGCTCTCGCAGCGTCGGCCGACGCAGGACCCCGGTGGGCGGCATCGCGAGTCCGGCCTCCTGTGCGCGGTTGGCCACCACGAGCGCCAACAGGGAGTCCCCTCCGAGATCGATGAAGTTCTCGTCGGGATCATCGACCGCGACTTCCAGGACCTCCTCCCAGATCCGGCGGAGGACCGCCAGTACTTCCGCGTCCGAGTGGGTCTGGGCAGTCATGTGCTTTCTCCAGTCGTGCTGGTGGCTTCGGGTCCGGGTACGGGGCCGTGCGCGATGTGGGCCGCGGTGCACGTTCCTGATGCCATGAGTTCGTCCGCGACGGTCTGCGCGGCGCGGTGGTCGGCCACGAGGAACCCGACCGTGGCCCCGCTTCCGCAGAGGATTCCGGCGAGGGCGCCGGCGGCCGTTCCGGCTGTCAGGGTCGTGGCCAGTTCCGGGCGCATCGATGCCGCCACGGGTTCCAGGTCGTTGCTCAACGTCTCGGCCAAGGCGCCGGTGTCGCCTCCGGCCAGGGCGTCGACCAGTCTCCGTGACATCTGAGGTGACGGGATCGAGCTCGCGGACCAGTGCCGTCCCGCGTTTCTGCGACGTCGTTCCAGCTCCGTGAAGACCTCTGGTGTGGACAGCCCGAAACCGGCCGTGGCGAACACCCAGTGGGAGGTGGTGCCGACGGGAAGGCTGGTGAGCCGCTCGCCCCGGCCCGACCCGAACGCCGCTCCCCCGAGGACGCTGAAGGGCACATCACTACCGAGTTCGGCGGCCAACCCGCCAAGATCCTGGCGGCTCATGCCCAGGTTCCAGAGGGCGTTGCAGCCCACCAGGGCGCCGGCCGCGTCCGCGCTGCCTCCGGCCATGCCGCCCTGAACGGGGATCCGCTTGTCTATGTGGACGTGGACGGCCGGGGGAACACCGTGTCTCTTGGCGAGAAGCCGGACGGCTTTCGCGGCGATATTCGATTCGTCGGCAGGAACCCCGGCGGTCGTGTCGCCCGAGATCGTGACGCGTAATTCCTCTGCCGGGGTGAGCGTCACTCGATCGAAGCAGGAGACGGCCAGGAAGACGCTTGCGAGTTCATGGTATCCGTCATCCCGGCGGCCGCCCACGCCTAATTGCAAGTTCACTTTGGCCGGCGCGCGGACGGTAATGGATCTCACGTTTGACATTCACGAGCTTTCGGTCTCATGGATTTCAGTTCTCGGACGTAACGCTGCGCATGCTCCACATCAGGGTCCTCATGGAGGCGGGCTGTGTAAGGAGGTATGCGATGGCGTCGCCGACGTCCTCGGCCCGCATCATCGTCCTGAGCTCGGGCATGTCGGGCGACCGCCCCCCGCCCATGGCGAATTCCGTATCGGTCGCTCCGGGGCACAGGGTGGCGACTCGGATTCCCTTCGGGCGGAGTTCACGGTCGAGTGATCCGGCGAGCCCGACGAGGGCGTGCTTGGTGGCCGCGTACACGGCTTCGTCCGGCCGTCCCCGAAGGCCGGCAACGGAACTGACCAGGACGATGTCGCCACCGCGAGCACTCAGGAGCGGGACGGCCTGCCGCACGGACCAGATCGTCCCCGTGAGGTTGGTGTCCACGAGTTCCTCGACCTGGGCGTCGGACAGGTCGAGGATGCCGCCGTACACGCCCACTCCCGCATTGGCGATCAGGCAGTCGACACCCTGGAACGCGTCGACCGCTCGGGCGAAGAGGTCCTCGACCTGGGTGGGCGAGCGGATGTCCGCTTCCGCCCATACGACCCTCTCGTCGCCCAGCTCGTCGGCCAGTTCCTTGAGGCGATCTCCTCGCCGGGCGCCCAGCACCAGACGGGCGCCCAGTGCGTGCAGCCTGCGCGCCGTCGCTGCGCCGATGCCCGAGCTGGCGCCGGTGATCACGGCCACCTTGCCCTGCAAGTCACCCATGCCGGGACGACCCCACGGGAAGCGGGGGAATTGCCTTCGACAGGTGGGCGTGAAGAGCCTCGGCCAAGGAGAGGTCACGCTCATACGTGATCTTGAAGTTGGAGGCGTCGCCCGGCCCGGCGGCCACGGCGCCTCCGAAGTGGCGGACCATGCCGGCGTCGTCCGTGAAGGCCAGGCCGTCCCCGGCCGCAGCCGCGTAAGCGGCGGTCACGCAGGCCCGGTCGAACATCTGGGGTGTCTGGGCCGCCCGCAGACGGCTCCTGTCGAAGGGCTGCCCCAGGAACGGAGCTTCGTCCAGGAGGTGCAGGCTGTCGACCAGGGGCAGTGACGGCACGATTCCGCACGGCGAACGGTCGGGCTGCCCGTCCTTCGCCATGGCCCGCAGCTCTGCGAGCAGCCCGTCGACCGCCCCCCGCGGTGTGAACGGGCGCGCCACGTCGGTGATCGCGACCCAGTCCGCCTCCGGCGGGAGGGCCGCTACCCCCAGTTGCGCACTGAGTTGCCGGCTCGCTCCTCCTGGAGTGACGCGGACCGGAACGGCTTGGTCCGCGGAGTCGACCAACTCCTGGAAGTCCGGCATCAGGTCAGGCGGGGCCGTCACCACGATGGATTCCACACTGGAGTTGGAACCGACGGATTCCAGCACATGGAGGAGAAGTGGTTTCCCGCCGACCTCTAACAGTGCTTTGGGTCCCGCGCCGAGGCGTTCTCCGCGGCCGGCTGCCAGGATGACCGCACCGACATGCCGAGGGTGTTCAAGATTGAATGAAAGGTGATGGTGTGCCATGAGCCCCCGCTATTAATGGCATTCACGCGAGATGGCCCGCTCTGGGTCATCTCAAGCGATCGTAACATGATCAATAGCTGGACGAGAGGTTAATTTTCCGCGCCCGTTTGGCACCTTTCGATACTTCTTGGTGACCCGAAATGCCGAGATTCCAGGCTCGTGGATCTGATCCGTGGAGATCTCGTGGGAGATGTGCGGAGGTTGCCGCCGGACGTTCGGACCGGGTCCCGATATCCGCGCGGCACGAACGCCGTGCTCGGGCAACGGCGCGGCGGCCTCGCCGCCCGTCGGGACGAGGCCGCCGCCATCCACCCTGGTGCCGGCCTCCGGCCGGCAGCGGTCAGGGAGCGCAGAGGCCTCGGGTGTGGTCGTACGTCGCCGTGGCCTGGGAGTAGCGCCACTGCGGTGCCAGCAGGCCGGTCGCGAGCTGGCGGGCCGCGGCCGGGCTCTCGACGATGTAGCCGAAGTCCTGGAGCCAGGACGGGTACAGGTTCTTCGAGCCGATGTAGAAGGCCGAGTCGTCCACCGAGACCAGCTTGTGGTGCTGGGCGTACGGTTTGCCGTCCGCCCAGGTCGGGCTGTCCGATGAGCGGAACGTCGCCAGCTGGAGGTTCTGGCACATCGTGGCCTTCGCGCGGCCCTCGTCACCGGTCAGTGCCGTCAGCCGGCCGCGCAGCGCGTCGCCGACCTCGGACAGGGACTTGATCTGTGAGTAGCCGTTGCTGCCGACCAGCCCCCCGTTCGCCGGGTCGCTGACGACGATGCGCACCTTGACCCCGGAGTTCAGCTTCGCGGCGAGCGCGTCGTACAGCCGGACGTCGTAGCGGGGCAGCGGCGGGCAGGTCGCGTGGACGTCCTGCTGGGAGATCTCGATGTGCTCGGTGGCGCTCGCCACCAGGGCGCGAAGTGCGCTCTCCTCCGGGTTGACCGTGTCGTAGTCCCGGTCGGCGTTGGTCCGGTCGGGCAGCCCGATGCCGCACTTGGTGTCGGGGGCCGTCGGCAGGGCCGGGCGGAACGCCGACGAGGGGTCGTTCTGCCGGATGCCCACGCCCAGACCGCCGACGGCCAGGACGGGAACGTCACCGCCCGCGGGCGGGGAGGCGGGCCGGGGCAGGGTCGGGAGGCAGCCGGCGCCGTTCGAGGAGGCGAACCAGGCGGCGCTCCAGCTCCAGTTCCCCTTGTTGCGGCAGGTCCAGTCCCACAGGGTGTCCAGGTACCGGCCGGCGGAACCCGCCGCCGGACCGGACAGCGCCAGGTCGACGTCGCTCACCGGGTGCGCGGTGTCGAGGTAGTCCTTCTTCCAGCTGTTGATGCCGCCGGTGATCACCGACCCGCCGTCCACGACGACCAGCTTGGAGTGGTTCCAGGAGAACGCCGTCTTCGAGGTCGTCATCGACGCCACGTTGAGGGTGATGTTCGCGGCGTCCGGGCCGAGCCGGGTGACCAGCTCGTCGCGGTACGAGGACGGCACCACGTTGGCGTGGTAGATCGGCGCGGCGCCGACCATGACGCGGACCTGGAGCCGGTTGCCCTGCTGCGCGGCCTCCTTCAGCCCGGCCACGATCGCGTCCTGGAACGCGCCGTCGGGGAAGGGGGCCAGCGTCGATATGTCCACGCTCTGGCGGGCCTTGGAGATGTCCTCCCGCGTCTTGTCGAGCAGCCGGCGGGTGCCCGGCCGGTCGGTGCAGGTGGGGTCGCCCCAGCAGCCGGGCGTCTGGAGCAGCCAGTCGGCGCCGCCGGGCGCGGAGGCGCCCAGCCGGTTCCCGGCGGTGCGCTCCCAGACGGAGCCCTCCAGGCCGGGGGACACCTGGCGCAGGGTCTGCTCCACGGCGTCCAGGTGGGGTGCGGGGGCGTCGGCGGCGAAGGCCGGGGCCGCGGGCAGCAGCGCGGCGGACAGTACGAAGGCGAGGGCCGTCGTGCGGACGGTGCGGGCCAATGTGGTTCCTTGCTCGGGGGGTGGCTCTGCCGGGCGGCAGGGTGCAACCGGCCCCCCGGCCTTGATCAACCCGCGCAAGTTACCAGCCCGTAGCCCCGCGTTCACCTCCGTGGGGCTGCTTCCGGCCACCGCCCGCCGGGGGGCCGTAGGCCGGTCCGTACGCCGGTCCGCGCGGCTGGTCCATTCGGATGGGACTCGCGCCTGCGCGGTCGGGCGCCGGGACAGCCGGGCCGCCGTTGCCTACCTTCGGTGCTTGCCCCCTCCCTTTCGAAAGGTGGATCCATGCGATCTGTCCGCTCCGTCCTCACGGTCCTCGCCGCCGGCGCCCTCGTCTTCGGCGGCGCCTCCGTCGCGAGCGCCGACGTGACCGTGACCGTTCCGGAAGGCAACAACTACACCCTCGTCTTCGGCGACTGGTTCCAGTTCGCCGCGGACGACGTCTTCAACGCGGGTCACGACAACACCGTGGGTTCGAACAACTGACGCAGCCACACCGGCACGGCCGGTCCCCCTCCCCGGGTAGCCGGGAGCGGGGGGACCGGCCGTACGCCGTTCAGAGCCAGGGGATCTGCTCCGCCCCGTACCGGTAGGCGCGGAACACCGAGTTCTGGGCGCCGCGCGAGGACTCCAGACCGGTGCCCCGGCTGAACGAACCGAACTCCGGGACCACGAACTCCCACACCACGTCCCCCTCGGGGGTCACCTCGAAGAGCCGCCCGAAGGACCCCTCGGCGATGAAGGTGTTCCCGTTCGGCAGCCGCTGCGCGCTCGACATGTACGGGCTGTAGAAGTTCTGCGGCGGGTTGTCCTCGTACGACCACACCTCCTTGCCCGTGACCGGGTCCAGCTCCAGCACCCGCGAGTACGGCACGGACGTCGTGTCGCGGTACGTGCCGTTGTCGAAGACCAGGATGGTGCCGCCCGGCAGCTCGTGGGGGTGGTGCTGCTGGGCCAGTACGTCGGGCCCGATGCGCCAGCGCACCGAGCCGTCGGCACGGTCGACGGCCACCGTCGTCGACGCGCTGCGGAAGCCCACCACGATCCCGCCGTCGGCGAGTTCGTTGACGGTGTTGGCCATCGGCCAGTGCTCGCGCGCGAAGTGCGGGTTCAGCGGAACCTCCTCGGGGTCGAGGTGTTCGATGGCCGCCCAGCGCCACACCGTCTCGCCCTCCCAGGTCAGCTCGTACACCACGTCCCCGTAGATCACCCCGCCCGGCGCCTCCGAGCCGGGGATGCCGCCGCGGATGCGGGCGGCGTCGGCCGGGGAGAGCGGCTCCACGACCGTGACGAGCAGGTTGCCGTTCCGCAGGACGGAGGCGTCGTGGTGGTGGAAGGGGTGCCGGACCTCGCGCAGCACCGTGGAGTCGGGGGCGAGCTCCTGGAAGATGCCGCCGTGGTAGACGTCCCAGATCGGGAAGAGCGTCGGCCCGGAGGTGTCCTTGGCCGCGTAGAAGAGGTTGCCGTTCGGGAGGAGCTGTGCCTGCCGGCCGGGCGGGTGCGGGGAGTTCCAGGTGTGGGCGGTCCGCCCCTCGATGTCGACGAGGTGGATCTCGCCGTCCCCCGTGATCGGGGTGTAGAGCGTGTAGCCGCCGTGGCTGCGCTCGGGATCGTGGGCGCGCAGGCCGGTGCCGCGCCGGCGCAGGGTGTTCTGGTCGACGGTCATGAAGGGCTCCTGTGGGGCGTGGGGTGAACGGGTCGTGGGTGGTGGTCGGTGGGACACCGTCGTGCGGGAGGTCAGCCGACGGTGACGGCGGACGGGTCGGCGGCCTTCAGCGGGCCCGGGCGCAGCCGCTTCAGCAGGGACGCCCGGTCGGCGTCGCCGGGCAGGGACTGGGTGGCCTTCGCCCAGGCGGCCTCGTCCGTCAGCTGCGTCAGCAGCTCGGGGGACAGGCTCGCGCCGTACGCGTACCGGGGCTGGAAGGCGTCGACGTACCCCGCCTGGAGCGCGCCCTTGGACTGCGCCACCACGGCCGCCCGGGCGGCGGCGGGGTCGTCGGCCGACGCCCGCTGGGCGCGCAGCACCGTACGCAGGACCGCCGTGACGGCCTCGTCGCTGGCCGAGGGGCCCGCGACCAGCAGGGTCCGCGCCGTGTAGCCGGTGAAGGGCAGTTCGGCGTAGCGGTCGCCGAGGGCGGTGCGCGCGGCGTCGTAGAAGCTGGGGAAGGTGACGCCGGCGTCGACGTCGCCGCGGGCCAGCGCCGCCGCGACCTGGTTGGGGGTCAGGTTGACCACGGTCACGTCGGCGGCGGTCAGCTGCGCCGAGGCGAGCATCCGGCTCAGCGCGTACTCGACGTTGGTGCCCCGGGGGACGCCCACCTTGCGGCCGCGCAGCGAGGCGAAGCCGGTGATCCCGCGGTCGGTGGCGGTCAGCAGCCGCCAGTCGGAGAACCGCGAGAGGTCGGCGACCACGCGTACGTCGCGCCCGCTCAGCGCGGCCGTCACGGCGGGCAGGTCGCCCACGATGCCGAGCTGCGTCTGGCCGCCGAGCACGGCGTTCAAGGCGTCCCGGCCGGTGGGCAGGGTGGTGACCGTGGCGTCGACGCCCTCGGCGGCCCACAGGGAACGTTCCTCGGCGATGTGGACGGGGGCGCCGCCGAGGTGGTCGCTGCCGGCCACGGTCACGGCGAGTCGCCCGCCGGACGTGTCGGGGCCGGCGGGAGCGCCGCCGCAGGCGGTGGTGAACGCGCAGAGCAGGGCAGCCAGCAGTACGGCGGCCACCGCGCGGGGTCTGGGCATGGGTCGGGATCCTTCCAAGGGGGGCGGTCGGGGGTGTGCTGAGGGGGATGCCGGTGAGTCGGGGTGTGGCCTGGGGTGGGTCCGGGGCCGGCCGGGACGGCAGGGCGCCGGGCCCGGTCGGAAGGCGACCCGGTCGGGAAGGCGGGGACACGGAGGGCCGGGGGACGTGGACGGTCGGGACGGCGGGCCGCCCGGCCCGCCCGGCTCGGCGGGTGCCGCCGGAGGGCAGGGCCCCCGTCAGGCGGCGCCGAGGTGGCGGGCGATCAGGTTGCGCAGGTCCGGGTCCGGGGGGCCGGGCTCGACCGGGTGATCGGCCAGCACCCGGCCCGGCGAGCCGCCGAGGACGACGACCCGTTCGGCCAGCGCGAGCGCCTCGTCGATGTCGTGGGTCACGAAGAGCACGGTGGTGCCGCTGCGCCGCCACAGCTCCCGCAGCAGGTCCTGCATCCGGGTCCGGGCCAGCGCGTCCAGGGCGCCGAACGGCTCGTCCATCAGCAGGACTTCGGGCCGCGCGGCCAGGGCGCGGGCCAGCGCCACGCGCTGCTGCATGCCGCCGGACAGCTGCGCCGGGTACTTGTGCGCTCCGTCGGCCAGTCCGACCTCCGCCAGCGCGGCCAGGGCCCGTTCGCGGCGTTCCGCGCGTGTCAGCCCGAGGCGCTTGAGGGCGAACTCGACGTTCCCGCGGGCCGTGCGCCAGGGGAACAGGGCGTAGTGCTGGAAGACCACCCCCCGGTCCGGACCCGGCCCCTCCACGGTCGCGGAGCCGGCCGTCACCCGGCCCGCCGCCGGGCGGACGAACCCGGCCACCGTGTTCAGCACCGTGGACTTCCCGCACCCGCTCGGTCCGAGCAGCGCGGTGAACGACCCCGCGGGGAACTCCAGGTCCGTGGGTTCCAGGACGGGGGTGTTCGCGTAGCCGGCCGACAGGCCCTCCAGCCGTACCGTCAGGCTCATGACGCGCTCCAGTGGACGAAGCGGCGGCCCACGGCGGCGAGTACGAGATCGGCGGCCACCCCGAGCAGTCCGAGGACGATCAGCCCCGCGAACATCCGGTCCACCCGCAGGAACTGGCCGTCGACCTGGAGCCGGTACGCCAGTCCGCTGTCCGCACCGCCCAGTTCGGCGGCGACCAGGGCCAGCAGCGCCACCGAGGCCCCGTAGCGCAGCGCGGCGAGCAGGGCGGGGGCGGCGGCCGGGAGCAGCACCTCGGTGAAGCGCCGGTGCAGCGGAGCCCCCAGGGAGCGGGCCGCCCGCAGGTGGGAGACCGGTACGCGGGACACCCCGTCGTGCACGTACAGCCAGACGGCGAGCAGGACGGCGTAGGCGATCAGCAACCGCTTGGCGCTCTCGCCGATGCCGAACCAGGCCGTCGCCAGCGGTACGAGCGCGATGGCCGGGATGGGCCGCAGGAAGGAGACCACCGGAGTCACGGCGGCCGACAGCCGGGGCAGGTACCCCGTGGCGAAACCGAGGGCGCCGCCGATCAGCGAGCCCAGGGCGAACCCCTGGCCCGCGCGGGCCAGGCTCGCGCCCAGGTCGGAGGCCAGTACCCCGCTGCGGGCGCTCTCGACGAGCGCCGCGGCCGTCTCGGCGGGGGTGGGCAGCAGCCCCGGGGCCACCGCGCCGGACCAGGCGGCCAGTGACCAGAGGGCGAGCACCGCGCCGGCCGCGCCCAGGGCGGGCCCGAGCCGGCCGAGGGCCCGGCCCGTGGGCGAGGGGGTGGCTTGCACGCGAAGACTCCTTCGTTGAACCGCGTCGACCGCGTTGGCCGCGTCGACCACGTCGTTCATAAGTGAGGTCAATAATTGACCACGCTTATGAACGGGGTGTTGCAGCGGTGCGAAACCTCCCCGGGGAGCCCCGGGCCCCCGATCGGCCATGGGGTACGTTCACCTGCGTGTCTCGACCAGAACCCACGCCCGAAGCGATCGAGGTCGGCCGGGCGATCCGCGGCTGCCGTACCGCCCGCCGCGTCTCCATGGCCGTACTGGCCACCCGCTCGGGCCTGTCGCAGCCCTTCCTCAGCCAGCTCGAACGCGGCCTGGCCACGCCCAGCCTCAGCTCGATCTACCGGATCGCCGAGGCCCTCGACGTGACACCGGGGACCTTCCTGCGGCCCCCGGACCGGCCCGGAGTCGTCAGTCACGAGAGCGACCCGCAGGTCATCCGCGTGAGCGAGGCCGCCGGACAGGTGGCCCAGGTGCTCATCCCGGGCGGGCGCAGCGGCCTGATGGAGGCCTACGAGCACCACTTCGAACCGGGGCAGGGCGAACGCGGCTGGTTCGAACACCCGGGGGAGGACTTCCTCTACGTCCTGGAGGGGGAGATCGTCCTGGAGGTCGAGGGCGAGGAGCCGCTCGTCCTGCGCGCCGGACAGAGCGCCCACCACCGCGGCGAGGTACCGCACCGCTGCGGGCTGGGCGGGCGCGAGGCCGCGGCCCGCACCCTGCTGGTCATCGCCAACGCGTAGGCCCCGCCCGGGCGGCCCGCGAAGGCCGGCCCGGACGGGGCCCGGGGGTGTGGCGCCGGCCGGACGGCCGGGGTGGAACGGGGTTCAGGACAGGCGTGTCACCCGGGTCCCGAACGACGGCCCGGTCAGGGCGCGCTCGACCGCGACCGGCACGGACTTCGCGCCCGCGCCCTCGCCCACGGTGAGGACACCGACCGCGGTGCCCGCCTTCGCCTCGTGCGGCACGGGCTTCGTGCCGGGGCCGAGCGAGAGCCGCAGCTGCTGGCCCGGTACGGCTATCACGTTGAGGTCCTTCGTGGCCACCAGCGGCGTCGACCCGCCGAGGCCGTCCGACACGTGGCCCACGACCTGGCCCTTGCGGATCACCGGCGCCGAGGTCAGCGCCGTACGGACGGCCTCGATCACCTTGCGGCTGTTCTCCTTCACCAACCCGAGGGCCTTGAAGGCGTTCGGGTCCGGGCCGTCGACGCGCTGTTCCATCATCGCGCCCAGGATCAGCGGGGTTTCGTCCCCGACCGTCTTGTAGGCCGCCCACAGCAGGGTGCCGCCGGCGGGCGTGCTCGACCCGGTCTTGATGCCCTTGATGCTCAGCCCGTTGGACAGCAGCAGGCTGCTGTTGTTGTTCTCGATCGGCTTGGGCAGGCCCTCGATGGTCGCGCTGGGAAGCGCGACGATCGCACGGAACACCTCCTCCTTCATGACCGCTTCCCCGAGCTTGAGCTGGTCGGCCGCGGTGCTGACGGTTCCGGAGTCCAGGCCGCTGGGATCCGTGTACGTGGTGTCGTTCATGCCGAGTTCCTTGGCGGCGGCGTTCATCTTCGCGACGAAGGCGTCCGTCGAGTCACTGCCCGAGTCCCAACGGGCCAGCAGGCGGGCGATGTTGTTCGCGGAGGGGATCATCAGCATCTTCAGCATGTCCTGCTGGCTGAAGGTCGTCCCCGCGGTCAGCCCCTCGATCCGCGACTCGTCGTCCGAGTTGCCGTCGGCCACCGTCTTGGCGTCGACCTCGATGCGCGGACCCGGTTCGCCCTTGCGGAGCGGGTGCTCCTTGAGGATGACGTAGGCCGTCATCACCTTCGCCACGCTGGCCGTCGGCATGGGCTTCTGCTCGCCGAAGGTCCCGATCTCTCCGGAGCCCGGGACGCGCACCGCCGCCTGGCCCTTCGCCGGCCAGGGGATCGAGGTGGTCCCCTCCAGGGTGTACGTCGTCGACCCGGCGACGAGCTGCGGCGCCGGGAGGGGACGCATCAGCTGGGCCCCGGTGGCGGCGGCGGCGAGCAGGAGCAGGATCGGCGTCCACACCTTGACGCGGCGCGTGAGCGTGCGGCGCGTGGTCTCCGGCGGGGGAGCGGTGTTGGTCAGTTCGGCCAGCAGGTCGAGCGGAGGCAGCGGCGCCTCCCGCGTCGGCTCCACCACGGGCGGCTCCGCGACGGGCCGCGCGGCGACGGCCACGGGTGCGGGCCTGCCGGGGTCCTTGAGCGCGACGAACGTACTGGTCCGCTCGGCATCGGACTCGTCGCCGGCCCCCGTCTTACCGCCCTTCGGCCCGGCAGCGGCGTCGGCCTCGCGGGGCTCGCCGGAAGTGGTGCCCGGGGTGCGGTCCCGGGCCGGCTCCCGCGCCCCGCGCTCCGCGTCGGGCTTGGCCCAGGACGGGGTCCGGCGTACGGAGGCGCCGGCGGCAGCGCCTTCGCCCGGCGCGGCTCCGGCCGGTGCGTCTGCCGCCGCCGCGGTGGCGGCTCCGACCTCCTCCGCGGGTTCGGCCGCATCGTCGGGCGCGTCCTCCGCCGTGGGTGCGGCCGGGGCGGCGTCCGGCGTACCGGTTCCCGCATCGGCGTCGGGACCGGCGCCGGCTCCTGCCTCGGGCGCTGCGGTGCCGCCGTCCGGGTCGTCCGAGTCGCCTGCGCCGTTCGCGTCGTCCGCGTCGTCGCCCAGTTCGGTGCCGGTCGCGGTCGTCGAGGAGGGTTCGTCCGTCGCGTCGGCCTCTTCCGCCTCCGTGGCGTTGGCCGGGGCGTCGTCCGGGGCGTGGTCCTGTGCCGGTCGCGGCGCACCGGCTTCCGACCCGGCGTCGGGCCCGGCCGGTGCGCCCCCGTCCGCTTCGCCGTCGTCCGCGTCGTCGTCATCCGCGGTGCCGCTCCGCCCGGCTGCGGGCGCAGCCTCGCGGGCAGCTTCGCCCGCCGCCGCGGACTCGTCGTCGCGCGGCGGAAGTTCGGCCGGGTCCTCGGTGCCGGCGCTCGCTTCGACGTCCGCCTCGACGTCCGCTTCGGCCTCCCCGGCCGGCGCGTCGGTGTCCGCGTCCGCGCCCGAGTCCGCGTCGGAATCCTCCGGAGCCGACTCGCCCCCGCCGGCGGCGGCGTCCCGTACGGGCTCGTCCCCGCCCGGAGCGATCCGCTTCCCGTCCCCGGAACCGGGCACGCCCGCGGCGTCCTCCGCCCGGTCCTCCGGAGTCCCCCCTGTGGTGGTGTCCCGCAGGGCCGGGTCCGGGGCCGGAACGGCGTTCCCGCCCTCCGGCGTTCCGTCGCCACCGGCCGCCGTCGCCTCGCCCGCCACCGTTTCCGCCTTCATTCCAGCGCCCCACCTTGCTGCTCACACCCGGCCCGGCCGCTCGCGCGTCGGCCGGCCGGTTCTCGCCGACTCGTCGGCGGGTCCCGCGTCAGGGCCCGCCGAACCCCTAGATGTGCCTCGCGGCCTGCGCGTTCCACCCTTCGGAGCCTGTGACGGTTCGGTCATACTCCGCGCCGTTTGACGAGCCCGCCTCCACCCTGCACTATTCCACTAACGTGTTAGTGGAATGAGGTGGAGCTGATGGAATTCCGAGTCGACCGTCGCAGCGGCGTAGCCACCTATCTGCAGCTCGTCACCCAGGTGAAGCAGGCGCTGCGTCTGGGTGTGCTCGAACCGGGCGACCGGCTGCCGACGGCCCGTGAAGTGGTCGCGGCGACCGCCATCAACCCGAACACCGTCCTGAAGGCGTACCGGGAGCTGGAGCGCGAAGGGCTCGTCGAGCCGCGCCCCGGCGCGGGCACCTTCGTGCGCCGGTCCCTGTCCCACCCCGGGGCGGCGGCCGATTCGCCGCTGCGCCTCGCCCTGGCCGCCTGGATGCTCCAGGCGCGCGAGGCGGGACTCGGCCGCGAGGACATCACGGCGCTCATCGCGGCGACCGTGGACGAAAGCTTCAGCACCTCCGGGCCCCAGGGGCCCGGTCCGTCGAGAGAGGAAACGGCGTGAGCGATCCGACCCACGCTCCGGCACTACGGGCGACGGGCCTCGGGCGGGAGTTCGGCGGCAGGCCGGCTCTGCACGGGTGCGACGTGGAGCTGCCCCCGGGCCGCATCACCGCGCTCGTCGGCCCCAACGGCGCGGGCAAGAGCACGCTGCTCCAGCTCGCCGCGGGCCTGATGCGCCCGTCCGGCGGCGAGATACGCGTCTTCGGTGCCGCCCCCGGCACCTCCGAGGCCCGCCGCCGAACCGCCTACCTCGCGCAGGAGAAGCCGCTCTACCCCGGCTTCACCGTCGAGGAGACCCTGCACATGGGCAGCAGACTCAACCCGCGCCACTGGGACCAGTCCGCCGCCGAACGGCTCGTACGCCAGGGGGACATCCCCTTCCGGGCCCGGATCGGCTCCCTGTCCGGCGGCAACCGCACCAGGGTCGCCCTGTCCCTGGTCCTCGGCAAGCGCGCGGACCTGCTCCTGCTGGACGAGCCGCTCGCCGACCTCGACCCGCTCGCCCGGCACGAGGTGATGTCCCTGCTCATGGCGGAGGCCGCCGAACGCGGCACCAGCATCCTGATGTCCTCGCACGTCCTGGCCGAGATGGAGGACGTCTGCGACCACGTGGTCCTCCTCCAGCGGGGGTGCGTCCGGCTGGCCGGGGACGTCCAGAAGCTCTGCGAGGGGCACGCCTGGCTCACCGGTCGCGCCGACCCGATGGAAGCCGACGGCCTGCCCCGCTCGTTCGACCGCCGTGCCGTCGTGCACGCCGCCGCCAGCGGCCGTCAGGTCACCGCCCTCGTCCGGACGCCTCCCGGGGACCCGTTCGTCCCCGGTGACCGCTGGATCGCCGAAACCCCTTCCCTGGAAACCCTGTTGCTCGCACACCTGCGCGCCCCGCGCCCCGCCGCCCACCCCACCGAGAAGACGGAGGCGGCCGCATGAAGGGCGCGCTCTGGCTGGCCTGGCGCCAGCAGCGGCTGCTGATCCTGGCCGGTACGCTCCTGCTCGTCGGCTGCGCGGTGTGGGTGGCGTACCAGCGCTCCGGGATGGTGCAGCTCATCGAGGAGTACGGGTGGGTGCCCTGCCCCGGCTGGAACGGCGAGTGCGAGGGCCCCGCCACCTTCGAGATCATGGACGAGAACACCGGCCGCATCCGCATGCTCGGCACGCTCGGCCTGGCGGTCCCGGCCCTCATCGGCGTGTTCTGGGGTGCCCCGCTCATCGGCCGGGAGCTGGAGAGCGGCACCTTCAAGGTGGCCCTCACCCAGGGCGTCGGCCCGCGCGGCTGGTTCGCCGCCCGCTTCGGCCTCGCGGCTCTCTTCGCCGTCTTGGCCTCGGCGGTCGTCGCGGCCCTCGTCGCCTGGTACTGGCTGCCCATCGCCAACACCCTCGACGGTCCCTACTGGCACGACGCCGCGATCTACAACGCGACCGGCCCGGCCCCGCTGGCCGGCGCCCTGTTCGCGCTCGCCGCCGGAACCCTCGCCGGACTGCTGGCCCGCAAGGTCCTGCCGGCCATGGGGGCGGCCTTCGGCGTGATCG
This sequence comes from Streptomyces sp. NPDC044704, assembly GCF_056433525.1. Taxonomy (NCBI): domain Bacteria; kingdom Bacillati; phylum Actinomycetota; class Actinomycetes; order Kitasatosporales; family Streptomycetaceae; genus Streptomyces; species Streptomyces sp. NPDC044704. The sequence continues at coordinate 575,139 of NZ_JBWKGY010000002.1, forward strand.
GCACGGTCATGCTGGCCATGACCTTCTTCCGGACCAGCTGGATCGACCCGGAGACCAGGATCACCCCGGGCATGACGCCGAAGCGGCGCGTCGGCAGCGCCTGGTCCACGGGCGAGTTCGGCTACCTCACGCCGGACGGCCGGGAGTTCTCCATCAACGACGTGTGCCGCACCTCCGGCGAGGAGGCCCGGCTGTGCATGGAGGAGCACGGGTTCGTCAGCCGCTTCCACAAGGTCTATCCCAGCGGCGACTTCTGGACCTTCCAGTGGATCGACACCGCGCTCTACCTGGGCCTGGCGGCCGTCCTGATCGCCGTCACCCTGACCGTCCTGCGCCGCCGTACGGCCTGACCTCCGTACGACCTACCTCCGTACGGCCTGACCTCCGTACGGACCGACCGCCGCCGTACGGGGCGCCCCGCGCCGCCCGTACGCCATCGCAGGTCTTCTCCGCACCTCTTCTCCGTACCCCAGGGGGGACCCCTCATGGCCACCAAGAAGAACCTGACCGCCGACCGCGCCAGCGTCGCCCACAAGGTCCGCTACGCGCTGGGCAACCCGACCCGTATCGCCCCCTACGTGCGGCGCGCCGCCCGCGACAGCTGGCTGCGCTTCAAGCACCCCGACCACGTGGGCTACTACCGGGCCGTCATGGCCTCCGACACCGGCCGCAATCCGGAGGCGGCCGTCGGCAGCCAGACCCACGACCGCTGGCTGGCGCTCGGCAAGATGCAGTTCGACTACCTGACGGAGCACGGCCTGACGCCCGGGCACCGCATGCTCGACATCGGCTGCGGCAACCTGCGGGCCGGCTGGCGGTTCATCGAGCACCTGGAGACGGGCCACTATTACGGCATCGACATCTCGCCCGACATCCTCATAGCCGCCAAGCAGACCCTGACCGGGCGCGGACTCCAGGACAAGCTGCCGCACCTCACCATCACCCAGGACCTGACCCTGGACTTCCTGCCCGACCACCACTTCGACGTGGTGCACGCGCACAGCGTCTTCTCCCACTCGCCGATCGGGATCATCGACGAGTGCCTCGCCCACGTGGGGCGGGTACTGGCGCCGGGAGGCTGGTTCGACTTCACCTTCGACCGCACCGAGGGCACCGAACACCAAGTCCTGCGCGAGGACTTCTACTACCGCACGCAGACCCTGGTCGACCTGGCGGCCAAGCACGGACTGAAGGCCCGCTTCATGGAGGACTGGGAGCGCCTCGGCCACGGCCAGTCCAAGATCCGCGTCACCACCGGCTGACGGGCCGGTCCGCCCTCGCCCCCGGCAGGCCGCCGCAACGGCCCGCCGGGGGCGTCGTGTTGTGTGCGCACGGGGCAGTGTGGTGCTCAAAGCTGCGTGGTAGGTGACGACTTCGAGCAACTTCCTTCAAACGGAGCGCCGGGACGGCTATGTTGCCGGGAGCATGCCAAAGAGGTGTGTCCGCGATCCGGACCGCACGAGGAGCTGCCCCATGACACCGAGCACGAGGCGCGACCGGCACGACCCCCCACCCGCCCGCCGCACCGGCCACCCGCGTGCGACCCCCGCCCGCCGGGTCCTGCGGTCCCCGCTCAAGGCGCTGCTCGCCGCCGCCCTCGCGGTCGCGGGCCTCGCCGCCGCCGGACCGGCCACCGCGCGCGCCGCCGGATCCGCCCCGCCGACGGGTGCGAGCGCACCGGCCGCGACCGCCGGGACGGTCACCGGCTTCACCCGGGCCGGCGGCACGTTCACCGTCAGCACGTCCAGCGGGGCCAAGGCCCGCGTGACCGTCGCCCGTGCCGACGTCTTCCGGCTCTGGCTGTCGCCCGACGGCTCCTTCACCGACGATCCGGCCGGCTCCGACCTGGCGCCCACCACCGACTTCGGCCCGGTGGACACCGCCTACTCGGACGCGGGCACCCACTACCGGATCACCACCGGCGCGCTGTCCATCCACGTCGAGAAGTCGCCCCTGCGGTTCTCGGTCTACCGCGCCGACGACTCCACCCTCGTCTGGCAGGAGACGCGGCCCACCACCTGGGGCGGCGGCAAGACCACCCAGTACCTCGCGCGGGGAGCCGACGAACAGTTCTACGGCACCGGCCTGCGGCTCGGCGAATGGGCGCTGCGCGGCAAGACCGTCCCCGTCGCCGTCGACAACAAGTGGCGCGAGAACGACAACGCCAGCCCCGCCCCCTTCTACATGTCCACCAACGGCTACGGCGTCATGCGCAACACCTGGGCCCCCGGCTCGTACGCCTTCGACGCGCCCACGGCCCTCACCCACGACGAGAACCGCTTCGACGCCTGGTACTTCACCGGGACCTCCCTCAAGTCCGTCCTCGACGCCTACACCGACGTCAGCGGCAAACCCTTCATGGCACCCCAGTGGGGCTTCGAACTCGGCAACGCCGACTGCTTCAACGCCTCCAACCCCGACTACCAGGGCGACCACGGCCGCCTCCGTCACCAGACCACCCCCGACGTCGTCGGGTACGCGGCCGACGCCCGTGCCGCCGACATGCCCTCGGGCTGGTTCCTGCCCAACGACGGCTACGGGTGCGGCTACACCAAGCCCCTGAAGTCCACCGTCGACGCCCTGAAGGCCAAGGGCTTCCAGACCGGCCTGTGGACCTCCACCGGTCTCGGCTCCATCGCCGACGAGGTGGGCACGGCCGGCAGCCGCGGGGTCAAGACCGACGTCGCCTGGATCGGCAGCGGTTACAAGTACGCCTTCGACGGGGTGCGGCAGGCGGTCGAGGGCATCGAGAAGAACTCCGACGCCCGCCGGTACGTCTGGACGGTCGACGGCTGGGCGGGCACCCAGCGCAACGCCGTCGTCTGGACCGGCGACACCCACGGCACCTGGGACGACATGCGCTGGCACGTCCCCGCCATCACCGGCGCCGGACTGTCCGGCCTCAACTACGCCGCCGGGGACGTCGACGGCATCTTCGGCGGCAGCCCCAAGACGTACGTCCGCGACCTCCAGTGGAAGGCCTTCACCCCCGCCTTCATGACCATGTCCGGCTGGGGCGCCACCAACCCCTCGGCCGGCTACCAGGACAAGCAGCCCTGGCGGTTCGCGGAGCCGTACCTCTCCGTCAACCGCAAGTACCTCCAACTGAAGATGCGGCTGATGCCCTACCTGTACACGATGAGCCGCGTCGCCCACGAGAGCGGGGTGCCCAGCACGCGCGCCATGGTCCTGGAGTACCCCGACGACCCGGTGGCCCGCGGCAACGCCACCAGCGGCCAGTTCATGGCGGGCGACTCCTTCCTCGTCGCCCCGGTCGTCTCCGACACCGCGGTGCGCGACGGCATCTACCTGCCCGCGGGCACCTGGACCGACTACTGGACGGGCAGGACGTACGCCGGACCCGGCTGGCTGAACGGCTACAGCGCCCCCCTCGACACCCTGCCGCTGTTCGTCAAGGGCGGCGCGATCGTCCCGATGTGGCCGCAGATGAACCACACCGGGGAGAAGCCGGTCTCCACCCTCACCTACGACATCCACCCCCGCGGCGCCTCCACCTTCAGCCTCTACGAGGACGACGGCCTCACCCGGGCCCACGAATCGGGCGCCTACGCCCGCCAGCGCGTGGACGTCACCGCGCCCGCGACGGGATCCGGCACGGTCACCGTCTCCGTCGGCGCCCCCACCGGCAGCTACCGGGGCAAACCCGCCTCCCGCGGCTACGAGTTCAGCCTCCACGTGGCCTCCGCCCCCGGCGCCCTCACCGCGGACGGCACCCCGCTGACCCGCCTCACCACCAAGAGCGCCTACGACGCCGCCGCGACGGGCTGGTTCTTCGACCCGGCCGACCGCGCGGGCGTCCTGTGGGTCAAGACCGGTACGAAGGCGGGGGCCTTCACCGTCACCGCCACCGGAGTCACCGTCCCGGCGGCCGAACCCGTCCCGGTCTCCTCGCCGCCCCTGGACCGGGCGGGGTGGAGCCTGGTCTCCGCCGACAGCCAGGAGACCACGGCCGAGAACGGCGCCGCCGCCAACGCCTTCGACGGCGACCCGGCCACCTTCTGGCACACGGCCTGGTCCTCCGGCACCCCCGCCGCCCTGCCGCACGAGATCGTCCTCGACCTCGGGGCCCGCCACACCGTCGACGGACTCGGCTACCTGCCCCGCCAGGACGGCGGGACCAACGGCAGGATCGGCGCCTACGAGGTCCACGTCTCGGACACCACCACCGACTGGGGCACCCCGGCCGCCACCGGCACCTTCGCCGACACCCCGGCCGCGCGGACCGTCACCCTCGCCCCCAGGACCGGCCGCTACCTCCGCCTCAGGGCCCTGACCGAGGCGGGCGGCCGCGGCCCGTGGACCAGCGTCGCCGAACTCACCCTCACCGGCAGGCCGGCCCCCCTCCCGGCCGACGCCACCCTCGTCAACGCCGCCTCCGGGCGCTGCGCGGACCTCCCGCACAGCGCCACGACCCCCGGCACCGAACCCACCCTGTACTCCTGCCACGGCGGCCCGAACCAGCGCTGGACGCTGCGCCCGGACGGCCGCCTCACCGGCCTCGCCGGGGTCTGCCTCGACGGCACGGACCCCGCGAAGGTCACCGTCCAGACCTGCGGCGCCGGCCCCGGCCAGAAGTGGCAGACCGCCCCCGACGGCAGCCTCCGTACCGTCGGCCAGTGCCTCGCCCCCGCCGGGTCCGGCACCGCCGACGGGACCCGGCTCACCCGGGCCGCCTGCACGGGCGCCGCCGCCCAGCGCTGGACCCTCACCCCCTGACCCGCCTCCCGCGGGGTCCGGCCCGGCCCCCCACGCCGGGCCGGACCCCGCGGGAGGCGCCGGGCGCCGCCGGGCGGACGCGGCCCGGCAGCGCCGCGGCCGCCGGCAGACCGACGGCGGCCAGCGCGGCGAGCCCGACGAGGGTCCGGCCGGCGGCGTCCGCCGCCGCCGGGCCCGCGGCCCCGGCGCCCGAACCGGCCGCCACGGCGATCCCGAGGGCCGGACCGACGTTCATCGCGGTCTGCTTGAGCCCGCCCACGACCCCCGCGTAGCCGGGCGGGGCATCACCCACGACGGAGGCCGTCGCGGTGACCATCACGGCCGTGAACCCGGCGCCCAGCACCCCGAACGCCACCGGTCCGCCCGAGCCCAGTCCCGCGATCCCGGCCGCCACCAGCACCGTCCCGGCCAGCGCCGTACGCCGGGGCCCCACCCGGCGCAGCGCGGCCCCCGCCACCGGCGCCCCGGCCACCATCAGCGCGGTCATCGGCAGCACCCGCAGCCCCGTCTCCAGCGGGTCCAGCCCCCGTACGTCCTGGAGCAGGAACGTCGCCGTGAACAGCGCCCCGAACATCCCGGCCGACACGGCCAGCAGCAGCGCCATCGACGCCGCGACCGGCCTCGACCGGGCCACCGCGGCCGGCACCAGCGGCCGGGGCCCGCGCCGCTCGCCCCTTACGAACAGCACGGCGAGACCGGCCGCCGCCCCGAAGCCGAGCAGGGTTCCCGAGGCCGTCCAGCCGTGCTCCGCGGCCCCGGTCAGCGCGTACACCGCCGCCGCGACGGCCGCCGCGAGCAGCGCCGGTCCCGCCACGCCCATCGGAGCCGGCCCGGTGCGGGGCGGCGCGGGAACCCGTACGGCCGCCGCGAGGACGGCGATGACCACGGCCACCGGCACGTTGACCAGGAACACCGCCCGCCAGCCCAGTTGCGCGACGACCACCCCGCCCAGCAGCGGCCCCGCCGCCGCGGCCAGCCCGATCGCGCCGGTCCGCACCGCCACCGGCGTGGCCAGCCGCTCCGGCGGATAGGCGAGGCGCAGCAGCGCGAGCGTGGCGGGCTGCATCAGCGCCCCGAACAGCCCCTGGAGGGCCCGCAGCGCGATGACCCAGCCCACGCCGGGCGCGAGCGCGATCCCGGCCGAGGCCGCCGCGAACCCCAGTACGCCGGTCAGCAGCAGCCGCGTGTGCCCGTACCGGTCGCCCAGGCGTCCGGCGATGACCAGGAACGCCGCGACCGTGAGCAGGTAGGCGGTACTCGTCCACTGCACCTGCGCCGCGCTCGCCCCGAGGTCGCGCCGCAGGGCGGGCTGGACCACGATCAGCACCGTGCCGTCGAGGGCGACGAGCATGGCCGCGCTCACGCTCACCAGGAGCGCGAGATGCCGCCTCACGCCGGCTCCGGGCCGAGGTGGGCGTCCAGGGCGGCGCCCACGAGCCGGTCGACGCCGGCCCGCGCGCCGTCCTCCAGGACGAGCGGGAGACTGCCCGACGCCCACAGCTGCGCCAGTCCGTGCAGGTTGGCCCACAGGGCGGCGGCGGTCACCTCGGCCTCCCGCGCCCCGCACCGGGAGACGAGACCGACGAGCAGGGCGAACAGGGGCAGGGTCGACTCCCGCAGCCGCGGCCCGTCCGACGGCTCGTCCCCCGTGCTGTCGAGCAGGTCGTGACGGAACATCAGCTCGAACATGCCCCGCTGCTCCAGCGCGTAGCCGACGTACGCCGTCGCCAGTGCCCGCACCCGCTCGCGCGGGGCGGCGTCCTCGGCGCCCCCGGCGGCGAAGCGGGCGCCGAGGTCGGCGAACCCGCGCCGGGCGATGGCCGACAACAGGGCCCGGTGCGTGGGGAAGTACCGCCGCGGCGCGCCGTGCGAGACCCCGGCGCGCCGGGCGATCTCCCGCAGTCCCACGGCGCCGCTCCCCTCGGCCGTGACCAGTTCCACCCCGACGTCGATCAACCGCTCGCGGAGCGGGCTCCCGGATTCCATGGACACTGTCTACCAGGCGTGAGTAGACAGTGTCTACTCCTGACGGGTTGACAGATGTCCGCGCGATGCACCACCCTTTCACTACTTAATTAGTGAAAGGGTGGTGATGGGGCGTGCTGGAATACCGCATCGACCGGCGCAGCGGCATGGCCACGTACCTCCAGATCGTCCAGCAGACCAAACAGGCCCTGCGCCTGGGCCTGTTGGTGCCCGGGGACAAGCTCCCCACCGCGCGGGAGGTCGTCGAGGCGACCGCCATCAACCCGAACACGGTCCTCAAGGCCTACCGGGAGCTGGAACGTGAGGGCCTCGTCGAGGCGCGGCGCGGCCTGGGCACCTTCGTCCGAAAGTCCCTGGGCGCCGCACCGGCCGACTCGCCGCTGTGGGCCGAACTGGCGGACTGGGCACGACGGGCCAGTGACTCGGGTCTGGCACGGGACGACGCCGCCGCCCTTTTCACCGCCGTACTCGACGCACACTTCAAGGGGGACGACGCGTGACGGACATGGTGATCGAGGTCGAGGGCCTGGGTCTGCGCTACGGACGACGAGGGGCCTGGGCGCTGCGCGACTGCTCCTTCCGGCTCCCCGAGGGGCGCGTCTGCGCCCTCGTCGGCCCGAACGGAGCGGGCAAGTCCTCGCTCCTGACGCTCGCGGCGGGACTGGTGCGGCCGACCGAGGGCGTCATCGGCACGTCGGCGTCGCGTGCGACGACGGCGTACGTGGCCCAGGACAAGCCCCTGTACCCGCAGCTGACCATCGGCGAGACCCTGCGCATGGGGCGCGAGCTCAACCCGGAGCGCTGGGACGCCGGGAAGGCGGCGCGGATCGTCGAAGCCGGCGGGCTCCGGGAGGACACCCGGGTCCGGTCCCTCTCCGGGGGCCAGCGCACCCGCGTCGCCCTGGCGCTCGCCCTGGCCAAGCGGCCCGCCCTGCTCCTGCTGGACGAGCCGATGGCCGACCTCGACCCCCTCGCCCGGCAGCAGCTCATGGGCACGCTCATGGGCGACGCCGCCGAGAACGGCACCTCCGTGGTGATGTCCTCGCACCTCCTGACCGAGCTGGAAGGCGCCTGCGACCACCTGCTCCTCGTCGACGGCGGCCGGATCCGCCTCTCCGGCCCCATCGAGGACGTCATCGCGAGCCACCGCCTGCTGACCGGCCCCGCCGCGGCCGCGGGCGAGCTCGCCGCGCACACCGTCGTCGAATCCCGCACCACCGGCCGTCAACTGGTCACCCTCGTAAGGCCGGGGGGCCCGATAGCCCCCGGGACGTGGCAGACCGCCTACCCGACCCTGGAGGAACTCTTGCTCGCGCACCTCCGCGCCCCCGACGCCCCGGCCCTCGCCGTCCCGGCCCTCGACGTCCGTCCCGCCGCCACCGGGGCGGTGCGGGGATGAGCGCCCTGACCCTGAACGGCCCGCGCTGGGTCGCGGTCCGCCAGCACCGGCGCGCCCTGTGGGCGCTGCCCGTCGCCGTCGCCGCAGCCCTCGTCGCCGCCGTCGCCCTGCGACTGCTGGCCTCCGAACCGGGAACGCTGTACCCGAACCGCTGGTACAGCATGCTGCGCATCGCCATGGAGGGGGCGGGCCGCGGCATGCTGCTCCTGCCGGTGCTGGTGGCGGCGTTCGTGGCCGGCCCGATGCTGGCCCGGGAGACGGAGAGCGGCACCTACCGGCTCGCCCTGACCCAGTCGACGACCCCGAAGGCCTGGCTCGCCTCGAAGACCGTGGTCGCCGCGGTGGTCTCGGCGGGGTGCGCGGCCGCCATGATCGGCGTGTACCGCCTCGGCTGGGCTCCGGTGGCGGGCAGCCACCAGCTCTCCTGGGCCGACCGGGGCACGTACGAGGCCACCGGCCCGGTCATCGTCGCCTACTGCCTGCTGGGCGTGGGAGTCGGAGCCGTCGTCGGCCAGTGGCTGCGGCGCACGCTGCCCGCCATGCTGGTGGCGGGCGGTGTCACGGGCCTGGTCCTCGTGCTGTTCGGGTACCTGCGCTGGTCGGTCCTCACCCCGGTGACCAGGACCACCCCGTTGTCCGAGTACGCGGACCTCGCGCTGCCGCGCTCCTCCTTCCTGGTCGACTCGGGACTCCTCACCGCCACGGGCGAGCGGCTGCCCTCATGGGCCTGCCGCGAACGCTCCGGCGGCATGGGCGTCTGTCCCGCCGACCTCCAGGTCACCGGCCGGTACGCCGACTACCAACCCCGTGTCGCACTACTGGCAGACCCAGCTCATCGAAACCACCACCGTCCTGGCCCTGACGGCACTCGCCCTGTACACCGCCTTCCGCGTCCTGCGCGCCCGGCGGGGCTGACAGCCGGGCCCGGCCGCCACCGCACGCCAATCCCGGTGGCGGCCGGAGCGCCGCATGGGCGATCATCCCCGGCATGACCACAGAAACGATCAACGCATCGGCCTCGGGCACCTGGAAGCTCGGCGACATGGAGGTCAACCGCATCGGCTTCGGCGCGATGCGCCTGCCCCAGAACGGTCCGGCGCTGCGCGCCGACGCCGTTCCGGGCGACCGCGACCGCGCCATCGGCGTCCTGCGCAAGGCCGTCGAACTCGGCGTCAACCACATCGACACCGCCGCGTTCTACTTCTCCTCGCTGCGCTCCGCCAACGAGCTCATCAACAGCGCCCTGGGTGGCCCCTATCCGGACGACCTGGTCATCGCCACCAAGGTCGGCCCGGCCCGCGACCTGTCCGGCGAATGGGCGGCGCACGCCGGACCCGCGCAGCTGCGCGGGCAGGTCGAGGAGAACCTGCGCCAGCTCGGCCGGGACCACCTCGACCTCGTGAACCTGCGCATCCTCGGCACCGACTCCCTCGCCGAACGCTTCGGCGTCCTCGCCGAGCTCCGCGAGGCCGGCCTCATCCGCCACCTCGGCGTCTCCAACGTCACCCCGGAACAGCTCGCCGAGGCCCGCACCATCGCACCGGTCGTCTGCGTGCAGAACCCGTACGGCATCGGAATGCGGCCGGACCAAGACGAGTTCGTACGGTTCTGCGGCGAGGAGGGCATCGCCTTCGTACCGTTCTACTCGATCGCCACCACCGGCCGCGAGGGCGGCGCGAGCGGCGCCGAGAGCGAGGAGGTCCTCACCGTCGCGCGGGCCCACGGCGCGAGCCCGGCGCAGGTCCGCCTGGCCTGGACCCTGCACCGCGGCCCGCACCTGCTGGCCATCCCCGGCACCGGCAACCCCGACCACCTCACCGCCAACGTCGCCGCGGGCACCCTGCGCCTCTCCGAGACCGAACTGGCCCTTCTGGACGGCCTCCACCAGCGGTCCGCCTGAGGAAACCCCGGCCCCGGGGCTCGGGTTGTCGGAGGCGCGTGGTGGGATGAGCGGGCTCTGTCGTCATGAACCCGCTGGGAGATCCCCCTCATGCCCGTGTACCCGTCCCTGACCCATGCCCTGGCCGAGGCCCTGGTCGACGTACTGCGCTTCGTCGAGGACAGCGAGGAAGAGCCGCTGGACGCGGACGACGCCGTCAAGGTCCTGGAGGGCGTGGCCCAGCTCGTGGGCGAACTGTCGGGGGAGCAGCGCGGCGAACTGGGCGACATGCTCGGGGCGATGGCCGAAGCCGAAGCCGACCCGGCCCGCCGCGAGTTCCTGGAGGAGTTCCCGGAGGGCTTCGGCCTCCTCGACTAGTTCCGGTCACGGCACCAGCCGCGCACGGTTCCGGTCACGGCACCGGGTGAGGGCGGCCCCCGGCGGTCAGGCGGCGGGGGTGTCCGGCACCGGGTCCGTGCCGACCGACCGGGCCAGGGCCGCACGCAGGAACGCGACCTCGCCGGCCAGTCCGGCTTCCCCGTCGCCGACGTGCATCAGCAGCTTGCGCTTGCCGCCCGTCAGGTAGGCGTACGCGTACGGATTGGCCCCGTTGCCGGGCCCGCGCGGGGTGGCGACCCTGATGTCCTCGATCTCCGTCCAGGGGATCCGGCGCGTCAGGAAGATCCCCCGGTGCCGGATACCGCTGTGGTCGGCCACGGTGACGGTCCACGGCGCGCGGACCATGATCGGCAGGACGAAGAGGGCCAGCGCCACGCTCACCCAGACCATCACGTCACGGGAGAAGAGCTCCTCGGTCCACATGATGAACAGGAACAAGCCGCTCTTGAGGGCGAGGATGATCAGAGTCGTGATCGTCCCGCCCCTGCCCGGCCGGTACTCGCGCGGCAATTCCAGTGCCCCCATGGTCACTCCTCTCCCCGGCCGACCACCGTAGGCCCTGGCAACGGCCGCCCCGCGGGCGGGGTGCGGCCGTTCCCGTCCGTCGGCCGGACGGCCCGCCCCGCCTGCGGCACAATCGGTGGATGAGCGAAGAAGCCCCCAACGACCCGTACCTCTGGCTGGAGGACGTGACCGGCGAGGCCGCCCTCGGCTGGGTCCGGGAACGCAACGCCGAAACCGTGGCCGCGGTCACCGGGAACAGCGCCTTCAAGCTGCTGGAGCGGGAGGTGCGCGAGGTCCTGGACGACGACGGCCGGATCCCGTACCCCGTCCGCCGGGGCCGCCACCTCTACAACTTCCGGCAGGACGCCGACCACGTCCGCGGCATCTGGCGGCGCACCACCCTGGAGGAGTACCGCACCGAGCAGCCCGCCTGGGAGACCGTCCTCGACCTGGACGCCCTCGCCGACGCCGAGGGCGAGAAGTGGTCCTGGGCCGGCAGCCGCGTCCTCGCCCCCGACCACCGGCACGCCCTGCTCCTGCTCTCGCGCGACGGCGCGGACGCCAGCGTGGTCCGCGAGTTCGACCTGGAATCCAAGGAGTTCGTCGAGGGCGGCTTGGAGGTCGCGGAGGCCAAGACCCGCATCGGCTGGATCGACCACGACCACGTCTGGATCGGGACGGACTTCGGCCCCGGCACGATGTCCACGTCCGGCTACCCCCTCCAGGTGCGCCGCTGGCGCCGCGGCACCCCCCTCGACCAGGCCGAGCTCGTCTACGAGGGAGAGCCCTCCGACCTCTCCGCCAGCGGCTGGCACGACGACACGCCCGGCTTCGAACGGGACTTCGTCCACCGCCAGATCGACTTCTGGAACCAGCGGCTGTTCCTCCTCCCGCAGGAGGCCGGAGCCCCGCCCCAGCGGATCGACGTACCCGACGACGCGGCCGCTTCCGTCCACCGAGAATGGCTGCTGGTCACCACCAGGTCGCCGTGGCTCGGCCACGCCACCGGCACCCTCCTCGCCTTCGACTTCGAGGACTACCGGGCCGGCAAGAGGGAACCCGCCGTCCTGTTCGCCCCCGACGAGCGCACCGCCCTCGCCGACTACAGCTGGACCCGCAACCACCTCCTCCTCGCCGTCCGCGCCGACGTCACCTCCCGCCTGGAGCTCCTCACCCCCGGCCCCGACGGCTGGGACCGGGCACCCCTCGCCGGGGTGCCGCCGCTGTCCACGGCCTCCGTCGTGTGCACCGACCCCGACGTGAGCGACGAGTACTTCCTGAACGTCTCCGGCTTCCTCCAGCCCGCCACCCTCCACCGCGGCACCGCCGGCACCCAGGACGGCGGCGAGAGCGTCAAGCAGGGCCCCGCCCTCTTCGACACCGCCGGCCTCACCGTCAGCCGGCACTTCGCGACCTCCGCGGACGGCACGCGCGTGCCGTACTTCGTCATCGGCCCCGAGGACCGGCCCGGCCCCGGCCCCACCCTCCTCTACGGGTACGGCGGCTTCGAGATCCCCCTCGTCCCGCACTACAGCGCCGTCACGGGCCGCACCTGGCTCGCGCGCGGCGGCACGTACGTCGTCGCCGGCATCCGCGGCGGCGGCGAGTACGGGCCCGCCTGGCACCAGGCCGCCCTCGGCGCCCACCGCGTCCGGGCCTTCGAGGACTTCGCCGCCGTCGCCCGCGACCTCACCGACCGGGGCGTCACCACCCCCGCCCAGCTCGGCATCGAGGGCGGCAGCAACGGGGGCCTCCTCATGGGCGCCCTGCTCACCCGCGACCCGGAACTGTTCGGCGCGGCCGTCGCCCACGTACCGCTCCTGGACATGCTCCGCTTCCACAAGCTCCTCGCCGGAGCCAGCTGGACCGCCGAATACGGCAACCCGGACGACCCCGCCGACCGGCCCCACCTGGAGCGGATCTCCCCCTACCACCAGATCCGCGCCGACGGACCCCCGTACCCGCCGCTCCTCCTGCTCACCTCCACCCGCGACGACCGCGTCCACCCCGGACACGCCCGGAAGATGGCCGCCCGCCTCCGGGAACACGGCCACCCCGTGCTCTTCCACGAACACCTCGGCGGCGGCCACGCCGGCGCCACTGACCACGCGCAGACCGCCTTCAACGAAGCCCTCGTCCACACCTTCCTGTGGGAGCGGCTCACCCCGCCGCGCTGAACCCCCGGCGCGCTGCCCCGCCCGCCCGCGGCCGCGGCTGGTGGAATGGACCGACCGGCGGCCCGCACGGGGCCGCCCGCCGGGCGGAGGCACTGTGTCGGACCGCGACGGCGCGCACCACCACCTGTGCGCCCCCGCCGAAGCCCTCGAAGCGATCGGCACGACCGACGACGAACGCACCACCTGCCGGGAGCTGGCCGCGTTCCTGTTCCGCACCCTGTGCGACGCGGCGGCCGTGGACGTGACCGTCGAGGGCCGCACCGAACGCGTCGCCGTGGCCGGGGCCGCCCACCTGCTGCGCGCCCCGCTCCAGAGCGGGCGGCCCGCCGTCCGCGCTGTCGACGAGGGACACCCGCTGCGCAGCTGGACCCTGCGCCCGGGCAGCGCCCCGGTGCACGGCCTGTCCGTCGCCCTCTCCCGGCAGGGCACCTCGTACGGAACCGTCCTCGCCGTGCGCACGGGCACGGGATTCACCGACGCCGAGGCGGCCGCCCTGCACTTCGCGGCCCGGGTCACCGCCGTGCACGTCCGCCACGCGCGGCGGCTCGCCGCCACCGAGAGCGTCGCCCTGAACCTCCAGCGGGCCCTCGTGGCGGACCCCGGCCGTCCGCACCCCAACCTGCTGGTCGCCGGCCGCTACCTGCCCGTCGGGACGAGCGCCCTCGTCGGCGGCGACTGGTTCGAGACCGTACGGCTCCACTTCGGCCGGACCCTGCTGGTCGTCGGCGACGTCATGGGCCACGGCCTCGACGCCGCGGTGGACATGAACGCCTACCGCTCCACCCTGCGCGAGGTCGCCTCCACCGACCTGGCCCCCCACCGGGTGCTGCGCCAGCTCGACGCGCTCGTCGCCGAGGACCCGGCCCGCCGCCCCGCGACCTGCCTGCTGGTGCGGGTCGACCCCGCGCGCGGCACGGCCGTGTACGCCAGCGCCGGGCACCTGCCGCCCGCGGTGTTCGCCGCGGACGGGACGGGCCGGCTGGTCGACGTCCCCGTCGGACCGCCGCTGGGCACGGGACTCGGCGGGTACGAGTCGGTGGCCCACCCCCTCGGCGAGGAGGACACCCTGCTGCTCTACACGGACGGGCTGGTCGAGCGGCGCGGTGAGGACATCGACGCCTCCCTGGCCCGCCTCACGGCGCTGCGGATCCCGGCCGGCGGGGGAGTCGCGGAGGCCGCGGACGCCGTCGTCGCCGGTCTGGACGCGCAGCACGCGGAGGACGACGTCGCCGTCCTCGCCGCCCGGATCCGGGCCCGCCCGCCGCACGGGCAGACCGGAGTTTGACGGCACTAGGTGTGGGTGCGGGCGATGAGCAGGGCCACGTCGTCGTGGGTGTCGGGGCGGCGCAGCGCCGAGAGCAGCAGGTCGCAGGTCTCCTCGATCGGGCGGTGCGGCCCCGCGAGGAGGTCGGTCAGGGTGAGCAGGCGGGTGTCGATGTCCTGGTCGCGGGTCTCGACCAGCCCGTCCGTGTACAGGACCAGCTCGTCGCCGGGGCCCAAGTGCACGGTCGTGGTGCCGAAGGGGACGCCGCCGACGCCGAGGGGGACCGCCGTCTTCAGGCGCAGCAGCTGGGGGTGACGGCCGGGGCGCAGGTGGACGGGCGGCAGGTGGCCGGCGGTGGAGATGTGGCACTGGCGGGTGTGCGGGTCGTAGACGCCGTACACGCAGGTGGCCATCGCCTCGCCGAGGTCGGCGGTCGCCGCGTCCAGGTGGGTGAGGACCGTAGCGGGTTCGAGCCCGAGGCGGGCCAGGGCGCGGGCGGTGGCGCGCAGCTGCCCCATGGTGGCGGCGGCGTTGATGCCGCTGCCCATGACGTCGCCGACGACCAGCGCGGTCCGGTCCCCGGGCAGCGGGACGACGTCGAACCAGTCGCCGCCGGTCTCGTCCGCGGCCCCGGCCGGCTGGTAGCGGTAGGCGATGTCCAGACCGGGGGCGGTCCGGGGGTCCTGCGGCAGCAGGTGGCGCTGGAGGGCGAGGGCGGCGTGCCGCTCGCGCTGGTACCAGCGGGCGTTGTCGATGGACACGGCCGCGTGCGCGGCGAGTTCGGAGGCGAGCAGGACGTCGTCCTGGCTGAAGGGCACCTGGTTGCGGGCCCGCTTGAGGTCGAGCGCGCCGAGGACCTGGCCGCGGGCGATCAGCGGGACCGCCAGGTAGGAGTGCAGTCCGGCGGCGCCCAGGAGGCGGGCCGCGTCCTCGTCGCGGGCGATGCGCGGCAGGTCCGCCGGGAGGACCCGGGGTACGAGGACCGGCCGGCCCGTACGGACGCAGCGGGAGACCAGCCGGCCCGGACCGTACAGCGCCACCTCCCCGACGGGGTCGGCGGCCTCCTCGGCCGGATTGCGGTAGGCCGCCTTCACCGCGAGCGCGCGGAACCGTACGGACCCGTCCTGTAGGGCCCCGCCCGGCCGCGTGCCCGTGAGGATGGTGTCGAGCACGTCGACGGCGGCGATGTCGGCGACCTCCGGGACCACGACGTCGGCCAGCTCCCGGGCGGTGATGTCCAGGTCGAGGGTGGTGCCGATGCGGACGGAGGCGTCGGCGATCAGGGACAGGCGGCGGCGGGCGTGCGCGGCCGCCGTGGCCGTCCGGTGCTGCTCGGTCACGTCCACGACCGACACGGCGACCCCGATGACCCGGGAGGCCTGGTCGTCGAGCCGGTAGATCGAGGTCAGCCAGGCGTGTTCGCCCTCGCTGTCGCCGGGGATGCGGCCGGTGGTGAACTCGTCGAGCATCGGTACGCCGGTCTCCATGACCCGGCGCATCCGCGTCTCGACGGCGTGCGCGTCGAGGAAGGGCAGGATCTCCCCGAGCCGCTGCCCCAGGTGCCGATCCGCGGGCACGCCGTTGATCCGCTCCAGGGCGGGGTTGACCAGGACGTAGCGCAGGTCCGTGTCGAGGACGGCCAGGCCGATGGGGGACTGGTCGACCAGGCGCAGCGAGAGGGCGAGGTCGCGTTCGACGCGGCGCAGCGTGGCCTGCTCGGACGCCAGGCCGAGCGCGTACCGCCGGCCGCTGTCGGCCTCCAGGCGCATGTTCCGGAACTCGACGAGCACCGAGCGGCCGTCGCGGTGCCGTATGGGGAAGGACCCGGCCCATGCGCCTTCGCCCGTCATCACGTGGGCGAACAGGGCCAGCACCTCGTCGCGGTGGTCCTCGTCGACCAGCAGCTGTGCGGCGTACCGTCCCAGGGCCTCCGCGGCCGGGTATCCGAACAGGGTTTCGGCCTGCGGGCTCCACAGCCTGATCCGGCCCTCGTCGTCGAGGACCACGGAGGCCACGCCGAGGACGTCGAGCAAGCCTCCCGCCGCCGCGGACCCCACCAGGGGGCCGGCGGCAGACGGAGGGGGATCCTCCTCGGCCATGACCGGCCTCCTCGTCCAGGGCGCGTGCTTCCATGCTGCGGCCCCGTGCCCGGGCCTGCGACCCGGTCGTGGCGGCCGGGGGGTGCCCGGGCGTCCTGCCGGGCCGGTGGGTGGCCGGCCCGGCAGGAGCGCCGGTCAGCGGAACAGCATGGAGGCGCCGCCGGCCGGGGTGGTCACGGTGGCCGGGCACAGGAAGCTGCCCGAGGCCTTGGTGGCGTTGAAGGCCCGGTTCAGGTACTTGCGGGTGGTTCCGTCGCGGTCCCAGACGATGTTCGCGGCCTTGTAGCGACAGGAGATGAAGCTCTGCTGGCCGGTGATGTCGATGAGGTCGGTCCGCGCGGTGGCGGCGGTGTCGTCGAAGGTGAACGCCGGGTTGTTGTTGAGGGAGGCGTTGAGGCCGCCGCCGCAGGCAAGGTTGCCTCCGGGCTTGTTGATCGTGGTGCGGTCGACGGTGAGGGCGCTCGGCGGGGTGGCGCTGGTGCTCGCGTTGGTCCAGGTGCAGGTGTTGCCCGCGACCACGATGACGCCGTCGGCCTTCTGGTCGGCGGCGTCACCGGCCGCCGCGGCGGTGGTGGCGGCGCCGAGCGCGGCCGCGACGGCCGTCATCGTCACGGCGAGTTTCGCGAGGTGCTTCATGTCGCTCCTCCTTGACACGTCCTTGTGGGGGTGTGGTGCGAGGGCGGTGCGGAGTGCGCGCGCCACGGAGAGTCCCACAGGGGTCTTGAGATGTCATGAGCGCAACATGATTTGGCCGGAATTCGGCAGACCGGCAGGCCGGAGCCCGGGCCGGGCCGCTGTCAGGGCACGTCGGAGGACGTCGGTTCGGCCTCGTAGACGTGCGGACCGTCGCCCTGCCACTCCAGGAGCCGGGAGGCCCCGCCCAGCACCAGTTCGTCGGGGTCGGGCACCTCCGCGCGCCGCAGGAACTCGATCACGTCGCCGTCGCCGTGCGCGACGCCGAGGACCGTCTCGCGGCCCTGGGCGCGCAGGGACACCCGGCGGCCGCCGGACGGCGAGATGCGGTGTACGACCACCGGTGCGTGCTCCATGCCTCCACCCTGGCGCCGAGCCGACGCGCACGCATCCGGGGCGCGGTGCAGGGGGCGCACCACCGGACGCACCACCAGGTTCACCACGAGGTTCACCACACCACGCGTATGACCAGGTACTACCAGGGGAGTACGGGGGAAACGCTACGCCGGGGTGACGCCGGTGACCTGGGGTGCGGTCTAGCGTGGCCGTATGGAAGAGCGGCGCGGGCATCAGGGGCCACCGTGGCGACGGTGGGCCGAGCGGGCGGGGCGGGGCCCGGCCTGGCGGTCCGCGCTGCTCGTCGCCGTCCTCGCGCAGATCGGCTCGGGGTGGGCCGCGCGGGCCCAGGGCGACGGGGCGGACCTGGGATGGTTCCCCCGTCTCCTGTTGCTGCTCGGGCCCGCGCTGCTCGTCGTCCGGCACCGGTATCCGGTGGCCGTGGTGTACGGGGTCAGCGCCGTCACCCTGGTCTACCTCGGTGCCGGGTTCCCCTACGGCCCGGTCTTCATCAGCCTCGCCGTGGCCTGCTTCGCGGCCGTCATCGCCGGTCACCGCAGAGCCGCATGGGGCGCGGTCGCCCTGTTCTGGGCGGGCCACCTCCTCATCGGGCACTGGCTCTACCGGTGGCTGCCGCCCGCCGGTGACGGTCCCGCGCCCTGGGCCCAGGAGCTGGGCGTCGCCGCCTGGATCCTCGCGGTCCTCGCCGTCTCCGAACTGGTCCGCGTCCGCAGGGAACAGTGGGCCCGGGAGCGGGCCGAGCGGGCGGCCGCCGACCGACGCCGGGCGGACGGGGAGCGGCTGCGGATCGCCCGCGAACTGCACGACATCCTGGCCCACAGCATTTCGGTGATCAACGTGCAGGCCGGGGTCGGCCTGGCCCTGCTCGACTCCGACCCCGAACAGGCCCGCACCGCGCTCACCACGATCAAAACGGCCAGCAAGGAGGCCCTGGGAGAGGTGCGGCAGATCCTCGACACGCTCCGCACCCCGGGCGACGCCCCCCGCGCCCCCGCCCCCGGCCTCGACCGCCTGCCCGAACTCCTCGAACAGGCCGCCGCCGGGCTGACCGTGAGGTCCGAGACCAGGGGGCGGGCGCGCCCGCTGCCGCCCGGAGCCGACCTCGCCGCGTTCCGCATCCTCCAGGAGGCCCTGACCAACGTCGTACGGCACTCCGGTTCGCGCACCGCCGGCCTCCGCCTCGACTGGCAGCCCCGCTCCCTGGAACTGCGGGTCGAGGACGACGGCCCCGCCACCGCGCCCCACACCCCCGAGGGCGCGGAAGGCGGCGGCAACGGACTCATCGGGATGCGCGAACGGGCCGGCGCCCTCGGCGGCAGCGTCGAGGCCGGACCGAGGCCGGACGGCGGCTTCCGGGTCGTCGCGCGACTCCCGCTGAAGGCCGCCCCGCCCGAGGGGGCGCCGTGATCCGTGTGCTGCTCGCCGACGACCAGCTCCTCGTACGGGCCGGCTTCCGTGCCCTCCTCGATGCCCAGCCCGACATCGAGGTCGTGGGGGAGGCGGCCGACGGCCGGGAGTGCCTCGGGCTCGTGCGGGAACTGCTTCCCGACGTCGTCCTCATGGACATCCGGATGCCCGTGCTCGACGGGCTCGCGGCCACCCGCGAGATCACCGAGGAGGCGGCGCTGGCCGCCGTCCGGGTCGTCATGCTCACCACCTTCGAGCTCGACGAGTACGTCTTCGAGGCGATCCGCTCCGGTGCCTCCGGCTTCCTCGTCAAGGACACCGAACCGGAGGAACTGCTGCGCGCGGTGAGAGCGGTGGTCGACGGTGACGCCCTGCTGTCCCCGGGCGTCACCCGTCGGCTGATCGCGGAGTTCGCGGCCCGCTCCAAACGGCCCGCCGCGACCGGCGCGGGCGCCGGCCTGGACCGGCTGACGGACCGGGAGCGGGAGGTGATGGCCCTGGTCGGCATGGGCCTGTCCAACGAGGAGATCGCCCGCCGCCTGGTCGTCAGCCCGCTCACCGCCAAGACACACGTCAGCCGGACGATGCTCAAGCTCGGGGCCCGGGACCGCGCCCAACTGGTCGTCCTGGCCTACGAGTCCGGCCTGGTCAGACCCGGCTGGCTGGGCTGACCCGCCCGGGCGCGGGTACTCCCGGGGGAGTACCCGCGGTGCAGCCGGCCGTACGACGCCCCGGACCCCTTCCCGGAGCGAGTCTCGGAGCACGACGAAAAGTCCCCGCTTCCGAGGAGCTGAACCGACATGAACACCCTCACCACCCTCGCGTACGACGGGCCCGGCCCGTGGATCCTGTTCTTCCCGCTGATCTGGGCGGCGGTCGTGATCGGCGTCGTCACCGTGTTCCGCCGCACCGGCGGGCTCGGCCGCCGGGCGCCGTGGCGGGACCGGGGAGCCGCGTACGGCGGGAGCTCGCCGATCGCGATCCTCGGGCGCCGCTTCGCGTCCGGCGAGATCGACGAGGACGAGTACTGGCGCCGGCTGTCCGTCCTGGACGAGCAGTTCGGCCGTTCCCTCAAGGACGGCGCCGCCTGAAGACCGGCGCGCCCCGCTGAGGACCGCCACCGCGACCACGGGACCCGCCGCCCCGGGCAGGCCGTCGTCCCATACGGGCCGTCGTCTCAGGCCCCGCCCGTACGGGGTCCGCAGGCGGCGGCGATGCGGGCGAGGGTGGTCCGCATCCCCGCCCGGTTGACGGCCACGCGCCGCTGCGGGGTGGTCCCCGCGAAGACGGCGCCCAGGGCGTCGGCGGTACGGGAGCCGCGTCCGCTGCGGAGGTCCTCCCAGGTCTCGGTGACGCGGGTGCCGTCGCCCTCGGGCACGAAGCGGTAGCCCCACCGGGCGATGGGCAGACCGAAGACGCCGACGTCGAAGGTGAACTCGCCCGTACCGTCCGGGGCCACGGGCGCGCGGAGCGCGGTGATCCGCCCGGTGGTGAACCACAGGAAGGGCCCCCGCCGGTTGAACCCGACGAAGGCGCTGCCGGCCCGGGCGGGCCGGCGGGGAACCCACACCCGCCGGCATTCGGGGCTCCAGCGGCCCATGTTCCGCAGGTCGGAGACGAGCCGGTGGACCTCCGCCGGGGAGGCGGCGACCACGACGTCCTCCTCCAGCCGCCGCACCCGCCCGGCGGGGGCGACCGTGTTCTCGTGTGCCATGGGTACCTCGCTGCCCGGTGGATGAGTGGGACATGCCATCCCGACGGCACGCTACCGCCCGCCCGCCCCCGCCGGGGCCGCGGGACCGCCACCGGGTGCGGCGCCTGACGCGCGAGGGGGCCCGGGCGTGGCAGGCTGGGTGGCATGTGCGGCCGTTACGCTTCCACCCGCAGCCCCGAGGACCTGACCGGCCTGTTCCAGGTCACCCGGCGGGAGACCGGCCCGGTACTCCCGCCCAGCTGGAACGTCGCCCCCACCGACCCCGTCTGGGCGGTGCTGGAGCGCGCGGACCGGGAGACCGGCGTACTGGAGCGGCAGCTGCGGCCCCTGCGCTGGGGACTGGTGCCGTCCTGGTCGAAGTCCCCGTCCGGCGGGGCCAGAATGATCAACGCCAGGGTGGAGACGGTGGAGGAGAAGCCCGCCTACCGCCGGGCGTTCGCCAAGCGCCGCTGCCTGCTGCCCGCCGACGGCTTCTACGAGTGGCAGCCCGTCGCGGCCACCGAACGGGCCAAGGCGTACAAGCAGCCGTACTTCATCCGCCCCGAGGACGGCTCCGTCATGGCGATGGCGGGCCTGTACGAGTTCTGGCGCGACCCGTCCGTCACCGACGGGGACGACCCGGCCGCGTGGTGGGCGACCTGCACCGTCATCACCACCGAGGCCACCGACGCCGCCGGCCGCGTCCACCCCCGGATGCCGCTGGCGCTCGCCCCCGCCGACTACGACACCTGGCTCGACCCCGCCCACCAGGACCCGCACGACCTGCGCGCCCTCCTCACCGCCCCCGCGGCCGGCCGGCTGGACGTCCGCGCGGTGTCCACCGCCGTGAACAACGTCCGCAACAACGGGCCCGAGCTGCTGGCCTGAGCCGTGGCGCTCAGCGGCAGCACAGCACCGGGACCCGCTGGACGAGGTTGTTGCCGAACCCCCCGCGGTTCCAGGGCTGTTCCAGGGGCTGCGTACGCCCTTCCGCGTCGGTGGCGCGGGCCGAGAGGGTGTGGCGGCCGGGCGTCGCCGTCCAGTCGTACCGCCACGCCTGCCAGGCCCACCCGCCCGGCTCCCGCGGCGCGAGCCGCGCCCTCGCCCAGCCGGCGCCCCCGTCCGCACTCACCTCCACCCGTACGACGGGCCCGCCCCCCGACCAGGCCCGCCCCTCCAGACGCACCGGGCCCGGCCGCACGACGCGGACCCGCGACATGAAGTCGGGGAAGCCCGGCGGAACCAGCAGCGCGCGCGGCAGCATCCGGGTCACCGCCACGCCCGGGTCGTCGGGGGCCTGCCGGTACCGGTAGGCCACGCTCTGCTGGAAACCGGTGAACGGGGCGTCGGCCAGGGTGATGTCCCGCAGCCACTTCACGTGCGCCATGCCGTACCAGCCGGGTACGACCAGCCGCAGCGGGTGGCCGTGCTGCGGCGGCAGCGGCCCGCCGTTCATCGCGTACGCGATCAGCACCGGCGGGTCCTCCCCGGTGGCCACCCGCACGGGCAGGCTGCGCCGGTAGTCCTGCTCGACGCCCCGCTCGACCCCGTGGTCGGCGCCCGTGAACACGGCCTCGACGGCGTCCGGCAGCACCCCGGCCTCGGCGAGCACCGTCCGCAGCGGCACGCCCGTCCACTCCGCGGTGCCCACCGCCTCGACCAGCCAGGGCTGGCTGACGGGCCGGGGCAGCAGCCGTGCCCGGCCGTTGCCCGCGCACTCCATCGTGACCCGGTGGGTGACGGCGGGGAGCGCGCGCAGCGCCGCCACGTCCAGGTCCAGCGGGGTCCGGACCCGCCCGCCGACGGACAGCCGCCAGGTGCCGGATTCCGCGGCGGGGATGTCGTAGTGGACCAGTACGTAGTGCAGCCCGGCCGGGGTCACCTCGTAGCGCAGGGCCTCCAGCGGGAGTCCGTGGTTGCGGGCCGCGAGCGCCAGTTCCTGCGCGCTGATCCCCTCCCCGTCGTCCGCGACCCGCCCCGGGGTGCTGACCTCACCGAGAGAGCCGTCCATCCCCCCATCGTCGCGCGCGGGAACGGCTTCGGCACGCCGCCCGCCCGGAGCGGACAGCCGCTCACGCCCCCGGGCGCGGCACCGGATCCGCGGCGAGGGCCTCGGTGAGGGCGTCGGGGCCGGTGAAGAGGTGGCCGCGCATCCCGAGCGCCCGGGCGGCCTCGACGTTCTCCTGCCGGTCGTCGACGAAGAGGACCTGCCCCGGTTCGGCGCCGAGGGCCGTCAGACACCACCGGTAGGCGTCCGGTTCCGGCTTGGCGTGGCGGATGCGGCAGGAGAAGGCCCGCACCTCGAACCGTGCCAGCCAGGGCCCGTGCCGTTCGTAGTGGACGGCGAGCTCCTCGGGGATGTTGGACAGCAGGGCGGTCCGCCGCCCGGCGGAAGCCAGTTCGCCGACCAGGTCCACCATCCGCTCGTCGACCGCGCTCCAGCTCGCGACGTCCTCCTCGACGAGCCGGGCGGTCGTCTCCGCGTCGAACCGGGTCCCCAGCGAGTCGGCCACCCGCCTCCAGTACGCGGGGCCGTCGACGTCACCGCGGTCGTAGTCGGGACGCAGCGCCCAGTAGGCCTCCCAGAAGGGCGCCGCGGCGACGCCCGCCGTCTCCGTGAGCCGTGCGCGGCCCCCCGGGGACTGGTGGCGGGCGATGACCCCGAAGAGGTCGAAGAGCAGCACCGGGGGCGGGTTCGAGGGCATCTCTTCACACCTTCCGTACGGTGACGCCGGCGGCGGCGAGCGCGTCGACCGCGTCGGCGGGAGCGGCCTCGTCGGTCACGACGGCGTGCAGCGCCGCGGCGGGCAGGACGTGCGCGAGCGCCGTACGGGAGAGCTTCGCGCCCTCGGCGACGGCGATGACGCGGCGGGACGAGGCGATCGCCGCCCGCTTGACGGCAGCGTCGGCCAGGTCGTAGGCGGTGAGACCGTCGGCGGCGGTCAGACCGCAGCAGCCGATGACGGCGGTGTCGAAGCGCAGCGCGGCGAGGGAGGCCTCGGTCAGCGGGCCGGTCAGCGCGAGCTCGCCGCGGCGGGGCGCCCCGCCGGGCAGCAGCAGAGTCAGGCGGGGCGCGTCGGCGAGGGCGTTGGCGGCGTGCAGGGACAGCGGGACGACGGTCAGCCGGCGGTCGTGCAGAGCGCGGGCCACCTCCAGACAGGTGGTGCCGCTGTCGAGGACGACGGACTCGCCGTCGGCGATCAGGCCGGCGACCTCGGCGGCGATGCGCCGCTTCGCCTCCGGCCCGTCCTGGGCGCGGAGCGCGAAGGGGACCTCCTCCCCGCGCAGCAGCAGGCTCCGCGCCCCGCCCCGGTACCGCTCCAGCACCCCTTGGTCGGCCAGGGCCTCCAGATCGCGCCGGATCGTCATCTCGGAGGCGCCGGTGAGCTCCGCGAGTTCGGCGACGCTGCGCCGGCCGTTCTCGCGCACGGCCTCGGTGATCTGCCTCAAACGGTCTGTACTCATACCCGCATTGAACAACATCGATGTTCGAAAGGCAATGTACGAACATGAATCATGTGCGTTATGTTCGTTCGTATGGAGACATCACTGCGCCGGGCAAGACTGGCCACCTTCGTCTACTTCGCCCTGAACGGCTTCGTCATGGGCATGTGGATCGTGCACATCCCCGCCGTGGAGGCCCGCACCGGCATCGGACACGCCCTGCTCGGCTGGCTCCTGCTGCTCCTCGGAGGCGGAGCCTTCGCCGGTATGCGGCTGGCCGGGCCGCTCACCGACCGGTTCGGCGCCAGGGCCGCCGTACCCGTCAGCGCCGCCCTGTGCGGCGCCGCGCTGGTCCTGCCCGCACTCGCCCGCGACGCCTGGACCCTGGGCGCGGCCCTGTTCGTCCTCGGCTTCGGCAACGGCTGCCTCGACGTCGGCATGAACACCCACGCCGTGCGGGTCGAGCGCGGGTACGGGCGGCCCGTCATGTCCGCCTTCCACGCCGTCTTCTCCATCGGCGGCGTCCTCGCCGCGCTGGCCGGAGCCCTCGCGCTGGGCCGGGGACTCGGCGTCACCGCGGCCCTCACCGCCACCGCCCTCGGCGCTCTCGCCGTCGCCGCCCTGGCCGCTCCCGCGCTGCTGCCCGCTCCCTCCGCCGAGCCCGCCACGGCCACCCCGGAACCGGAGACCACCGCCGGGGCCGGCCGGGGCGCCGCCCCGCGCATCGGGTTCCTGGCCGTCCTCGCCTTCATGCTCATGCTGTGCGAGGGCGTGGCCAACGACTGGAGCGCCCTGCACCTGCGGGACGCCCTCGGCGCCCCCGCCGCCACCGCGGCACTCGCCTACGGTTCCTTCGCCACCGCCATGACCGTCGGCCGCCTCCTGACCGACCGGCTCGCCGCACGGATCGGACCCGCCGCCGTCCTGCGCCACGGCTGCGCCCTCGCCGCCGCCGGCCTGACCCTGGCCGTGGCCGCGCCCGGCGTCCCGCTCGCCCTGGCCGGCTGGACCCTCTTCGGGGCGGGCCTCGCGGGCTGCGTACCGCAGCTGTTCAGCGCGGCCGGACACGCCGACCCGGACCGCGCCGGCGCCAACGTCTCCCGCGTCGCGGGCCTCGGATACCTGGGCATGCTCGCCGGACCCGCCGTGATCGGGCCGCTCGCCGACCTCGTCTCCCTCGACCTGGCCCTCCTGCTGCCCGTCCTGTTCTGCGCGGCCGCCGCCCTCGCCGCCCGGACCCTCCGCGAGGCCCCGGACCCGGCCCCCGTCCGGACGCCCTTGGCACGCGGGCCGTTGCCGGAACCGGGCCTTGATCGTTCGGATGGCTGACGGGGCGGCCGCCGTACGGACTCCGTGCGGCGCAAGCGGGTGCGCGAGGCGAGCGGAGTGGTCGGGTTGCGGGTCGGACGAAGGACGGTACTCCAGGCGGCTTCGGCGGGCGCCCTGACGGCGCTCCTCGGCCGCTCCCCGGCCGAAGCGGTCCCGGCCCCCGCGCACCCGGCGACGACACCGGCCGCCACCACACCGGCGGCCCCGGCCGGGGCGGCGGCGGCCCTGGCGGCGGCCGCGCCGCCCGGGTACCGGCTCCGGCTCCGCTTCACCCGGGCCACCAACGGCGCGGCGACCGCCACCGCCGACGGGCGGCACGTCGTGGCCGAGGTGCAGAACGTCCTCTGGTCGCTCCCGCCGGACGGCTCGCCCGCCACCGCCCTCACCCCGCCCGACCTGGAACCGGGCCGCCCCGTGTTCTCCCCGGACGGCCGCCACGTGGCGATGAGCGCCTACCGCGGCGGCTCCTTCCACATCTGGGTGATGCGCGCCGACGGATCCGGCCTGCGCCGGCTCACCGACGGCCCCTTCGACGACCGAGCGCCCGCCTGGTCCCCCGACGGCCGCACCCTCGCCTTCTGCTCCGAACGCGGCGGCGACCCCGTGACGGGCTGCCCGTACCGGATCTGGACCGCGGGCCTCACCGGCGGGCCCCCGCGCCGCCTGACCGGTCTGCCCGGGCAGACCGGCCCCGGCCAGGACGGCGCCTGGGAGGACTTCGACCCCGTCTGGTCGGCGGACGGCACCCGGGTGCTGTTCGTCCGCGCCACCCTCACCGGGGAGACCCTGACCGCCCGCACCCTCGCCTCCGTCGCCGCCGACGCGACCGGCACCGTACGGACCGAACACACCGTGAGCGAGGGCGGCCTGCTCGCCCCGGCGCTCTCCCCGGCCGGGCGCACCGCCTGGCTGTCCGCCGCCCCCGGCCCGCGCAAGGCCGAACTCCACACGCTGTACGTGGACGGCCGCCCCGTCGCCCTCGACGGCGACCTGGCACCCGCGCCCCCGCGCTGGACCGGCGACGACAGCCTCCTGATCACCCTCGACGGCCGGTTCCGGCTGATCCGCCCCCACCGCGACCCCGTCGGCCGGGAGATCCCCCTCGACGCCACCCTCGAAGTGACCCGGCCCCGCTACCGGGTCAAGGAGTACGTCCTGGAGGCCGAGCGGAACCGTCCGGTGCTCGGCATCCACCTGCCCAGCCTCTCGCCCGACGGCCGCAGCGTCGCCTTCGCCGCCCTGAACGCCCTCTGGGTCGCGCCCGTCACCACGGGAGTCCCGCGCAGGATCGTCCAGGCGCCCGTCACCGCCTACGTCCAGGGGCCGGTGTGGACCCCGGACGGCAGGGCCCTGGTCTACACCGACGACCGCGACGGGCTGAACACCGTACGCCGCCGGGAACTCGCCGACGGCCGCGAAACCGTCCTCGCCCCCGGCGGCCGCGTCTACGGAACCCCCTCCCCGGACGGCGGGCGCCTCGCCGCCCTCGACCTGTCCGGCCGCCTCCTCGTCCGCGACCTCACCACCGGCGCCGAGACCCCGCTGGCAACCGCCCTCGGCGGGGGCGGCCTGCCCGGCCCGCCCAGCTGGTCGCCCGACGGCCGGTACGTCGCCCTCTGCGACCGCAACAGGCTCAACCGGCGCTTCCGCGAGGGCCACAACCTGATCCGGATCGTCGACACCGTCACCGGCGCGGACCGCCTCCACCCGCTCGCCCCGCACGCCTCCCTGTCCGACCGCTACGCCTCCGGCCCCGTCTGGTCGCCCGACGGCCGCTTCCTCGCCTGCGTCGCCGAGTCCGCGCTCTGGCTGCTGCCCGTCACCCCCGACGGCGCCCCCGCCGGACCCGCCCGCCAGGTCACCGAGGAGAGCGCCGACCACCCCTCCTGGTCGGCGGACGGCCGCACCCTCCTCTACCAGAGCGGCGCCCGGCTGCGCCTGCTCACCCTCGACGGAACCGGTACGCCCGCCGGACCGCCCCGGACCGTGCCCGTCTCCCTGAACCACCGCCGCCCCGCGCCCGTCGACACCGTCGTCCACGCCGGACTGCTGTGGGACGGCACCGGCTCCCCGCCCCGCGCCGACGTCGACGTCCTCATCCGGGACGGACGGATCACCGCCGTCGAACCGCACCGGCCGCACCGGTCCGCCCGGCGCGCGGCCCGCAGCGTCGACGCCTCCACCGGTACCGTCCTGCCGGGCCTGTGGGACTCCCACGTCCACCCGTACCCGTACACCTACGGAGCCCGCCAGGGCCTGCTCCACCTCGCCTACGGCGTCACCACCACCGTCTCCCTCGGCGGCTCCGCCCACGAACAGGCCCGGCTCCGTGAGGACATCCGCGCCGGGCTGCTCCGGGCCCCCCGGATGCTGGCCGGCGGGGAACTCCTCGACGGCTCCCGGGTCGCCTACAGCATGGGCCGGGCGCACCGCACCCGGACCGGACTCGCCCGCTCCCTGGCCCGCGCCGAAGCCCTGGACTGGGACTTCGTCAAAACCTACGTCCGGGCCCCGTACGAGCTGATGGCCGAGGCGGCCCGCTTCGCGCACGAGCGGCTCGGCGTCCTCGCCGGCTCCCACCTGTGCGCCCCCGGCATCCAGAGCGGCCAGGACCTGACGACGCACCTCGTCGCCACCGAACGGGCCGAGCACGGCCACGGCGCGACCCCCCGCGGCCACACCTACCAGGACACCGTGGAGGTCTACGCCCACGGCGCCTTCGACCTCATCGCCACCCCGTTCACGGCCCTGCCGCTGCTCGGCGCCGACCCGGCGACGGCCACCGACCCCAGGGTGACCGCCCTGATGCCGCCCTGGG
Source organism: Streptomyces sp. NPDC044704 (assembly GCF_056433525.1). Classification (NCBI taxonomy): domain Bacteria; kingdom Bacillati; phylum Actinomycetota; class Actinomycetes; order Kitasatosporales; family Streptomycetaceae; genus Streptomyces; species Streptomyces sp. NPDC044704. The sequence goes on from NZ_JBWKGY010000002.1 coordinate 603,324, forward strand.
ACGTGGAAGCCGTACGGGCCGCGGCCGCCCGGCCGCCGAGCGCCGAGCAGGACGCCGTTCTGGAACGGGAGGTCGCCGCCTACCGCGCCGTCCTCGCGGGCGGCGGCCGCGTCGTCCTCGGCACCGACGCCCCGCTCACCCCGGTCGGCCTCCACCTCCACCTCTGCCTGCGCGCCCTGCACCGGTACGGCTTCTCCCCGGCCGAGGCCCTCACCACCGCCACCCTCGCCCCGGCCCGCGCGTTCGGCGTCGCGGACCGGCTCGGCACGGTCGAAGCCGGCAAGATCGCCGACCTCACCGTCATCGACGGGGACCCCTTCGCCGACTTCGCCGACCTGATCCGCGTACGGTCGGCCGTACGCGGCGGAACCCTCCACGAACGCGCCGGACTCGAAGGCGCCCGGCACGCCCCCGCCACCGCGGTCCCGCCCGGGGAGGGCTGGGGCGCCGTGCTGGACCAGATGCTCCGCGACGGCTGCTGCCCCGCGCACGACGGCCGGTGACGCGGACCCGCAAGGAAGTGAGCGGACATGACCGACATCGCTGACGAGATCGAACGGGTGCACCGGGAGGTCGGCTCGCGGCCGGCCGGGACGGACGAGGCCCGCACGGTGCTGCTGCGCCGCACCTACGGAGCCGGCGTCGCCGACGTCTGGGCCGCGGTGACCTCGCCCGAGCGCATCGGACGGTGGTTCCTGCCGGTGAGCGGAGCGTTCGAGGCCGGCGGCCACTACCAGCTGGAGGGCAACGCCGGGGGCGGGATCCTCGCCTGCGACGCGCCGCGGCGGCTACGGCTGAGCTGGCTGTTCGGCCCCGAGCCCGGATTCAGCGAGGTCGAGGTACGGCTCGCGGCGGAGGGCTCTGGCCGCACGGCGTTCGAACTGGAGCACGCGGCCGTGGTGCCGGAGGAGTTCTGGGGGCGGTTCGGGCCGGGGGCCGTCGGAGTCGGCTGGGACCTGGCGCTGCTCGGGCTCGGCCGGTACCTCGCGGACGGCGGCGTCGACAGGGCGCGGGCCGAGGCCTGGCAGACCTCGCCCGAGGCCCTGGGGTTCATGACCCGGTCGGGCGAGGCGTGGGGCGCCGCCTACGCGGCCTCCGGCGCGGACCCGGAGGCCGCCGCGGCGGCCACGGCGGCGACCATCGCGTTCTACACGGGCACCTGAGACCTGCGGGCTGCCCCCCCACCACGGACCCGCAGGGTTGTCAACAGCCGCCCGCAGGCACCGGAATGACCGATTCGCTATGTACCGCTAAAGCGCTTCATCGGATGGGATGTGCGGTGAGCACGCCGCGACAGCACGTGCTCGCGTCACCTGCCCCGCCCGGAGCCGGCACCAGCCGCTCCGGGCGCCGGGACGCCGCCCTCACCACCCCGGGAGCAAGCCCATGCGTCTACGCGCCACCCGCGCCGTCACCCTGGCCCTGGTCACCGCCGCGAGCCTCCTCGGTGCCACCGGCGCCGCCGGGGCCGCGGACTCCTCCGCGGCCGCCCTTCCGCCCCAGTACCGGTACACGAACGTCGCGAGCGGCAAGTGCCTCGACGTACGCGGCGGGAACACCGGGAACGGGACCGTCGTCCAGCAGTTCAGCTGCAAGGGGGCCACCAACCAGCTCTTCGAGGAGCGGGTCACCCCGCAGGTCACCCTCAACCTGATCTCGCTCGACAGCCACCGCTGCGTCGACGTCAGGGACGCCACCGGAGCCGACGGCACCGTCCAGATCTGGGACTGCCACGCCGGGTTCAACCAGCAGTGGCTGCCGCTCGCCTTCCCCAACGGCACGATCCAGTTCCAGAACGCCGCCACCGGCCTGTGCCTCCAGGACGTGGGCCAGCCCAGCGGCAGCCGCCGGGAGGTCCGCCAGATGCCGTGCGCGAACGTCTCGACCCAGGCCTGGATCCGCCAGCGCGCCGCCTGACCCGCCGGCTCACGGCGCCGGCACCCTCCGCCCGGCCGCTGGGCCGAAGGCCTGGTTGTTGGTGTCGGTGCCGACGCGGGCGCCGGGCGTCCGGCACGGTGGGCGCAGTGGGCGGCCGTCCGCGTGCGACGGTCCAGGAACGCTGCGAGGGGTTCGCATGGCCGAGTACGACGACACCTCCCGGACCAGCCGCCGCGCGGTGCTGCTGGCCGCCGGTTCCGCGGGGGCGGCCGCGCTGACCGCCGCCTGTACCGGCCCGGCCGGGGTACGCGGATCCGCCGGTCAGGCCTCGGCCGCCGCGCCCGCGGCCGCCCAGTCTTCGGGCGGCAGCGCCGCCCCCGGGTGCGTGCTCACGGCGGAGGCAGGTGAAGGCCCGTACTACCTCGACCTGGACAAGGTCCGGTCGGACGTCACGGAGGGCCGCAAGGGGGTGCCGTTCCGCCTCGACCTGACGCTGGTCCGCATGTCGGCGGGCTGCCGGCCGCTCGCGGACGCCGCCGTCGACATCTGGCAGGCCGACTCCTCGGGCACCTATTCGACGGGCAAGGCCACCTTCCTGCGCGGGACGCAGATCACCGACGCCACCGGCCGGGCCGTGTTCCGTACGATCGTGCCCGGCTGGTACGCGGGCCTGGCACCGCACATCCACTTCAAGGTGCGTCCCGACGCGGGCGCCGGGACCACCTCGCAGTTCTTCTTCCCCGAGGACCTCCTCCTGAAGGCGTACGCGCTGGCGCCCTACGACCGCCGGCGCGCTCCGAAGCACCCCAACGAGCGCGACGACCGCTACCGGGCCTCCGGAGCCGCCATGACCCTCAAGCCCCTCGCCGACGGCTCCGGGTACCGCGCCGCCTACACCGTCGGGATCGCCTGAACCCGCTCCGGGGGCGCCGGAGTCAGGCGGCCGCCGCGGTGCAGTCCGTACAGCGCGGCGGTGCAGCCGACACCGAGGGCGCAGAGCACCAGCCAGGGCAGCGCCGACATCCCGGCGGCCCGCGCGGTGTCCAGCGCGGCGCCCGTGAGCAGGTTGCCGACGGCGATGCCGATGCCGCAGACCGTGTTGTAGAACCCGTAGTGCGTCGCCACGAGACGGTCCCCGCTGAGCCGGACGATGGTGTCCATCTCGAAGGGGTAGGCGATCATCGTGCCCAGCGCCAGCATCAGCGCCGACAGCGCCGGCGGCCCCGCGGCCAGCAGCTTCGCCCCCGTTCCGCCGGCCGGGACGGACACCAGTGAGGCGGCCAGCAGCGGCAGGAAGGCCGCCCCCATCGTGAGCAGCCCCCAGGTCAGCGCGCGGCCCGGCTCCATCCGGGCCTTGCACCACGCGGTGACCCGCGTCTGGAACAGGATCGTGCTCAGCCCCGACACGGCGAACAGGCCCGCCACCGCCGCCGTGCCGAAGTCCCCTCCACCGCCCAGGCGCCGGACCTCCAGGGGGAGGGCCAGGTACACCTGGAAGGTCATCACGTACGAGCCGATCATGGCCAGGGAGAACAGCAGGAACGGCCGGTTGGCGAGGATGCCGCGCCACTGGGCGAGCACCTTCTCGCGCGGGCCGTCCGTCCGGCCGGCGGCGTCGTTGCCCCGCCGGGCGGGCAGGGCCCGGATCTGTACGGCGCCGAGCACGGCGAAGACGGCGGCGGCGGTCAGGCAGGTGACGCGGAACCCGATGCCCGTCAGCACCATCCCCACGAGGGGGCCGAGCAGGATGCCCGCTTGGTAGAAGACGTTGAACAGGGCGAACGCCTCGACCCGGCGCCCGCCCGAGGCCGCGGCGAGGTACGCCCGGGTGGCCGGGTTGAACAGGGCCCCGGCCAGGCCCGTCGCGGCGGAGGCGGCGATCAGCGCGGGGACGGAGCCGACCAGCCCGAGGGTGGCGAAGCCGGCGACGCGCAGCCCGAGCCCCGCGATGATCATCGGCTTGTAGCCGAGGCGGTCGGCCAGCGTCCCGCCGATCAGGAACATCCCCTGCTGGCTGAAGTTGCGCACGCCCAGGATCAGGCCGACCGTCCAGCCGGCCAGCCCGAGCGGCCCCGCCAGGTGCGCGGCCAGGTAGGGCATGAGCATGTAGAAGCCGAGGTTGATGGTGAACTGGTTCACCATCAGCAGTTGCACGCAGCGGTCGTACGAGCGGACCTGCGCGAGGGTGCCCGCCATCACGCCCGCTCCTTCGCGCCGGCCGCGCCTGCCGTGCCCGCCGCGCCCGCCGTGCCGTTGGTTCCGGCCGTGCCGTTCGGGCTGCCGAGGGTCAGTGGGTCGACGACGGCCGCGCACCGCGTCCAGCGGGTGACCTCCCGCTCGTCGGGACGGCCGATCGTGTCGGGTTCGGCGGCGGGAGGGGAGTCCAGCAGGCCGTGCGCGGCGCAGTAGTCGTCGTCGTAGACGCTGCCGAGGTAGCGCTGCGGGCCGTCGGGGAAGACCGCCGCGATCCGGGAGCTCACGGGCAGGGAACGGGCCAGCCAGCCGGCGACCAGGGCGACCGCGCCGACGCTCCACCCGCCGGCCGCGTAGTGGGAGGCGGCGAGCCGGCGGCAGGTCCAGACGGCCTCCGCCGGGGCGACCCAGTGCACCTCGGAGAACTGCTCGTAGGCGACGTTGCGCGGATGGATGCTCGAACCGAGGCCGCGCATCAGCCGGTTGCGGGCGGGCTGTCCGAAGATGGTGGAGCCCACGGTGTCCACCCCCACCAGCCGCAGGCCGGGGTACAGCTGCCGCAGGACGCGCGAGATCCCCGCCGAATGGCCCCCGGTGCCGACGCTGCACACCAGCACGTCGACGTGCCCGAGCTCGGCGGCGAGTTCGAGGGCCAGCGGGGTGTACGCGGTGGTGTTGTCGGGGTTGTTGTACTGGTCCGGGCACCACGACCCCGGATGGCGCCGCATCAGCTCGGCGACCCGGTCGCGGCGTGCCTGCTGCCAGCCGCCGGCCGGGTGCGGTTCGGCGACGACGTCGACCCGTGCCCCGTACGCCGTCAGCAGGCGGGTCATCGACGGCTCCAGTCCGGGGTCGGTGACCAGGGTGACGGGATGTCCGTAGACCATGCCGGCCAGCGCGAGACCGAGGCCGAGGGTGCCGCTGGTGGACTCGATGATCCGGGCCCGGGGCGCGAGATCGCCCCGGGCGCGGGCCCGTTCCACCATGTGGAGGCCGGGCCGGTCCTTGATGCCGCCGGGGTTGAAGCCTTCGAGCTTCGCCCAGAAACCGCGCCCCGTCCGGGACAGCGGATCCGAGACGCGCAGCAGGGGAGTGTTGCCGACCAGCCCGGACAGGGTGGCACGGCTGGGGGGTGTGATGCCGGTGATGGGGGGATGCATCGTTTCCGCTCTCGTTCGATGGAGCCGGGTGATCGCACGTGCGGGTGCCGTCGCACGGGGCGTTCGGCATGCGGAGTACGGCGTGCCGAGTACGCCCCGACGGGGTGGGCCGGGGCGGCGGAGCCCCGCGCGGGGAGGATCGGGACGGGCGTGCCGGCGACCGCCGCCGGGCGGTCGGCGGGGAGGCCCGGGGAGCCGGGGTCGCGGTCGACGCCGACCGGCGCGGGGCCGGAGGACGGGCGCCGAGGGCCCCGGAGGGCGCGGCTCTGCCGGGGCCGGGGGCGGCTACACCCGCAGGACGGCCGAGGTGACGGGGAGCGCCGGCCCCTGCCGGGCGGGGCCGGATCCGGCACGGTGGTCCGGATGAGCGGCCCGGACGCAGCCGGGATCGGCGTGCGGGGCGGTGGACGCGGCGTCCGACACGGCCCCCTGACGCGGCGGCAGCGGCGCGCACTCGTGCGCCGGATGGGCGGGATCGTGACCGGCGGCGGGCGCCTGCGACGGCACGGCACTGCTGACGGCCTGCGTCACCGACGGGCCGGACGCACCGGAACCCGGATGCGCCTCCCCGCTCTGCGCGGCCGTGCCGTGCGCGCAGAACAGGCCCAGCAGCAGCACGGCCAGAGCGAGCAGGCGCGGCAGGCCCGCCGAAGTGCGGGCCCGCGCGGTGCCGTGCGAGCGGTCCGTGACCATGACGCGATGCTAGCGCTCCCTTCCGTCCGACGGTGGATGTCGATTCGGACATTGGAAAACAGGCCTCTCCGGGGTGAAGGGGCGTCAATTCCTGCCGCGCCGCGCCGGTGGGGGCGGCAGAGCCCGGGTACGGCAACCGGACGTTAAATTCGGCAGGGGTCAGTGCATTCCACGTCAAGGACCGCATATTTCCCGCCAGGAAATGGCGACTCGTGGCTACGGTTCCGATCATGATCTGACTGGAGGAGGAGCCGCGATGATCGCCCTGGTGCGGGAGTGAACAGGTTCAGGACCACTTTCGAGGCCCTGTCCGTACGCAACTTCCGGCTCTTCGCGGGCGGCCAGCTGCTGTCCGTCACCTGCACCTGGATGATGATCGTCGCGCAGGACTGGCTCGTACTGTCCCTCTCCGGAGACTCGGGCACGGCACTGGGCCTGGTCACCGCCCTGCAGTTCACCCCCGTCCTGCTGCTCACCCTCTACGGCGGACGGCTCGCCGACCGGTACGACAAGCGCGTACTGCTCATCTGCGCGAACGCCGCGTCCGGAGTCCTGTCCCTGCTGCTCGCCCTCGCCGTCCTGCTCCCGGGCGCCGAGCTCTGGCACGTCTACCTCTTCGCCTTGGGACTGGGCACCGTCAACGCCGTCGAAGTGCCCGCCCGGCTCTCGTTCGTCAGCGAGATGGTCGGCGCCGAGCTGCTGCCGAACGCGTCAGCCCTGAGCGCCGCCTACTTCAACGCGGCCCGCGTCGTCGGCCCCGCCCTCGCCGGCCTGCTCATCAGCCGCTTCGACACCGGCCCCGTCATCGCGCTCAACGCCGTCAGCTACCTCGCCACCGTACTCAGCCTGCTGGCCATGCGGCCCGGCGAACTCCACCGGGGCGGCGCCCCGCAGCGCGCCACGAAGGTCGCGGACGGACTGGCCTACGTCAGGAGCCGCCCCGACCTGCTGCTGCCCATGGCGCTGGTCGCGGTCGTCGGCATGTTCGGCTTCAACTTCCAGCTCACCCTGCCGCTCCTGGCGAAGACCGTCTTCCACGCCGACTCCGCCGCCTTCGGACTGCTGGCCAGCGCACTCGCCGCGGGCTCCCTGCTCGCCGCCTTCGCCACCACCGCCCGCCGCGGACGGCCCTCCGCCACCCTCGTCGTCGCCTCCGCCATCGCCTTCGGCCTGCTGGAGACCCTCACCGCGTTCGCCCCCACTTTCACCACCGCACTGGTCCTGCTGGCGGCCACCGGCTTCGCGACGATCACCTTCGCGCAGGCCGCGAACCACCGCATCCAGCTCGGCAGCGATCCCCGCTTCCGCGGCCGCGTCATGGCCCTCTACGCCCTGATCCTGCAAGGCTCCACCCCCGTCGGCGCGCTCCTCCTCGGCTGGCTCGCCGAGCACTGGGGAGCCCGCTCCGGCCTCTACGTCGGCGGGCTGGTCTCCCTGGCCGCGGCGCTCGCGGTCCTGGCCGTCCAGCTGCGCCGCACCGACACCGGCGCGCTCCCGGACGAGGACACCCGCCCGAACCGCCCCGGCGTGCCCGGCCACCGCTGAACGGGCGCCGGGACCCCTACCCGTGCGGCATCGGGAAGGTGTTGAGCCCTTCCTCGTCCAGCGGGCGGCCCCGCCAGCCGAGCCGCACCGCGGCGTCCCGGAGCCTGCCGCCGCCGAGCGGCCGGTACGCGGCGGGCGCCGCCCCGGCGGTCCCGGGCACGAGGACCCGTACGACGTACGTGCCCCGCGCCGCCTCCGCGTCCGACGACAGCGGGACCACGACCACGTCGCGGCCCGCCGCCGCGACCCGGCCGACCAGCTCTTCGGCGCTGCGGTAGGCGGGCGCCGCCGGCTCCTCCCAGCGGCCCTCGGGCAGGTCCCACGCCCAGGGGGCGACCCGGTCGGCGGCCCTGCGGTCCAGGAACAGCTGCTGCTGGCACAGCTGCTCGACGACGTCCGTGCCGTCCGGCCGGTAGTCGTCGAGGTAGCGGCGGTCGCGCCGCCACGCCTTCAGCGGGGACCGGCGGCCCGGAGTTTCCGGCCGGGCCGCCGGGTCGTCCAGCGCCCGGCAGGTGAGCTGGAGCGAGTACGCCTCGGCCAGGGCCTTGGCGGCGGCCTCCGCGAAGCCGGCCCGCACGGCGGATCCGTACGTCAGCCAGCCCTCGTCGGTGCTGCGGACCCCCGCGGCCACGACGGGGACGCCGAACTCGTTGCCGACGGGGACCAGACGGACCTCGAAACCGCGCGGGGCGCCCCGCGTCAGCGCACGCAGCTCCTCCGTGAGGGGCAGCGCGGGCAGGGGATGCGCGTTGGCCCACCACACGGCGGTGGCATCGTGCTCGATGACCTCCTCCAGGCCGGAACGCAGCGCGAAGTCCGCCGAGGGACCCGCGGCGATGCCGCCGAGGGCGGGGAAGGCGTACAGCGGCTCGGGGCCCAGATGGGGCATGCGCGACCAGGCCGCGTACACCAGGAAGGCGGGTACGCGGACGGGCCGGCCGTCGACGGCGGAACGCCCCTCAACCCAGTGCGCGGGGGAGTCCGCCAGGAAGGGCCGGAAGGGGAATCCCGGACGGGCGTACTGGCGCGGCGAGTAGAGGACCAGCTCGCGCGGGTCCAGCGCGGGCACACCACGCCGGACCAGGTCCCGGTGGCTGCCGTACAGCATCCGGGACGGCTCGGGGGCCCGCGCGCCGACGTACCGCTCCACCGCCTCGCCCTCGGCGGCGCGCCGGGCCCGCTCCGGCACGTCCCAGGAGGTCCCGAAGGTCTGCGGGACGTCCGCGGCGCCCGTCACGTCCGAGACGGCCAGGTGCAGCCGGGGCGGAATCCCGCCGGGCCCGGCGAACACCCTCGTCCGGGAGACGAAGGCCGGGGACGGGCCGGAGCCCGGCTCCGGACGGCGGTCACCGTCCGGGCCGGGCCGCGAACCGGGCAGGGCCTGCATCAGGCCGCGTACGCCGCGACGCAGGTGTTGACGACGAACTGCTCCTCCTGCTCCGCCACGTACGCGGCGACGCAGGTGTTCGCGACGAACTGCTCCTCCTGCTCGGAGACGTACGCGGCGACACAGGTGTTGACGGCGAACTGCTGGTTCATTGCGTGATCCTCTCGGGTGACGTGCCCCGGCCGGTTCCGGCGGGGGCGGGCGAGGGCGGCAGGACGCCACCGTCGCCTTCGCGTACGGCTGTTGCCGCACGGAAGTTCTTGTGCCGGCGGACGATCAGCGCGCAGCCCGCGCCCGCGGCGGTCCCGGCGACGGCGCACACCGGCCACAGGGCGCCGGGCCCCCAGTGGTCGAGGAGCCGGCCCCCGCCGGCCGGCCCGACGAACGCCGCGCCCGACCAGGCGGCTCCGTACAGCCCGAGGTAGCGGCCGCGCCGGTGGACGGGCGCGAGTTCGACGGCCACCGCGCCGACCGTCGGGGCGAAGAGCATCTCCCCGAAGGTCCAGACGACGACGGTGAACGCGAAGGCCACCGCACTGTCGGCCACCGCGGTCAGCCCGAACCCGCCCCCGGCCAGCGCACCGCCGACCAGCAGCACCAGGGCCCTGGAGCGGCTCCGCAACAGCCGGGTGAGCGGGATCTGCAGGATGACGATCAGCAGGGCGTTCAGCGACATCAGCAGGCCGAACACGGCCGGAGCGTGCCCGTCCTGGGTCATCACGACGGGCAGCGCCGCGGCCTTCTGCTCGTACACGGCGCCGAAGACGAGAACGAGCACCACGAACAGGACGAAGAGCGGGAAGGACCGGTCGGCGCGCGGTGCCACGGAACCGGACCCCTGCGGGAGCGGTCCGGCCGGGGGCGTGGCCGCCCGCTCGGGGCGGGTCTCGGGGACCTTCACCAGGATCACCACGGCGCACAGCAGGGTGGTCGCGGCGTCGGCCAGGAAGAGCGGCGTGTAGCCGTAGCCGACGAGCAGGCCCGCCAGCGCGGCCGAGACGGCCGTTCCGGTGTTCACGGCCCAGTAGTTCAGCCCGAACGCCCGCTGCCGGTCCTCGGCCGCGACCACGTCCGCGAGCGCGGCCTGGGCGGCCGGACGTACGGAGGCCGCACCGAGTCCGGCGGCGAGCGCCGCCACGGCGAGCGCCCGGCGGTCCTCGCACAGGCCGAGCGCGGTCATGCTGACGGCGGTGAAGCAGTGCCCCGCGAACATGGTGGCCCGCCGGCCGAGCCGGTCGGCGAGCACCCCGCCGACGGCGGACCCGGCCACGGCGCCGGCACCGAGCAGCGAGACGACGAATCCGGCGTAGGAAAGGGAATGTCCCTGGCCTTCGGTGAGGGAAAGGGCCAGCATCGGTCCGGCGAAAGCGCCGAGCCAATTCACCAGAATGCTCGCCCAGATCCACCAGAACGCCGGAGGCAGTCCGCGCAGGCCGACGGGGAGGAGGAGCGCATTCGATTTCACCGGACTCTCCCCCTGGTCGCTGGAACAGATGATCAGATTCATCGATCCGGAGTATTGCGGTCAACGGAACAAGGGTTAAGTCATGTGCCTTTGTCGTCAGGGCGATTACAGGAATGTCAGCCCGGCGTGAACGATCTCCGAGGGAGCTCGGATCAAGGTCCGGGGAAGGGCGGGCGGGCCGCCACCTGGTGCAGCCTGAGCGCGAGCTGGAGCTCCAGGGCCCGGTCGGGGGACTGCCAGTCCGGGCCGAGGAGCCGGCCGATGCGGTCCAGGCGCTGGACGACGGTGTTGACGTGCACGTGGAGGGCGTCCTTGGCCCGGGACTGGCTCATTCCGGCGGCGAAATAGACCCGCAGGGTGTGCACGAGGTCGCTGCCGCGCCGCTCGTCGTACTCCAGCAGGGGCCCCAGCGTGCTCCGTACGTAAGAGGGCAAGTCGGGGCCTTCGCCCAGGAGCACGCCGAGGAAGCCGAGGCCGGCCAGCGTCCCGCCCTCTCCGGACCGGCCCAGTGCCCGCAGCGCCGACAGGCAGCGCAGGGCCTCCGCGTGCGCGGCGGGCAGCGCGGCCACCTCGCCGTCCGCCGCCGCCGCACCGACGGTCACCGGGCCCCCGACCGCCCGCCCGAGGGCCGCGGCGAGCGACTCGGCGTCGGCACCGGGCTCCTCCGAGGGGGCCAGGAGCACGGCGTGGTCGTGGTGGACGCCCGCCAGCCCCCGCCGCGCACGCGCCTGGTGCGCGGCCGCCGCGAGCAGCCGCGGCCGCGGAGCCGCATCGCTGTGCAGGACGAACAGGGCCCGGGGCCTGCCGAGGTCGACGCCCAGCCGGCGGGCGCGGACGGCCAGGCCCGCCGGATCCGCCGCGGGGCTCAGCAGATCACCGAGGAGCTCGCCGCGTATCCGGTCCTCGGTCTCGGCGACCGAACGGCGCAGGAGCAGCAGCAACGCCGTGACCGTGGCCGCGCGTTCGAACAGGCGCCGCCCGGCGTCGCCGAGGCCCGGCCGGCCGGTGAGGGTGACGCTGCCCAGGACCTCGGGACCGGCGAGCACCGCGCACACCCAGGTGCCGTCCAGCGGGACGGCCCGGCCGCCGGCCCGGGAAGCCGCGACGGCTTCGGCGGGCGCGGGACGGGAACCGGTCCGGGCCCGCGCCAGTTCCGTACCGTCGGCGTCGTGGATGAGGGTGCCGCCGTCGAGGAGCGTGCCGATGGCCGCGGCGACCTCCGCGAGGTCCCCGCCGCGCAGGACGAGCCCGGTCAGCCGGTCGTGGGCCTCCTCGGCCCGGCGCATCGCGTCGCTGTTCTCCTGGATGGTGCGGGAGGCGACGCCCAGTTCGGCGAGGGCACCGCGGGTCTCCTCCAGGAGCCGGGCCCCGTCGATGGCGATCGCCGCGTGATCGGCGAGCGAGGACAGCAGCGCCACCTCGCGGGCGGTGAACTCGCGCGGGCTGCGGTCGGCGGCGAACAGGACACCGATCACCTTCGGCCCGAGCCGCAGCGGCACGCCCAGGATGGCGTGCAGTTCCTCCTCGCCGACGGCTCTGTCGATGGGACGCGTGTGCCGGAAGCGCGGGTCGCTCTGGTAGTTCCCGGTGGCGTACGGGCGGGCGGTCTGGGCGACGAGCCCGCCGAGCCCCTCGCCCATGCCGAGCCGCAGCTGCTGGAACGCGGCCGACACCGAACCGTCGGTGACCCGCATGAACGTGTCGCCCGCGCTCTCGTCGTGGAGCGACAGGTAGGTGACGTCCGTGTGCAGGAGCTGCTTGGCGCGGTGGACGATCGCCCGCAGTACGGCGTCCAGGTCGCGCAGCGCCGCCAGGTCGCCCGCCGTGTCGAACAGCGCGGTCAGCTCCGCCTCACGGGTCCGGTGCTGCGCCAGCGTGCGGTGGATCTCCAGCGCCACGCGCGTGGCGTCCTCCAGGTCGGCCAGCTCCCCGGCGGGAGCACCGGCGGCGCGCGCGGCCGCCACCGGCCGGGCCAGGTGCTCGGCGGGAGCTCCGAGGGCCAGCAGACCGAGCAGGTCCCGTACGCCTGCCCGGGTCCGCGGGCCGTCCGGTTCCGTCACGGGGGTGAGCATACGGCCGGCGGCGGGGTCAGCCGCCGACGGGTGCCGACTCGGGGCGGGCGGCTCCGGCGGTGACGGTGTCCGGCCGGGTCAGGCTGCGGCCCTTGGTCTCCCGGGCCAGCAGCACGGTCACCGTCGTGACCAGCGCCGCCGCGCAGAGGTAGAGGGAGACCGGGAGGGAGGAGTCGTAGTCCTTCAGGAGTTCCACCGCGATGATCGGGGCCAGGGCGCCGCCGATGATGGAGGCGAGCTGCGAGCCCATGGAGGCACCCGAGTAGCGGACCCGCGTGTCGAACAGCTCGGATATGAAAGCCGCTTGGGGGCCGTACATCGCCCCGTGCAGGAGCAGACCGGCCGTGACCGCGACCGCGATCACCGGGAACGACCTGGTGTCCAGGAGGGCGAAGAAGGCGAACGCCCAGCCGGCCATGCCGACCGATCCGACGAGGGTGACGGCACGGCGTCCGATCCGGTCCGACAGCGCCCCCCACAGCGGGATCGTCACGAAGTGCACGGCGGAGCCGATCAGTACGGCGTTCAGTGCGTCGCCCTTCGGCAGCTGGAGGTGGACGGTGACGTAGACGAGGAGGAACGCCGTCAGGATGTAGTACGAGACGTTCTCGCCCAGCCGGGCGCCGATCGCCGTGAGGATGCCCCGCCGGCCGGTCCGCAGGACCTCGACGACGGGCGGCTTGCGCCGCCGGCCCGCCGCTTCCTCGGCCTCGGCCCGGGCCCGCGCCTCCAGGAACGCGGGCGACTCCGACACCGACACCCGGATCCACAGCCCGATCACCACCAGCACCCCCGACAGCAGGAACGGGACGCGCCAGCCCCAGGCGAGGAACGCCTCGTCCGACTGCACGGCCGCGAGCAGCGCGAGGACGCCGGTCGCGAGCAGGTTCCCGCCGGGGGCACCGGCCTGCGGCCACGAGGCCCAGAAACCGCGGTTCTTGTCGTCGCCGTGCTCGGCCACGAGCAGGACCGCCCCACCCCATTCGCCGCCCAGCGCGAAGCCCTGCACCAGCCGCAGCACCGTGAGCAGGATCGGCGCGCCGACGCCGATGCTCGCGTGCGTGGGCAGCAGCCCCATCGCGAAGGTGGCCCCGCCCATCATCAGGAGGCTGAGCACCAGCAGCTTCTTGCGGCCGATGCGGTCGCCGTAGTGCCCAAAGACCATCCCGCCCAGCGGGCGGGCGGCGAAGCCGACGGCGTAGGTGAGGAACGCGAGCAGGGTCCCCACGAGGGGGTCACTGGCGGGGAAGAACAGCGTGTTGAAGACGAGCGCGGCGGCGGACCCGTAGAGGAAGAAGTCGTACCACTCGATGGTGGTGCCGATCAGGCTCGCGCTGATGATGCGCGCGATGCCCGACCGGGCCGGCGCGGCCGTTGCGGGGGAGACCATGTACACCACTTCCAGGTGCTCGCGGGGACGTTCGTGTCGCCACAACGTAGAAGTCCCCGGAGCCGCCTGATATGTGGCGGGCCCTCACAATCGGCGGGCCGCCCATGTACCCGGCCACCACGCTGCCGGGGGTGTTGGCTCCGCCGCCCGCGACCGGTCAGCCGGCGGGGCCCTCCGGCCGGGCCGGCGGGGGGCACGGACGGGCCGGATCCCGCCCCTCGCCGGTGCCGCTGCCCGCCCCGCGTTCGGCGAGCATGCGGGCCAGGTCCTCCTGCCGTCGCGCGGAGTTGCTGCCGTCGAGCTGTCCGGCGAAGGCCCGGCGGGCCGCCTCCACGAGGCCGTCCGGGACGTTCGGACGGGCGCGGGCGATCGCCCACAGGGCGCTGTCGGTGTAGTCGTCGAAGCCCTGGCAGCTGCGCAGGCCCCGCCCCGCGAGCGCGGCCGCGAGTGCCCTGTCGAAGTTGTCCCGCAGTTGCCGGGGGCTGGGTCGCCCACTGCGCATGGCCGTCTCCGTCCTCGGGTGGATCCGTCGGTCCCCGTCATGGTCGGGCCACCGAGTACCTTGTTGCAAGTAACTTGCAGGTGCACAACGGATGCGAAAGAGGTTGTGGTGGGCTCTCCTGTGGTGCTGGGCATCGAGTCCTCGTGTGACGAGACCGGGGCCGGGATCGTGTCCGGCGGGCGGCTGCTCGCGCACGTGGTGGCTTCGAGTATGGACGAGCACGCCCGCTTCGGCGGGGTGGTGCCGGAGATCGCCGCCCGCGCGCACGTGCAGGCCTTCAACCCCGTCGTGCGCGAGGCCCTGGAGCAGGCGGGGCTGGACATCTCGGACGTCGACGCCGTGGCCGTGACCACCGGACCGGGTCTGTCCGGCGCCCTGCAGGTGGGGCTGGCCGGGGCGAAGACCCTCGCCTACGCGGCCGGGGTCCCGCTGTACGGGGTGCACCACCTCGCGGGGCACGTCGCCGCCGACACCCTGGAGCACGGACCGCTGCCGAACCCGTGCATGGTGCTGATCGTGTCGGGCGGCCACACGTCGCTGCTGTTCGTACGGGACCTCGTGCGCGATCCGATCCTGCACCTCGGCGACACCGTGGACGACGCCGCCGGCGAGTGCTTCGACAAGGTGGCCCGGGCCCTCGGCCTGCCCTACCCGGGCGGCCCCGCGATCGACCGGGCGGCCCGCGGGGGCGACGGCCGCGCGGTGGCGTTCCCCCGGCCCCTGACACGCCCGGGTGACGCCCCCTACGCCTTCTCGTTCTCCGGGCTCAAGACCGCCGCCGCGCGCTGGGCCGAGCAGCACCGGATCCGGGGCGAGGACATCCCCCTCGCCGACGGCGCCGCCTCCCTCCAGGAAGCCGTCGCGGACGTACTGACCCGCAAGGCGCTGGCCGCCTGCGCGGAGTACGGGGTGCGGACCCTCGTCGTGGTGGGCGGCGTGGCCGCGAACTCGCGGGTGCGGGCCCTGGCCGAGGAACGGTGCGCCGCCGCCGGGATCGAGCTGCGGGTGCCGCGGATGACCCTGTGCACCGACAACGGGGCGATGATCGCCGCCGTAGGCGACCTCCTGGTCCGCGCGGGCGCGGACCCCGCACGGCTCGACGTATCGATCGACCCGTCTGCCCCCTTGGAGTACGCGGCGCTCCACCCCGCCGCCCGCTGACGCGACCTCAGCCGGGACCGGCGGACCCCGGCCGTTCGCGGCCCGGCAGGACGCTGACGAAGGGCACCCCGGTGCGCGGATGCTCGATGACCTCGGCCTCGACCTCGTAGACCTCGGACAGGAGCGGCGCCGTGAGCACCTCCCCGGGACTTCCCGTGACGACGACGCGGCCCCCCGCCATCACGCAGATCCGGTCGCAGAACGCCGCCGCGAGGTTCAGGTCGTGCAGCGCGACGACGGCGGTGACGCCGAGCCGCCGGACGAGCCGCAGGGCGTCCAGCTGGTGGCGCAGGTCCAGGTGGTTGGTCGGCTCGTCCAGGACCATCGTCCCCGTGCGCTGGGCCAGCGCACGGGCGATCAGGACCCGTTGCTTCTCCCCGCCCGACAGCCGGTCGAACGGCGCGTGCGCCAGCGCGCCGACGTGGAGCTCCTCCAGCGAGCGCGTGATGACGTCGCGGTCGTCCGCGTCGTCACCCGCGAAGGCCCGCTTGTGCGGGGTGCGGCCCATGGCCACGACGTCGTACACCGTCAGCTCGAAGTCCCCGGACGTCTCCTGCAGCACGGCCGCCAGCCGCCGGGCGAGCCGCTTGCCCGGCATCCGCCAGACGTCCTCGCCGTCCAGCAGCACCCGGCCCGACGTGGGCCGCAGCGCCCGGTAGAAGGTGCGCAGCAGCGTGGACTTGCCCGCGCCGTTGGGGCCGACCAGGCCCACCACCTCGCCGGGTGCCACGCGCAACGACACCCCGTCGACGAGGGCCTTGCCGTCCACGACGACGCTGACGTCCTCGGCGTCGAGGGAACCGGGCTCACAGATCGGTCGGTTCGTCACCGGGCCGCCTTACGTCGCATCAGCCAGAGGAAGAAGGGACCGCCGACGAGGGCGGTGAGGATGCCGACGGGAATCTCCTCGGGGCTCATGAGCGTACGGGCGGCCAGATCCGCCGAGATCAGGAAGGCCGCCCCCAGCAGCGCGGCGGCGGGCAGCGCCCGCCGGTGGTCGGCGCCCACGAGCAGCCGCACCACGTGCGGCATGATGAGCCCGACGAAGCCGATCTGCCCGCTGACCGCGACGATCGTGCCGATCATCAGGGCGACCAGCGTGAACAGGGCGCCGCGGAAGCGGTGGACGTCCAGCCCCAGCGCCGCGGCGGCCTCCTCCCCGGCCAGCAGGAGGTTGAGCGGACGGCACACACCGAGCAACACGCCCGTCCCCACCAGGACGGCGCCGACCGGGATCCACACCGTCGTCCACGTGGTACCGGCCAGCCCGCCGAGCATCCAGCGCAGCGCGGACTGCGTCTTGTGCGGATCGTTCGAGGTGACGATCAGGAAGCTGGCCAGCGCCGACAGCACCTCGGCCGTGGCCACACCCGCCAGTACCAGCCGCACCGTCGTCATCCGCCCGCCGGAGCGGGCCAGGAAGTACACGGCGACCAGCGCGGCCAGGGCCCCGCAGAACGCGGCGACCGGCAGGGTGAACAGCCCGAAGACGCTGAGGTTCAGGACCAGGACGAGCACCGCCCCGACCGAGGCGCCCGAGGACACGCCCAGCAGCATCGGGTCGGCCAGCGGATTGCGGACCAGCGCCTGCAGCGCCATCCCGGCCACCGACAGACCCGCGCCCACCACACCGGCCAGCAGCACCCGGGGCAGCCGGACGTCGACGACGATCGTCTCGCGCACCGGCGTCCACGTCGGCTCGGCGAGGGCCGGGTGCACCCGGTGCAGCAGGATGCTCCACACCTGGTCGGCGGGGACGCTGATCGAACCCGCCGCGATCCCGGCCGTGGCGGCGCAGGCCACCAGGACGCCGAGGAAGGCCAGCACCAGACCGTACGGGAGCCCGGGGCGCCGTACGGGCACGGACGGGCCGGCCTCGCGGAGCGCGGCCCCCTCGGCCACGGGCGCCTTCGCACCGGTCACTGGACGCGGCCCGGATGCAGCTGCTTCGCCAGCGACTCGACGGCCGACGGCATCCGGACGCCGAGCACGGTGGAGGACAGGGGCAGGACCGCGAACCGCTGGTTCTTGATCGCGGGGACGTCCTTCAGCGCCGGGTGGGCGAGCAGGAACTTCTTCTTGTCCTCGACGGACTGGTCGCCGTAGTCGTAGATGACGACGGCCTCGGGGGCGCGCTGCGCCACCTGCTCGAACGAGACGTCGCCGAAGGCCTTGTCGAGATCGGCGAAGAGGTTCTCCCCGCCGGCCAGGCGCATCATCTCGTTGCCGACGCCCTTCCCGCCCGCGGTGAAGGCCGTCTTGTCACCGCTGTCGTACACGAAGAGCTTGGCCGGGGTGACGCCGGCGAGGCCGCTCTCCACCTTCCCGAGGGTGGCGTGCAGTGCCGTCAGCCGCTCCTCGGCCCGCTCCGGTACACCGAAGATCTTCCCGAGCGTGCGGATCTCCTCGTCCATCGAGGCCACGTTCACCGGACCGGTGGGGCACTCCTCGCTGTTGAGGTGGGTGTTGATCCCGGCCTTGGTGAAGGCGGCCCGGCCGCGCCCCTCCTTCTCGTCGAACGTCGAGGTCCACCCGCCGTACACGAAGTCGGGCTCGGCCTCCAGGAGCGCCTCGAAGGAGGGGTACTCCTTGGAGAGGACCTTCACGCCGTCGTAGGCGGCCTGGTACTCGGGGAGGATCTTGTCGTCCAGGTAGCCGGTGCCCACCATCGACTTCTCCAGGCCGAGTGCCAGCATGACCTCGGTCGCGTGCTGGTTCAGCGATACCGCGCGCCGCGGCGGGCGCTGGTACGTGGTGGTCACTCCGCAGTTGTTCACCGTGACCGGGAAGCCCTTGGCGGGAGCGCCCGCCGGGGGAGCGGCGGCGGGCGTTCCGCCCCCGCCGCAGCCGGATACGAGCAGGGCCGCGGCGATCGCGGACAGCAGGGACTTCGTGGGGTTGCGGGGCATGGATGGTCCTCTCACCGCGGATGGTTCGGATGTCTCTCGCGCCTCGCCGACGGACGCCCCGCGCCCGCCGCCGCACGCTGGGGCCACCGCAGACGGCTCGCGTCGGGCGGGATCCGGGTAGTGAGGGCTCGCGGGGCTGCGCGGGGTCTCGCGCCGAGGCCCGTGCTCCGGCCGACAGGACGGCACGGCAGTGCCCGGCAGGACGCGACGTCCTGGGGCGGGCCCGACGGGGGATGCCCGACGGAAGCCGGCAGGGGCTCGGCTCCGGGGCTACGGGGTGGTCGGCTCCGGGGCGGCGAACGCCGACGGGGCGGTGGCCGCACCCGTCACGGGCCCCGAGGCGCCCCGGTACTCGTCCGGGGTCCTGGAAACGCACCTCACGGTGGTGGTCCGGTCAGCCACGTCAACTCTCCTTCGCGAGTCGCGCCAGAAGGCCCCGGGGGTGCCCTCGGGACCACCGCACGGCGCATCGCCGTACGGCCAGCGGGCAGGTCTTCGGACTCGCGGGCGCGCCGCCCACTCGGGCGACACCTACTGGCCGTCGCTTCCCGGACCCGTTCGGGCCCAGTGCTCAATGACGGCGGTCGTTCCCACTCACCGCTGCGGGGCAGTCCCGGATTCCCACCGGGTTCCCTCTTACGACGCGTCCCGCCTGGTGGCAGGGGCGAACCAGCTGTGCCGACAGCCTACCCGTGACCACCCGGTGCCCGGCCCCCTCCGGTCCGGTCCGCCGCCGGGCGACGCCGAACGTACGGGCCACGACGCGAACGCACCCCCGGTACCGCCCACTTGCGGAGCGGGGGACCGGCTCCTGGCCCGCCTCCGGGGGCGGAGGCGGGCCACCGGGTCAGCCGGTGAAGGCCTCGACGAGGGTCCAGACGGCGAGACCTGCCATGCAGAGCGCACCGATGCGCTGGACGGTCTTCAGCGGCACCTTCTTCGCGATGAACTGCCCTGCCACGAGGGCGAGTGCGGAGACGGACATCAGGGCGAGGGCCGAACCGATCGCGGTGGGGAGCCAGCCGTTGGCGGCGGCCAGGTTGGCGGTGGTGATCTGGGTCAGGTCGCCCCACTCGCTGATGAAGACGGCCGTGAACGCGGTGGTGTAGACGGGCCAGAAACCGGTCACGATCTTGCCGGCGCCGTCTTCCTCGTCGTCGTCCCCGCTGCGGAGCAGCACGAACGCACCGAAGGCGAACAGGGCGGCGGAGACCAGCTTGACGGCCATGTCGGGCAGCAGGGAGAGCAGGCTGCCGGCGCTCACGGCGATGGCGACGTGCACGATGAAGGCGGTCGAGGTGCCGAACCACACGTACAGGGGCCGCATACGGGTGCCCATGGCCAATGAGGCGAACATGGTCTTGTCAGGCAGTTCGGCGAGGAAGATCAGCCCGAAGGCGGTGAGGATCGCCACAGGGTCGAGGGACATTCCGGGGTCTTTCTGCTGGGGCCGGGCCTCAGGCTCCGTCGGCACCCGTGCTGGGCGATGGGAAGAACCACTCGGCCCGGCACGACGAAGCAGCCCACATGGTCATGTGGGCCTGGTCATGCCGTAGCCGAAGGTCTCGTCCGCCCAGAATGCAGGGCCCGGTGGCCGGGATGCCCAAGGACATCCAGTGTGTCGACCAGCGGTATCGCAGGACTACTCCCCTTCGCTCCCACCACTGTAACCCCCCGGCCGGGATCCCCGGTCAGGGGGTTCGAAGCGGACCGGTGCCTGGAAGCGGGCCTTGCGGGCGGCGCGGCGGAACACGGTCAGCACGGCGGGGCCGGCCAGGCAGACGCAGACGAAGTTGGTGACGGCCCGGCCGGTGTCCCAGCCGAGGGAGGTCGCCAGGTCGAAGGCGAGGTACCGCTGGAACTGCTCGGTGAAGGGCAGACCCGGCAGGTAGGCGACGGAGCTGTTGGGGTCGAGGGAGAACGGCCAGAAGGAGAGGTTCAGGAGGAACCCGAAGAGATACCCGGACACCGATCCGTAGACCGCGAGCATCGCGACCTCCTTGCGGCCCGTGGCCCGGGGGAGGAACCCGGCGAGCATGCCGACGAAGGCGCAGCCGAACATCTGGTACGGCATCCAGGGCCCCACCCCGCCCGTGATCAGGGCGGAGGCGAACAGGGACGTGCAGCCGAGGGTGAAGCCGAAACCGGGGCCGTACACGCGCCCGGCGAGCACCAGGATGAAGAACACCGTCTCGATGCCGGCCGTGCCCGCGCCGAGCGGGCGGACGGCCGCGTTGACGGCCGACAGGACGCCCAGCATCGCCAGGGCCTTGGAGTTGATGCCGCCCTCGGCGATCTCCGAGATGACCACGCACAGCACGATGACCAGCAGCACGCCGAAGATCAGGGGCGGGGCGTAGTGGGAGCCGAACTTGCCCGGAGCGACGAGGAACGGCCAGAAGAACGCGACGACCCCGAGGAACGCGGCCATGGCGATGACGATCCCCGCCCGCGCGTTGATCCGGATGGCGGCGGCGCGTGCGGTCATGAGGCCGGGTCCGTCTCGTCGGCGGGAAGGGCCGCCGCCACTTGGGCGACCGTGAGGTAGGGGAGGGGGGCGAGGATCTTGGCCGTCTGGGGGGCGAAGACGGGGGAGGCGACGATGACCTCGCTGGTGGGGCCGTCGGCGACGACGTCCCCTTCGGCCATCACGACGACCCGGTCCGCGGCCCGCGCCACGAATTCCACGTCATGGGTGGAGATCACGACCGCCCGCCCTTCGGCGGCGAGGTCGTCCACGATCCGGATGAGCTCGCTCTTGGCGCGGTAGTCGAGTCCGCGGGTGGGTTCGTCGAGGAGCAGGACGCGCGGGGCCGCCGCGAGCTGGATCGCGAGGACCAGGGCGAGCTTCTGGCCCTCGGAGAGGTCGCGGGGGTGGGTGGCGCCGGGGATGCCCGGCGCCAGCCGGTCCAGGATGCTCCGGGCCGACGCGGTGGCCGCCGGCGTCACGCCGGACTCGGTGTCGGCCTGGTCGAGCTCCTGCTCGACGGACTCCAGGTAGAGGAGGTCGGTGGGGGTCTGCGGGACCAGGCCGACCAGGCCGCGGGCCGCTGCCGCGGACAGCTTCTGCGGATCCCGCGGCGTGGAACCGGCGGGACCTCCGACGGCCACGGAGCCCGCCTTGCGCGGCCCCGAGCCCTGGAGGGCCCACAGGAGGGAGGACTTCCCCGAGCCGTTGCGGCCCATGAGCGCGGTGATCTCGCCGCCGTGCAGGGTCAGGCCGACCTCCCGTACCGCCGGTACGCCGTGGTACGCCACGGTGACGCCGCGAGCCGTGAGGAGCACCGGCCGGCCGGCCGGGGGCGCGGGCCGGACCGGCGGGGGCGTGCGGTCGGTCAGCCGGGTGCGCAGCGGGGCGGCGGCGCGGCGGGCGTCGCGGACGGACAGCGGCAGCGGGGACCAGCCCGCGGTCCGGCCGAGTTCCACGACGGGCGGCGCGATGGAGGACGTACGGAAGATCTCGGCGGGTGCCCCGGAGACGACGAGGCCGTCCCCCGGCAGGTGGATGACGCGGTCGGCGTACTGGACCACTCGCTCCAGCCGGTGCTCGGCGAGCAGGACGGTCACGCCCAGGTCGTGGACGAGGCGGGTGACGGCGGCCAGGACCTCCTCGGCCGCGGTGGGGTCCAGCGCCGAGGTCGGCTCGTCCAGGACCAGGACGCGCGGATGGGCGGTCAGCACGGAGCCGATGGCCACCCGCTGCTGCTGGCCACCGGAGAGCTCGTGCAGGGCGCGGTGGCGCAGGTCGGCCAGCCCGAGCAGATCGAGGGTCTCCTCGACGCGCTTGCGCATCGTGGCCGGCGGCACCGCCAACTGCTCCATCGCGTAAGCGAGTTCCTCCTCGACGGTGTCGGTGACGAAGCCGTCGAGCGGGTCCTGGCCCACGACCCCGACGACGTCGGCGAGTTCACGGGGCGGGTGCCGGGCGGTGTCGCGTCCGTCGACGAGGACGCGGCCGGACAGGGTGCCGCCGGTGAAGTGCGGGACGAGGCCGTTGACGGCGCCGAGCAGGGTGGACTTGCCGACGCCGGTGTGGCCGACGACCAGGCACAGCTCGCCCTCCTCGACGGTCAGGTCCACGTCGCGGAGAACGGGTCCGGCCGTGTCCTCGTACTGGACGGTGACCTGGTCGAAGGTGATCACTTGGGTTCCTCGGTGCGCTGTGCGGGTACGGCCGCCCGGGCGGGCGTGCTCGGGGGCGGTGCCAGGAACCCGGCGGTGCCCGCGAGGAGGACCGCGGCCGCGGGTACGAGCGGCAGGGTGGGCCAACTGAGCGGATAGATGGAGGGGTTGAGCTCGGCGGCGTTGAAGCCGACGTTCGTGAACAGCAGGACGGCGGAGAGGACCCCGCATCCGGCGACGGCCCATTCGGCGAAGCGCCAGGGATCGGGGCGGTACGTGGTCCGGGTGACGCGGCGCCCGCCCAGGCGCAGGCCGGCGAAGCACAGCAGCGCGCCCGCGCCCATGGCGGGCAGGCCGAGCAGCTTGGGGGCGGTGGCGTCGAGGAGGCCGTACGCCCCGGCGCACAGTCCGCACATGCCGAGCAGCATGAGGGCGCCGGTGGCGCGGCGGGAGCGGCGGGTGGCCGTGCCGGCGCGGCCGTAGCCGCGGGAGTCCATGGCGGCGGCCAGGCGCAGCGAGCGCTCCAGGGCGTCTTCGAGTACGGGGACGACGATCCCGCGCAGGGCCCGGAGGCCCTTGGAGCGGCCGGCCCGCAGCCGCTTGGCGCGGTGCACGCGCTGGACGCTCTGCACCAGTTGGGGCGCGACGCTGATGGACACGGTGACGGCGACGCCCAGCTCGTAGAGGGCTCCGGGCAGGATCCGCAGGGCCCGTTTGGGGTTGGCGAGGGTGTTGGCGGCGCCGATGCAGCACAGCATGCAGGCCAGGCGCAGCCCGTCGGTCGCGGCGGAGAGCAGCGCCTCCAGGGAGACGGGGCCGCCGAGCTGGATCCCGGCGTACCAGTCGGGGGTGGGGATGTGGGGGAGCGAGAACAGGAAGTGGTCGCGCGGGGTGATGCCGGTGGCGAAGACGGCACGGAAGAGCACCCGGATCGCGACGACGGTGAGGGCGAGGTAGAGGTAGTACTTGAAGCCGCGGGCCCAGGGGGCTTCGGTGCGGCGCATGGTGATGACGTAGCCGAGGACCGCGAGGACGAGGAAGAGCAGCAGCGGGTTGTTGGTGCGGCTGACGGCGGTGGCGAGCGCGAGCGCCCAGATCCACCAGGCGACCGGGTGCAGGGTGCGGGGCAGACGGCGGCCGCCCGCGTCCGGCGCGGGGCCGGATACGGGCGGCTTGGCCGCGGCCGTGGTGGTGCGTGACACGCGGCTACTCCGTACGACGGCGGCGCTTGGCCGCGTACACGGCGGCGGCGCCGATCAGCAGCACCAGCGCTCCGGTGGCGACGGCGGGCAGGTACGAGCCGGCGTCGTGCTCCGCGTCGGCGGCGGGCGCCGCGTCGACGACCTGGGGACCGGGGGCGGGCGCCGCGGCCGCTGCCGGAGCCGAGGGGGTCGGCGACGGCGAGGGCGTGCCGGTCGCGGTGGGCGGGGGCGGGGCGCTCTCGGAGGCCGTCGGCGAAGGGCTCTCCGCGGTCGGCGGGGCCGGTGTCGGGGTCGGGGACGGAGCCGTCCGGGCGGGCGGCGGATCGGCCGGCGGCGGGTTCTCCGGCCTGGGGCCCGTGTTGACGTCCGGGGGCAGGGGTGCCGCCGTGCGGGTGTCCTTCGGCACCGGCCGGCTGCCGCCGGCCGGCTGGGCGTTCTTGGCGCGCAGCTGGTCGGGCGTCACCCTCGGACGCCCCTCGGTGCCCTCGATGTTCGTGCCGCCGAAGACCCACAGGTCGACGCTGCCGGGCTTCGGCTTGTAGAGCATGGCGCCGAGCTGGCTGTACTCCCAGGTGTTCTGGCCGGGGTTCGCGTGCCAGTACGACCAGTAGGCGGAGGCGGGCGGGGTCAGGACGCAGTCGTCCTGCTGCGGGGTCGGGTACTGCCGGCCGCCCTGGTGGCCGCTGTAGCCGATGCGGCAGATGAACGCGGGGCCGTCGTGGCCGGTGCCGGTGGTGGCCCAGCCGCCCTGGTTGAGGAGTTCGTAGCCGGTGGTGGGCGTCGTACCGCACGAGCGGTAGACGGGGCCGCCCCAGTGGCTGAAGTCCACGGCGAGGACGACGCCGGAGGAGGTGGTGCACTGGCCCATCGGCTGCGGGGCCGCCCCGGCCGGGGCCGCGGTGGCGGCGAACGCCGCCACCGTCAGCCCGAGCGCGGCGGCCGCACGGGCCAGGGCGCGCGGCAGCACGCGGTTGCCGTTCACGCGCGGCCTCCGGTGGTTCCGCTGCGGCGCTTCGCGGCGCGGGTGACGCCCCAGCCCCCGAAGACCAGGACCACGGCCGCGGCGGCGAGGCCGCCGAGCTGGGCGCCGGTGGAGGCGAGGACGCCGCCCGGGGCGGGGGCCGGGCCGGAGCCCGAGCCCGAGCCGGATCCGGAGCCGCCGGCCGTTCCGCCGGAGGCACCTGTTCCTCCGGAGGTGGTCGTTCCGCCCGAGGTGCTGGTTCCGCCCGAGGTGTTCGTCCCTCCGGAGGTGTTCGTCCCGCCGGTCGAGCCCGTCCCGGCGGTCTCCTCGCCCGGGGTCACGATCACGGGACCGGAGGAAGAACCGGAGGACGAGCCGGCCGTGCTTCCTGTGGTTCCGCCGGTGCCGCCGGTGGTGCTTCCCGTAGTGCCGCCGGTGCCGCCGGTGGTGCCGCCCGTGGTTCCGCCAGTGCCACCAGTGGTTCCGCCAGTGCCGCCGGTCGTTCCGCCGGTGGTTCCGCCCGTGGTGCTGGGGACGGGCTCGGGGGTGGTGCCGTCGAGGCTGCGGGTCAGGGTGCCGAAGGAGATGCCGGTGGTGCCGCTGATGGCCTGGGTGGAGGCACGGACGTCGGAACCGGGCTGGCTGTCCTTGGCGACGTTGAAGCCGCCGTCGGTGTTCTGCTGGCTCGCGAGGAACGCGCGGGCCTTGGAGATCTCGGCGCCGTACTTCCGCGCGTCCAGCGAGAGACCCTGGATCGCGAGGGCGGCGGAGTTGACGGAGTTCCCGGACGCGCCCTTGAAACCGCCGTCCTCCTTCTGCTGCGCCGCGAGCCAGGCCAGTGCCTTGTCCACGGCCCGCTGCGAGTCGGCGTCGGGCAACAGGTCCACGGTCATGGCGGCCATGGCGGTGGAGTCGACCTCGGTGGCGCTGGGTTCGCCGATCAGGCTGACCCAGCCGCCGGAGGGGTCCTGGAGGCTCTTGAGGTAGGCCATCGGCTCGGCCGCGGCCGCCGTCTCACCGGCGCGGACCTGCGCCATGATGCCGAGCGACTGCTTGAAGACGGAGGTGGCGTACGCGTAGTTGCCCTTCGCCGCGCACTCCTGGCGGGTCGAGGTCTTGGCCTGGCAGGTGATCTTGGAGAGCGAGGCGATCAGGTCCTGGCCGCCGAAGTTCCGGGGATCGCGGCCCACGGCCTCGGCGAGCACGGCCACCTTGCCGATCGAGCCGCCGCTCGCGTACTTCGTGCCGATGAGGGTCCAGTCGTGGATGCCCCGGTTCTGGCCGTCCTTGCCGCCCTTGTCGAGGAAGTCGACGATGTTGCGCAGCGTCGCGTCGTCCCCGCCGGTGGCCGCGAGGGCGTAGGCGCCGTCGATGGTCATGCCGTAGTCGGCACGGCGCCCGCCCGGCTCGTTCTCGTAGAAGCGGCCCTGGATCAGGCGTGCGGGGCCGGTGAGGTACGTCACGCCCTTCTTGACGTCCGGTCCCTCACCCGGCGGGACCGGCGGGATGGGGCCGGTGGGCGTGGGCGTGGGCTTGGGTTCGGTCGGGGTCGGGGTAGGCGTCGGCGTGGGTGTTGGCGTCGGGTCGGTCTTGCCGGTGGTCAGCGCGACCAGGTCGCTCTTCGCCCCCGCCACGACGACGGGGGTGGTGCCGAACACGCGCGATTCGGTGTCGTCCTCCTCGAAGCCGAAGCCGCCCTCGGGGAACTGGTGCCGGGACAGCCAGGAGGTGCCGGCGTCCGCGTGGCCGGTGTCGCCGAGCGCCCGCAGGGCCTGTGCGGCCCAGCCGGTGGAGTTCGGGCTGCCCGTGGTCATGTACGCGGCGGAGGGCCAGGAGCCGGTCGTCAGCTGGGACTTCTTGAGGTAGGCGCGGGCCTTCTCGACGACGGCGTCGTGGCCGCCGGCCCGCTTGAGGGCCAGGGCGATCAGGCCGGTGGAGGCGGCGTCGCTGTCGCACCAGCCGCCGGAGCGGATGAGGATGCCGGTGAAGCCGCCGTCCTCGCACTGGAGGCCGGTCAGCCGGTTCACGGCGTCGGCGGGAGGCGTCACGCCGCCGTTCAGCAGGGCGATCACGGCCATCGCCTGGGCATCGGACTGGCCCGTCGTGCGGAAGTCACCCTTGGTGAGGCAGCCTTCGACGGTGTCCCCGTCACCGATGTCCCTGGGGCAGACGTACTTCACCAGGTCCCCGAGCAGGTCGTGCCCGCCGAAGGCGCGGGGGTCCTTCCCCGTGGCCTCGGCGGCGAGCGCCAGCCGGGCGGCGGCGGTGGCGTCGGGGATCCCGTCCTTGCCCGCCGGGTAGGCGTACGCGTCCGTCTCCGCGGGCGTGGCGAGGAAGTCGGCCGCCTTCCGGGCCGCCGGGCTCTTCCTGTCGGCGGCGGCCAGCGCGTACACGACCTCGGTGGTGAGGAAGTGGTTCGGGGTGGTGGAGCCCTCGTCGACGACGCGCTCCCCGTCCGTCAGCTTCCCGGTGAGCCAGCGGGTGGCGGCGGCCACGTCGACCCCGCCCGGGGGCACCGTCGGAGGTCCGGTCGGACCGGTCGGGTCCGGCGAGGGGGAACCGCCTCCGGCGCGCACGTCGTCGGGGGAGAAGGAGGGTTTGCCCGAGGTGCCGCCGATGTCCGTGCCGCCGAACACCCAGGCGTCGACGTCACCGGGCTTCGGGGTGCGCGACATGGCGCCGAGGGGGCTGTAGGTCCAGCTCTTCTGACCGGGCGAGGCGATCCAGTACGACCAGTAGGCGGTGGCCTGCGGGGTGAGGACGCAGTCCTCCTTGTCCGGAGTGGGGTACTCCGTACCGGTGTTGAAGGAGCCGGTGCCTATCCGGCAGACGAATCCGTCACCGTCGTGGACGGTGCCCTTGGTGGTGAAGCCCCCCGTGTGCAGGAGCTCGTACCCGGTCGTCGGGGTGGTGTCGCAGCCGCGCTCTACCTTGCCGCCGAAGGGGCCGAAGTCCACGGCGACGACGGCGCCGTTGGCCGCGGTGCACTGGTCGACCGGATCGGCGTTCGCGGACGAGGGAACCGTGAGGAAGGCCACTCCCGACCCGAGCGTCAGGAAGGCCGCGGTCACGAGGGAGAAGAACCGCCGTCTCGTTCCCGACTGCCGTTTCGCCTGCTGTTCGGTCCCCACCGCGGCCCCTCGTCTCTGCCGGGCGGCTGCGCACGTGGCGAGGAACCCCCGCACGGCTCTCGGGCCATGGGGAGGCTGCGACGACCACACCGCAATCCGCGACGGCGTTCTTCGTACTGTGGCCCGGCCCCAGGCAATCCGGCTCGCCCGGACGTACCGGGCCTACGGTTGCGGGTCAGCGCCGGAATTCGACCGGCTTCCCCTGGTGCTGAGCAGTTATCAGCCGGAGTGCAACACGGATCCCGACGACGCGTCAAGGTGGCATGAGTCTCAGCCGACCGATCCTGGACCGCCGCGGTCCGCCCCCGGAAGCGGAGGCTGGCGGTCCCCTGACCGCTCGGGTAGCGTCCTGGGCTGCCACATGGGGGAATCCGGTGCGATGCCGGAGCTGACGCGCAGCGGTGTGGAACGGCGGGGGCCGTTTCCGAGCCCGAATGCCCATACGGCGATGCACCACAGGAAGCCGTACCACGCGTTCCGGACGGCGGTTCCCCGGCCTTGCCCTGCCGTGCCCCGAGCTCCGTGCGCGGTGACGCGCGGCGTGAGCGGGGAGGGACCGGCGTCCGCCGATTTCCAGGAGCAGGCCATGTCCCGTCCCCGTACCTCCCGCCGCCTCGCGCTGGCGGTGCCCGCCGCGCTCGGCGCCTTCGCCCTCACCGCGCTGCCCGCGTCCGCGACCTCGTCGCCCGCGCAGATCTCCACGTCCAAGACGAACGGTGTCGCCTACCTCAAGTCGCTCCAGGCGGCGGACGGTTCGTACGCCGGCTCCGGACTGTCCAACGAGTGGGCGTTCACCGCCTTCGCCGCGGCCGGTACGGCCGTCGCCGACGTGGCGCCGGGCGGGGACACGACGAAGAACGCCCGGACCGTCTACCGCAACCTGCTGTCCACGGCGGGCTGGCCCTCCGGCGCCCCGGTGGTCACCGACTACGAGCGCGCCGCCCTGAACGCGTACGCCGCCGGCATCGACCCGGCCCGCGTCTCGGCCTCCCGCAACCTCGTGGCGCAGGTCTACTCCTACTGGCAGACGGCCGAGGCGGGCTACTTCGGCCCGTCCGGGAACTTCAACGGCACCGTCTTCGCGGCCCTCTCGCTCGGCGGAGCCAAGACGCAGGCCGGCGGCGCCCGCGTCCCGCAGGCCCTGACCGACTCGATGGTCACGCGCATCCGCGCCAACCAGCACGTGGACGGCGGCTGGACCTACAACAAGGCCGAGGGCAACCCCACCGTCCTGAACTCCGCGAGCGACGTCGACATGACCGGCGCCGCGATGGCCGCGCTCTGCGTCTCCGGCGTCCCGAACACCGACGCCGACGTCGTCCAGGCCAAGAACTTCCTGAAGAGCAAGCTCGTCGCCAACTCCGGTGCCTTCAACTCCCTTTACGGCGTCAACACCAGCTCCAACGGCTGGGGCGTCGCCGGCCTCAACGCCTGCGGCATCAACCCGCAGACCGGGGACTTCCTCACCGCCAACGGCAAGACCCCGATCGACTTCCTGATCGCCAACCAGTACAACCCGGCGGGCGGCTTCAAGTACAAGCCGTCCGACACCGGCCCGACCGCCTACGCCTCCATCGACGCGCTGCGCGGCGTCGTCGGCGGCGGCTTCACCGCCGCCCCGCCGGTCCCGGTCACCCCCGGCGCCCCGCAGTGGGTCGCCCAGTCGACGTTCACCGCGGGCACCGCCACCAAGCTGGCGCTGACCGTCGACGACGGCGCCGGCAACCTCAAGGTGTGCTCGGTGGCGTTCACGCCGACCGGGACGACCACCACCCTCGGCGACGTCCTGGCCGCCGCCACCGGCGCCGCCACCCCGTCGGGCTGCGTCACGGGCGTGACGCCCTCGTCGGGCACCGGCACGATCACCGCCGTCAACGGCAAGGCCAACAGCGGCGCGAACACCTGGAAGGTCAGCGTCGACGGCTCGGCCTTCGCCGGCGCCCTGCGCGAGAAGGTCATCAACGTGGGCGACACCATCGCCCTGCGCTGGGGCGCCTGACCCCGGCGGGCGGGCGGCCCCGGCACGGGGCCACCCGCCCGTGGCGCGGCGGCCGCCGTGGTCAGTCCGTCGGCGCCGGGGCCGCCCGCGCGAAGTGGCGGGCGGTGGGCACGAGCGCCGCGGCGGCCGGTACGAGGAAACAGGCGGCGGCGCACACGGCGAGTACGGCGGTGACCCCGAACGCGTCGATGGCCGGGGCGATCAGGACCAGGCCGACCGGCGCCAGACCGTAGGACACCAGGAAGTCCAGCGAGGAGACGCGGGCGAGTTTGTCCGGGGCGGCCTCCCGCTGTGTGGCCGTGAACCAGGGCACGTTGAACAGCTCGATGCCGATCCCCGCCACCGCGTACGCGGCGACGACCACGACGGGGTGCACGGGCAGCACGAGGCTCAACGGTGCGAAACCGTACGCGGCCAGCCCGGCGAAGGCGGCCCAGCCCTGGGAACGCGGGCGCAGGCGGGCGATGATCAGGGCCCCGCCCAGCGCGCCCACCGTGTAGGCGGTCATGGCGGCGGCCAGCACCCACTCGGTGCCGTAGCGGTCCCGGCTGATCAGGGGCAGCGCGACGCTGGTGGCGGAGTACCCGAGGCCGATGACCGCGACGAGGGCCCCGAGCCCGGCGAGGAACCAGGGGTGGCGGCGCGCCTCGCGCACCCCCTCCAGGAACTCGGCGCGGAATCCGGCGCGCGGCGCGGGCCCGGCGGCCGGGTCCGCCGCGGTGGCGGCCCCCTTGCCGGGGACGAGCGCGGCGACCAGCCAGAGCACGCCGATGCCGAGCAGCAGCGTCCGGATGTCGAGGAAGGCCGCGAGCAGCGCGGTCAGGGCGGGGCCGGCGAGCGTGGAGCCGCGTACCGCCAGGGTCAGGGCGGCGTTGGCCTGCTGACGGCGCCCGGGCTCGACGGTTTCGGCGGTGAGCGCCTGGAACGCCGGGCGGCAGGCACCCTGTCCGGCGCCCGCGAGCGCGGCGGCGGCCGTCATCAGGACCAGTGAGCGGCCGAGTCCGGCGGCGAGGAGGGGCGCGGCGACCGCCGCCGCGAGGGCCGACCAGAGGACGACCGCGCGGCGGGAGTGCCGGTCGGCCAGCACGCCGCCGACGGAGACGGCGGCGAGGAAGCCGGCGGTGCGGGCGGCGAGGACCAGGCCGAGTCCGGCGGCGCCGAGGTCGCGGTGCAGTACGGCGAGCCCGAGGACGAAGGGCAGGGCCCAGGTCGCGAGACCGGAGGCGGTGGTGCCGGCCCACAGGCGCAGGAACGAGGGGTCCCGGAGGACTGAACGGGGCTGTGGTGTACCGGACTTGGCCGGTATCGGTGCGGGTGTGGTGGTCACGGTGTGGCTGCTCCTCGGAGGCGGGGTGCGGTGCGGCGGCGGACACCCCGGGGGTCGTTAATGAAAATGATTACCGTTACAGTACCCTTCGAATCGCTGCACTCCTGCCCGGTGCACGACAACACCCACGCCCACAGACCGGAGAACCCCATGCGCCACCCCGTCCGCCTCGGCATCGCCCTGACCGTCGCCCTCGCCACCGCGGGCTGCTCCGCCGCCGCCTCCGGCGAAGGCCCCGGCCCGGACTCCGCACCCGCCGCCCGCGCCTCTGCCGAGGCGGCCTCCGTCACGAGCTGCGGCCGGCGGCTTTCCTTCGCCGGACCGCCCGAGCGGACCGTCACCCTGGACCAGACCTCGACCGAGACCCTCCTCGAACTCGGGCTCCAGGACCGGATGGCGGGAACCGCCAACCTCAAGACCAAGGTCCCCGCCCCGTACGAGGCCGCGTACGCCAAGATCCCGGTCATCGCCCCCAAGATCGCCACCGGTGAACAGCTGCGCACCGCCACACCCGACTTCGTCGTCGCCGGATCCACGGACCTCTTCGCCAAGGACCGGGCCGGCACCCGCGAGGAGCTGGACACCCTGAAGGTCCCCACCTTCGTCAGCGCAGTGGACTGCCCGCAGCAGAACCCGCCCGGCACGACCCCCTTCGAGCTCCTCTTCTCCGACTACGAGAGCCTCGGCAAGATCTTCGGCGCCGAGGAGCGGGCCGGCAGGCTGGCCGCCGACCAGCGCGCCGCGGTCGCCAAAGCGGGGGAGAACGCCGCGAAGGTTCCCCGGGGCGCGGACCAGCCGACCGTGGTCTACCTCTACTCCGTCTTCAACGGCATGCCCTACGTCGCCGGCCGGACCGGCCTGCCCAGCGAGATGAGCCGGATCGTCGGCGCGAAGAACGCCTTCGACGACGTCGAGGAGGACTGGCCGGAGGTCTCCTGGGAGGAAGTCGCCGAACGCGACCCCGACTTCATCGTCATCGGCGACCTGTCGGAGCGCGGCCGCCCCGGCGACAGCGCCGCCGAGAAGCGCGCCACGATGACCGGTCACCCGGTGATCTCGAAGCTGGCCGCGGTCCGCGACAACAAGATCCTCGAAGTGCCGGGCATCGAGCTGGACCCCTCGGTCCGCTCCGTACACGCCCTGGGGCTGCTGGCCGACGGCATGAAGGACCTCGGGCATGTCCGCTGACCCGCTCACCCGGAGGGGAGCGGCGGACCTCCTGCTCCCGACGGCCCGCGGGCGCACGGCCGCGGGGGACTCCCCCCGGCCCGTGCCCGCCGGATCCGCCCGTACGGAAGGGCGCCCCGGCCGGTCCGCGGCAGCCCGGACGACCCTCTTCCTCCTCGCCGCGGCGGCCCTGGCGGGCTCGGTGGCGGCGGCCGCGCGCATCGGCACCGCCGATGTGGGCTGGAGCGGGCTCGCCCGTGTCCTCGGTACCCATCTCGGCCTGGACGTGGCGCCGTTGCCGCCCCTGCTGGACTCCCTCATCTGGGACCTGCGGCTGCCGCGCGTCCTGATGGCCGCCCTCGTCGGCGCCTCGCTCGCCGTGTGCGGCACCGTGCTCCAGGCGGTCACCCGCAACGCCCTGGCCGACCCCTACCTGCTCGGAGTCTCCTCGGGCGCGTCGGCGGGAGCCGTCACCGTCGTCGTCCTCGGGGTCGGCGCGAGCACCCTCGGCGTCACCGGCGGCGCGCTCGCCGGCGCGCTGCTCTCCTTCGGACTCCTCCTGCTGCTCCTGCGGCGCACCGGGCTGGACTCGGTCCGCATCGTCCTCACCGGTGTCGTCGTCGGCCAGCTGTTCACCGCGCTGACCTCGCTCGTCCTGATGGCCTCCGCGGACGCGGACACCACGCGGGCCGTCACCCACTGGCTGCTGGGCTCGATGGCACCGGCCCGCTGGGACACCGTCGTCGTCTGCGCGGTCGTCACCCCGCTGGGGCTGGCGGCGGCGTGGCTCTGCTCGAACGCCCTCGACGGGCTCGCCTTCGGCACCGACACCGCCGCGTCGCTGGGGATCGGCGTACGGCACACCAGGACCCTGCTGCTGGTGGTCACGGCCGCGCTGACCGCGGTGGCGGTGGCCACCGTGGGGGCCATCGGCTTCGTCGGGCTGATCGTCCCCCACGGCGTGAGGTTCCTCGTCGGGCCGCTGCACCGCGTGCTGCTGCCCCACGCGGCGCTCGCGGGCGCGGTGTTCCTGGTGTGGACGGACGCGCTGGCCAGGATCGCCTTCGCGCCCCGAGAGGTACCCGTCGGCGTGATCACCGCCCTGCTCGGCGTACCGCTCTTCCTCCTCGTCCTGCGCAGGAGGGGTGAGCTGTGAGGATCACCGCGGAAGAACTGAGCTGGTCGGTCGCGGGCACGCCGGTCGTACGCGCGGTCAGCGCGGACATCGCCCCCGGCGAGACCGTCGGACTGCTCGGCCCCAACGGCTCGGGCAAGTCCTCGCTCCTGCGCTGCCTGGCCGGGCTGCGGCCACCCGACTCGGGCACGGTCCGGTACGACGGCGAGTCCGTACGCCACTGGAGCGCGCGCCGCATCGCCCGCCACGTCGCCTTCGTCGAACAGGACTCGGGCCCCGACAGCGATCTGCGCGTCGCCGAGGTCGTGGGCCTGGGGCGGACCCCGTTCCGCGACCGCTGGCGCGGAGCCGACGCCACCGACCGGGCGGTGATCACCGCCGCACTGGAACGCGTCGGACTCACCGCGCTCGCCGGCCGCTCCTGGAAGGCGCTCTCGGGCGGCGAACGGCAGCGCGCCCACATCGCCCGCGCCCTGGCCCAACAACCGTACGGGCTCCTCCTCGACGAACCCACCAACCACCTCGACGTCAAACACCAGCTGGAGCTGATGGAGCTGCTGACCGGCACCGGACAGACCGTCCTGGTCGCGCTGCACGACCTGTCGCTCGCCGCCCGGTACTGCGACCGGCTGCTGCTCCTGCACCACGGCCGCCTCATCGCCTCCGGCACTCCCGCCGCCGTCCTGACGGCCGAACGCCTCGCCGAGGTCTTCGAG
Source organism: Streptomyces sp. NPDC044704 (assembly GCF_056433525.1). Taxonomy (NCBI): domain Bacteria; kingdom Bacillati; phylum Actinomycetota; class Actinomycetes; order Kitasatosporales; family Streptomycetaceae; genus Streptomyces; species Streptomyces sp. NPDC044704. The sequence continues at coordinate 637,439 of NZ_JBWKGY010000002.1, forward strand.
GTGGACGCCGAACTCACCACCGACGCCCTCGGACACCCCGCGGTCACCTACCGCGGGCCGCTCGGCCCCCCGCTCCCCGCACCCCGACCCGCTCCGTGAAGAGGAACGCCATGACCCGCACACATCCCACCCCCGCCCGGACCGTCGACGGCCTCCTCGAAGCCGTCCTCGCGGGCGAACACGGCCCGCTCCCCTCCACGCTCGTCGCGACCAGCGTGTTCTGGATCCACCACGGCACCCGCCTGGCCGGCGGCGACACCACCTACCTCAACCAGTACGTCCTGGTCCGCCTCGGCGGCTCCTTCGGCGGCTGCGCCTTCGAAGCCGGCGAGACCGACCCCTCCGTCTGCCGCGACTCCTCCGGCACGCCGCTCGACGTCCTGCTCCGCGAGGCCCCCCGGCCGCTGCGGATCGCCGCCCTCGACGCCTACCTCAGCGAGACCCGCCCCCACCGCCTGGCCGGCGAGGCGGGCGACGCCGAACCCGTCACCCTGCCCGCCGGGACCCCGGAAGTACGGGCCAAGGCCCGCGACGCCGCCATCGCCGGCCTCCTGGACATCGAGGAGGGCGCCAAGGTCGGCCTCATCGGCGTCGTCAACCCGCTCGTCGCGGCGATCCGCCGACGCGGCGGCGAACCCCTGCCCTGCGACTTCAACCTCAAGGCCACCCAGTGGGGCGACCCCGTCACCGACGACATGCACCAGGTACTGGAGACCGCCGAAGCCGTCGTGGCCACCGGGATGACCCTGAGCAACGGCTCGTTCGACACCATCCTCGAACGCTGCCGGAGCCGGGACGTCCCGCTGATCGTCTACGCACAGTCCGGCAGCGCCGTCGCCCGCGCCTTCCTCGGCTCGGGCGTGACCGCCCTGTCCGCGGAACCCTTCCCCTTCTCCCAGTTCAGCGCCGAGGAGACGACCCTGTACCGCTACCGGACGGCGGGCGGCGCGTGATCCCCGCCGGCCGCCCGACGGCAGCCGCCACCGGTGACCTCCCCACCGGCACCGGCCACGCGCCCTGCCACCACGGCGAGCTCCTCCAGGGCGTCTTCCTCGACGGCGACGGACGCCGGTGCGCCGGCCTGGTCACCCTCCCCATGGCCGGCCCCGGCAGCAGCGCCGAGTTCCTCCGCCGGCCCGGGACGGAGCCCGGGGCGCTCACCGTCCGCCCGGCCGGCCGGACGAAAGCCGCGCGGGCCGCCGCGCTCGCGGTGGCGCACTGCGCGGAGCGCACCGGTCAGCCGCCCTGCGGCGGGGAGCTGCGGCTCACCGGTGACGTCCCGGTGGGCCTGGGCATGGGCAGCTCCACCAGCGACGTCATCGCCACCGTGCGCGCGGTCGCGGACTCCTACGGCCGCCGGCTCGCCCCCGACACGATCGCCCGGCTGGCCGTGCGGGCGGAGCTGGCCAGCGATCCGCTGATGCTCGACGCCCGCCCGGCCCTGTTCGCCCAGCGGGAGGGCCGGGTCCTGGAGGTCCTCGGCCCGGCCCTGCCCCCGCTGGTCGTGGTGGGCTGCGCCCTGGGCGGCGGCGCGCCCGTGGACACCCTGTCCCTGCCCGTGCGGCCGCCCGCCGAGACCGCCGACGACGACGTGCGGGCCTACGAGCGGCTGCGCACGCTGCTGCGGCGGGCCGTGGCCACCGGCGACGTACCGCTGCTCGGCGAGGTCGCCACCGCCAGCGCGTGGCGCGGCCGGCAGGCGCTCGGCCACCCCGAGTTCGACGCACTCACCTCGATCGCCCGCCGGGCCGGAGCGGTGGGCGTGCAGATCGCGCACAGCGGTTCGGTGGCGGGCGTGCTCTTCGACCCGGCGGCGCCGGGCCTGCGGTACCGCGTGCGCAGCTGTCTGCGCGCCCTGGATTCCCACGGCATCCCCGCCACCCGCACCTTCACCACCTCCACCTCGACCTCGACCAAGGAGATCCCCGATGGACCAGCACGTGGCGGAGGCCGTCGGCCGGCCGGACCTGATACGTCTCGACGACCGGCTCGTCTGCCTGCGCTTTGAGACGATGAAGGTGGTCTCCGCGCTCGCCGCGGTCCGCCACCTGCTGGAGACCGGTGCGGTACGGCGCGGGGACACCCTGCTCGACAGCTCCAGCGGCATCTACGCGTACGCCCTCGCCCTGGCCTGCCACCGGCACGGCATGCGGTGTCACATCGTCGGCTCCACGACGGTGGACCACACGCTGCGCACCCAACTCGCCGTGCTCGGGGCGACGCTGGAGCAGATGGCGCCCTGCGCCGACCTCAAACTCGACCAGAAGCGGCGCGTCGAGCGGGTCCACGAGATCCTCACCGCACACCCCGAGTACCACTGGATGCGGCAGTACCACGACGACATCCACTACCTCGGGTACCGCGCGGTCGCCGACCGGATCAGGGAGGCGACCGGCGCGGACGGACTCACCGTCGTCGGCGGCGTCGGATCGGGGGCCTCCACCGGCGCCCTCGCCCGCTACCTGCGGGGCGGCCCCGCGCACCCCGAGGGCCCGGCCGACGTCCAACTCGTCGGCGTCCAGCCCTACGGCAGCGTCACCTTCGGCGCGGAACACGTTCCCGACCCCGAGATCATCATCGCCGGGATCGGCAGCTCCATCCCCTTCGGGAACGTCTCCCACGAGCTGTACGACACCCTGCACTGGATCTCCTTCGACGCCGCGCTGGCCGGCGGCGTCGACCTGCTGCGGCGGCACGCGGTCTTCGCGGGCCTGTCGGCCGGAGCCGCCTACCTCGCCGCCCGCCACGAACGCGACCGCGCCCCCGGGCGGACGGTCCTCTTCATCGCCGCCGACACCGGACACCGCTACGTCGACACCGTCTACGCCCGGCACCGCGAGGCCGCGCGGATCGCGGACCTCGCCCCGCACGAGGTGTCCGACCAGAGCCGGCTGGCCCTGCCGTGGTCCCGGATGCCCTGGAACCGCGCCCCGGGGCGGCTCCCGGGCACGGCCACGGGCCATGACGAGCAGGCGCCAGAATCTGATCGGTTCATTGCATCTTAGGGGCGGCGACTGGTCGTTTTATGGGCCCGGAATGACCGGTGCAGGCTGTCCTTAACGCAAGGTCACATGGCGAACCCGAACTGACTATGCTCCCCGAGTGTTGCGCTGCGCTCACAGCGAGTCATGGACGCTGGGTGCGCGCGGACGGGGCGCCTTTCGGCGCATCGCATCACCTCAGTCCGCTCATTTCAGACTGTATGGGGACCCCCTGATGGTTCGTGCAGGTGCAATTTCCAGACGCCGGCCAACTGCGGTTGCCCGGGTATGGCTGCTCCCTCCCGGAGTTCTGGCCGGAGCTTCCGCCATAGCGTTGCTCCTGTCACCCGCACAGATATGGACAACGGTCGCCTGGTGCGGACTGGCCGCGGTCGTCCTGACGGCCGTCACCTCGGCCGAGACGGCGCGCCGGTTGCAGTCGGCGCAGGCGGCCCGCCACGCGCAGGCCAATGCCGAGGCGTACGAGTACCACGCGCGGCGCGAGGCCGCGTTGCTCGGTCGCCTGGCCGATCAGCGGGCCACCACCGTCTGGCTCGCCGAAGAGCTGCTCCCCGCGGCCGTCGCCCGTCTCCAGAAGGGCGATCCCGCCTCGGACATCCTCCAGGCCGTCAGCTTCGGGAACCACCTCGACGACGAGTTCACGGAAGCGCTCAGGGGAGCACTGCAAAAGCTCCTGGAGGCCGTGGAGGCCGAGGAGTACACACGGGACTCCTCCCAGCGGGCACTCGTGGCGGTCGCGCGCCGGGTCCAGGCGATCGTGCACCAGCTCGCCAAGGACCTCCACGCCATGCAGATCCTCCACGGTACGGACGTCGTCGTGTCCCGGGGCCTCCAGGACATCGACCACCGCAACGCGCTGATCGGGCGCCTCGCGGCCAGCATCGCGGTCCTGGGCGACGCCCGCCCCGGACGCCAGTGGTCGAAGCCGATCCCGCTCTACGACGTCCTGCGCGGGGCCATGTCACGCATCGTGGACTACCCCCGCGTGAAGCTGCAGGCGGTGGCCGAGGTGGCCGTGATCGGCCCGGGCGCCGAACCGCTCATCCACCTGCTCGCCGAACTGCTCGACAACGCCACGACGTTCTCGCCGCCGCACACCCCGGTGGAGGTCACCGCCAGCGAGGTGCCCTCCGGCATCGCGATCGAGATCGAGGACCGCGGGGTCGGACTCACCGAAGAGGTCCGGCAGCACGTCGAACGCGTCATGGCGCAGTCGGCGTCGGGCATCCAGCTGTCGGGCCTCGGCGAGGTCACCCAGCTCGGACTCCCCGTCGTCAGCCGGCTGGCGCGCGAGCACGGCTGCGAGGTCGACCTGCGCACCTCCGCCTACGGCGGCGTACGGGCCGTCGTACTCGTTCCCAGGCGCCTGATCACCACGGTGCCGCAGCCCGTCGTGCGGGTCCAGGAGCCCGGCCGCAGGAGGCGCGCGGGCGGTCCGGTCCTGCCCCGCCCGACGCCGGTGCGCAACGTCGTCCCGGACCCCGTCGAGGTCAGGCAGACCGTCAACGGACTGCCGCAACGACGACGGGAGTCGCCCGTCCCGAAGCCGGTCGTACTGGCGACCCCCACGCCCCCCGCCGCTCCGGCCTCCCGGGGCAATTCCCGCCAGCCGGGTCTGATGTGGGAGGCGTTCAACGGCGAGAAGCGATCCCTCGCCGACCCTTCCACTCCACACAGCGAGCCGTCAGATGAGGTCGAGTAACATGCAGCCACTGCCGAACATGGACTGGATGCTCAAGGAGCTCGTGGGCGGCGTCCCGTACGTGCGACACGTGGTCGTCCTGTCGTCGGACGGCCTGTCCATCGGACAGGCGAACACGGCGCCCGACACCGCCGACGCGATCGCCGCGGCCTGCTCCGGCATCCAGAGCCTGGCGAGGGCCATCGCGCAGATGTTCCCGCACGGGGACGGCTCCACGCGGATGGTCGGGATCGAGGCCGACGGCGGGTACTTCTCCCTGATGGCCGCCGGACCCGGCGCCTACCTCGCGGTGCTGGCCGACGAGGAAGTGGACGCCGGACTCCTGGGCGACCGCATGCGCACGTTGGTGGTCAGGATCGGCCAGCACATGACGAGCCCGCCTCGTGAGGACGTCGGGCAGGCGATGTGACATCAGAGAACCAGGACCCATGGGATGAAGGCACCCCCGTTCCGCTCTACGTCATTACCGGCGGCCCGGGCTCCGCGGCCAAGACCTTCGACCTGGTCACCCTCATCGCGTCGAGGTCCGAGCCCGAGCCGGCGATGCAGCCCGAGCAGGCCGCCATCCTCTCCATGTGCACGTACCCCCTCTCGGTGGCCGAGCTGTCGGCGTACCTCAGCCTCCCGTTCAGCGTCGTCACCGTGCTGCTGTCCAAGCTCGTCGAGGACGAGCGGCTGGAGGCCATCGCACCCGTGCCCGTGGAGGCATACCCCGAACGCGGCCTGCTGGAGGCGGTGATCCATGGACTACGCAAGCTCTGACGCACTGGAGGCCGGCCCGCGCGACCCCGACGTGCTCCTGCCCCACGGCGCCAGGGGAATCAAGGTCGTGATCGTCGGAGGCTTCGGAGTCGGCAAGACGACCATGGTGGGGGCGGTGAGCGAGATCCCGCCCCTCACCACCGAGGAGACCATGACGCAGGCAGGCGTCGGGATCGACCACAACCCCGGCGCCGAAGGCAAGAACACCACCACCGTCGCGATGGACTTCGGGCGGATCAGCATCAACCAGGAGCTGATCCTCTACCTGTTCGGGACCCCGGGACAAGAACGCTTCTGGTTCCTGTGGAACGGCATCTTCGAAGGCGCGCTCGGCGCCGTGGTCCTCGTCGACACCCGCCGGATCGAAGTCTGCTTCGAGGTCATCACCCGTCTCGAAGACCGCCGCGTCCCGTTCGTCGTGGCCGTCAACACCTTCCCGGAAGCCCCGCAGTACCCCGTACCGGACCTGCGCACAGCTCTGGCCCTCAGCGAATCCGTGCCCATCATCACCTGTGACGCACGGGACCGGGCGTCCTGCCGCGACGCCCTGCTCTCGCTGATGGTCTACCTGTGCACCCTCGCCGCCGCCCAGGAGACCGCATGACCGTTCCACCCGCCGAACACGCCACCGCGCAGCCCGGGCCGGTCCCGCCCCCGGGCTGCCCGGCCCACACCGCCACGGGCACCGGCGGAGCCACCCGCCTCTACGGCGCCGCCGCCGCGACGGACCCCATGGGCCTGTACGAGGAACTGCGGGCCGCCCACGGCCCGGTGGCACCCGTCCTGCTCGACGGCGACGTGCGCGCCTGGCTCGTCCTCGGGTACCTGGAGAACCGCGACGTGGCCAGCCGCCCCACCCAGTTCTCCCGCGACCCCCGCGTCTGGCACGGCTGGCGGAGCGGGGAGATCGACCCCGCCACGTCCCCGCTCGTACCGATGATCGGCTGGCGCCCCGACTGCGTCTGCGCGGACGGGGAGGAACACCAGCGCCTGCGCGGCGCGGTCACGGCCGGCCTCAGCCAGTTCGACCACCGCGGGGTCCGCCGGCACATCACCCGCTTCGCCCACCAGGTGATCGACACCTTCTGCGAGCGCGGCGAGGCCGAGCTGGTGGGCCAGTTCACCGAGCACCTGCCCATGCTCACCCTCACCCACCTGCTCGGAATGCCGGACGAGTCCGGACCCAGGCTCGTGCACGCCGCCCGTGACCTCTTCAAGGCCACCGAGACGTCACTCGCCAGCAACGCCTACGTGCTGGAGGCCCTCGCACAGCTCGTCATCGCCAAACGTGCCCGCCCGGGGCACGACATCGCCTCCGCGCTGATGGCGCACCCCGCCAACCTCACGGACGAGGAGGTCCAGCACCACCTGCGCCTCATCCTGCTCGCGGGCTACGAGACGACGGCCAACCTCATGTCCAACGTCCTGCGGATGGTCGTCACCGACCCGCGGTTCCGCGGCTCGCTGGCCGGCGGCCAGATGACCCTGCCCGAAGCCGTGGAGCAGGTCCTCTGGGACGAGCCGCCGCTGATGGTGTGCCCGGGCCGCTGGGCCAACGGCGACACCGTCCTCGGGGGACAGCAGATCAGGGCGGGGGACATGCTCCTGCTGGGCCTGGCCGCCGGGAACGTCGACAAGGCGATCCGCCCGGACGCGTCGGCGCCGGTGCACCACAACCGTGCGCACCTGTCCTTCAGCGCCGGTACCCACGAATGTCCCGGGCAGGACATCGGCCGCATCATCGCCGACACCGGCATCGACATCCTGCTCACCCGGCTGCCCGACGTGCGCCTCGCCGTGCCCGAGGAGAGCCTCATCTGGCGTTCCTCCACCTGGGCCCGGCACCTGACGGCACTGCCGGTGAGCTTCGCCCCGCGCCATCCCCAGCCCGACGAGGTACCGGCCCCGCTTCCGGCTCCCCCCGCGCAGAGCGGCGGGATGCCGTCGGCTCCGCCGTCGCCGGTGCCCGGCCACGGGGCGGCGCACCGGTCCGGGCCCCGTGTCTCGTGGTGGACGCGCGTCAGGCGGCTCCTGGGCGGGCGGTAGGAGCGGCGGCCGCACCGAACGCCACGGCCGGGGGTGCCGACGGGGCTCCGTCGGCACCCCCCGTCGTGGCCGCCCCCGCCGCCGTCACTGCGGGTAGGGGCCGTCCGCGGAGGCGTAGCGGGGTGCCCCGGTGTACCAGGCGTGGAGGCCGGAGAGGAAGCCGCAGGCCCCCCGGAGCCACGTCTCCAGCTCGGTCCGCTCGTCGTGGTGCAGCCCGGCCTGCCGGACGAGCCGGGGCAGGTCGATCCGCCGGAAGTGCTCGAAGTCCCGCAGGCGGGCGTTCACCAGGTTGAGGGCGGCGGGCACGGCCTCGTGGAGGCCGATGCCCAGGGAGGTGCCGACGACGAGGACGAGGTTGTTGACGTCGTGTTCCTCGTGCACCTCCCGTTCGTAGGAGGCGATGTCGTTCGCCAGGCCCATGAAGTCCATGAAGGCGTCGAGCAGGCCGCGCACGGTCCGGGTGTGCAGTATCCGCTCGGGTATTCGCGCGCCGGTGGACAACTCGACGGAATAGGGAGCGGTATGGGCGGCGAAGCTCTCGCGCCGGAACGGAGCGTAGTCGATCAGGTGGGGAACGTGGCCGCTGCGGCTGTTGGCCAGCTCCTCGACCCCGGCATCGACGTATCTCGCCAGCGCCCGGTTGAACTCGTGCCGCCAGTGCGCCAGCCTCGGTGGGAAGAGGCGTAGTTGCAGGTCGGCGATCCCCCGCTCGACGGCATTCGTCGGCTCAGGCAGCCGGGCGCCGAGCTCCGGCCGGAGGAAGGCGTGCAGCCGGGCGGTGAAGGCCCGCGCGCCCGGGAGGTCACCGGTCTGCTTGAAGGCGGAAGCGAAGTAGTCGTCCCAGGCCAGGGCCCAGACGTTGAACCGGTGGTTGAGGCGGAGCTCGGCGAGCGGGGCGTCGGGCAGGGTCCAGGCGGTCAGCTGGTCGACGGTCATGGCGTGGAACTTGGAGCGGGTCCATATCGCACGGCGGGCCGACGGCCCCCCGTAGCCGTCCAGCATGCCCATCTCGCGCGCCCAGGTCTCGCTCTCCTCGTGCAGGGCGGACAGGTGCGGATTCACCCGCAGCGGATAGGGCATCCACAGCCGGGGGACCTCGACGGCACGCACCGTCATGGGGACCAGCCTCCTTCACACCTCGCTGTTGGGGGCTCGGGCACGTCTTCGGAGGGCACGTCCTCGGGGCGGACGTCTTCGGGGTGCACGGCAGAGCGATGCGGTACGTTGCGCTTGTCCTCGCCCGTGGTGACGACCGCCCCCTCTCCTGAGGCCGGACGATGCCCGTCCCGTGGCTATGCAAACTTGCCCGTCATGGGCGATCGGCAATCCCACAACCCGCCCTGACCTGCGATCAGAGCGGAAGGGCGCTGTCCGGTGCGTGGCTGTGGGTTGGCTGTGAAGCGACGTACGTGAGGGACTCGGGGTACGGGAGGAGTGCCGACAAGTTCTATATTCGTACGAACCATCCGCACGCGGCCGGGCTGCGGGTATCAGGGGGGACGACTGCGATGGCCGACGCCGACACCGGTACCGACACGGCTACGAGGACCCGGACGGAGTCCCGGAGCACCCGCAAAGTACGCAGGCGGGCGCAGAACCGCAGGCGCCTGGGCATCGGCATCGCCGTGATCGCGCTGGGCGGAGCCGCCGCGACCGCGTACGCCTTCACCCTGGGCGGCTCCTCGGGCACCGCCCCGCACGACGCGAAGCTCGCGGCCCCGGGCGGCGCGGCCGGCGAGGCCGCCGCCGCGAAGGGCGCGGAGGAGGCCTGGGACGGCAAGGTCAAGGTGCTGGGGGACGGCTCCACCTCCTACACCGGACCGCAGCCGGGACAGCTCAAGCCCGAGCGGCTGAAGCCCGGCGAGAAGCCGCCGCAGTTCGTGGTGTTCTCCTGGGACGGCGCGCTGGAAGGCGACGACCGCCTCTTCTCGCACTTCCGCCAGGTGGCCCGCGAGAACAAGGCCCACATGACCTTCTTCCTCACGGGCATCTACCTGCTGCCGGAGAGCAAGAAGGCGCTCTACCGCCCACCGCAGCACGACCAGGGGTCGGCCGCCATCTCGTACCCGACGGTCCCCCACGTGAAGTCCACGCTCGGGCAGCTGCGCGGAGCCTGGACCGACGGCAACGAAATCGGGTCACACTTCAACGGGCACTTCTGCGGGCCCAAGGGCGGCGGGGACTGGAGCCCCGCCGAATGGAAGAGCGAGATAGACCAGACGTACTCCTTCGTCAAGAACTGGAAGACCAACACCGGGTTCACCAAGGAGGCGCCCCTGCCCTTCGACCCCGACCGGGAAGTGGTCGGCGGCCGAGCGCCCTGCCTGGAGGGCCAGAAGAACCTCATGGCCGCGATCAAGCCGTACGGCTGGCGCTACGACGCGAGCTCCTCGGGAGACTTCCAGCTGTGGCCGTCGAAGCCGGACGGCATATGGAACTTCCCGCTCCAGCTCCTGCCCCTGCACGGCAAGGAGGTACAGGTGCTGTCCATGGACTTCAACTTCCTCTACAACCAGTCCGGCGACAGCACCCAGGGCGACCCGGCGAAGTTCTCCGGCTGGCAGACGCAGACCCGCATGTCGTACATGAACGGCTTCAACCGGGTCTACAACGGCAGCCGGGCCCCGATGTTCATCGGCAACCACTTCGAGGACTGGAACGGCGGCATCTACATGAAGGCCGTCGAGGACGTGATGAAGGACGTCTGCCCGCGCCAGGACGTCCGCTGCGTCTCGTTCAAGGAACTGGCGGACTGGCTCGACGCACAGGACCCGAAGGTCCTGGCCCAGCTCCGCCTGCTCGACCCCGCGCAGGCACCGGACTGGGCCGCGCTGATCAAGTGACCCGGGCCGCCGGGGCGCACCGCCGCCCCGGCGCACGCCGCCCGGCCTACTTCACGGCCTTCGCGTAGTCGCCCCACAGGCGCACCGCCCGGTCGCTGCCGGGCGTGCCCGGGGCGCTGCCCCCCAGCCCCGTCAGCGGCAGCGGGACCAGGTCGGTCAGCGACATCCGGTAGACCACCACCGCCGTGGACTCCTGCTCGGTGCTGGCCACGAACCAGCCCGCCGTGTTCGCGGCGGTCGTCCCGGTCTTGCCCGCAGTACCGGGGTGCGCCTTGGCCACCGACTTCGCCGATCCTTCGGTGACCGTGGCCCGCAGGGTGTCCGTCACCGCGCGGGCGGTCGCGGCCGTCACGGCCCGGGTCGCCTTCGGCGCGTCGAGCGGCAGCGCGGCGCCGTTGCGGGTGACCGAGCGCACCGAGTAGGGGTCGGTGTGCATGCCGTCGGCGGCGAAGGTCTCGTAGGCGCCGGCCATGCGGATCGCGCTGGGCGTCGAGTTCTCCCCGAGCGCGAACGTGGGGATCCGCGGTCCGAGGCTCGATCCGAGCAGCCCGGAGCGTTCGGCGAAGGCTTCCACCCGGTCGAGCCCGACGTCGAGGCCGAGCTGCAGCATGGGGGTGTTCACGGAGTTCGCGACGGCCTGGCGCAGGGTCACCTGGCCCCAGCTGCGGCCACCGTCGTTGCGCCCCTTGACCACCTTGCCGCCGCGGTCCCAGTACGGGCCGTCGGGCGTCTGCACGGTCACCTGGTCGTTGCCGTCGTACGTGGTGGAGGGGGAGACGGGCGTGCGGTTCTTGCCGCGCGTGCGCAGCACCCCTTCCTCAAGTGCGGCGGCGTAGACGAACGGGGTGAACGCGGTGCCGGCCGGGACCGTCGTGGCGTTCGACTCGTTGAAGCCCTGCTTCAGGTAGTCGGGCCCTCCGTACACGGCCAGCAGCCGCCCGTCGGGGGCGACGCTCGCCGCCCCGATCTTCGCGTGCTTGTCGGTGTCGGGCCGCCGTTCGGCGTCGAAGTCCTTCTGCGTCTGCTGGACGGCGGAGGTCAGGGCCGTCATGCGGTCCCGGTCGAAGGTCGTGTAGATCTGGTAGCCGCCGAGGTCGAAGTCGGAGTCCGTGATGCGGCCGGCCTTGACCGTGTAGGCCTTGGCCAGCTCGACCAGATAGCCGGTCTGTGCGCCGGGCGTGCCGCCGAGGGAGGCGCCCGAGGGCTCGGGGAACCGGGTGTAGCCGGCGCGCTCGGCGCGCGTGAGCCGGCCCGTTTCGACCATGCGGTCCAGGATCCAGGACCACCGTTCGACGGCCCGCTCGTGGTTCTCCTTGCCGAGGGCGGGGTCGTAGAGCCCGGCGCCCTTGAGGAGGGAGGCCAGGAAGGCGCCCTCGCTCGCGTTGAGCTGCGAGACGTCCTTGCCGTAGTAGGCCTGGGAGGCGCGCTGGATGCCGTAGGTGCCGCGCCCGAACCAGCTGGTGTTGAGGTAGTCCTGGAGGATCTGGTCCTTGCTCCGCTGGTTGTCCAGTTTCACGGCGAGCAGGAGCTCGGTGAACTTCCTGGAGAGGGTGCGGTCCTGGCTCAGGTAGGCGTTCTTCACGTACTGCTGCGTGATCGTGGACCCGCCCTGGGTCTCGCCGCCCGTCACCGCTGCGCCCACGGCGCGCAGGACGCCCGACGGTGAGACTCCGGGATCCGAGTAGAAGCTGGAGTTCTCGGCCGCGAGCACGGCTCCCTGGACCTTGTCGGGCACCTTGTCCAAGGGCATCTCCTGCCGGCTGACCCAGCCCGTCCGGGCCATCGTGGAGCCGTCGGCCCAGTAGTAGACGTTGTCCTGCTGCGTGGCGAACGAGTTGAGGTCGTCGGGTATGTCCGTGGTCGCGTAGGCGTACGTGACGAAGCCCGTCAGACCCGTGAGCACGTACAGGCCGGCGCCCAGCCACTGGCGCCACGAGGGTATCCACCGGCGCCAGCCGCTGCGGCCCGGTCGCGGGAACTCCGGGCGCAGGCGCCGCAGTTGAGTACGCGCCAAAGCGGCGGCCGGCGCGAGGGCGCCGAGCCGGCCCGCTCCCGCACCCGGGTCGCGGCGCGCCCCGGACTTCCTCCGACGGCCCGGCCCTGCCCCGCCGCCGCCCGCCGGGGCGGCCCGCCTGCGCCGGGATCGCCCTCCTGCGGCGGTGTCCTTCCTGGCCATGTCGAATGCCCCCCTGTGCTGTGCTTTGCCGCCCACCCTAGATGCACTCGCTGTGGGGCCGTCGCGGTGGTGGCCGCATCCCGCCGCGCGCCCGCGGCGCCGGCCCCGGTGACGAAGCGGAGGCGTGCCGCACGGCGCACGGGGCGACTCCCGCCAGTCGGCCGGTGCGGAAGCGGAACGGGATGAGGGGGGCGTCCAGTTGTGCGAAGATTCCGTCCCCCGGTTCGTGCGGACCGGGTGACAAGGGGAAACACAGTGATACCTAAGAGGTTCAGGCCCGCCGCCATCGCGGCCCTGACCGTGGCCCTGGCGTCCGGCAGCATGCTCGCCTACTCCGCGGGTGCGGCCTCCGGGCCCAAGGCGGCCGACCGGGCCACCGCCGACACCTTCGGGCGCATAGCCGACGACGTGCTCTCCCAGCGGACCCAGGCACTGGTCGACGACCAGGCGGGGAAGCAGGGTTCGGGCCCGGCCGGCCAGAAGACCCGCATGACGGCCCAGCTGAAGAAGGACGAGGACGCGGCGCTCCAGTCGCTGCGGTCCCGCAAGGCCCGCCTGGCGGAACTCGGTGAGGCGTACACGGGCGCCGACACCCGAGTCGTCGTGGACCGTGCCACGGTCACCGGCGGGAAGGCGACCGTCCAGGTCACCGAGAAGACCACGCTCACGTACAAGAAGCTGCGCGGGGACGAGCCGGACACCACCGACATCGGGACGCGGTACGAGCTGACCCTCACCAGCAAGCGCGGTGGCGGGTGGGAGCTGGTCTCGATCAAGTCGCAGGACAGCGGCCCGGTCGCGGTCAACGAGCCCGTCGCGGCGAAGGTGAAGGTCGTCAAGGACGACGGCAACCAGTACCCGGACGGCACGCCCGCGTCCACCAAGTACCCGGCCCCGGCGAAGCCCAAGGCGAAGACCGGTGGTGCCTACGACTACGCCGCCATGGCGAAGTACGCGGAGAAGTACTGGAGCAACTACAACCCGGCGTACCGGAAGTTCAACGGGTCCGGGGGCGACTGCACCAACTTCATCAGCCAGGCGCTGAAGGCGGGCGGCTGGAAGCCCGTTCCGGGCTCCTCCTCGGACTACCGGAACTGGTGGTACGACGGCACCCGTCAGTCCGACTCCTGGGTCGGCGCGAACGAGTTCGCCTGGTTCACGCTGTCCAACCAGCGGGCCGCGAACCTGGCCAACGTCTACCAGGCGGACATCGGTGACGTCCTGCAAGTGGACTTCAACAAGGACGGGTCCAAGGACCACTCCATGATGGTGACGTACCGCAGCAAGGCCGGAATGCCGTACCTCACCTACCACTCCACCAACACGTACCGGAAGTCGCTCGCGAGCATCATCGCGTCCTACCCGGACGCGGTCTACTACGCGTACCGCACCTGACGGACGCCCCTGGGCCCCTCCCGCCGCGGACACCCGCGGCGGGAGGGGCCTCCCGTGCTCCGGGGCACCCGGCGGCTACCGGCCGCCGCTGCCCTCCCGCTGCCGCAGGACCGCCAGCTCCACCGCACGGTCGACGGCCGGCAGGCAGGAGGCGATGTCCGTGTGGACCACGTACTCCACCGACGCGACCGTGTGCAGTCCCTGGACCAGGAAGGTGTACTCCCTGTCGCGTTCCAGCAGCAGGACGATCGGCTTGTCGAAGGCGCTGGCCCACCCGATCTCGATGTGGGTGCCCGGGGAGGCCGGATGGCCCGGCAGCGCGACGAAGACGTCGGCCTTGCGGATCTCGTCCTGGTCGAGCCGGGTGCACTGGTCGGGCCGCATCAGCTCCGCACCCCACGCCTCGCGGCGGTGGGCGTTGTGCACGGAGATCCCCTGCGCCTCGAAGTGCTTGATCAGGACGTCGAACGGGGCCCGGGCGTCGGCCGGCATCTCTCCGGTCTCCGGGTCCAGGAGCTGGATGAACGGGCCGGCGAGGAAGACCGAACGGATGCCCAGGTCGGGGCGGGAGTCGCGGGAGTCGCGGGAGTCACGTGAGTCGCGGGAGTCATGGGGCAGGGTGATGGCCATGGGGATACCTCCGGAGCGGCGCGGGTGCGCGGTGTCGGGTGAGGGGGGTCAGTCCTTGAGGAAGCACTGGATGAAGGCGTCGCCGGTGGTGCCGCCGTGCGTGTACTCGGTGGTGTCGTAGGCGACGAAGGGGTGCCGCTCGACCCGGATCGAGCGGAAGTGCGGAAGGTACTGCCAGCGCAGCTCCGGCTTGGTGCTGAAGAACGGGATGAAGACGCCGCCGGGGCGCAGCACCCGGACGACCTCGGGCATGGTCCTGGCCCACAGTCCGGCGTCCGTCCAGACCTCCATGTCGAGGGCGGGGTCGAAGAACATCCCGTCGATGCTCTCCGACGGCAGCTCGAAGATCCGCTCGAAGAAGTCCCCGCGCTCGACGGTGAGGTTGTCGGGGACGCGGGGGTGCCGGGCCCGGAACAGGTCCTCGACCTCGTCGAACAGTTCCAGCACGGTGTGACTGCGGGTCGCGGGGTTGCCGGCGATGCGCAGCGCGGACAGGCCGAGACCCAGCCCCACCTCGTAGAAGTCCTGCCCGTACGCGCAGAGCATGTCGGCACTGGCCCACATCAGGTCCCGCTCCCAGGCCTGCATCGCCTGCTCGCCGCCGATGCTGAGGGTCACTTCGCCGTTCTGCTCGATCAGTTCGACGGTCGGCTTGGGCTTGGGCCGGGACGTGGTGCCGCGGTCCGCGACGCTCTGGCTTTCCATGGTTCTCCTTACGGGGGTGTGAGTGGGGCGGGTACCGGAGGTGGGTCAGGGGGTCCGGGGGACGACGCCGAAGTGGCGGCGGGCCGTGGAGACGGCGAGGTCCTGCACGGCGAACACGGTGAAGTAGTAGGCCTGCGGCGCCGTGCCGGGAGCGAACCGGACCCGGAAGGAGACCTCCTCGGGCCGTCCACCGGTGAGCCGCACCTTGGTCGTGGCCGGCTCCACGGTCGTGTCCTCCCGCAGGTAGCCCGGGACGAAGAGGCCGAGCCGGACCGGGCCGGTCCGGGCCGCGGTGACCGTGGCCTTGACCTCCAGCACCCCGCCCTGCTCGACCTCGTCCGCGGCGTGGGCGAGCAGCGCGGGGGCGTCCGGGATCCGGAAGGTGACGTCGCCGCACCGCATGCAGACGGCGCACGTGGTGTCCAGGACGTGCGGGAGCAGGCCCCGCCGGGTGAACTCCTGCGCGGGCCGGCCGCAGTGGCAGGTGACCTCCAGGACCTGGGGGTCCAGGCTGCTGCGGTCGCCGAAGTGCGCCGGGTAGTTCATCAGCTCGGTCTCGGGATGGGCCGCGACCTGCTCGGTGATCACGTGGTCCAGGGACTGCAGGTCCGCGGTGAGCGAGGCGTCGATCTGCTCGGGGGACTGGTCGGCGAGATGGGTGGGCCTGGCCACCCAGAGGTCGACCTTCCGGGCCAGTTTGGTCAGCCGGGGCCGGAGCGGGTGGTTGTGCGGCAGCAGGTCCGAGGCGAGGTACGCGGTGAGCCGGCCGCCCACGGTCAGCAGCAGCGGATCGGGCCGGTGGTCCGCCGGAGCGGGGGGCGCCGGGGTGTCCTCCGGTGCCCCCGGGAGTCCGAAGCGCATGAACGCCGGGTAGGGGTGCGAGCCGGCCAGGCTGGCGTTGAGGGTGTCGACCGAGTCCGCGCCGACGAGGGCGCCGTGCATCCAGGCGACGTTCTCCGGCCGGTCGGAGTCGTGCACCGACACGGCCGAGACCACCGTGCGGGCCGGGCCGTCGAGCGCGTTCAGCAGCAGCTGGTACTTCGGGTCGTACAGGGCCAGGTCCGCGAGCGGGCCGCTGTTGCACGCGCTGAGCACCAGCTCCACGGCTTCCACCCGGTTGAGGGGGACCAGCTTGTCCTCCGGCTTGTAGCAGGGCAGGCCGTACGCGCAGCGCGGGCCGAGCAGTCCGGGCACGGCCGGCACCGAGCCGTTGAGACCGCAGATGGTGAACTCGCCGAGGTTGACGCTGTCGTCCTTGCCGTGCCCCTGGAATCCCACCCGCCGCCACCGGGTGCCGAGGATCTCCGCCTGGATGTCCGCACGCTCGAAGTCGCGGTCGTCGAAGACCTGGACGCCGGGCAGCCGGGGCGGCCGGTCGGTGTCGGTGAACAGGCCCAGCGCGTCGACGTCGAGGGCCGGCTCCGCGTACTGCTTGGCCACGTTCCAGCAGACCGAGGCGCCGTCACGGCCGCTCAGCAGCGTCAGTCCGTGCCGCGGGCCGCGGTAGGTCGCCATGAGCAGGGCCCGGACGGGGTCGAGGGTGAGCCGGTCGTAGCTGCCGACGATCAGCAGCGAACCGCCGTGCCGGGCCCGGAACCCCGCGACGTCCGCCAGCTCCTCCTCGCCCACCCACGTCCGGGCGAACGGGCGGGCCAGCTCCGCGGTCCCTTCGGGCAACCGCGCCCCGCCCAGGACGATCCCGGTGTCCAGCGGGTGCAGCTGTCGCAGAGCGCCGTACAGCCGGGCGGCGAGCTCGACGCTCTCCGCCAGATCGGCGCGGTCCTCGGTCGGGACCGGTACCGCCCGGAGCCGCGGGGACTCCAGGAACTCCCGGACGGCTCCCGGGAACGCGCGCACGGTGACCGGACGGAACAGGGGGACCGGACCTGACCCCCGGTCGGGGCGCTGGTCGGTGAGGGCGGCGTTCATGGTGGACCACCTCGTGTTGTCCGCGTCGGGGCGGGAGGGAAGGGGGAGCGGCTGGGAGCGGGGGACGGCGAACGGGCGGGCGGCGGGCCCCGGGTGGCGGCTCCGGCCGTCATGCCACGCACTTCACGGTCGACGCCGCCTGCCGGGTCAGCAACCCCCGGCAGGCGAAGGCCAGCCCGGCGCCGGCCAGCGCGGTCCCGGTCGCCACCGCGAACACCACCCGCGGCCCGAACGGGTCCATCAGCAGCCCGCCGGCCTGCTGGCCCAGGGCGTCGCCCAGGACGGTGGCCAGCGACGCCCAGGTGAACGCCTCCGCCATGGACCGCCCGTCGGCGATACCGCTCACCAGGCTCATCTCGGTGGCCGAGACCAGGGCGATGGGTACGCTGCCCACCGCGAGCGCCACGGCCAGGCCCAGCTGGGAACCGGCGAGCAGCGTCAGCCCGGTGCCGAGGGCGTAGGCCAGCAGCAGCCGCGGCAGGCGCGCCTGGGGTGCGACCTGGGACTGGGACCGGCCGAGCCAGACGGCACCCAGGGCGCTGCCGACCCCCCAGCAGGCGTACACCACGCCCGCACCGCCCGGAGCCCCGTGCCCGTCGACGAAGGCCGGGATCGCCAGCGTCAGCAGGCCGATCGGTACCGCGGAGACGGCCATGATGCCGGTCAGCGCCAGCAGGGCCGGCTCCCGGAGCGGACCCAGCGGGTGCCGGGACTCCTTCGGAGCGGCCGCCGGGGCGCCCTCGGTGCCGGCCGGCAGCCGGGTGAAGGCGAGACCGAGCGTGCCCAGGCCGCCCACCACCGCGATCACCGTCAACGCCAGGCCCGCCGAGCCGCCCAGCATCAGGGCCGCGAGCATCAGCGGCGCGCCGATCACCAGGACCTCGGTGAGCAGCGCCTCCCACAGGTAGGCCGTCTCGCGTTCCTCCTCCCGGAGCGGCAACCGCGCCCAGAGCGAGCGCATGCAGGCGTTCGCGGGCGGCAGCACCACCCCCGCGACGACCGCCGCCACGGGCTGGGCCCAGCCACCCGGGCGGGTCGCCCACACCAGGACGGCGAGCGCCGCCGGGTAGGCGAGGGCGGTCACGGTCAGCACCGCCGAGCGGCCGCTGCGGTCGAGGCGGCGGGCGATCAGCGGGCTGCCGAGGGCCATCCCCAGCGTGTACAGCGCGGCGACCAGCCCGGCCTGGGCGTAACTGCCGCCCTGCTCACGGACGGTCAGTACGAGGGCCAGCGACATCAGGTAGACGGGCAGCCGGGAGACGACGCTCCACCAGGCCGCCCCGGCCACCCGGGGACGTGTGAGCAGGTCGAGGAAGCGACGGGGCAGGCCGCTGGTCACGTGGTCGGTCTCCGTTCCACGGCCGCACGGGGCGGCCGACTCGGGTGCCGGGCCGCCGTCCGGGCGGGCGGCGGGGGCGGGGATCAGGTGGGGACGGCGCCGGCCTCCAGCGGCGCCGACACCTCGATCGGCGCCGACACCTCGATCGCGAACCGGGCGAGCACCTCCCGCATGCGGCTCTCCACCTCCCCGACCGACGCTCCCACGACGTGGGCGTACCCCGAGGCGTTGTGCGAGGCACGGCGGGCCGTCACCGTGTCTCCGGCGCGGACCTTGAGCACGGCGTCGATGACTCCGGGCATCTCCAGGAGCTCCTCCCGCGAGGTGATCCGCCGGACCAGCCCGGTGCCGGGCAGCGGCAGCAGCAGGTCGCCGGCGCAGCGGCGTTCGCGGTGGCCGAGGTCCGGGCGGCGGCCGAGGTAGACCGCCAGGGTGGCGGCGAACACGTCGAAGCCGTACGCGTGGCCGTGGTTGGCCGGGATCTCGCAGCCCGCGAGACGGACGCCGATCTCGCCCGCGTACACCTCACCGTCGATCAGGAAGAACTCCATGTGCACGTAGCCGTGGTCGATGCCCATCCCGGTCACGATGCGCTGGACGAGGGCCCGCACGTCGACGGGCGGACCCTCGCCGGTGCCGACGCTGATGTTGGCGTTCATCGCGCCGTCGACGATGTCCAGTGGACGGCAGGGCATGGCACTGGGCCAGGCGTCGAGCACCTCGCCGTCGAGGACGAGCGCGCAGACCTCCCACTCGGTGCCTCCGAGGTGCGCCTCCACCATCCAGTCCCGTGCCGCGAGGTCGATTCCGGCGAGGCCGCCCGGCCCGGTGAGCCGGTAGGTGTCCACGCAGGCGAACGAGTCCACCGGTTTGAGGACCACCGGCCAGCCGTGCCGGTCGGCGAACCGCTCGACGTCGGCGCCCGACCGCACCCGGGCGAACTCCGCCGTCCGCAGGCCCAGTTCCCGGAAGCACGCCTTCATGACGGCCTTGTCCCGGACCAGGGACACCTGCTCCTCGGTCAGGTGCGGCAGGCCGGCGAGCGCCGCGAACCGCTGGGACGCGGCCTGCCGGGGCTCCGACGGATTGCAGAACCTGGTCGGCGGCACCGGCAGCCCGGCCGCCCACTCCCGGTACCGCCGGGCCTCCTCGGCCGTGTCGACGCCCTCGCGCACCCAGAAGGCGGGCAGGTGCGCGGTCTCCAGCAGGTAGTCCTCCGGCAGGTCCGGCCGGGTGTCGGCGAACCGCAGCAGGACCAGCCGGCCGGCGAGCTCCCGGGCCGCGTAGCGGGTGAAGGACGACGGCCGGTCGTCCACCATCAGCAGCACCTCCTCGCCGCTCACACCGCCTCCAGTACCTGGCGGACGGCCTTGGCCGCGACGGCCTGCTCCGCCTCCGGGAGCTCCGGGGAGAGCGGCACGCACAGGGTGCGGTCCAGCAGGTCCCTGGTCCGGGCGAAGCCGTCGCGGCTGAGGAGGAGCGGACCTTCGGGCGCGTGGTTCCACGGGAAGCCGTCGCGGTAGAGCGAACGGCGGCCGGTGAGCACCGGATGGTCGGGCAACAGGTACTTTCCGAGCGTCCAGTTGGCGATCCCGGCCGCGGTGAGCGCCGCCACCGCGGCGTCCCGCAGCTCCTTGCTCTCGCACCGGAACCGCAGGCTGACCTTCACGTCGCCGACGGCCCGGGGCCGGACCTCCAGGTCGGGCCGGTCGGGCAGCTCGGCCATGGCGATGGCGTACATCCGCTCCAGCCCGGCGAGCAGCTCGTCGAGGTGCCGGAACTGCTGGCACTGGACGGCCGCGACCTGCTCGCTGGTGACGAAGTTCTCCCCGAAGTGGGCGTCCTGGTCCCACGTCGGATAGTGGCCGGGGATCCGGGCCGATCCGTGGTCGTGGTAGCGGCGCATGGTCGCCCAGGCGCCGTCGTCGTCGGTGACGACCAGCCCGCCCTCGCCCGAGGTGAGGACCTTGTTGTGGTGGAAGCTGAACGTCCCCGCGTAGCCGGCCGTCCCGACGTACCGGCCGTCGGGGAAGCGCGCGCCGAGCGACTGCGCGCAGTCCTCGACCAGGTAGGGCACGCCCGTCGGCAGCGGGGCCACGGTGCCCTCCATATGGGCCGTGATGACCCGCTGGGCGTCCGCCGGCAGCAGCGTCGGGTCCATGGAGAGCGAGTCGTCGGCGTCGACCAGCACCGGGATCAGGCCGCACGACAGCACCGCGCCGGCCACCGCGACGAACGTCACCGCCGGGACGTGCACCAGGTCGCCGACGGCCGGACGGGTGGAGATCAGCGCCAGCCTCAGCGCCTCCGTGCAGTTGTGGACGGCCAGGGCGTGGCCCGCACCCAGGCGTTCGGCCACGGTCCGCTCCAGCCGGGAGGCCATGCTCTCGGTCTCCGTCTGGTACCGGAACAGGACCTGGTGCTCGATCACCCTCCGCAGTTCCGACATGTCGGACCAGTCGAGGTAGTTCGCTCCGTAGGGCAGGAAGCGCTGCCCGAGCCGCTTGTCGAGGGTGCTCATCGCGTACCGGACTCCGTGATCGGCTGCGCCTCACCGTCGACGACCATCTCCTGGCCTCGGTAGTTGCGGAGCAGCAGGCCGTCGGGGGTGGGGGTGAAGGAGGGCTGCGCGATCGGGATCTTGCCGATCCTGGTGGTCAGGACGTACTGGGGGACGCCGAACCCGGTGATGTGTCCCTGGAGGCCGGCCATGATCTCCCACCCCTTCTCCACGGACGTCATGAAGTGCGAGACCCCGGTGACGTTGTCGCAGTGGTAGAGGTAGTACGGCCGGACCCGGATCCGCAGCAGCTCGGTCATCAGGGTCCGCATGGTGGTGACGTCGTCGTTGATCCCGCGCAGCAGCACCGTCTGGTTCCCGACGGGGATCCCGTGCCGCAGCAGGCGGTCCACGGCCGTGGCGGCCTCCGGCGTGATCTCCTTCGGATGGTTGAAGTGCGTGTTCAGCCAGACCGGGTGGTAGCGGGAGAGCATCGAGCAGAGGTCTTCGGTGATCCGCTGTGGCAGCAGCACGGGGAACCTGCTGCCGATCCGGATGATCTCCACGCTGGGGATCGCCCGGAGCCCGGCGACGATCTCCTCCAGCTTGCCGTCCTGGTAGGACAGCGGGTCGCCGCCGGTGAGCAGGACGTCCCGGATCTCGGGGTGGTCGGCGATGTACCGGAGGTCCTCGTCGAAGGAGCCGCCCTCGTCGTCACGGAAGTAGGTGCCGTCGACGTCGGTCGTGTGGAACTTGCGCGTGCAGTGGCGGCAGTAGACCGGGCAGGCCTCGGTGATCAGCATGATCACCCGGTCCGGGTACTTGTGCACCACCCGGTTGGTCTTGCGGTAGTAGGTGTCCCCGACCGGGTCGACCTCGGCACCGGGGAACTCCATCAGCTCGCCGAGTGCCGGAACCGCCTGCTGCCGGACGGGGCAGCCGGGGTCGTCCGCGTCCATCAGGGAGGCGTAGTACGGGGTGACGCTCCAGCGGTACTTGCCCGCCACACCGGCGATCGCCTCCTCCTCGTCGGCGCTCAGGTTGATCCACTGCCTGGCCTTCTCGACGTTGGTGATGCGCCGGCGCATGTGCCAGCGCCAGTCGTCCCAGTCGGTCTCCGGGACCCTGGGGCGGATCAGCTCGGGGCGGGTGGCAGGTGCGGGTTCGCGGAGGGTGTCGGACATGGCGGCTCCAGCACGGCGCGGACGACGTGGGTGAGGTGGGTGAGGTGGCCGGCACCGGCGGGGCCGGACCGGGAGGATGACGGCGCCCGGGGCGGGGCGGGGGCAGGGCTCACAGCGGGGCGAGCGCGAGTTGGCGCAGGACCCGGGCGACCCGCTGCGCCCCGCGCAGGTCGTCCAGGGCGGGGTCGAGCAGGTGCCACGGCCCGGCGGCCCCCGCCGGCGGGGCCCACAGGCCGGGGTCGTCGGGATCGTCGGCCGAGGGCAGCTGCGGCAGGACCCGGCCGAGCTGGTCGGCCAGATCCCGCTGGGCGGGCCCCAGCGCCGGCAGCAGGGCCATCGGCGCCCTGCGCGCCTGGGCGAGCGCGAGCGCCCCGAGCACCGGCGAGGCCAGGAACACGGCGGCGTCGGCATGGAGGGCGTCGGGGTCCGCGTCGGCGGCCCGGAGCACCCGTACGTCCGGACGCTCCGCCAGGGCGGACCGCAGGAGACCGAGCCCGGTATCGGTGACCACCGTGCAGCTCCCGGTGCGGTGCAGTGCGGCGGCGGCCAGCTCCCGCAGCGCTCCGGCCGCGAAGGCCTCCGCGTCCGCGTCGGGTACGCCCCACAGGGACAGCATCACGAGGGTGCCCGAGCGGCTCCGGCTCAGCCCGGTGCGGCGCGGCGCGAGGACCCCGGTGGACCGTGCGCCGGGGACCGGGTGCCCGGGCGACGGCAGCCATCCCGGCCGGTGGACCCGTCCGAGGGCACGCCCCGGCGGTGCGCCGTCGGCGGCCGGGCCGCAATGGCCCGATCGCAGGTGCACGACCGGAACGCCCAGGTCCAGGAGCCGCTCGGTGGCGGCCACGTCGTCGCAGACCAGCGCCGCGACCGGGGGCGGTTCGAGCGCGGACCAGCCGGTCCGGCGGAGGTCGCCGAGGTGCGCGGCCACCCGGCGCAGGGCGAGGGCCGAGTCCAGCTGGTCCTCGCGGGCGCTCAGCAGCACCCGCGGGCCGGGCCCCGCACGGCCGTCCGGCGCGGCAGCGGCCGCCCGGGCCGGGGTCAGTAGTGCCATGCCCCCACCGCCCCGAGCCGGGCCACGTCGTCGCTGTATCCGGCGGCGGTGGTGGAACAGCCGCTGCACACCTCGGGGCCGTTCTCGCGGAACCAGCTGGCGTGGGAGCGGAACGCCGGGGTGTCGAGCCGGATCACCCCCTGTTCCCGCAGGGGTGCGCCACCGGGCCCGTCGTCGCCCTCGCGGTGGGGGATGCAGCTGCACGCGAACATCCGGCCGAACTTGCCGTCCACGTAGATCACGTCGTCGGCGACGTGGCACACGGGCTCGGCGGCGCGCGGTGTGACGGACCGGGTGAAGTACCGCTCCTGCTCCTGCGGGGTGTCGCCGTAGAAGCGCTTGCCCATCGGCACCAGCAGGGCGGCCGGGTCGGCGTCGTACACCGGATCGCAGACGCTGCGGACGTGATCGGCGTCGGGGTAGGTGATCGTGCGGTCGAGTTTGAGGGCGGACAGCTCCCACTGGCGCACCCCCGCCTCCGTCAGGACCTCCTGCAGACGAGGCACCTCCGTGTAGTTGTGCGGCCCGACCACGGTGTTGACCCTGGGCAGCACGCCGAGCGCGGCGGCGTCCCGCAGGCCCCGCAGCCCGCTGTCGAACATGCCGGGGGAGCGCCGGTAGACGTCGTGGGTGGCGCCCGAGGCGCCGTCGAGGCTGACGATCACCTGGGCCAGGCCGGCCCGGGCCAGGGGGGCGGCCATCCGGGGCAGCAGCGAGCCGTTGGTGATGAGGGACATCTTCATCCCGCCGGCCGTGCCCGCGCGCACCAGCTCCACCACGTCCGGGTGCATCAGTGGTTCGCCCCCGGTGAACCGGACGTAGCCCACGCCGGCTTCCCTGGCCTTGGGCACCAGGTCGTCGAAGTCCTCCAGGGAGAAACGGAACGTGTCGCGGGAGAGCGCGAACTCGCACATGAAGCAGTCGGCGTTGCAGGCTTCCAGGATCCGGATGAAGAGGTAGCGATCGCGTGTACGCACGGGGACGGAGACCTTCCAGGCGACTCATGGGGCGGGTGGGACGGCGACGGGTGGTCACGGGCGGGCCGCGGCCCGCCGGCCGACCGGGTCAGGCGAGCGGACCGGCCGTGCCCAGGACTCCGAGCAGTGCGTCGGCCACCTGGGCCGCGCCGCCGGTGCCGACCGTGGTCGTGAGCGCGCCCCAGTCCTCGACGCCGGCGGAACGGCGCAGCGCGTCCAGGACGCCGTCGCGCAGGGCGTGGCCGACGGCCTGCCGGCCGTCGCCCCGTGCCGCCGCGGCGATCGCCCCGTAGATCAGCCGGAGGGCGTGGTCCTCGCCCTCGGAGCGGAGGGCCACCGCGTCGTCCTCGACGAGCACCTCCTTGGGCCAGAGGACCCGCAGCCGGGCCCCGAGTGCCCGGCTGTGGTAGCGGCCGTTGAAGATCTGGCTGAGGTTCTGCGGCGGCAGGCAGACGGTGGGGACGTCCAGTCCGCCCGCCTCCAGCAGGGTGGTCAGCCCCGGCGAGGTGAGCAGGACGTCACAGGCGTCCAGCCGTTCCAGGAACGCGCCGTGCCCGAGCGGGCCGGCGGTCGTCCGGGGCGGGGCGGTCGAGGAGTCGACGAGCCGGCCCGCCAGGTCGCCGGGCAGGTTGCCGGCGATGTGCACCTCCTCGATGCCGTGGGCGGCGAGGGCTTCGAGGACGGCCGGGACGACCAGGCGCGGATAGTGCTCCGGATCAGCGAGGTTCGGCGCCCGCAGACCCCCCAGGCTGACCAGCGCCCTGCGGTACGGGCGGCCCGTGTTCCGCCGGGCGCCGCCCTCCGGTGCCGAGGCGCGGGGCCGGGCGATGACCGCCTCGACCCAGCGCAGCTCCCGGGCGTCGGCCAGGACCTCCAGGCACTCGGGCGGCAGCTCGACGCTCTTCTGGGCGCAGTACACCGTCGCGTCCAGCGGCAGTGCGGGCCGGTCGCCCTCGGACCAGAGGAAGGGCAGGCTGTCGACGAAGACCGTGGGCACTCCGGCGGCCAGCAGGGCCTTCGCGGCCGCACCGTCCAGGACGACGACGGCGGCCCGCACCTCCTGTGACCGCACGAACTCCCGGACCGCGGTGCCCAACAGGCCCGGATCGTCCGGCAGGTCGTACCAGCCGTCCACCGCGTGCCCGGCGAGCAGCGGCCGCCCCAGCCCCGACGCGAGCCCGACGAACCGCAGGGGAAGAGCCGACCGGTCCTGTAACGCGGCGAGTACCGCGCTCAGCTTTCCCGAACTTCCCCATCCGAATTCCGCCCCGACGAGGGCGACGGTGACGGGAGCGGACCGCGGCGCGGGGGCCGCGGAGTGCCTGGCGGCAATGGACGGCATGGCTGACTCTCGCATTTCCGTGGAGGATCGGAACGCTGGGAACGAGGGGGGGCGGGCGCCGCGCAGGCATCAGCGAACGCGCAGGCACAGCGGGCCCGAGGGGAGATCGCTTGGACCACCCCCGAAGCTTCTTTCGACCGCAACCATTCCGTACACAGCTGATTGACGCAAGAAATCGACGCGCCCTTTATACCGGCGGGTGAATAGCCGGATCGGTCGCATAATCAGCAACCGCTGCGCGATGATTGAGGAATCGTCGGAACATCGGAAATCCATGGGACGGGCCCGCCAAAAAGGAATGGCCCCACGCGGTGTCCGGCCGCTAGGGTCTCCTCCCATGGGCTACCTCGAAGCCGCCGGCCTCGGTCATGTTCTCGCCGACGGCCGCGAGCTGTTCCACGACGTCTCGTTCCGGGTCCCGTCCGGTCAAACGGTCGCGCTCATCGGCGACAACGGCGCCGGCAAGACCACGCTCCTGCGCATCCTCTCGGGTGAGATCCCGGCGCAGCACGGATCGTTCCGCAGCCAGGGAGCGGTCGCGGTCATGCCGCAGTTCATCGGCAGCCTGCGCGACGACCGCACCGTCCGCGACCTCCTGCTCGCCGTCGCGCCCGCACCGCTGCGGGCCGCGGCCGCCGCCATCGACACGGCCGAGCTGGCCATGATGGAGACGGAGGACGAGCCCACCCAACTCCGCTACGCACAGGCACTGGTGGACTGGGGCGAGGCCGGAGGCTACGACTACGAGGTGCTCTGGGACACCGTGACGGTCGCCGCGCTCGGCAGCCCGTTCCGGGTCGCCCAGTACCGGGAGGTCTCCACGCTGTCCGGCGGAGAGCAGAAAAGGCTCGTCCTGGAAGCGCTGCTCCGCGGCCCGGCGGAACTGCTGCTGCTGGACGAACCCGACAACTACCTCGACGTACCCGGCAAGCGCTGGCTGGAGGAACAGCTCACGCAGACCCGGCAGGGCGTCCTGCTGATCACCCACGACCGCGAGGTGCTCAGCCGTACGGCCGGCCAGGTCGTGACGCTGGAGGGCGGCACGGCCTGGACCCACGGCGGAGGGTTCGCCACCTGGGCCGAGGCGCGTGAGGCGCGCTGGCAGCGCGCGGCCGAGATGCGCCAGCGCTGGAGCGAGAAGCACGAGCAACTCAAGGAACTGGTACGGACCTTGCGCCAGCAGTCGTCCATCAGTGACGAGATGGCCTCGCGCTACCACGCGGCCCAGACCCGGCTGTCGAAGTTCGAGGAGGCCGGGCCGCCGCCCGCGCCGCCGCGCCGGCAGCGGGTCGCACCGGACCTGCGCGGCGGCCGGACGGGCCTGCGCGCGATCACCTGCAAGGACCTCGAACTCAGCGGCCTGATGCGGCCGTTCGACCTGGAGGTGTTCTTCGGCGACCGGGTGTGCGTGCTCGGTTCCAACGGTTCGGGCAAGAGCCACTTCCTGCGCCTGCTGGACGAGGCCGGCGCGGACACGGACCCGACGGTGGCACACACCGGTGACTGCCGTCTGGGCGCACGCGTCCGGCCCGGACTGTTCGCCCAGACGCACCGGCACCCGGAGTGGGCCGGCCGGACCCCGGCCGACATCCTCGGCGCCGGTGAGGGCGATCGCCCCGGGCTGGACCTCCAGGGCGCCATGTCGGCCCTGAGCCGCTACGGCCTGGCGGGCGCCGGCCGCCAGAACTTCGAGACCCTTTCGGGCGGTCAGCAGGCACGCTTCCAGGTCCTGCTGCTGGAACTCGCGGGGGCGACCCTGCTGTTGCTCGACGAACCGACCGACAACCTGGACCTGATCTCGGCCGAGGCGCTGGAGGAGGCCCTGGCCGGTTTCACCGGAACGGTGGTGGCCGTCACCCACGACCGCTGGTTCGCCCGGGTGTTCAGCCGCTTCCTGGTCTTCCGGTCCGACGGCCGGGTAGTGGAGACGGACGAACCGGTCTGGGACGAGGGCCGGGTCAGCCGCGTCCGGGGCTGACCCGCAGGAGACGGGCCTAAGCGTGACTGACGGAGCGCCAGATCCGGTCGGGCAGCGTACGGGCGGCTTCCTCCAGGTCGACGTCACCCACCGTGAGCCAGCGGCGGACGACGGCGACGACCGGACCCATGACGAGGGACTCGATCACGGGGGCGGGCAGCCGCGCGAGTTCGCCGGATTCCTGGTGGGCGTGGATCCAGAGGGCGATCGGTGCCAGCCGGGCCTCCTGGGAGTCGCGGAGCTCTCCGGCACGCGCCATGGTTTCGCGGTCCGCGGTCGCGGAGTGGATGAGGCGGGCCTCGTCCGGACGGCTCCGCGCGAAATCCAGGTAGGCCAGGACCACGGCCCGGATACCGGAGCGGGCGTCGGCCGCGCCGATCAGCTCCGTTCCCAGGGCGTTCAGGAGCTGGCCCACCGAGCGCAATGCGAGAGCGGCGAACACCCCGTCGAGACTGCCGAAGTGGTGGTAGATGCTTCCGGAGCTGACCCCGCTGGCCCTCGTGATCGTGCCGAGGGTGAGGCCGGCTTCGCCCGACGCGGCGTAGAGGCCGAGTGCCGCGTCCAGTACCTGCTCGACCGTGGCTTCGCCGCGTTGTTGCTTCGGGCTCATCGTGCAGGCGTCCTCGGTCTCAAGGCGGCTCGTCCGCTCACTCCTCGTCACGGACAGCGTAGAACACCCTCCCCACGCACCTCGGGGACGGGTTCCGGGGGCATGCGGTCCGTCCCGCATGCCACCCGGTCCGCCCGACGGGACGGCCCCCGGGACGCCCTGGGACGGTCGCCTCAGCCGCGCATGGTCTCCGTCAGCCGGCCGCGCAGGCGGGCGAACTCGGGAGCGGCCCGCAGCGCCGAGACGTCCGAGTCCGGGTCGCGGTCCAGGGGCACCGGCAGCTCCGCCACCACCCGGCCGGGCCCGGCGGCCATGACCAGCACCCGGGAGCCCAGCAGGACGGCCTCTTCCGCCGAGTGGGTCACGAACAGCACCGTCGTACCGAGCCGCCCGGCCAAGGTCCGCACCTCCTCCTGGAGCCGCTCCCGCGTCAGCGCGTCGAGCGCGGCGAACGGCTCGTCCATGAGCAGGAGTTCGGGCTCCGCCGCCAGGGCCCGGGCGAGCGCCACCCGCTGCTGCTGACCGCCCGACAGCTCCCACGTGCGCCGGCCCGCCATGCCGGACAGCCCCACCCGCTCCAGGAGCTCCGCGATCCGGCCGCTCCGCTCGGCGCGGGGCACCCCGAGCCGGGCCAGCGCGAAGCCGAGGTTCCCGCCGACCGTGCGCCACGGGAACAGCCGGGGCTGCTGGAACACCACCCCGGCGCCCACACCCGGCCGGGGCGGGGCGCCCCGGACCAGGGCGAGGCCCGAGGCGGGCCGCTCGAAGCCCGCCACCACGCGCAGCAGGCTCGTCTTGCCGCAGCCCGACGGCCCGACCAGGACGACGAACTCACCCGCGCGGATCCGCAGGTCCACCCCTTCGAGCGCCGTCACCGGCTGCTTCGCCGAGCCGTACCGGACCGACACCCCCACCAGATCGACGACCGCGACCTCCGTACCCGGCACGTCAGTTGGCGGCACGGCCGAGCTCCTCCACCGCGAGCGCCCGTCCGAACGCGGCCTCGTCCGGCACCGCGTCGACGGCCTTCTGCCCCTTCAGGAACACGGCGGCGTCGCGCAGGTTCGCCGCCAGCTTGCCGGGGGCGCCCGGCGTGCCCAGGTACTCGGGACCCGTCTGCTCCTTCGCGCTCAGCAGCACCAGTTCGGACAGTTGCCGCTTCGCCTCCTCCGCCGGCAGCCCGAGCTCCGCGCCGATGGACTTCGCGGCCTCGTCCGGAGCGGTGCGCGCCTGCGCGACGGCCTGGTCCTGTGCCTTGATCCAGGCGGTGACCACCTCCGGATGCCTGGCGGCGAACGCGTTCGTGACCACCCCCAGGTCGGCGGTCGGCTTGCCCTGCTTGGCCAGTTCACGGCTGCTGACGAGCACCTTGCCGTCCTTTGTGAGTTCGCTCAGCGTCGGCGTCCACACGTACGCGGCGTCGATGTCCCCGCGCTTCCACGCGGCGAGCGCGTCCTGCGGCTGGAGGTCGATGGTCTGCACGGCCGACGGCTCGACACCGGCGGCGGTCAGCGCGGCGAGCAGCGAGTAGTGGGCGGTCGAACCGAAGGGGGTGGCCACCTTCTTGCCCGCCAGTTCCTTCACCGAACCGATCCCGGACTTGGCGACGAGTGCTTCGTTGTCCCCGATCAGGTCGTGGATCCACACCACCTTGTACGGGATGTTCAGCGGGGCGGACAAGCCCTTGGTGACCGGGCTCGACCCGGCCAGGCCCAGGTCCACGGCCCCGGCGATGACGGCCGTGTTGACGTCCCCGCCGGACTCGAACTTCACCCACTTCACGTCGGCTTCGGGGAGGGCCTTCTCCAGCAGCTTCTGGTTCTTCACCACCAGGTCGGCGTTGGGTATCGCCTGGTAGGCGATCCGTACGGTGGTCCGCCCGCCGGAGCCGCCGGCCGTGTCCCCGCCACCCCCGCACGCGGCGGTGGCGGAAGCCGTCAGGGTGACGGCCGCGGCGAGCAGGAGGGTGCGGCGGGACAGGGTTCTGGGCATGGACGGTCTCCGGTCTGAGGCGGGGCGGGGAAGGGGATGCGGAAGGAAGGGAAGGAAGGGGGAGAACGGGGGGAAGGCGGGGGGAGAGGGTGGGATCAGGCGCGGCCGCGCCACGGGACGGCGGTCCGCTCGACGAGCCGCAGGAGCGCGTCCAGGACGATCCCGGACAGTCCGATGGCGAGGATGCCCGCGATCACCAGCGCGGTCTGGTTGTAGCGCTGCGCGTCGCGGATCATGCCTCCGATGCCGGGTACGCCGTTGATGGTCTCGGCCGCGACGACCGAGGTGTAGGCGACACCGACGGCGATCCGGACGCCCGTGAGGATCTCCGGCAGGGCGGACGGCAGTCGCACCGACAGCAGCAGCGCGACCGGACCCGAACCCAAGGCCCGCGCCGCTTCGACGAGTTGGCCGGGGACCGTGCGGACGGCGGCCGCGGTGGCCGCCGCGATCGGCGGCAGCGCCGCGATCACCAGCAGCCAGATCTTCGGGGCCTCGTCGATGCCGAACCAGATGACCAGCAGCGAGAGGTACGCCAGGGGCGGCAGGGTCCGCAGGAACGTCACCGCGGGTTCCAGTACGACGGCCAGCGGCCGGACCGTACCGATCAGCAGCCCCAGCGGCACCCCGGCCAGCACGGCGTACGCCGAGCCGGTGCCGATCCGGCCGAGGCTCACCCCGAGGTGCTCGATCAGCAGGTGGCCGCCGTAGCCGCGTACCCCGTCGTGCACGGTGGAGGCGAGGACGAACTGCCGCCACACGTCACCGGGCGAGGGCACCAGGACCCGCGGCCACACCTCGGCGGACACCACCGCCTGCCAGGCGGCGAGGAGCACGGCGAGGGCGACGATCCGCAGCGCGCCCCAGCGCAGCGCCTCGCGCAGACGCTCCCGGCGGGGGGATCCGGCCCGGGGCGGAGCCGGATCGGGCGGCAGCGGAAGGCTCTCCGGGGCGGCCGCCGTCGTGAGGGCGGTCACGCGGCGGCCGCCCCGGTCAGGGCGCGCAGCCGCGGGACCACTTCCTCGCCGACCCGGTACGCCTCTTCGAGGTGCGGGTAGCCGGAGAGGACGAACTCGTCGATGCCCAGGGCCCGGTACTCGGCGAGCCGCGCGGCGACCTCGTCGTGCGAGCCGACCAGCGCGGTCCCGGCGCCCTCGCGGACCAGGCCGATGCCGGCCCACAGGTTCGGCGCCACCGTGAGGCGGGCGGCGTCCACGACCCCGCCGTGCAGCGCGGTCATCCGGGCCTGCCCGGTGGAATCCATGGCGGCGAACCGCTCCTGGCTCGCCCGCACGGCCTCCGGATCGATCCCGGCGAGGATCCGGTCCGCCTCCGACCAGGCCTCGGCGGCGGTGTCCCGGCTGATGACGTGCAGCCGCAGCCCGAAGCGTACGGTGCGCCCGGCCGCCCGGGCCCGCTCCCTGAGCCGGGCGACGCGCGCGGCGACGGCGGCGGGCGGTTCGCCCCACAGCAGCTGTACGTCGGCGTGCCGGGCGGCGACCTCCTCGGCGGCGGGCGAGGCACCGCCGAAGTACAGCGGTACCGGATGCCGGAGTTCGGGATCGGTGAGCCGGGCGCCCTCGATCCGCAGATGTGCCCCGTCGTGGTCGACGGACTTGCCGTCCAGCAGGTCCCGCAGGACCGACATCACCTCCGCGGTACGGGCGTAGCGGTTGTCGTGCCCCAACTGGTCCCCGTAGGACCGCTGTTCGGCGGGGTCGCCGCCCGTGACCACGTTCAGCGCGATCCGCCCTCCGGCGAACCTGCGGAAGGCGTCGGCCTGTTGGGCGAGCAGGGTGGGACTGGCGAAACCGGCGCGGAACGCGACGAGGAACCCGATGCGGGTGGTGTGCTGCGCGAGGGCGGCGGTGAGGATCCAGGGGTCCACGCAGCCGAGCCCCACGGGCGTCAGCAACGAATGGAATCCGGCCTGCTCGGCGGCACGGGCCACCTGGGCCAGGTAGGGGATGTCGGCGGGCCGCCGCGTGGCGGCCCCGGTACGGCCCTGGACGGCGGTGACGCCGCCGGGATCGCGGCCGTCCCCGCCGGTGGGCAGGAACCAGTGGAGCAGGAGGGGGTTTTCCGGCATGAGAGGACCTCGTCGAGGCAGCGGCGTGACACGTGCCACCGCCGGTGGGGGAGGTGGGCACGTGTGCACGGGCAGGAGGGCGGAAGGCAGGCGGGACGCGGGCGCGGGCAGAACGCGCGCGGTGGCCCGTACGGCGTCAGGAGCGGCGGATCAGCGGATCAACAGCCGTGCGCACGGGGGGAGTCGGCCCGACACAGCATGGTCGACACACGCAGCAGATCTACGTGACGACGCGATACCAGTACGGGGGCCATGGCCACATCCTGTCGGCGTGGCTCGGGCGCACGCAACCGGGGTCCGCATATTGGACCATTGTGTTCCGCATTTCGGGACGCCCTGGGTGTCCGTGGCGTACGGGATGGGGGCGGCGCGCGGATGGGTCAAGCCGGTCGTTCCTTGCCCTTGATCTGCCAAAAATCGATCAAAGAAGAGCGCCGGACGACATGTCAGGGGTCCGGTGCATCTAGCTTGTTCCGTTATGACCGCTGATGCCGAACCTCATGGGGGACCGGGGCGCCGCCGGTTCGTCCGGGCCGCGCTGACGGGCGCGGTTGCCGTGGGCGCGGGGCTGGTCGCCGGGTGGCCGACCGGCACGAGCTCCGTCACCGAAGGGCTCAACGGCCCGCGGCCGGCCAGCCCCCAGTCCGCGCTACGGGCGCTCGACGAGGGGAACCAGCGCTGGAGGACGCTGCACGAGCGGCATCCCGACGAGACCATGGCGGTGCGGCAGACGCTCGTCGCCGGACAGCACCCCTTCGCCGTGATCCTCGGCTGCGTCGATTCCCGCGTGCCCCCCGAGCTGGTCTTCGACCAGGGTCTCGGCGACCTGCTGACCGTGCGGTCGGCGGGTGAGGTCCTGGACGAGGCGGTCCTGGCGAGCATCGCGTACGGGGTCGTGGAGCTGGGCATTCCCCTCGTCGTGGTCCTGGGACACCAGTCGTGCGGTGCCGTTGGCGCCGCGGTGGGCGCGGACGAGGCCGGAGGGCAGCTGCCGGGCCACTTGCAGTACCTGGTCGATCAGATCCGCCCGGCCATCGACCGTACGCTGACGGGGGCGGGGCGGGCGGACGCCGCGATCACCGCGAACGTCGGGCTGGTGCACGCGCGGCTGACCGCGGAGCCCGTACTGGCCGAGCGGGTCGCGGCCGGGAAGCTGGCCGTCGTCGGGGCCCGGTACGAGCTGACCAGCCAGCGGGTCCACCGCGTCGACTCCCGCTGAACCGAATCCGCCAACCCGGATCCGCCGACCCGGATCCGCTGAACCGAATCCGCCGTCCCGAATCTGCCGACCCGACTCCGCCCGCGCACGCACAGACCGTCTGGAGTGGCTCCGCCGTGAATCCCGATGCCCCCGACTCCTCGGTGCTCCACCCGATGCCCGGCCAGCCGCGCGTCGTGCTCCTGAAGCCGCTGGTGACCTCCCCGCTGATCGAGGTCGGCGCCTACTCCTACTACG
This sequence comes from Streptomyces sp. NPDC044704, assembly GCF_056433525.1. Lineage (NCBI taxonomy): Bacteria > Bacillati > Actinomycetota > Actinomycetes > Kitasatosporales > Streptomycetaceae > Streptomyces > Streptomyces sp. NPDC044704. Next base: position 671,147 of record NZ_JBWKGY010000002.1, read on the forward strand.
ACGACCCGGACGATCCCACCGCCTTCGAGACCCGCAACGTGCTCTACCACTACGGCCCGGAGAAACTGGTCATCGGGAAGTTCTGCGCGCTGGGCACCGGCACCCGGTTCATCATGAACGGTGCCAACCACCGCATGGACGGTCCCTCGACCTTCCCGTTCCCCATCATGGGCGGCGCCTGGGCCGAGCACTTCGACCTCATCACCGGCCTCCCCGGCCGAGGGGACACCGTCGTCGGCAACGACGTCTGGTTCGGTCACGGCGCCACCGTCATGCCCGGAGTCCGCATCGGCCACGGCGCGGTCGTCGCCTCCGGAGCCGTCGTCGTCGACGACGTCCCCGACTACGGCATCGTCGGCGGCAACCCGGCCAAACCGATCCGCACCCGGTACAGCGAGACGGACGTGGCCCGCCTCCTCGCCCTCGCCTGGTGGGACTGGCCGACCGAACACCTGACCCGGCACGTGCGCACCGTCATGTCCGGCAGCGTCGACGCCCTGGAGGCCGTGGCCCCCGCGGGCCCCAGGTGACGGCCGGATACGATCCGATCATGTTCAGCCTTCGCGCCCGCACCGTCGTCTTCGACATCGACGGCACCCTCTGCTTCGACGGCCGGCTCATCGACGCCCGGATCCTCGCGGCGATCGGCGCGTGCGAGCGCGCCGGCCACCGCGTGGTCTTCGCGTCCGCGCGCCCCGTACGCGACATGCTGCCCGTCCTGGACGGAGCCTTCCCGTCCGCCACGCTGATCGGCGGGAACGGCAGCCTCGTCTCGGTCGGCGGCGAGGTCCGGGCGCGGGCGGCGTTCGCTCCCACCGAACTCGCGGCACTGATGGAGGCGGTCGGACGGTACCGGGCGGCCTACCTCGCGGACGGGCCCTGGGACTACGCCTACACCGGCCCCGTGGACCACCCGATCCGGGGCCGGGTCGACCAGGGCAACCTCGCGCGCGGGGTGGACCTCGCGGAGCTTCCCGAGGTCGTGAAGTTCCTCGTGGTCGGCGCGTCGGACATGGCGGAACTCGCGGAGGCCGGCCGTCGGCTCGGGCTGACGGTCAACCACCACCTCGACGAGGCGATCATCGACTTCGCCCCGGGTTCGACGACGAAGTGGGAAGCCCTCACGTCCCTGGGCACCGGCGCGTACGTGGCGTTCGGCAACGACATCAACGACCTCGACCTCCTGCGGAACGCCGAGCGGGCGGTACGCGTCGGGGCGCACCCGAGTCTGGATGGCGTCGCCCACGTCACCGTCGCGGCCGACCCGGAGGCCGTCGCGGCCGAGATCGCCCTGCTGGCCGAGACGGTCCCGCCGGCCGAGGCCGTCCTGCCGTCGGACACCGTCCTGCCGGCCAACGCCCTCCTGCCGTCCGGGACGGTCCTGCGCACCCCTCCCGCACGGGCGTGACGGCCGGCGGGACGGAATTGCGGCGCCGGGTGGGCCTTTCGCCTGGCGGATGAGAACGGCTCCACACGGAGCGTGACGACCGGGGCTAGCGTGATCAGTGGGGCGGCCGGCAGGCCGCCTTTCCCCCCGATCAGAGTGAGGCGTTACGTCCATGAGCCTGAGCATCCGCAACCAGATCCCCGGCACCATCACCTCCGTCACGGCCGGTGAGGCCATGTCCACGGTGAAGGTCCGGCTGGCCGGCGGTCAGGACATCACCGCCGCGATCACCACCGACGCCGTCAAGGACCTCGGCTTCGCCGAGGGCACCGCGGTCAAGGCGCTCGTGAAGTCCACCGAGGTCTCCCTCGCGACCGCCCCGGTCGAGGGCATCTCCATCCGCAACCAGATCGCGGGCACCGTCACCGACGTCGCGACCGGTGGCGCCATGGGCTCCGTCAAGGTTTCCGTCGAGGGCGGCGAGCTGACCGCCGCCATCACCAAGGACGCCGTCGAGGCCCTCGGCCTCACCACCGGCACCTCCGTCGTCGCCCTGATCAAGTCGACCGAGATCTCCCTCTCCCTCTGATCCGGCCGCATCCACGCCCGAGGGCCCCTCACCAGCCGGTGCGGGGCCCTCGGGCGTGCGCGCCCCCGTGCGGCCCCTGTGTGCGGTCGACACCGCCTCCGCGCTCACACCACGGGCCACCACGCTGTGCGGGCCGGTTTACACGCCGTGTCCGCAGGACGTGACGGGCCGGAAACGCGCTCTTCCTACGGTCTGGGGCGTGGGACCTTCCCACCCCCGCCGCCGCTCACCCGCCGCGCGCGGGGCGAGGAGCGCGACCTGAGGGAGGGAGCTCGGTGACGACGCCGGACGCGAAGGCGGAGGGCATCCGGACGGTCTGCTCGTACTGCGGTGTCGGCTGCGGCATCGTGCTCGACGTCGGCCGGGACGCCACCACCGGCAGGCGCACCGCCCTGAAGGCCTCCGGGGACAAACGGCACCCGACGAACTCCGGGCGGCTCTGCACGAAGGGCGCGACCAGTGCGGACATGATGGCCGCGCCCGGACGCGCCGCCAAGGCCCTGATCCGCGCCCGGCGCGGCGCCGGACCCGCCGAAACGGACGTGGACACGGCGATCGCCACGGTGGCCGGCCGGCTGCGCGCGATCCTCGACGAGCACGGCCCCGACGCCCTCGCCTTCTACGTCTCCGGGCAGATGTCCCTGGAGGCGCAGTACCTGGCGAACAAGCTCGCCAAGGGATTCGTACGCACCAACCAGATCGAGTCCAACTCCCGCCTGTGCATGGCCAGCGCGGGCTCCGGATACAAACTCTCGCTCGGTGCGGACGGACCTCCCGGCTCCTACCGGGACTTCGACCGGGCCGACGTCTTCTTCGTGATCGGCGCGAACATGGCCGACTGCCATCCCATCCTCTTCCTGCGGATGACGGACCGGATCAAGTCCGCCGGAGCGAAACTCATCGTCGTCGACCCGCGGCGCACCGCCACCGCCGACAAGGCCGACCTGTTCCTCCAGATCAAGCCCGGTACGGACCTGGCCCTCCTCAACGGCATCCTCCACCTCCTCGTGGAGAACGGGCACACCGACGAGGCGTTCATCGCCGAATTCACCGAAGGCTGGGAGGAGATGCCCTCCTTCCTCGCCGACCACCCGCCCGCGAGGGTCGCCGAGATCACCGGCATCCCGGAGGCCGACCTCCGGCAGGCCGCCCGCTGGATCGGCGAGGCGGGCGAATGGACGAGCTGCTGGACGATGGGGCTCAACCAGTCCACCCACGGCACCTGGAACACCAACGCCTTGGTCAACCTGCACCTCGCCACCGGGGCGATCTGCCGCCCCGGCTCCGGCCCGTTCTCGCTGACCGGCCAGCCGAACGCGATGGGCGGACGCGAGATGGGCTACATGGGCCCTGGCCTGCCCGGCCAGCGCTCCGTCCTCGTGGACGAGGAACGCGCGTTCACCGAGGAGCTGTGGGGCGTCGAAGCGGGAACGCTGCGCACCGAGGTGGGGCGCGGGACGGTGGAGATGTTCGAGCGGCTCGCCGCCGGTGACATCAAGGCGTGCTGGATCATCTGCACCAACCCGGTCGCCTCCGTCGCCAACCGCAAGACCGTCATCGCCGGCCTGGAGGCCGCCGAACTGGTCGTCACGCAGGACGTGTTCGCCGAAACCGAGACGAACGCCTACGCCGACGTCGTGCTGCCCGCCACGCTGTGGGCGGAGTCCGACGGGATCATGATCAACTCGGAGCGGAACCTCACCCTCGTCCAGGGCGTCCTCGATCCCCCCGGACAGGCACTGCCCGACTGGCAGCTCATCGCCCGCGTCGCGTGCGAGATGGGCTTCGCCGACGCCTTCACCTACGCGAGCGCCGAGGACGTCTTCGAGGAACTCAAGCGCGCCTGGAACCCGAAGACCGGCTGGGACCTGCGCGGCGTCACCTACCGGCGCCTGCGCGAGACCCCCGTGCAATGGCCGGCCCCGTCTCCGGACGGCGCTGACCGCAACCCCGTCCGCTACCTCAACGACGGCGTGAGCCAGACCCTGCTGGAACGCGCCGACGGGACCAGGCCCCGGCTGGCGTTCCCCACCCCCTCCGGCCGCGCCCGGTTCTTCGCCCGCCCCCACCTGCCCGCCGCGGAACTCCCCGACGACGACTACCCGTTCGTCCTGAACACCGGCCGCCTGCAACACCAGTGGCACACCCTCACCAAGACCGGCAAGATCCCCAGACTGGGCAGGCTCGACCCCGGCCCGTTCGTGGAGCTCCATCCGGACGACGCCGCCGCCATGGAAGCCCGGGACGGGGACCACATCGAGGTCGCCTCGCGGCGCGGCCGCGCCGTCCTGCCCGCCGTCGTCACCGACCGGGTGCGCCCGGGGAACTGCTTCGCGCCCTTCCACTGGAACGACCTGTTCGGGGAGTACCTCAGCATCAACGCCGTCACCAACGACGCCGTCGACCCGGTCTCGTTCCAGCCCGGGTTCAAAGCCTGCGCCGTGGCCCTGCGCGTGGTCGCCGCACCCGAACCCGAGGAGACCCGCCCCGTGCCCGCGACCGCAGGCCCCGCCCTCCCGACGCAGCAGCAGGCCACCGGCACGGCCCCGGCCGCGGACGGCGGCGTCGCCACGGCCGTCTCCGCCCTGGCCACCCTCTTCGGCCTGACCGACCTCACCGGTCCGCCGCTGACACAACCGGAGCGCACGTACCTCTCCGGCTACCTGTCCGGCCTCGCCCAGGCCCCGCCCGGCGGCGTCCCGGTACTGCCCGCCACCGCGCCCTTCGCCCCCGGCACGGCCCGGTGGGTGGACGGCGTACTGGCGGGCACCTTCTCCCGTACCGCCCCGCCCGCCGTGCCCGCGGCCGGACCTCCGGCCCCCGCGGCGGTCACGGGCCGGCAGCTGATCGTGCTGTGGGCCTCGCAGACCGGCAACGCCGAGGAGTTCGCCCGCGCCGCGGCCGCCCGCCTCACCGAGGCCGGCCACACCCCGGCCCTGCTCGCCATGGCCGACGCCGACCCCGCCCGGCTCACCGCGGACACCGACCTGCTGATCGTCACCAGTACCTTCGGCGACGGCGACAGCCCCGACAACGGTGCCGGCTTCTGGCAGGGCCTCACCGCCCCCGACGCCGGCCGGCTGGACGGCCTGCGCTACGCGGTACTGGCCTTCGGCGACTCCAGCTACGACGACTTCTGCGGCCACGGCCGCCGCCTCGACGAACGCCTCGCGGAACTCGGCGCCACCCGCCTGCACCCGCGTACCGACTGCGAGCCCGACTACGACGAGCCCGCCGGGCGGTGGCTCGACCGGATCGCCACCGCCCTCACCACGACGGCCGGCCCGCGGCCGGCGCCGGACGCGCAGGACACGCCCCCGACCCCGGCGGCAGCACCGGCCGCCCCGCGCCCCGCAGAGCGGCCGGCCCCCGCCGCCCGCTACACCAAGGCGTCCCCGTTCGCGACGCTCCTGATCGGGAACCGGCTCCTCAGCCTGCCCGGCTCACACAAGGAGACACGGCAGTTCGCCTTCGACACCCGAGGCGGCGAACTCGCCTACGAGGCCGGAGACGCGCTCGGCGTATGGCCGGCCAACAGCTCCGGACTCGTCTCCGAATGGCTCGCCCTCACCGGCCTCGACCCCGAAGAGCGCATCGCCCTTCCCGACGGCCCCGGCAGCCCCGACAGTTCCGGCATCCCGTTCGGCGAAGCCCTGCGGACCCGCTTCGACATCGCCCGCATCACCCCGGACCTCCTCAGGTTCGTCGTCGCCCGCACCGGCGACCGCGACCTCCAACGGCTGTTGCGCCCGGACAACAAGGGCGAGCTGGCCAAGTGGAGCTGGGGCCGGCAGGCCGCCGACGTCATCGGAACCTTCCCCGTCCGCGCCTCCGCGGACGAATGGGCCGCGGTCCTCAAGCGGCTCCAGCCCCGCCTGTACTCGATCTCCTCCAGCCCGCTCGCGCACCCGGGCGAGGTCCGCCTGACCGTGTCCGTCGTCCGCTACACCAACGGTCTGGGCCGGGACCGCAACGGCGTCTGCTCCACCTACCTCGCGGACTGCGCCGACGACGGCCCGGTCCAGGTGTTCGTCCAGCGCTCCCCGCACTTCCGCCCGCCCGCGGCCCCCACCACACCGATGATCATGGTGGGTCCGGGTACCGGCGTCGCCCCGTTCATCGGGTTCCTGGAGGACCGCCGGGCCAAGGGACACACGGGACCCAACTGGCTGTTCTTCGGCGAGCAGCGCGAAGCCACCGACTTCTACTACCGCAAGGACCTGGAGGACTTCCTGACCTCCGGCCACCTGGACCGCCTCGACGTCGCCTTCTCCCGGGACCAGCGCAACAAGGTCTACGTACAGGACCGGATGCGCGAGCACGGCCCGCGCCTGTGGCGGTGGCTGCGGGACGGCGCCCACTTCTACGTCTGCGGCGACGCCGGCCGCATGGCCAAGGACGTCGACCGGGCCCTGCACGAGATCGTCGCCGTGCAGGGCCGGATGGACGCCGAAGCCGCGGCCGCCCACGTACGCCAGATGGCCGCCGACAAGCGCTACGTCCGCGACGTCTACTAGTGCCCGCCGAACGCCTCGGCCAGCAGCCTCGCGGCATCGGCCACGAGCGCGTCGTCGCGGGGCGCCGTGGCGTCCGGCTTGGTGCTGACCACGGACAGGACGACCGGCGGCCGGTGCGGCGGCCAGGCGATGCCCACGTTGTTGGTGGTGCCGTACGACCCGGTGCCGGTCTTGTCCCCGAGCACCCAGTCGCGGGGCAGGCCGGCCCGGAAACGGGCACCGCTGGTGGTGTTGGCCAGCAGCCACCCGGTCAGCCGTTCCCGGTGTCCGGGGGCCAGCGCGTCGCCGAGCACGAGCCGCGCGTACGTCTGCCCGATCGCGCGGGGGCTGGTGGTGTCGGTCACCCGGGAGGGTTCCGCCGAGTTCAGCGCCGGCTCCCACCGGTCGAGCCGGGTCGTACGGTCCCCCAGCGAGCGGCAGAACCGGGTGACCGCGGTCGGGCCGCCCAGCTCGCGGAGCAGGAGGTTGCCGGCGCAGTTGTCGCTCTGGGCGATGGCCGCGGAACACAGTTCCGCCACGGTCAGGCCGCCGGCGATGTTCTCGGGCCGCCGCGTGATCTCTCCGCCGCCCGCATCCGTGACGTCCTGCAGGGTGTAGTGGATGCGCCGGGCGAGGTAGGTGCCGTCCCGGTCGAGGTCGCGCATCACGGCCGCCGCGGCGACCGTCTTGAACAGGGAGCACATGGGGAACAGTTCGTCGGCGCGGTGCAGCACCGTCCGGCCCGTGGCCGTGTCGTACGCGTACACCCCCAGCCGGGCGCCGTGCTCGCGTTCCAGTGCGCGCAGCCGCCGCACGACACCGCCCTCGCCCGGCGACGACGCGGCGCGGGCCGTGCCCGCCGGCAGCGCCACGGCCAGTGCCGCTCCGGCTCCCACGGTCAGCAGTGTGCGACGGGACGGGATCGCCCCAGGGGAATTCACGTCAGCCTCTCCTCTTCTGTCCGTCCTGCGTGCTGGTGTCTTCCCCGAGACGCCCGAAGTGATCAACTTGGTTCCGCGTCAGGCCGACACGACGCGCAGACGGGACACGGCGGCGTCCACGGCCCCGCGCACGTGGCCCCCCGGGGCGGCGGCCGTCCGGCGCAGGAACTCGACGGTCTCGGCCGTGATGACCTCACCGGGCAGCACGTTCGGGATGCCCGGCGGGTACGCGGCCAGCGTGTCGGCGCTGACCCGCCCGACGGCCTCCCGCGCGGGCACCACACGGGCCGGGCTGAGGAACGCCTCGCGGGCCGTGAGCCGGGCCGGGCCCGGACGCGGCAGCGGCAGCGGCAGCGGGGCCGGTCCGGGGGCGCCGGAGCGGGCGAGCGGCGCGGGCAGCCGGTGCAGCGCCTCGACGAAGCGGTCGGTGTCCGGGGCCGACCCGGCACCCAGCACGGCGACGACCGCCGCGTCGGTGGCTACCTCGACCATGACCCGGTGGTCGCGGAACAGCAGCCGCCGGGCCTCGTGCCCCGTGATGCCGCCGGCGCGCGTGCCGATGGCGATCCGCAGCGGATCGGCGGCGGTGACGTCGGGGAACGCGGGGAACCCGTCGCTGACCACCTCGAAGCGGCCCAGCGCCCGCAGCACGCCCCGCACCTTGTCCGCCGCCTCGATCGAGCCGGTGATCCGGTCGGCGCCCGCGACGAGCGCGCGGCGGGCGAGGTCCAGGGAACCGGTCAGCAGGGCGCTCGCGCTGGTCGACTGCACCAGCCGGAAGGCCCGCTCCACGAGCGGTTCCAGCAGGTCCGCGAACGGCCCGTCGCCCAGGTGCAGCATCGCCGACTGCGTCAGGCTCCCGGCCAGCTTGTGCGTACTGGAGGTCACCAGGTCCGCGCCGAGCGACAGCGCCCCCGCGGGCAGCGCGGGATGGAAACCGAAGTGGGAGCCCCACGCCTCGTCGACGATCAGGGGGACCCCGGCGGCGTGCGCGGCGTCGGCGATGGCGCGCACGTCGGCCACCGCCCCGAAGTAGCTCGGGGAGACGATGTACACGGCCGCCGCGTCCGGTGTCCGCGCGAGCACCGCCGCCACGTCGGCGGCCGTCACCCCGTGGGCGATGCCCTGCACGGGGTCGACCGACGGCTGGACGAAGGCGGCGTCCAGCCCGGACAGCACCAGCCCGTCGACGACGCTGGAGTGCACACTGCGCTGCACCACCAGGGTCCGCCCCAGGGCGGGAGCGACCATCGAGGCGATCTGGTTGCCCTGCGAGGCCCCGTTCGTCAGGAACCAGGTGCGCCGCGCACCCCAGGCCCGGGCGGCCAGGGCCAGAGCCTCGTCCAGCGGGGTGTCAGACCCGAGGTCGATGCCGTCCAGCAGCGGAGGGAAGTCCAGGTCCGTGACCCGGGAGCCGAACCAGCCGGCGAGGTCCGAACCGGGGGCGGCCGCGTGCCCGGGCACGTTCAGGCGCAGCCAGTCCCGCCCCGCCTGCGCCAGGAGGGCCTCGGCGTACGGGGCGCGCGCCTGATCGGGAGCGGGGGAGCGGCCGGGGGGAGGGGCGGTTCGCGTCTTCACCCGGCGAGCGTGACACTCCGGCCACCCATCGAGGAAGAGTGGACTTTTCTGTACCCCTCCATACCCTGTCTATATGCTTGAGGTACGTCATCTCCAGGTGCTCCGCTCCATCGCCCAGGAGGGCTCGCTCGCCGGCGCCGCCCGCGCCCTGCACTACAGCCAGCCCACGATCACCCACCACCTGGCCGCACTGGAGAGCCACTTCGACGCCCGCCTCGTCACGCGCGGCCCGCGCGGCGCCACGCTCACCGAACTCGGCGAAGCACTGCTGCCCCACGCCGAGGCCGTGCTGGAGCGCCTGCGCCACGCCGAACTGGAGGTCCGTGACCTCGCCGAGCGCGGCACCCGCACCCTCCACATCGGCACCTTCCCCACCGCGGGCGCCCTGCTGCTGGCACCCGCCGTCAAACGCCTCCACCAGCAGGGCGTCCACATCTCCCTCACCGAAGGCGAACTCCCCCGGCTGCTGAGGGGACTGCGGGCCCGCGAACTCCAGGCCGCCCTCGTCTTCTCCCAGCCCGGTGACCGCCTCGACCTGGACGACGCCTTCGAACTCCACCCCCTCCTGGCCGATCCGCTCCTCCTCGTCATGCCCCGGGACCACCCCTGCGCGGCCCTGGACCGGGTCCCGCTCACCGCGCTGCGCGACACCGCGTGGGTGGGCGCCGCCGACCCCCACGACCCCTGCGACCGCGTGCTGACCTGGGCCTGCGCCCAGCAGGGCTTCGAACCGGTCCACGCCATGCGCACCGACGACTACGCCGTCGTCCAGGGCCTCGTGGCCGCCGGCACGGGCGTCGCGCTCGTGCCCCGGCTCGCCCTCGGAGCCCCCCACCCCGACCTGGCCGTACGTCCTGTGGCCGGGCCCGAGCTCGCCCGCGAGATCAGCGTCGCCGTCCTCCGCTCCACCGCGGCCCGCAGCGCCCGCGAAGTGGTCTCGGCGCTCCAGGAGCAGGCCGGGCTGGTCACCGGCCGCTGGGCCGGTACGGGCTGAGGCGCGGCCCGCCGGGAAGCCGCCTGCCGTCTCCGCACCCGGGAGCGTCACCCGCGAGTAACGTGACGGCCGGACACGGACACGGACACCGACACGGACACGGGCGCGGGCCCGGTGCGCGGGCGAGCGGGAGGGGTGCGGGGTGGACGAGAAGTCGGCCGTGCGGATCGAGCGGGACGGCCCGGTGTTCACGGTGGTGCTGAGCCGGCCGGAGGTCCGCAACGCCGTCGACGGCCCCACGGCGTCCCAACTGGCCCAGGCCTTCCGTACGTTCGAGGCCGACGACGGCGCGGCCGTCGCCGTGCTCTGGGGCGAGGGCGGGACGTTCTGCGCCGGCGCCGATCTCAAGGCCGTCGGGACCGCACGCGGCAACCAGGTGCTGGAGACCGGGGACGGCCCGATGGGACCCACCCGGATGCGGCTGGGCAAGCCCGTCATCGCGGCGGTCGCGGGACACGCGGTCGCCGGCGGCCTGGAGCTGGCCCTGTGGTGCGACCTGCGGGTCGCGGAGGAGGACGCGGTCTTCGGGGTGTTCTGCCGGCGCTGGGGCGTCCCGCTCGTGGACGGCGGTACGGTGCGGCTGCCGCGGCTCATCGGGGAGAGCCGGGCCATGGACATGATCCTCACCGGCCGGGCGGTCGACGCCGCCGAGGCGTACGCCATCGGACTCGCGAACCGGCTGGTGCCGCCGGGCCGGGCCCGCCACGCGGCGGAGGAGCTGGCCCGGCAGATCGCGGGGTTCCCCCAGCTGTGCCTGCGCCACGACCGGCTCTCCGTCCGGGAGCAGCACGGCCTGAGCGAGCCGGAGGCGCTGGCCGTCGAGTTCCGGCACGGCGCGGTTCCGCTCGGGGCCGGCGAGACGCAGTCGGGAGCCGACCGGTTCGCGTCCGGGGCGGGCCGGCACGGTTCGTTCGAGGACTGAACGGGGCTCCCCGCCCGTCGGCCCGAGGCCGGGAGGCGGGGGTGCGACACCAGCCGAAACCCCTAACCGGAACCCCGAACCTGGCCGGAACTTGAGGTTCGCTCAAGGATCGGTAGATGACCGAAAACGGTTGGGTCCGGGGGCCGTTGACGCGCCCGGCCGGTCGGGTGCGGGCGGTCGCGGCGGACCGGGCAGGAGGCCCCGCATTCCCTGATTTCCGGGCCATGGCATGCGATCCGGGCCTGCTTTCCGGTGAGTACCGGACCCTAGGGCATCGGCGTGGAGAACGCCCATCCGGATCCCGGCGAGCGAAGATTTTCGGCCGGGGTAGGGGTGCAATGTAGGGGTACTGACCCCATTGGGGCTCTGCTAAACATGGTGACAACGGAACGCGTGTACGGAAGCGGTGAAAAGGTTCGGACCCCCGAACCGGCGGCCGCGTCCGGACCGGAACACGGAGTTTTCATCCCCTTGAGCGATAAACAAAATGCCGACGCCTGGGTCCGCCGCTATCACGCCGCGGACGAAAGCCCGATCCGGCTGGTCTGCCTGCCCCACGCCGGCGGATCCGCCTCCTTCTACTTCCCCATGGCCCAGGCACTCGCCCCGGCCGTGGACGTCCTCTCCGTGCAGTACCCGGGACGCCAAGACCGCCGGCACGAGCCCGGGATCACGGACATCCACGTCTACGCCGACGCGCTGACCAGCGCACTCGTGCCATGGCTGGACCGGCCCCTGGCCCTGTTCGGCCACAGCATGGGCGCCGTCCTCGCCTTCGAGGTGACGCGCAGGCTGGAACGCGACCACGGCATCAGCCCCGTCCGCGTCTTCGCGTCGGGACGCCGCTCGCCGTCGAGTTTCCGCCACGAAACCGTGCACCTGCGCGATGACGACGGCATCGTGGCCGAAATGCGGGAACTCAGCGGGACCGACGCCTCGATTCTCGGAAACGAGGAGATCCTCCGCATGGTGCTCCCCGCCATTCGGAGCGACTACACCGCCATCGAGAACTACCGGGCCGCGTCCGACGACACGGTGAAGGCCCCCATCACCGTGCTCACCGGCGAGTCCGACCCCCGCACCAGCCGGGAGGAAGCCGAAGCCTGGGAAGGGCACACCAGCGGCGGATTCGACATCCACCGTTTCCCGGGCGGCCATTTCTTCCTGGCCCGGCAACAAGCCCAGATCCTGAAGATCGTCTCCGAGGAGCTCGCGGCGGCCACCCGCTAGGGACACGACCCAGGGACACGACCCAGGCGCACGCCCGCCGCGCCGGCCGCACGACCAACGGCCCGCAGGCGACGAACGGACGAGACGGGTACCGAGGCCGGGCCGGACGCCCTCCCCGCACGGAGGGAACCGGACCCCGCCCGCCCCGGAACCGCCCCGCCCCCGCCCGACGGAGCGCGGGGCGGCGCGAGGAGGCGCGACACAGTGCAGTTCAGGGCAAGTTCAGGCAGCCCGGGGGAAGGAAACGCAGTGGCGGCGACGCTGATCGAGCGTGAAAAGCAGTGGGACACCCTCAACGACCTGCTCGGCAGCGCCCGGCGGGGCCGAGGGCGCGTCGCCGTCATCAGCGGACCGATCGCGGGCGGCAAGACGACGCTGCTGGAACACTTCACCGAAGCGGCCCTCTCCGAAGGGGCACTGGTCCTGGAGGCCGCCGGATCCCGGGCGGAGCGCTACCTGCCCTTCGGCATCCTGCGCCGCCTGCTCGACACGACCGCGCCCCTGGACCCCGCGGTCCACGCCGAGACCACCGCACTGCTCGACGGCGTCGGCGCGCAGGCCCTGGAAGCCGGGGACCGGGGGGACGCCGACGGCGCCGTCGAGGCGGGCATGCGGGTCCTGCCCCACGTCTGCGCCGCGCTCCTGCGGATCGCCCGGGAGCGCACCCTCGTCATCGCCGTCGACGACGTCCACCACGGGGACGAACTCTCCCGCGCCTTCCTGCTGTGCCTGGCCCGCCGGGTCCGGCAGGCCGGAGTCCTGATCGTCCTCACCGAGGCCGTGCGGCTGCTGCCCGCCCAGCTCGCCTTCCACGCCGAACTGCAACGCCAGCCCAACTGCACCAGCATCCGGCTGCCCCTGCTCAGCGCTGACGGCACCGGACGCCTGCTGGCCGGCCGCTTCTCCACCGCCGCCGCCCAGCGCCTGTCCGCCGACTGCCAGCAGACCACCGGCGGGAACCCGCTGCTGGTCAAGGCCCTGCTGGAGGACGGCCTCGCGGCCCTCGGAGACAGCGAACCGTTCCAGCCGCTCGTCCCCGCCGAGACCTTCGAACGCGCCGTACTGGACTGCCTCCACCGGGGCGACCCCCAGATGCTGGCGGTCGCCCGGGGCATCGCCGTCCTCGGTGACGCGGACCGGCCCGCCCTCCTCAGCCGCATCACCGACGTCCACGTCAAGTCCGCCGAACTGGCCGTCCAGGACCTGGAGCGGTGCGGCGTCATGCGCGACGGCGCCTTCCGCGACACGGCGACCCGCGACGCCGTACTGGCCGCCGCCCCCACCGGGGCCCTGTCCGCGCTCCACCAGCGCGCCGCGCGCCTGCTGCACCAGGACGGAGCGGCCGCCCTCGACGTCGCCCGCCACCTCCTGGCCGCCCGCAAGCAGGTCGAGGACTGGGCGATCCCCGTCCTCCAGCAGGCCGCCGAGTACGCCCTCGTCGAGGACGACCCCGAACTCGCCCTGCGCTGCGGGGAACTGGCCGTCGCCTCCAGCCCCGAAGGACCCCGCCGCACCGCTCTGAAGTCCCGCCTGGTGAGCATCGTCTGGCGCAGCAGCCCGGTCGCCGCCGAGGGCCATCTGCGCCAGCTCTCCCGGGAGTTCGCCGCGGGCCGGCTCACCGACCGGGACCTCCTCCACGCCGTGACCTGCCTCGCCTGGATGGGGGAGGCCCGGCAGGCGGGAGCGGCCGTACGCCGCCTCCAGGACGCCGCCCGGCAGGCCCGCGACACGGGGCAGCCCCTCGCCTACGACCCCGGCACCCTCGCCGCCGCACAGAGCTGGCTCTCGCTCGTCAGCCCCGCGGTCGGGGAGGCGTTCACCACCACCGGCGCGCCGTACGGCACCCGCCCCGGCGCCCCGCGCACGCCGGGCGCCGCACCGGCCGACGCCGGCGACACCGCCCCCTACGCCATGCCCGACGACGCCCACGTCCCCGCCGTCGAGGCCATGCGGACCGCGCTGCGCGGCGGGCAGGGCGAAGCGGCCGTCTCCGCGGCCACCCGGGTCCTGCAGCGCTACCACCTCAGCGACCACACCCTCACGCCCCTCGTCTTCGCCGTACTGGCCCTCGTCTACGCGGGCCGCCTCGACCTCGCGCTCACCTGGACCGACCGGCTCCTCGGCGAATGCTCCGCCCGCAACGCGCCCACCTGGCAGGCGGCCCTCGGGGCGGTCCGCGCCGAGGTGGCCCTGCGCCAGGGCGACCTGCCGGGCGCGGCCGCCCAGGCCCGGCAGGCCATGTCCCTGATATCCGTGCAGAGCTGGGGCGTCGGCATCGCGATGCCGCTGGCCATCCTCATCGAGGCCGAGACCCAGATGGGCAACCTCGAAGAGGCGATGGGCCTGCTGGAACAGCCGGTGCCCGACACCATGCTGGAGACCCAGATCGGGCTCCACTACCTGCGGGCCCGGGGCCGTTGCCACCTCGCCGCGGGCCGCTACCACGCCGCCCTGCGCGACTTCCTCACCTGCGGGGAACTGATGCAGGCCTGGGGCATGGACGCCGTGGAGCTCGCGCCGTGGCGGCTCGACGCCGCCGAGGCGTGGCTGGCCATCGGCAACGTCCCGAGGGCCCGCGAGTACGTCGAACAGCAGAAGCAGCGCGAGGCGGGCCCGGCCGGCAGCCGGCCGCGCGGATCCCTGCTGTTCGCACTCGCCCTGACCAGCGGAGACCTCACGTACCGGCTGAAGCGGCTCACCGAAGCCGTGGAACTCCTCGAAGAACACGAGGACCGGCTCCAACTCGCGCGGGCACTAGGGGAGTTGGGTAGCTGCTACCGCGCGGCCGGGGACTTCAACCGGGCCCGGATGCTCGTACGCAAGGCCTGGCACGTCGCCAAGTCCTGCGGGGCGCAGCCGCTGTGCCAGCAGTTCACGCCGGGGCAGGGCGACGGCGAACCCGTCGTCACCGGACGCGAGGCCGAACCGGCCAAGGAGGCCGAGGCGCTGTCCGAGGCCGAGGCGCGCGTGGCGCTCCTCGCGGCCCGCGGTCACACCAACCGGGAGATCGCCACCAAGCTGTACGTGACCGTCTCCACCGTCGAACAGCACCTGACCCGGATCTACCGCAAGCTGAAGGTCAAACGGCGCCGGGACCTGCCCGCGCAGCTGTGGGACCTGAGCCTGCCCGGCATCGCCTGAGCGGGGGTGCCGGGCAGCCGCCCGGCACCCCCGCCCCGGCCGGCGGGCCCGGCCTCAGGTCAGCAGGCCCCGCTCCAGGGCCGTGATCACCGCCGCCGTGCGGTCGGACACCGACAGCTTCTTGAACGACCTCAGCAGGTGCGTCTTCACCGTCGCCTCGCTGATGAACAGCCGCCGCCCGATGTCCGCGTTGGTCATGCCCTGTCTGACCAGCTGGAGCACCTCGCGCTCCCGCTCGGACAGCACCGGCGTCTCCACCACCCGCGCCCGGAACAGCTTCGGTGCCAGCGACGGCGTCAGCACCGTCTCCCCGCGCGCCGCCGCCTTCACCGCGTTGACGAGCTCCTCGCGGGAGCTGCCCTTCAGCAGGTAGCCCGCCGCGCCCGCCTCCACCGCGCGCAGGATGTCGGCGTCGTCCTCGTACGTGGTCACGATGACCACCTTGGTACGCGGCGACTCCCGCAGGATGTGCCCGGTCGCGGCCACCCCGTCCATACCGCCCATCCGCAGGTCGAGCAGGACGATGTCGGGCTTCAGCCGGGCGGCCTGCAGCACCGCCTCCTCACCGGAACCGGCCTGCCCCACCACCGTGATGCCCGCGTCGAGCTCCAGCATGGCGCTCAGGCCCTCCCGGACCACCGGATGGTCGTCGACCAGCATCACCCCGATCGGTCCGCGCTCACTCACCGGCCGACTCCCCTGCCACGGGGCCCAGCGGCACCGTCACCTCGATGACCGTGCCCGCCCCAGGGCTGCTGCTGACCTCTGCCATTCCGCCGATCTCCTCCACCCGGGCGCGCATCCCGCGCAGCCCGAAACCGTTCCGTTCGCCGTCCGGCCCGCCGTCCCGCACCTCGTCCGGGCCGTCCTGCGACTCCGGGAGGTCCGTACGGAAGCCCGCGCCGTCATCGCGGACCACGAGCCGTACCGCGTCCGGCGCGTACGCCACCAGCACCTCCACCCTACGGGCGTGCCGCGCGTGCTTGCGCACGTTGGCGAAGGCCTCCTGCGCCGAGCGGAGCAGCACCACGCTGACCGCCATCGGCAGCGGCCGTTCCGCACCCCGGGCCGTGCACCGCACGGTGAGCCCCGTCTCCTCCATCAGCAGGTCGGCCTGCCGGCGTACGGCCTGCACCAGCGAGCTCTCCCGGAGCGCCGGCGGGGTGAGCGCGGAGACGAACCCGCGGGCCTCGGCCAGGCTGTCCTGGGCGACCCGCCCGGCCAGCCCGAGGCGGCTGCGCGCCCGCTCGGGGTTGTCCACCACCTCCGACTCCGCCGCCTGCACCAGGCTGATGATGCTGGTCAGGCTCTGCGCCAGGGTGTCGTGGATCTCCCGGGCGAGACGTTCGCGCTCGGCCGAGATGCCGGCCTGGTGCGACAGCCGGGCCTCGCGCTCCCGGCTGCGCCGCAGTTCGTTGATCAGCTCGCCCCGGTCGGCGCTCTGCCGCACCACCCGGGTGATCCACACGCCGAGCAGCACCGACAGGGCGATGCCCAGCAGGGAGATGGGCAGCACCCCCAGGATGTGGGGGTCGAACTCCCCGCCCCGCAGCCACACCACCGTCACCGGCCACAGGTTGGCCAGGACCACCAGCACGATCGCGGGCGGCATCGACAGGCTCATCATGAGCATGGGGACGACCGCGAACAGCGCGAAGGAACCCGCGAAGTCGAGCAGACTGGACGACCCGAACAGCACGAAGAGCCCGACGGAGAACACGATGTTCCGCCGGCCCGTCGTCCGGTGGATCATCAGCCTGCGGCCGAGACCCGCGTACCAGGGCACGATCAGCGTCAGCGCGCCGATGGCGAACGCCCGGTGCACCTGGTCCTCGTCGGAGGTGAAGAGCAGGATGACGGTGACGAGGTAGGAGATCGCGAAGTAGCCGTCCCACAGACCGAACCAGCGGCTCCCCGAGTCGGGGCCGTAGTTCGCGGCCGACCGCGGAACCTCCCCCTCCTGTGTGTGTATGTGCACGTGACCAGTCCTACCACGACTCGAGCCCGTGTCCGTCGATCGGTTGACAGCCGGTCCCACCGATCAGTCGGCACCGGGGTCCGCCCACCCGCCCTACTTTGGACACAGCGGCGAGGAGAGCCGCGAGAAGGATTCCGAAGGAAGCGGGAAAGGGCGGGTTCGGGCACGTGGGTCAGTTCACGACGGCACTCATCACCAGCGGATCGCTCCTGGCCGTCATCCTCGCGACCGACTCCGGCAACCGGCGCATCACCCCCCTGAGGATCGCCGCCCCCACACTGGTGGCCGTCCTCGTCATCGGAGTCTGCGTACACTCCTTCCCGACGGCCGGCAACGACACGTCGCTGCACCTCGCCGGCATCGGCGCGGGGGGCATCTGCGGACTCGTCGCGGGCTCCCTGCTCTCCGCGCACCGGGACCCTGCGGGGGACATCCGCAGCGCCGGCGGACCGGGCCACGCGGCCGTCTGGGTCCTCCTCCTCGGAGCCCAGATCCTCTTCGCATACGGCTGCGAGCACTGGTTCGGTGCCCGCATGACCCGGTTCACCACCGACTACCAGCTCAGTGGCAGCGAGGTCCTCGTGAGCTCGCTCGCCCTGACGTCGCTGTCGATGGTCTTGGCCCGGACGGCGGTCCTGCTGTCCAGGCTCCGTGCCGTACGGGCCGCGACGGCACCCGCCACCGACGTACCCGACACCGACCCACCGGCCCCCGGCCGGAACGGCGGGCGGCCGGACGGCGGAGCCCGGCGGACGGCGAACAGCGGAAGGGCGACGGGCGGGGAGTGAACCGACAGTGATGCGACACGAGTTGACCGGCGAAGACGCGACATCGTTCAGGAACCAGGGTGAGGCAGTGCCAGACAACGAAGAACTGAGGCTCCGTCCGCCTCGCAACCGGGTCGAGAGCCGGGCGATCGGCTGGTGGACCCTCCAGTCCTCCCTGTTCGCCCTCCCGCTCCCGCTCGTGTTCGGGGTGCTCTACCTCACCATCCCGCCGGCGCGGTTCGTCTTCGGCTGGCTCTTCCTCGCCGCCCTCGTCCCCGGGCTCCTCTACATGGGCATCATGCCCATCTGGCGCTACCGGGTGCACCGCTGGGAGACCACCGACGAGGCCGTCTACGCCGCCTCCGGATGGCTCTGGCAGCGGTGGCGGGTCGTCCCCCTCTCCCGCATCCAGACCGTCGACATGCTCCGCGGCCCCCTCCAGCAGATGTTCAGGCTCTCCGGCGTCACCGTCACCAGCGCCTCCTCCGCCGGCGCCGTGAAGATCAAGGGGCTCGACCACCGGATCGCCTCCGAACTCGTCGAACACCTCACCAGGTCCACCCAGGCCGTACCGGGAGACGCGACGTGACGGCCGACACCGCGGTACGCAGCCACGAGAACCCCGCCCCGGACGACGCCTGGGGCCGGCTCAACCCGCGCCTCTTCCTCGTCAACCTGAGCGTCGTGGCCACCCCGCTGGCCATGTTCGCCGCCACCTCCCTCATCAACGGCGGCGAGTTCAACCTCCAGGTCCTGATCACCCTCGGCTCGTTCCTCATCACCTGCCTCGTCATCGCCGGCATCAGCCTGATGCGGCTCATCACCACCCGGTACCGCATCACCGAGGACCGGATGGAGGTGCACAAGGGCAAGTTCTTCCGCAGCCAGCGCTCGGTGCCCGTCGACCGCATCCGCAGCGTCGACCTCACCGCCAACCCCCTCCACCGCCTCTTCGGCCTCACCTCCCTGAAGATCGGCACCGGCGACCAGGGCTCCACCGACGGAGGCCTCTCCCTGGACGGCCTCAGCGTCCGCGACGCCACCGCGCTCCGCGGCCGGCTGACCGAACTCCGCCGGACCCGCCGCGGCCTGACGCACACCACCGACGACACCGATGCCGCCATAGCCGAACTCGACTGGGCGTGGCTGCGGTACGCACCCCTCACCCTCTGGGGCGTCGGCGGTGTCTTCATCGCCGTCGGCAGCACCTACCGCACCCTGCACGAGCTGAAGATCGACCCGCTGGAACTCGGCATCGTCAAGGACATCGAGGCCCGCTTCGGCTCCGTACCGCTCTGGTACGGCCTGCTGGTCACCCTCGCCGTCATCATCCTGATCGGCGTCCTCGGATCGACGGCCACCTTCATCGAGGGCTGGGGCGGCTACCGCCTCGACCGCGAAGAAGCCGGCATGCTCCGCGTCCGCCGCGGCCTGCTCATCACCCGCTCCGTCAGCATCGAGGAACAGCGGCTGCGCGGCGCCGAAGTGGCCGAACCGCTGCTGCTGCGCTGGGCCGGAGGCGCCCGCGTCAAGGCCGTCGCCAGCGGCCTCGGCGACGCCGACGAGAACAGCAGCCGCAGCCGCCTCACCCCGCCCGTACCGATGGCCGTGGCCCGCCGGATCGCCGCGGACGTCCTGGGCGAAACCACCTCCCCGACGGTCGAAGCCACCCTCGCACCGCACCCCCGCGCCGCCCTGCGCCGCAGGATCAACCGCGCCCTGATCTGGACCGTCCTGATCGCCGCCCCCTTCGTCGGCCTCGGCCTGTGGCTCACGCCCGCACTCGTCCACACCGGCTGGATCACCGCCCTGATCCTGCTGCCCGCGGGCCTGGCCCTCGCCCACGACGCCTACCGCAACCTCGGCCACGCCCTCCACGGCCGCTACCTGGTCACCCGCGCGGGCACCTTCACCCGCCGCACCGTCGCCTTCCACCGGGACGGCGTCATCGGCTGGTCGATCACCCGCTCCGTCTTCCAGCGCCGCGCGGACCTGCTCACCCTGGGCGCCGCCACCGCCTCCGGCAACGGCGTCTACAAGATCCGCGACGTACGCGTCTCGGACGGCCTCGCCCTCGCCGAAGAGGCCGTACCCGGCATCCTCGCCCCCTTCATCGAACGGACCCCGCGCACCACCCCCCGATAGACCAACTGGCGAACCCCCGGGAAGCGGAGGGACGGTCCTGACGACCGTCCCTCCGCTTCTGTTCGCCCGCCCGGTTGGCCGCCCTGTTGGCCGGCCGCCCGCCCGCCCCGCCCGGCGGAATTCGGCAGACAAAAGCCCCCGTAATTGTTGCCATCGCGCGCACCCCGAGGGCATAGTGATTCAATCGCGCCCGCAGAATCAGGACGCATTCCCCACAGCCCCTCACCTAGGGGTCCATAGGGGATTGTTAGGGGTTTCTGCGGCAGCCCCCCCCGTGCCAAGGTCATCTCTGGTCTTAGGTTTCTCTGCACGGAGTGATGGAGCGCGCGATGTTGAACGAGTCCCAGGATTTCGCAGCCGAAACCGACGGCTCCTCCCAGGCCGGCGGAATCCAGGACCGCACCGCCGGCGCCGCCCCCACCGACACCCCCGACGGGTGGCGCGAGCGCCTGGCCGGCCTCACCGAGAACGAACAGCGCACCGCACTCCTCGACTGGGTCGCCGCACTGGTCACCGCGGCCCTGCGCGACGCCGCACCCGCCATCCTCGACCCGGACCGCTCCTTCCTCGACCTGGGCTTCGACTCGCTCGCCGCCGTCGACCTGCACGCCCGGCTCGTCGCCGGCACCGGCCTGCGCCTTCCCGTCACCCTGGCCTTCGACCACCCCACCCCCACCCGCCTCGCCCACCGCGTCCACGCCCTGCTCCTGGGCCTGACCACCCCGGCCGAGGAACCCGTCGCAGCCGCCGTCAGCAGCGACGAACCGATCGCCATCGTCGGCATAGGCTGCCGGTTCCCCGGCGACGTACATTCCCCCGAAGCCCTCTGGGACCTCGTCGCCACCGGCACCGACGCCATTTCCGCATTCCCCACCGGACGCGGCTGGAACCTCGACTCCCTTTACGACCCCGACCCCGACCGGGCCGGCACCACCTACGCCCGCGAAGGCGGATTCCTCCACGACGCCGACCAATTCGACGCCGCGTTCTTCGGAATATCCCCGCGCGAAGCACTCGCCATGGACCCCCAGCAGCGCATCCTCCTGGAAACCTCCTGGGAAGCATTCGACCGGGCCGGCATCACCCCCACCGGACTCCGCGGCGACCGCGTTGGCGTATTCGTCGGCGCCGAAACCCAGGAATACGGCCCCCGCCTCGAAGAAGCCACCGACGGGTTCGAGGGCTACCTCGTCACCGGCAACGCCGCGAGTGTCGCCTCCGGCCGCATCGCCTACACCTTCGGCTTCGAAGGCCCCACCGTCACCGTCGACACGGCCTGCTCCTCCTCACTCGCCGCACTGCACCTCGCCGTCCAGGCCCTGCGCAGCGGCGAATGCACCCTCGCCCTCGCCGGCGGCATCGCGATCATGGCGAGCCCCGGCTCGTTCGTCTCCTTCAGCCGCCAGCGCGGCCTCGCCCCCGACGGCCGCTGCAAGCCCTTCGCCGCCGCCGCCGACGGAACCGCCTGGGGCGAAGGCGCCGGCATGCTCCTCGTCGAACGGCTCTCCGACGCACGCGCCAACGGCCACCGTGTCCTCGCCGTCGTCCGCGGCACCGCCATCAACCAGGACGGCGCCAGCAACGGCCTGACCGCCCCCAGCGGCCCCGCCCAGCAGCGCGTCATCCGCCAGGCACTCGCCAACGCCGGCCTGACGCCCGCCGACGTCGACGCGGTCGAAGCACACGGCACGGGCACCACCCTCGGCGACCCGATCGAAGCACAGGCCCTCCTCGCCACGTACGGCCAGGACCGGCCGCAGGACCGGCCGCTGTGGCTGGGCTCCCTGAAGTCGAACATCGGCCACACCCAGGCCGCCGCCGGCGTCGCCGGCATCATCAAGATGGTCATGGCCATGCAGCACGAGGTGCTGCCCCGCACCCTGCACGTCGACGCCCCGACCCCCCACGTCGACTGGGAGGCCGGAGCCGTCTCCCTCCTCACCGAAGCCGTCGACTGGCCGGCGTCCCCCACCCCGCGCCGCGCGGGCATCTCCTCCTTCGGCATGAGCGGCACCAACGCCCACGCCATCATCGAAGAACCCCCGGCCGAAGACCGCCAGGACGACACGGCCGCCCTGCCCGACACGGACCGGCACGGCTACGAAACGGGACCACTGCCCTGGACCCTCTCCGCCAAGACCCCCGAAGCCCTGCGCGCCGCCGCCCGCCGCCTCGGCGACTGGCTCGACACCCACCCGCACACCACCGCCCACGACATCGGCCGCTCCCTCGCCGTCACCCGGGACCGCTTCGAACAGCGGGCCGTCGTCCTCGGCCAGGACCGCACCGCCCTCCAGCACGCCCTGCACGCCCTCGCCGACGGAGCCGACACCCCCGCCGTCATCCACGGCACCCCCACCGCCGGACGCCTCGCCGTCCTCTTCACCGGCCAGGGCAGCCAACGCCTCGGCATGGGCCGCGAACTGTACGACACCTACCCGGTGTTCGCCGACGCCCTCGACAACGCCTCCTGGTACCTCGACGAACAACTCGAACACCCTCTCCTCGACGTCCTGTTCGCCGACGACGACACCCCCGAAGCCGCCCTCCTCCACCAGACCGCCTACACCCAGCCCGCACTGTTCGCCCTGGAGGTGGCACTCTTCCGGCTCGTCGAGTCCTGGGGCGTACGGCCCGCATTCGTCGCCGGCCACTCCGTGGGCGAGATCGCCGCCGCGCACATCGCCGGCGTGTTCACGCTGGAGGACGCGTGCGCACTGGTCGCCGCACGCGGCCGGCTCATGCAGGCCCTGCCCGCCGGTGGCGTCATGACCGCCGTACAGGCGTCGGAGGACGAGGTCCTGCCGCTGCTCACCGACCGGGTGAGCATCGCCGCCGTCAACGGCCCGACGTCCGTCGTGGTGGCCGGCGACGAGGACGCCGTGGCCGCAGTCGCCCGGGAACTCGAAACCCGGGGCCGCAAGACCAAGCGGCTGACGGTCAGCCACGCCTTCCACTCGCCCCACATGGACGCCATGCTGGCCGAGTTCCGCCGGGTCGCGCAGGTCGTGGAGTACGGCACGCCCACCCTGCCCGTCGTCTCCCTCCTCACCGGCACCACGGCCACCGCCGCCGAACTCGCCACCCCCGAACACTGGGTCCGCCACGTCCGCGACGCCGTACGGTTCCTCGACGGCGTACGCACCCTCCGCACACGCGGAGCCGACTCCTTCCTCGAACTCGGCCCCGACCCCGTCCTCACGGCCATGGCACAGGACTGCCTGAGCACCGACCCGCAGCCCACCACCCCGCCCGTGTTCACCGCCGCGCTGCGCTCCGGCCGCCCCGAGGCCGCCACGCTCGTCGACGCCGTCGCGCGGATGTTCGTCCGCGGCGTGGACGTGGACTGGGCCCCCTTCTTCGCCGGCACGGGCGCCGCACGGGTCGAACTGCCGACGTACGCCTTCCAGCGGCAGCGGTACTGGATGAACGCCCGCACCCCGGCCGCAGAGTCGGCCACGACATCCGCACACCACACCGACCCCGCCGACAGCGAGTTCTGGGACGCGGTCGAACACCAGGACGTGGCCGCCCTCGCCGCCACCCTCGAACTGGACGCGGACGGCGAACAGCCGCTGAGCGAGGTCGTCCCCGCCCTCTCGGCGTGGCGCCGCCGCGTACGGACCCAGTCGGAGATCGACGGCTGGCGCTACCGGGTGTCGTGGACCCCGCTCACGGATGTCACCGCCTCGGGTGCGCGACTGTCCGGGGCGTGGCTGGTCGTGTCCCCGGCCGAGGTGGACGACGTGGCCGTTGTGGACGCCCTGGCCGGCTGTGGTGCCGAGGTTCGGCGGGTGGCCCTCGAGCCGGGTACGGATCGTGCCGGGCTGGCCGAGCTTCTGGCCGATGCCGGTTCGTTGGCGGGTGTGGTGTCCCTTCTTGCGCTGGACGAGGCCGCTGGGGTTGTGGCTACGGCTGGTTTGGTGCAGGCGTTGGGTGATGCCGGGGTGGAGGCGCCGTTGTGGTGCCTGACGCGTGGTGCGGTGAGTGTGGGCCGGTCGGATCGTCTGGTGTCTGCGGTGCAGGCTCAGGTGTGGGGTCTGGGCCGGGTGGTGGCTCTGGAGGCGCCTGGGCGGTGGGGTGGTCTGGTCGATCTGCCTGAGGTGTGGGACGGGCGGGCCATGGGTCGTCTGGTCGGGGTGCTGGCGGGTTCTGCCGCTGGTGAGGATCAGGTCGCGGTTCGTTCCTCCGGTGTGTTCGGGCGTCGTCTCGTTCGGGCTGCCGGTGGTGGCTCGGGTTCCTGGGTGCCGTCGGGGACGGTGCTGGTGACCGGTGGTACGGGTGCGCTGGGTGGTCGGGTCGCGCGTTGGCTGGCCGGGGCTGGTGCGGAGCGGCTGGTGCTGACCAGCCGCCGGGGCGCTGATGCTCCTGGTGCTGCCGAGCTGGTGGCGGAGCTGTCCGGGCAGGGTGTGGAGGTGTCGGTCGTCGCTTGTGACGTCTCCGACCGGGATGCCCTGCGGGGGCTGCTCGCCGCCGAAGCCACCGCGCTCACGGCGGTCGTGCACACGGCCGGTGTGCTGGACGACGGTGTGCTCGACGCTCTGACGCCGGAGCGGTTCGAGAGCGTGCTGCGGGCGAAGGCGACGTCCGCTTTGCATGTGCACGAGTTGACCGTTGAGCTGGGTATCGAGCTCTCCGCGTTCGTGCTGTTCTCGTCGATGAGCGGGACGGTTGGTGCGGCTGGTCAGGCCAACTACGCTGCCGCGAACGCCTATTTGGATGCGCTGGCTGAGCAGCGGCGGGCCGCCGGGCTGGCCGCGACGTCCCTCGCGTGGGGTCCGTGGGCCGAGGGCGGTATGGCCGCTGATGAGGCGATGGACGCGCGGATGCGGCGCGAAGGCGTGCCGCCGATGGCTCCCGACGCCGCGATCGCCGCGCTCGTACAGGCCGTTGGCGCCGGCGACGCCGCCCTGACCGTCGCGGACATCAGCTGGGACCGGTTCGCGACGGTCGTGGCGGCCGTCCGCCCCAACCCGTCGGTCGCCGACCTCACCACCACCGGCGGGTCCGGACACGACACCCCGGCCGCCGGTCACGGGACCGTGGTGACGGGTGCCGACGTCGCGGGCGCCGCGTTCGCGAAGCTGGCCGAGCTCCCGTGGGCCGAGCAGGAGCGGGAACTCCTCAGCCTGGTCCGGACGCACGTCGCCGCCGTCCTCGGACACGACGGCTCGGACTCCGTCGGTGCCGAACGCGCCTTCAAGGAGCTCGGCTTCGACTCCCTGACCGCCGTCGACCTGCGCAACCGCCTCGGCGCGGCCACCGCGCTGCGCCTTCCCACCACCCTCGTGTACGACTACCCGACCTCGTCGGCCCTCGCGGAATTCCTGCGCGGGGAACTGGTGGGCCGTGCGCCGGCAGCGGAGGCATCAACCCGCGCGGCGGTCGCCGACGAGGACGATCCGATCGCGATCGTGGCGATGACCTGCCGTTTCCCCGGCGGCGTACAGAGCCCCGAAGCACTCTGGCAGCTGCTCGCTCAGGGCAGGGACGCCGTCGCCGGGTTCCCGTCGGACCGCGGCTGGGACCTGGACCGCCTCTACGACGCGGACCCGGCCCGGCCCGGCACCTCGTACACGCGCGAAGGCGGCTTCCTGTACGACGTCGCGGACTTCGACGCCGACTTCTTCGGGATCTCGCCGCGTGAGGCCCTGGCCATGGACCCGCAGCAGCGGCTCCTCCTGGAGACCTCGTGGGAGGCGTTCGAGCGGGCCGGCATCGACCCCTCGTCGCTGCGCGGCAGCCGGGCCGGTGTCTTCGTCGGCACCAACGGCCAGGACTACCTCTCCCTGGTCGCGGGCGAAGCCGACGGCCTCGAAGGCCATGTGGCCACGGGCAACGCGGCGAGCGTCGTCTCCGGCCGGCTCTCGTACGTCTTCGGGCTCGAAGGGCCGGCGATCACGGTCGACACGGCCTGCTCGTCGTCGCTCGTCGCCCTCCACCTGGCGGTACAGGCGCTGCGGCAGGGCGAATGCTCCATGGCGCTCGCCGGTGGCGTAACCGTCATGTCCACCCCCGATGCCTTCATCGACTTCAGCCGTCAGCGGGGACTGGCGGAGGACGGCCGCATCAAGGCCTTCGCCGCGGGCGCGGACGGTACGGGCTGGGGTGAGGGTGTCGGCATGCTGCTCGTGGAGCGGCTGTCGGACGCCCGCCGCAACGGGCATCCGGTGCTGGCGGTGGTGCGGGGTTCGGCGGTCAACCAGGACGGTGCGAGCAACGGTCTGACGGCTCCGAACGGTCCGTCGCAGCAGCGGGTCATCCGGGCCGCTCTCGCGAGTGCCGGGCTGTCGGCCGCCGAGGTGGACGCGGTGGAGGCGCACGGTACGGGCACGCGGCTCGGGGACCCGATCGAGGCGCAGGCGCTGCTGGCGACGTACGGGCAGGAGCGTTCTGCGGACCAGCCGCTGCTGCTGGGTTCCGTGAAGTCGAACATCGGTCACACGCAGGCCGCGGCCGGTGTCGCCGGGATCATCAAGATGGTCATGGCGATGCGGGAGGGGGTGCTTCCGCAGACGCTTCACGTGGACGAGCCGACCCCGCACGTGGACTGGTCGGCGGGGGAGATCGCTCTGCTGACCGAGCAGCGTGCCTGGCCGGAGACCGGCCGTCCGCGCCGGGCCGGCATCTCCTCGTTCGGCCTGAGCGGCACCAACGCCCACACGATCATCGAAGAGGCCCCGCTCGCGGACGAGGCGACGGCACCGCGTCACGACAGCGGTTCCGGTGCAGGTGCTCCGGTCCTGCCGTTCGTCGTCACCGGCAAGAACGCCGCCGCCGTGCGAGCCCAGGCCGAGCAGCTCGTCGCGTGGCTGGCCGAGAACCCGCAGGCCGCTACCGCCGACATCGCGTACGCGCTCGCCGCCGGACGCTCCACGTTCGAAACACGGGCCGTTCTCGTCGCGGAAGCGACGAACCGTGATGCGCTGACGGCCGGCCTGCGCGGCCTCACCGCCGGCGAGCAGGTGCCGGGGCTGGTCCAGGACACCGTCTCGGGCGGCGGGCTGGCCTTCCTGTTCACGGGACAGGGCAGCCAGCGGCTGGGGATGGGGCGCGAACTCCACGACACCTACCCGGTGTTCGCGGACACGCTGGACGCGGTCTGCGCCCGGATGGACGCCCACCTCGAACTGCCCCTGAAGGACGTACTTTTCGCCGCGCCTGACTCGGACCTGCTGGACGAGACGCGGTTCACCCAGCCCGCGCTGTTCGCCGTCGAGGTGGCGTTGTTCCGCCTCGTGGAGAGCTGGGGTGTGAAGCCGGACTTCCTGTCAGGGCACTCGATCGGTGAGATCACGGCCGCGCACGTGGCGGGTGTGCTGACCCTCGACGACGCGTGTGCGCTGGTCGCGGCCCGTGGACGCCTGATGCAGGAGCTGCCCGCCGGTGGCGCGATGGTCGCGCTGGAGGCCTCGGAGGACGAGGTCCTGCCGCTGCTGACCGACCGGGTGAGCATCGCCGCGGTCAACGGGCCGACGTCGGTCGTGGTCGCCGGCGACGAGGACGCCGTGAGCACGGTCGTGGACTCGTTCACCGACCGCAAGACCAAGCGGCTGACCGTGAGCCACGCCTTCCACTCCCCGCACATGGACGGGATGCTGGACGGCTTCCGCCGAGTGGTGGAAGGGTTCTCCTTCTCGGCCCCGACCCTTCCGGTGGTGTCGAACCTGACCGGTGCGCTGGTGTCGGACGAGATGGCGTCCGCGGACTTCTGGGTGCGGCACGTCCGCGAGGCGGTGCGGTTCCTCGACGGCATGCGCGCCCTGGAGGCAGCGGGGGTCACGACGTACCTCGAACTCGGCCCCGGTGGCGTGCTCTCGGCGATGGGCCAGCAGTGCGTGACGGGCGAAGGCGCCGTGTTCGTGCCGGCCCTGCGCAGTGACCGTTCCGAGGCGGAGACGGTCGTCACCGCTCTTGCCGTGGCGCACGTGCGGGGCGTGGAGGCGGACTGGAGTTCCTTCTTCAGTTCCGTCTCCGAGGGCGCGGGCGTCGGGCGGGTGCAGCTGCCGACGTACGCCTTCCAGCGACAGCGTTTCTGGCCGGAGACGAACCTGTCTCACGGCGCCCCTGTCGCCGCCCCGGCGGTCGACGCGGTGGACGCCCGGTTCTGGGAAGCGGTGGAGCGCGGCGACCTCACGTCCCTGCTGGCCGAACTGGAGGTGGCCGACGACGCCCGCTTCAGCGAGCTCGTCCCCGCCCTGTCGGCATGGCGCCGGCAGAGCCAGGAGCAGGCGCAGGCCGACGGCTGGCGCTACCGGGTGTCGTGGAAGCCGCTCGCGGCGGCGTCGACGCCGTCCGGCGTACTGGGCGGCGAGTGGGCCGTCGTCGTTCCGGCCACGGGGGAGGACGACCCGCAGACCGCAGCCGTGGCGGATGCGCTGGCCGGGCGAGGTGTGGAAGTTCGGCTCGTCGTGGTCGAGCCCGGCGCCGATCGTGCCGCGCTGGCCGGACTGCTCACCGGGGCGCGAGCCGTCTCCGGTGTGGTGTCCCTTCTTGCGCTGGACGAGTCCGCTGGGGTCGTGGCGACGGCTGGTCTGGTGCAGGCGTTGGGTGATGCCGGGGTGGAGGCGCCGTTGTGGTGCCTGACCCGTGGCGCGGTGAGTGTGGGCCGGTCGGATCGTCTGGTGTCCGCGGTGCAGGCCCAGGTGTGGGGGCTGGGCCGGGTTGCGGCTCTGGAGGCGCCTGGGCGTTGGGGTGGTCTGGTCGACCTGCCTGAGGTGTGGGACGGGCGGGCCATGGGTCGTCTGGTCGGGGTGCTGGCGGGTTCTGCCGCTGGTGAGGATCAGGTCGCGGTTCGTTCTTCCGGTGTGTTCGGGCGTCGTCTGGTTCGGGCTGCTGGTGGTGGCTCGGGTTCTTGGGTGCCGTCGGGGACGGTTCTGGTGACCGGTGGTACGGGTGCTCTCGGTGGGCGGGTCGCGCGTTGGCTGGCCGGAGCGGGTGCCGAGCGTCTGGTGCTGACCAGCCGCCGGGGCGCTGATGCTCCTGGTGCTGCCGAGCTGGTGGCGGAACTGTCGGGGCTCGGCGTGGAGGCGTCGGTCGTCGCTTGTGACGTCTCCGACCGTGATGCCCTGCGGGCGCTGCTGGTTGCCGAGGCTGAGACGCTGACCGCTGTGGTCCACACGGCTGGTGTGCTGGACGACGGTGTGCTCGACGCGTTGACGCCGGAGCGGTTCGAGAGTGTGCTGCGGGCGAAGGCGACGTCCGCCCTGAACCTGCACGAGCTGACCGTCGAGCTGGGTATCGAGCTCTCCGCGTTCGTGCTGTTCTCGTCGATGAGCGGGACGGTCGGCGCGGCCGGTCAGGCCAACTACGCCGCCGCCAACGCCTATTTGGATGCTCTGGCTGAGCAGCGGCGGGCCGCCGGGCTGGCCGCGACCTCGCTCGCGTGGGGTCCGTGGGCCGAGGGCGGCATGGCCGCCGACGAGGCGCTGGACGCCCGGATGCGCCGGGACGGCGTGCCCCCCATGGACGCGCAGCCGGCGATCCGCGCTCTCCGGCAGGCCGTTGGCGCCGACGACGGCTCCCTCACCATCGCCGACGTCGAATGGGAGCGGTACCTCTCCGGCCACACGGCCGTGCGCCCCAGCGAACTGTTCAGCGAGCTCGCCGAGGTACGCGCGATGCGTGCCGCGACATCCGCCCACAGCCCGGCGGCCCCCCAGGCGGACCGCCTGGGTACCCTCTCCGGCCGGCTGGCCGCGCTCGCGCCCGCCGAGCAGGCGCGCGAACTGCTCGCCCTGGTCCGTACGCACGTCGCCGCCGTCCTCGGGCACGGCAGCGCGGACGCGGTGGGCGCCGAACGGGCCTTCAAGGAGCTCGGCTTCGACTCCCTGACGGCCGTCGAGCTGCGTAACCGCCTGAGTGCGGCGACCGAACTGCGCCTGCCCGTCACCCTCGTCTACGACTACCCGACGTCCGCCGCGCTGGCCGGGCACCTCCGTGAGGAACTCGTCGGCAGTGTTCCCGTATCCGGTGCCCTGCTTCCCGTCGCCGCGGCCGTCGACGGTGACCCGATCGCCATCGTGGCGATGAGCTGCCGCTTCCCCGGCGGCATCACGTCCCCCGAGGACCTGTGGCAGCTGCTCGCACACGGTACGGACGCGGTCGCCGGATTCCCGTCGGACCGCGGCTGGAACCTGGACCGCCTCTACAGCCCCGACCCCGACCAGCCCGGTACCTCGTACACCCGCGAAGGCGGATTCGTCACCGGAGCAGCGGAGTTCGACGCCGGCTTCTTCGGGATCTCGCCGCGCGAGGCCCTGGCGATGGACCCGCAGCAGCGGCTCCTCCTGGAGACGTCCTGGGAGGCGTTCGAGCGGGCCGGCATCGACCCGTCGTCGATGCGCGGCAGCCGGGCGGGTGTCTTCGTCGGCACCAACGGCCAGGACTACCTCTCCCTCGTCACCCGCGAACAGGACGGCCTCGAAGGCCACGTCGGCACGGGCAACGCGGGCAGCGTCATGTCCGGGCGAGTCTCGTACGTGTTCGGGCTCGAGGGCCCGGCGGTCACGGTCGACACGGCCTGCTCCTCGTCCCTGGTCGCGCTGCACTGGGCGATCCAGGCGCTGCGGGGCGGCGAGTGCGACATGGCACTGGCCGGCGGTGTCACCGTGATGTCGACGCCGGAGAACTTCATCGACTTCAGCCGTCAGCGGGGTCTGGCGGAGGACGGCCGGATCAAGGCCTTCGCCGCAGCGGCCGACGGTACGGGCTGGGGTGAGGGTGTCGGCATGCTGCTCGTGGAGCGGCTGTCGGACGCCCGCCGCAACGGACACCCGGTCCTGGCGGTGGTGCGGGGTTCTGCGATCAACCAGGACGGTGCGAGCAACGGTCTGACGGCTCCGAACGGGCCTTCGCAGCAGCGGGTCATCCGGGCTGCTCTCGCGAGTGCCGGGCTGTCGGCCGCCGAGGTGGACGCGGTGGAGGCGCACGGTACGGGTACCCGGCTCGGGGATCCGATCGAGGCGCAGGCGCTGCTGGCGACGTACGGGCAGGAGCGTTCTGCGGACCAGCCGCTGCTGCTGGGTTCCGTGAAGTCGAACATCGGTCACACGCAGGCCGCGGCCGGTGTCGCCGGGATCATCAAGATGGTCATGGCGATGCGGGAGGGGGTGCTTCCGCAGACGCTTCACGTGGACGAGCCGACCCCGCACGTGGACTGGTCGGCGGGGGAGATCGCTCTGCTGACCGAGCAGCGTGCCTGGCCGGAGACGGGCCGTCCGCGACGGGCTGGCATCTCCTCGTTCGGCATCAGTGGCACCAACGCCCACACGATCATCGAGCAGGCACCGGACGCCGAACCGTCGGCGGAGGCTGCCGCGCGGCCGACCGCACGACCGGCGCGCGTGCTCCCGTACCTCCTCTCGGGCAAGACCCGCGAAGCGCTCCGAGTCCAAGCAGCAGCCCTCAGCGCCCACTTGGACGCCGCCGAGAACCGGGGAGAGGACCCGCTCGACGTGGCCTACTCCCTCGCCACGAGCCGCGCGCACCTCGACCACCGGGCGGCCGCCGTCCTGACCGTCGACCACACCACCCCGGACCTTCAGGAGCTGCGGGAGGCCCTGACCCGGCTCGCCACCGGCGAGTCCGCGCCCCGGACCACCACCGGCACGGCCGGTGAAGGCGGCGCCGCCTTCCTGTTCACCGGTCAGGGCAGTCAGCGCATCGGGATGGGCCGTGAACTGTACGACGCCCACCCGGTGTTCGCGGACGCACTGGACGAGGTCTGCGCACACCTGGACGCGGTGCTCGACAGGCCGCTCAAGGAGGTGCTGTTCGGATCCGACACTGATCGGCTGAACGAGACGGAGTACGCGCAGCCGGCGTTGTTCGCCGTCGAGGTCGCCCTGTTCCGTCTGGTGACGTCGTGGGGTGTGCGGCCGGACTTCCTGTCGGGTCATTCGGTCGGTGAGATCGCGGCCGCGCATGTGGCCGGGGTGTTCTCGTTGGAGGACGCGTGTGTGCTGGTGGCGGCGCGTGGTCGGCTGATGCAGGCGCTGCCGTCCGGTGGTGTGATGGTGGCGGTGGAGGCGTCGGAGGGCGAGGTCCTGCCGCTGCTGACCGGCCGGGTGAGCATTGCCGCGGTCAACGGCCCGCGGTCGGTGGTCGTCGCGGGTGACGAGGACGCGGTGGCCGCGGTCGCGGAGTCCTTCCCGGGCCGCAAGACGAAGCGGCTGGCGGTCAGCCACGCGTTCCATTCGCCGCACATGGACGGCATGTTGGACGACTTCCGCCAGGTCGTGGAAGGGCTTTCGTTCTCGGCGCCGCACGTTCCGGTGGTGTCGAACCTGACCGGTGCGCTGGTGTCGGACGAGATGGGTTCGGCGGAGTTCTGGGTCCGGCACGTCCGCGAGGCCGTGCGGTTCCTCGACGGTGTGCGCGCCCTTGAGGCCGCCGGCGTGACGACGTACGTCGAACTCGGCCCGGACGGCGTGCTGTCCGCGCTCGCTCAGGACTGCGTCGAGCATGACGCCGCCTTCATCCCCGTCCTGCGTACCGGTCGTTCCGAGGACGAGTCCCTCGTCACCGGCCTCGTCCAGGTCCACGCCCGTGGGGTCACCGTCGACTGGGCGGCGTTCTTCGCCGGTTCGGGTGCCCGTCGTGTCGATCTGCCGACGTACGCGTTCCAGCGGCAGCGGTACTGGCCCGGCGCGGCCGCGTTCGCCACCGGGGATCCGGAGGCGATCGGGCTCGGTGACGCGGGTCATCCGCTGCTGGGTGCGGCGGTCGCGCTCGCCGATTCCGAGGGTGTGCTCCTCGCCGGCCGGCTGTCGCTCGACACCCACCCCTGGCTCGCTGACCACGCCATCCTCGGCAGTGTGCTGCTGCCGGGTACGGCCTTTGTGGATCTGGCGGTGCGTGCTGGTGACCAGGTCGGTTGCGATGTGGTGGAGGAGCTGACGCTGGAGGCGCCGCTGGTGCTGCCGGAGCGGGGCGGTGTGCAGCTCCAGCTGGTGGTGGAGGCGGTTTCGGAGTCCGGGCGTCGGCCGTTCAGTGTGTACTCGCGTCGTCAGGACGGCGGGGCCGAGGAGCTGTGGACGCGTCACGGGTCCGGTGTGCTGGCGGTCGGGGCGCGGCCGGAGGCAGAGCTGGAGTTCGGCGAGCTGGCGGCGTGGCCGCCGGCCGACGCCGTACCGGTCGACGTCCACGGCCTCTACACGGAACTCGCCGAGGAAGGCGTTGCGTACGGGCCGCTGTTCCAGGGCCTCAAGGCCGCCTGGCGGCGCGGCGCCGAGCTGTTCACCGAGGTCGCGCTGCCGGACGACGTACGCCGGGATGCGGCGCGGTTCGGTCTGCACCCGGCCCTGCTCGATGCGGGCCTCCACGCCATCGGCCACGGCGACGACGCTGCACGGACGTCTTCCGGTGCTCTGCTGCCGTTCTCATGGGCCGGCGTCTCGCTCTACGCGGCCGGCGCGTCTTCACTGCGCATGCGGCTGACCCCGCTCTCTTCGGACGATCCGCACACGCTCGCACTGCTGGTCGCGGATGAGGCGGGGCGTCCGGTGGCGGCCGTGGAGTCGTTGATGCTCCGTCCGGCTTCCGCCGATCAGGTGCACGCGGCGGGTGGCGGTCATGTGGAGTCGCTCTTCCGCGTGGAGTGGGTACCCGGTGCGGTGTCTTCGGCGGGTGCCGCTGCCGGCCTGCGGTGGGCGGTGCTGGGCGGGGACGAGATCGGCCTGGACACCACGGGAGCCCATGTCATCCGCTACCCGGATGCGGTCGCGCTCGGTGTGGCGTTGGCGGCGGGTGAGCCGGTGCCGGATGCGGTGTTCGTCGTGCCGTCGGCTGGCGTTGATGCCGGTGACGTGGTGGGTTCCGTGCATGCGGCGGTGAACGGTGCGCTTGCGGTGGTGCAGGAGTGGCTGGCCGATGAGCGGTTCGCCGGCACCCGGTTGGTGTGGGTGACCTCTGGTGCGGTGGCCGTCGAGGCCGGTGCTGGTGTCGGGGATCTTGCGGGGAGTGCGGTTCGCGGGCTGTTGCGTTCGGCGCAGTCGGAGAACCCGGGGCAGTTGTTCATGCTCGACCTGGACGGCGAGGAAGCGTCGCTCGCGGCGGCTCCTGCGGCGTTGGCGTCCGGGGAGCCGGAGTTGGCGATCCGGGGTGGTGTGGTCACCGTTCCGCGTCTGGTGCGTGTGGCTTCTTCGGACAGCAACTCGGACCGCGCGACCGAACTGCAGATGGCCCTTGGCGAGCCTGGCGGGACCGTGCTCGTCACGGGTGCCACGGGTGGTCTGGGCCGGTTGTTCGCCCGTCATCTGGTGTCTGTGTACGGGGTGGAGCGTCTGCTGCTGACGAGCCGTCGGGGTCCGGCGGCGGACGGGGCAGCGGAGCTGGTTGCGGAGCTGCGTGGACTGGGTGCGCACGCGGAGCTCGTGGCTTGTGATCTCGCGGACCGGGGGGCGTTGGAGGAGCTGCTGGCGGGGATTGCGGCCGAGCATCCGTTGACGGCCGTGGTGCACACAGCCGGGGTCCTGGACGATGGTGTCCTGGCTTCCCTCACCCCCGAGCGGGTGGCGGCAGTGCTGCGGCCGAAGGTGGATGCGGCGTGGAACCTGCATGAGCTGACGCGCGAGCTGGACCTGTCGGCGTTCGTGCTCTTCTCGGGTGCGGCGGCCGCGTTCGGTGCGGCCGGGCAGGCCAACTACGCTGCGGCGAACGCGTTCCTGGAGGCTCTGGCCGAACACCGCCGGGCTGAGGGACTGGCTGCCACCTCCCTGGCCTGGGGCCTGTGGGCCCCCCAGGCGGGCAGTGGCATGGCAGGTCGCCTCGACGAGGTCGACCTGCGGCGCATCGCCCGGGACGGCGTCGGCGCACTCACCACTGACGAAGGACTCTCCCTCTTCGACACCGCCATGACGGTGGACTCGGCGGTGCTCCTGCCGATGCACCTGGACCTCGCGGTCCTGCGCGCGCAGGCCGCTTCCGCCGGTACCACGCCGCCGCTGCTCCGTGCCCTCGTACGGGTACCGGCACGCCGGACCGTGGACCGACGCTACACCGGGGCGGGCGACGCATCGCCCCTGACCGCCCGCCTGCTCGCCCTGCCTACGGCGGAGCACGAGGGCGTACTGCTGGACCTGGTGGCCGGACACGTGGCTGCCGTCCTCGGCCACTCGGGTTCCGGGGCGGTCGACGCGGACCGGGCCTTCCGGGATCTCGGCTTCGATTCCCTCACGGCCGTGGAACTGCGGAACGTACTCAAGGCGGAGACCGGGCTGCGGCTGTCGCCGACCCTGGTCTTCGACTACCCGACGCCGGCCGCACTGGCCCGGCACCTGCTGAACGAGCTCGCCGTGACCGTCGGCGAAGAGCCGTCGACCAGTCTGACGGCGCCCGTACGGTCCGCAGTGGGCGTGACGGACGATCCGATCGTCATCGTCGGCATGGGATGCCGGTTCCCCGGTGGGGTGCGGACGCCCGAGGACCTGTGGCAGCTCGTCGCCGCCGGCGGCGACGGCATCACTGCCTTCCCGGCCGACCGGGGCTGGAACGTCGACGCCCTCTACCACCCGGACCCGGACCACGCGGGTACCTCGTACACCCGTGAGGGCGGTTTCCTGCACGAGGCGGCGGAGTTCGATGCGGCGTTCTTCGGGATTTCGCCGCGTGAGGCCCTGGCGATGGACCCGCAGCAGCGGCTGTTGCTGGAGACCTCGTGGGAGGCGTTCGAGCGGGCCGGGATCGACCCGACCACCCAGCGCGGCAGCCGGACGGGCGTCTTCGCCGGCGTCATGTACCACGACTACGTGACGGGCATCGGCATCGGGGACGGCGCCGGAAACGGTGAGGAACTGCCCGAGGGCGTCGAGGGATACCTCGGCACCGGCAACGCCGGCAGCATCGCCTCCGGCAGGATCGCCTACACCTTCGGCCTGGAGGGCCCGGCGGTCACCGTCGACACGGCCTGCTCGTCGTCACTGGTCGCCCTGCACTGGGCCATCCAGGCACTGCGCAATGGCGAGTGCGACATGGCACTGGCCGGCGGTGTGGCCGTCATGGCCACCCCGGAGACGTTCATCGACTTCAGCCGTCAGCGCGGCCTGGCGGAGGACGGCCGCTGCAAGTCCTTCGCGGCGGCTGCCGACGGTACGGGCTGGGCCGAGGGCGCGGGCATGCTGCTCGTGGAGCGGCAGTCGGACGCGATACGGAACGGCCACCCGATCCTGGCCGTGGTGCGGGGTTCGGCGGTCAACCAGGACGGTGCGAGCAACGGCTTGACGGCTCCGAACGGCCCGTCGCAGCAGCGGGTGATCCGCGAGGCCCTGGTGAGTGCCGGTCTGTCGACCGCGGATGTGGACGCGGTGGAGGCGCACGGTACGGGTACCCGTCTCGGGGACCCGATCGAGGCTCAGGCGCTGCTGGCGACGTACGGCCAGGACCGACCGGCCGATCAGCCGCTGCTGCTGGGGTCGATCAAGTCGAACATCGGTCACACGCAGGCCGCGGCCGGTGTCGCCGGGATCATCAAGATGGTCATGGCGATGCGGCACGGAGTGCTGCCGCAGACCCTGCACGTGGATGAGCCGTCGGCCCAGATCGACTGGGAAGCTGGTGACGTCCGTCTGCTGACGGAGGCGGTGGAGTGGCCGGAGACCGGGCGTCCGCGACGGGCGGGTGTCTCGTCCTTCGGTATCAGCGGGACGAACGCGCACACGATCATCGAGCAGCCGCCG
This sequence comes from Streptomyces sp. NPDC044704, assembly GCF_056433525.1. Lineage (NCBI taxonomy): Bacteria > Bacillati > Actinomycetota > Actinomycetes > Kitasatosporales > Streptomycetaceae > Streptomyces > Streptomyces sp. NPDC044704. The sequence goes on from NZ_JBWKGY010000002.1 coordinate 707,991, forward strand.
GTTCTGGGCGCCGCCACGGAACCGCAGGCTGGTGTGCCGGTGGTGCCCTGGGTGCTTTCGGCGAAGGGTGAAGACGCCTTTCGGGCGCAGGCGCGTGAGCTCCGGTCGGCTGTGCTGGCGGCGCCGGACCTGCGGGCGGTCGACGTCGCGTGGTCGCTGGCGGTCGGCAGGGCTGCGTTCGAGGAGCGTGCGGCGGTGGTGGCCGCGGACCGTGAGGGTCTGCTGGCGGGCCTGGCCGCGCTGGCGGACGGGGACTCGGCGCCGGGAGTGGTCGAGGGCACGCCCGTCGGTGGGAAGACGGCTTTCCTGTTCACGGGACAGGGAAGCCAGCGGCTGGGGATGGGGCGTGAACTGTACGACGCCTACCCGGTGTTCGCGGAGGCTCTGGACGCGGTGTGCGAGCGGCTTGAACTGCCGCTGAAGGACGTGCTGTTCGGAGACGATGCCGAGCTGCTGAATCGGACCGAGTATGCGCAGCCCGCCCTGTTCGCGGTGGAGGTGGCGCTGTTCCGGCTGGTCGAGTCGTGGGGCATCACGCCCGACTTCGTTACCGGGCACTCGATCGGTGAGATCACGGCCGCGCATGTGGCCGGGGTGTTCTCGCTGGACGACGCGTGCACGCTGGTCGCTGCGCGCGGTCGGCTGATGCAGGCGCTGCCGTCCGGTGGCGTGATGGTCGCCGTGCAGGCGTCGGAGGACGAGGTCCTGCCGTTGCTGACCGACCGGGTGAGCATCGCCGCGATCAATGGGCCGACGTCGGTGGTGATCGCCGGTGACGAGGACGCGGTGACCGCGGTCGCGGAAGCGTTCGTGGACCGCAAGTTCAAGCGGCTGACCGTGAGCCACGCGTTCCATTCGCCGCACATGGACGGGATGCTGGACGACTTCCGTCAGGTGGTGGAGGGGCTGTCTTTCGTGGCCCCGGTCGTTCCGGTGGTATCGAACCTGACCGGTGGCCTGGTGTCGGACGAGATGGGCTCGGCGGAGTTCTGGGTCCGCCACGTCCGCGAGTCCGTACGGTTCCTCGACGGCATGCGGGCCTTGGAGGGATCTGGCGTCACCACGTACCTCGAACTCGGGCCGGGTGGTGTGCTTTCGGCGATGGGCCAGGAGTGCGTGACGGAAGAGGGCGTCAGCTTCGTGCCCGTCCTGCGCAACGGGCGTCCCGAGGCCGAGACCGTCGTGACCGCCCTCGCCCTGCTGCACGTGCGGGGTATGGAGGCGGACTGGAGTTCCTTCTTCGCCGGCACCGGCGCCGCACGGGTGGAGCTGCCGACGTACGCCTTCCAGCGGCAGCGCTACTGGCTGCAGTTGAAGGGCATTGCTCGAAGCAGCGCCGCCCATGAGGCGGACTCCCGCTTCTGGGACGCGGTGGAGCGCGAGGACCTGGAGTCTCTCGCCACCACCCTGGACATGGACGACGAGAACGCCTGGGGCACGGTCCTGCCGGCCCTGTCGGCCTGGCGCCGTGGCCTGCGCACCCAGACGGCTGTCGATGCCTGGCGCTACCGGGTGTCCTGGATGCCGCTGGCGCACGTCGCCGCGTCCGGTGCGCGACTGTCCGGGGCGTGGCTGGTCGTGTCCCCGGCCGGGGTGGACGACGTGGCCGTTGTGGACGCCCTGGCCGGCTGTGGGGCTGAGGTCCGGCGGGTGGTGGTCGAGCCGGGTACGGATCGTGCCGGGCTGGCCGAGCTGTTGGTGGCTGCTGGTTCGGTGGCGGGTGTGGTGTCTCTGCTGGCCTTGGATGAGTCCGCTGGGGTTGTGGCGTCGGCTGGTTTGGTGCAGGCGTTGGGTGATGCCGGGGTGGAGGCGCCGTTGTGGTGCCTGACGCGTGGTGCGGTGAGTGTGGGCCGGTCGGATCGTCTGGTGTCTGCGGTGCAGGCTCAGGTCTGGGGCCTGGGTCGGGTTGCGGCTCTCGAGGCTCCCGGCCGGTGGGGTGGTCTGGTGGACCTGCCCGAGGTGTGGGATGAGCGGGCCATGGGCCGTCTGGTCGGGGTGCTGGCCGGCGGTTCCGGTGAGGATCAGGTCGCGGTTCGTTCCTCCGGGGTCTTTGGGCGTCGTCTGGTCCGGGCTGCCGGTGGTGGCTCGGGTTCCTGGGCGCCGTCGGGGACCGTGCTGGTGACCGGTGGTACGGGTGCGCTGGGTGGGCGGGTCGCGCGTTGGCTGGCCGGAGCGGGCGCCGAGCGGCTGGTGCTGACCAGCCGCCGGGGCGCTGATGCTCCTGGTGCTGCCGAGCTGGTGGCGGAGCTGGCCGGGCAGGGTGTGGAGGTGTCGGTCGTCGCTTGCGACGTCTCCGACCGTGATGCCCTGCGGAAGCTGCTGGTTGCCGAGGCGGAGACGCTGACCGCTGTGGTCCACACGGCGGGTGTACTGGATGACGGCGTCCTCGACGCGCTGACGCCCGAGCGGTTCGAGAGTGTGTTGCGGGCGAAGGCGACGTCCGCCCTTAACCTGCACGAGCTGACCGTCGAGCTGGGTATCGAGCTCTCCGCATTCGTGTTGTTCTCGTCGATGAGTGGCATGGTGGGCGCGGCTGGTCAGGCCAACTACGCTGCCGCGAACGCCTATCTGGATGCTCTGGCTGAGCAGCGGCGTGCCGTCGGGCTGGCTGCGACCTCGCTCGCGTGGGGTCCGTGGGCCGAGGGTGGTATGGCCGCTGATGAGGCGATGGACGCGCGGATGCGGCGTGAGGGGCTGCCGCCGATGGCTCCCGATACGGCGATGGCTGTTCTGCGGCAGAGTGTGGCTTCGGCTACCGATGCGGTGGTGCTGGTCGCGGACGTGGACTGGGGGCGTTTCGGGCCGGCCTTCACGGTGGTGCGTCCCAGTGTTCTGTTCACGGAACTGGTCGAGTCCGGGCTGGCTGTTCCGGCTGCTGGTGTTGAGGTTGCCGGGTCGCCGGTGGGGCGGCTGGCCGGTCTTGGTGCGGCGGAGCTGGAGCGGGAGCTGCTCGCTCTGGTGCGTGCGCACGTTGCGGCGGTCCTGGGGCACGAGGGTTCGGAGGCGGTGGGTGCGGAGCGTGCGTTCAAGGAGCTGGGGTTCGACTCGCTGACCGCGGTGGAGCTGCGCAACCGGCTGGGTGCGGCCACGGGCGTGACCCTGCCGGCCACGTTGATCTTCGACTATCCGACGGCCTCCGCCCTTACCGCGTATCTGCGTGATGAACTGCTCGGCACGCGGGCTGAGGTCACGGGCCCGGTGACGACGGCGGTCGACGGTGACCCCATCGCGATCGTCGCGATGAGCTGCCGCTTCCCCGGCGGCGTACGGACCCCCGAGGACCTCTGGCACCTGCTGGCCACCGGCGGGGACGCCATCGGTGAATTCCCCGTAGACCGCGGCTGGGACTTGGACCGCCTGTACAACCCTGACCCTGATCAGCAGGGCACCTTCTACGCCCGCGAGGGCGGTTTCCTCTACGACGTGGCGGACTTCGACGCCGACTTCTTCGGCATCGCCCCTCGCGAGGCCCTGGCGATGGATCCGCAGCAGCGGCTGTTGCTGGAGACCACCTGGGAGGCGTTCGAGCGGGCCGGTATCGATCCCGCCACCGTGCGCGGCGAGCGGGTCGGCGTCTTCACCGGCACCAACGGCCAGGACTACCTCAACCTCGCGCTTGCCGCTCCCGACGGCATCGAGGGATTCGTCGGCACGGGCAACGCGGCGAGCGTCGTTTCCGGTCGCGTCAGCTACGTCCTCGGCCTGGAGGGCCCGGCGGTCACCGTCGACACCGCCTGCTCGTCCTCGCTGGTCGCCCTGCACCTGGCCGTTCAGGCGCTGCGGCAGGGCGAGTGCTCCATGGCGCTCGCCGGTGGCGTGACCGTCATGTCGTCGCCCGGGGCGTTCATCGACTTCAGCCGTCAGCGGGGTCTGGCGGAGGACGGCCGCATCAAGGCCTTCGCGGCCGGCGCCGACGGCACCGGCTGGGGCGAGGGTGTCGGCATGCTGCTCGTGCAGCGGCTGTCCGACGCGCGTCGCAACGGGCATCCGGTGCTGGCGGTGGTGCGGGGTTCTGCGATCAACCAGGACGGTGCGAGCAACGGCCTGACGGCTCCGAACGGTCCGTCGCAGCAGCGGGTCATCCGCCAGGCCCTGGCCAGCGCGGGACTGTCCCCGAAGGACGTGGACGCGGTCGAGGCGCATGGTACGGGTACCCGGCTAGGGGACCCGATCGAGGTCCAGGCGCTGCTGGCGACGTACGGGCAGGAGCGTTCCGCGGACCAGCCGCTGCTGCTGGGTTCGGTCAAGTCGAACATCGGACACACCCAGGCCGCGGCCGGTGTAGCCGGGATCATCAAGATGGTCATGGCGATGCGAGAGGGTCTGCTCCCGCAGACGCTTCACGTGGACGAGCCGACCCCGCATGTCGACTGGTCGGCGGGGGAGATCGCTCTGCTGACCGAGCAGCGTGCCTGGCCGGAGACCGGCCGTCCCCGCCGGGCGGGCATCTCCTCGTTCGGTTTCAGTGGTACCAACGCCCACACGATCATCGAGCAGGCACCGGACGTCGCAGACGTGGCTCCGGAGCGGCGCGGCGGTGTCGTCGTCCCGTGGGTGCTGTCCGCGAAGAACGAGACTGCCCTGCGGGTACAGGCCGCACGCCTGACGGCCAGGCTCGACGCCGACAAGGCGCTCGAACCCGCCGACGTCGCCTACTCGTTGGCCACGTCGAGGTCGACCCTCGAACACCGGGCCGTGGTCGTCGCGGGCGAACGGCACGAGTTCCTGGCCGCCCTGGAAGCCCTGGCCGCCGGTGAGCGAGCGGCAGGGCTGTCGCACGGCACGGCTTCCGACGGTGCATTGGCCTTCCTGTTCACCGGTCAGGGCAGTCAGCGCATCGGGATGGGCCGAGAACTGTACGACGCCTACCCGGTGTTCGCGGACGCGCTGGACGCGATCTGCGCCCGGATGGACGCACTCCTCGAACTACCCCTGATGGACGTGCTGTTCGACGGCGAACCTGACTCTCTGGATCGGACGGAGTACGCGCAGCCGGCGTTGTTCGCAGTCGAGGTGGCGCTGTTCCGTCTGGTGACGTCGTGGGGTGTACGCCCGGACTTCCTGTCGGGGCACTCCATCGGTGAGATCGCGGCCGCGCATGTGGCCGGGGTGTTGTCGCTGGAGGACGCGTGCACGTTGGTGGCGGCGCGTGGTCGGCTGATGCAGGCGTTGCCGTCCGGTGGGGTGATGGTTGCGGTGGAGGCTTCGGAGGACGAGGTCCTGCCGTTGCTGACCGGCCGGGTGAGCATCGCGGCGGTCAACGGACCGCGGTCGGTGGTGGTCGCGGGTGACGAGGACGCGGTGGCCGCGGTCGTCGAAGCGTTCGCGGACCGCAAGACGAAGCGGCTGGCGGTCAGTCACGCGTTCCATTCGCCGCACATGGACGGCATGTTGGAAGACTTCCGCCAGGTCGTGGAGGGATTGACCTTCGGCACCGCGAGCGTTCCCGTCGTGTCGAACCTGACTGGTTCCTTCGTCTCCGATGAGATGGGTTCGGCGGAGTTTTGGGTCCGGCACGTCCGCGAGGCCGTGCGATTCCTCGACGGTGTGCGCGCCCTTGAGGCCGCCGGCGTGACGACGTACGTCGAACTCGGCCCGGACGGCGTGCTGTCGGCGCTCGCTCAGGACTGCGTCGAGCACGACGCCGCCTTCGTTCCGCTGCTCCGCAAGGGTCGCCCGGAGACGGACGCCGCCGTTGCGGCGCTGGCGCAGGCTCATCTCCATGGGGTCACCGTCGACTGGGTGGCGTTCTTCGCCGGTTCGGGTGCACGTCGTGTCGATTTGCCGACGTACGCGTTCCAGCGGCAGCGGTACTGGCCCGGCGCGGCCGCGTTCGCCACGGGGGATCCGGAGGCGATCGGGCTCGGTGACGCGGGTCATCCGCTGCTGGGTGCGGCGGTCGCGCTCGCCGATTCCGAGGGTGTGCTCCTTGCCGGCCGGCTGTCGCTCGATACTCACCCCTGGCTGGTGGATCACATGATCCATGGCAGTGTGCTGCTGCCGGGTACGGCCTTTGTGGATCTGGCGGTGCGTGCTGGTGACCAGGTCGGTTGCGATGTGGTGGAGGAGCTGACGCTGGAGGCGCCGCTGGTGCTGCCGGAGCGGGGCGGTGTGCAGCTCCAGCTGGTGGTGGAGGCGGTTTCGGAGTCCGGGCGTCGGCCGTTCAGTGTGTACTCGCGTCGTCAGGACGGCGGGGTCGAGGAGCTGTGGACGCGTCACGGGTCCGGTGTGCTGGCGGTCGGGGCCCGGCCGGAGGCGGAGCTGGAGTTCGGCGAACTGGCGGCGTGGCCGCCGGCCGGCGCCGTACCGGTCGACATCACAGAGCTGTACGGGGAGCTGGCCGGGGACGGGATGGCCTACGGGCCGCTGTTCCAGGGGCTGAAGGCGGCCTGGCGTCGTGACACGGAACTGTTCACCGAGGTCGCGCTGCCGGACGACGGTCGCCGGGACGCGGCGCGGTTCGGTCTGCACCCGGCCCTGCTCGACGCGGGCCTCCACGCCATCGGCCACGGCGACGACGCGGGACGAGCCTCTTCCGGTCCGCTGCTTCCCTTCTCTTGGGCCGGCGTCTCGCTGTACGCGTCGGGTGCGTCGTCGATTCGCATGCGCCTGACCCCGAACTCCGCCGAAAGCTCGCACGGCTTCGCGCTGTTGGTCGCGGATGAGGCGGGGCGTCCGGTGGCGGCCGTGGAGTCGTTGATGCTCCGTCCGGCTTCCGCCGATCAGGTGCACGCGGCGGGTGGCGGTCATGTGGAGTCGCTCTTCCGCGTGGAGTGGACGCCCGGTGTGGTCGGTGCGGGCCTTGCTGCCGACGGCCTGCGGTGGGCGGTCCTGGGCCGCGACGAGATCGGTTTGCGTGCCACGGGTGCCGAGGTCGCGGAGTACCCGGATGCGGTCGCGCTCGGTGTGGCGTTGGCGGCGGGTGAGCCGGTGCCGGATGCGGTGTTCGTCGTGCCGTCGGCTGGCGTTGATGCCGGTGACGTGGTGGGTTCCGTGCATGCGGCGGTGAACGGTGCGCTTGCGGTGGTGCAGGAGTGGCTGGCTGATGAGCGGTTCGCCGGAACCCGGTTGGTGTGGGTGACCTCTGGTGCGGTGGCCGTCGAGGCCGGTGCTGGTGTCGGGGATCTTGCGGGGAGTGCGGTTCGCGGGCTGTTGCGTTCGGCGCAGTCGGAGAACCCGGGGCAGTTGTTCATGCTCGACCTGGACGGTGAGGAGGCGTCGCTCGCGGCGGTTCCTGCGGCGTTGGCGTCCGGGGAGCCGGAGTTGGCGATCCGGGGTGGTGTGGTCACCGTTCCGCGTCTGGTGCGTGTGGCTTCGTCGGACAGCAACTCGGAGCGGGCGACGGCTGTGCGCGGGGACGCGTCCGGGACGGTGCTCGTCACGGGTGCGACGGGTGGTCTGGGCCGGTTGTTCGCCCGTCATCTGGTGTCCGTCTACGGTGTGGAGCGTCTGCTGCTGACGAGTCGTCGGGGTCCGGCGGCGGACGGGGCTGCGGAGCTGGTTGCGGAGCTGCGTGGGCTGGGTGCTCATGCGGAGCTTGTGGCTTGTGACCTTGCGGACCGGGGGGCGTTGGCGGAGCTGCTGGCGGGGATTGCGGCTGAGTATCCGTTGACGGCCGTGGTGCACACGGCGGGGGTCTTGGACGATGGTGTGCTGGCTTCCCTCACCCCGGAGCGGGTGGCGGCGGTGTTGCGGCCGAAGGTGGATGCGGCGTGGAACCTGCATGAGCTGACGCGGGAGCTGGACCTGTCGGCTTTCGTGCTGTTCTCGGGTGCGGCGGCCGCGTTCGGTGCGGCCGGGCAGGCCAACTATGCTGCGGCGAACGCGTTCCTGGAGGCTCTGGCCGAACGCCGCCGGGCTGAGGGACTGGCTGCCACCTCCCTGGCCTGGGGCCTGTGGGCCCCCCAGGCAGGCGCCAGCGGCGACGGCGGCATGGCGGCGCGCCTCGACGAGGCCGACCTGCGGCGCATCGCCCGGGAAGGTGTCGGCGCACTGGCCGTCGAAGAGGGACTCTCGCTCTTCGACACCGCCATGACAGTGGACTCGGCGGTGCTCCTGCCGATGCACCTGGATCTCGCGGTCCTGCGCACGCAGGCCGCTTCCGCCGGTGCGACGCCGCCACTGCTGCGTGCCCTCGTACGGGTACCGGCACGCCGGACCGTCGAGCGGAGCGGCGGCGGCACGGACACGGGATCCCCCCTGACCGCCCGCCTGCTCGCCCTGCCTACGGCGGAGCGCGAGGGCGTACTGCTGGACTTGGTGGCCGAACGCGTCGCGGCGGTCCTCGGCCACACGGGTGCGGAGGCCGTCGACGCAGACCGCGCCTTCAAGGACCTCGGCTTCGACTCCCTCACCGCAGTGGAACTGCGGAACGCACTCAAGGCGGAGACCGGCCTCAGGCTCCCCCCGACCCTCGTCTTCGACTATCCGACACCGGCGGCGCTCGCCGGGCACCTGCTCAGCGAGCTGGCGGTGACCGTCGGCCAGGAGGAGGCGGTACGCGGCCTGCGGACGCCCGTCCGCTCTGCCACCGGCATCGGCACCGCCGTCGCCGACGACCCGATCGTGATCGTGGGCATGGGCTGCCGGTACCCCGGTGGGGTGCGGACGCCCGAGGACCTGTGGCAGCTCGTCGCCACGGGCGGCGACGGCATCACCGGCTTCCCCGCAGACCGGGGCTGGAACGTCGAGGAGCTGTACCACCCCGACCCCGACCACACGGGCACGACGTACACCCGTGAGGGCGGTTTCCTGCACGAGGCGGCCGAGTTCGATGCGGCGTTCTTCGGGATCTCGCCGCGTGAGGCCCTGGCGATGGACCCGCAGCAGCGGCTGTTGCTGGAGACCTCGTGGGAGGCGTTCGAGCGGGCCGGGATCGACCCGACCACCCTGCGCGGCAGCCGGACCGGCGTCTTCGCCGGCGTCATGTACCACGACTACGCGACCGGTATCGGAGACGGAACCGGAGGTGGGGACGAACTGCCCGAGGGCGTCGAGGGATACCTCGGCACCGGTACCTCCGGCAGCATCGCCTCGGGCCGCGTCTCGTACGCCTTCGGCCTGGAGGGCCCGGCGGTCACCGTCGACACGGCCTGCTCGTCGTCGCTGGTCGCCCTGCACTGGGCGATCCAGGCACTGCGGGGCGGCGAGTGCGACATGGCACTGGCCGGCGGTGTCACGGTGATGGCCACGCCGGGCACCTTCATCGACTTCAGCCGTCAGCGGGGCCTTTCTGCGGACGGCCGCTGCAAGTCCTTCGCCGCGGCTGCCGACGGCACGGGCTGGGCCGAGGGCGCGGGCATGCTGCTCGTGGAGCGGCAGTCGGACGCGATACGGAACGGCCACCCGATCCTGGCCGTGGTCCGCGGCTCGTCGGTCAACCAGGACGGTGCCAGCAATGGACTCACCGCTCCGAACGGCCCGTCGCAGCAGCGGGTCATCCGAGAGGCCCTGGCCGGGGCGGGACTTTCCCCGCTGGACGTGGACGCGGTGGAGGCGCACGGTACGGGCACCCGGCTCGGGGACCCGATCGAAGCGCAGGCGCTGCTGGCGACGTACGGGCAGGAGCGGCCGGAGGGCCGTCCGCTGCTGCTGGGGTCGATCAAGTCGAACATCGGGCACACGCAGGCCGCGGCCGGTGTCGCCGGGATCATCAAGATGGTCATGGCGATGCGGCACGGAGTGCTGCCGCAGACCCTGCACGTGGATGAGCCGTCGGCCCAGATCGACTGGGAGGCCGGTGACGTCCGCCTGCTGACGGAGGCGGTGGACTGGCCGGAGACCGGACGTCCGCGACGGGCGGGTGTCTCGTCCTTCGGTATCAGCGGGACGAACGCGCACACGATCATCGAGCAGCCGCCGGCCGTGGATGTGAGCGCTGAGCAGGCGCCGGCCGCGCAGTTGCCGGTGGTGCCCTGGGTGCTTTCGGCGAAGGGTGAAGACGCCCTTCGGGCGCAGGCGCGTGAGCTCCGGTCGGCTGTGCTGTCGGCGCCGGACCTGCGGGCGGTCGACGTCGCGTGGTCCTTGGCGACCGGACGTTCGACGTTCGAGGAGCGTGCGGCCGTGGTGGCCGCGGACCGTGAGGGTCTGCTGGCGGGCCTGGCCGCGCTGGCGGACGGCGGGACGACGACCACGCTGACCAAGGGTTCGCCGGTCGGTGGGAAGACGGCTTTCCTGTTCACGGGGCAGGGGAGTCAGCGGCTGGGGATGGGGCGTGAACTGTGTGCCGCCTACCCGGTGTTCGCGCAGGCTCTGGACGCGGTGTGCGAGCGGCTGGAACTGCCGCTGAAGGACGTGCTGTTCGGAGACGATGCCGAGCTGCTGAATCGGACGGAGTACGCGCAGCCGGCGTTGTTCGCGGTGGAGGTGGCGCTGTTCCGGCTGGTCGAGTCATGGGGTGTGAAGCCGGACTTCCTGTCGGGGCACTCCATCGGTGAGATCACGGCCGCGCACGTCGCGGGTGTGCTCACGCTGGAGGACGCGTGCACGCTGGTGGCGGCGCGCGGCCGGCTGATGCAGGCGCTGCCGGTGGGCGGGGTGATGGTCGCCGTGCAGGCGTCGGAGGACGAGGTCCTGCCGTTGCTGACCAACCGGGTGAGCATCGCCGCGATCAACGGGCCGACGTCGGTGGTGATCGCCGGTGACGAGGACGCGGTGACTGCGGTCGCGGAAGCGTTCGCGGACCGCAAGAGCAAGCGGCTGACCGTGAGCCACGCGTTCCATTCGCCTCACATGGACGGGATGCTGGACGACTTCCGTCAGGTGGCCGAGGGGCTGTCCTTCGCGGCCCCGCGTATTCCGGTCGTGTCGAACCTGACCGGTGCGCTCGTCTCCGACGAGATGGGCTCTGCGGACTTCTGGGTCCGCCACGTCCGCGAAGCTGTCCGCTTCCTTGACGGTGTGCGGGCCCTGGAGGCAGCCGGAGTGAGGACGTTCCTCGAACTCGGGCCGGACGGCGTGCTGTCCGCGCTCGCACAGGACTGCATCGAGCAGGACGCCGCCTTCGTGCCGGTGCTGCGGGCCGGTCGCGGTGAAGCGGAGACGGCTGTCACCGCTGTGGCCCTGGCACACGTGCGAGGTGTGGAGGTGAACTGGCAGGGGCTCTTCGCCGGTTCGGGCGCCGGGCGGGTGGAGCTGCCAACGTACGCCTTCCAGCGGCAGCGCTACTGGCTCCAGATGGCGGGTACGACGCGGAGCGGCGCCGCCGACGAGGTGGACTCCCGCTTCTGGGACGCGGTGGAGCGCGAGGACCTGGAGTCGCTAGCCGCCACCCTGGACATGGACGACGAGAACGCCTGGGGCACGGTCCTGCCGGCCCTGCCCGCTCTGTCGGCCTGGCGCCGTGGTCTGCGGACCCGGTCCGAGGTCGATGCCTGGCGCTACCAGGTGTCGTGGAAGCCGCTGTCGGATGCGGTCGCGTCCGGTGTACGGCTGTCCGGGGCGTGGATGGTCGTGTCTGCCGCGGGTGTGGATGACGCGGCGGTCGTGGACGCGCTGGCCGCGCGTGGCGCCGAGGTTCGGAGGACGGTGGTCGAGCCGGGTACGGATCGTGCCGCGCTGACTGAGCTGGTGACGGAAGCCGGCCCCGTCGAGGGGGTCGTGTCCCTTCTCGCACTGGACGAGGCCGCTGCGGTCGACCTGACAGTGGCACTGGTGCAGGCGGTTGGCGATGCCGGGGTACAGGCGCCGCTATGGTGCCTGACCCGTGGCGCGGTGAGCGTGGGCCGGTCCGACCGTCTGGTGTCTGCGGTGCAGGCTCAGGTCTGGGGCCTGGGTCGGGTTGCGGCTCTGGAGGCTCCCGGCCGGTGGGGTGGTCTGGTGGACCTGCCCGAGGTGTGGGACGAGCGGGCCATGGGCCGTCTGGTCGGGGTCCTGGCCGGCGGTTCCGGTGAGGATCAGATCGCTGTTCGTTCCTCCGGTGTGTTCGGGCGTCGTCTGGTCCGGGCTGCCGGGGGTGGCTCGGGCTCTTGGGCGCCGTCGGGGACGGTGCTGGTGACCGGTGGTACGGGTGCGCTGGGTGGTCGGGTCGCGCGTTGGCTGGCCGGGGCTGGGGCCGAGCGGCTGGTGCTGACCAGCCGCCGGGGCCCGGAGGCTCCCGGTGCTGCCGAGCTGGTCGCGGAGCTGTCGGAGCTCGGGGTGGAGGTGTCGGTGGTCGCCTGTGACGCCGCCGACCGTGATGCCCTGCGGATGCTGCTCGCGGCCGAGGCCGCCGGGCTCACGGCGGTCGTGCACACGGCTGGTGTGCTGGACGACGGCGTCCTCGACGCGTTGACGCCGGAGCGGTTCGAGAGCGTGTTGCTGGCGAAGGCGACGTCCGCCCTGAACCTGCACGAGCTGACTGTCGAGCTGGGTATCGAGCTCTCCGCGTTCGTGCTGTTCTCGTCGATGAGTGGCATGGTCGGTGCGGCAGGTCAGGCCAACTACGCTGCCGCGAACGCCTATCTGGATGCTCTGGCTGAGCAGCGGCGTGCCGTCGGGCTGGCTGCGACCTCGCTCGCGTGGGGTCCGTGGGCCGAGGGTGGTATGGCCGCTGATGAGGCGATGGACGCGCGGATGCGGCGTGAGGGGCTGCCGCCGATGGCTCCCGATACGGCGATGGCTGTTCTGCGGCAGAGTGTGGCTTCGGCTACCGATGCGGTGGTGCTGGTCGCGGACGTGGACTGGGGGCGTTTCGGGCCGGCCTTCACGGTGGTGCGTCCCAGTGTTCTCTTCGCTGAGCTGGTCGAGTCCGGGACGGTTGTTCCGGCTGCTGGTGTTGAGGTTGCCGGGTCGCCGGTGGGGCGGCTGGCCGGTCTTGGTGCGGCGGAGCTGGAGCGGGAGCTGCTCGCTCTGGTGCGTGTGCACGTTGCGGCGGTCCTGGGGCACGAGGGTTCGGAGGCGGTGGGTGCGGAGCGTGCGTTCAAGGAGCTGGGGTTCGACTCGCTGACCGCGGTGGAGCTGCGCAACCGGCTGGGTGCGGCCACGGGCGTGACCCTGCCGGCCACGTTGATCTTCGACTATCCGACGGCCTCCGCCCTTACCGCGTATCTGCGTGATGAACTGCTCGGCACGCGGGCTGAGGTCACGGGCCCGGTGACGACGGCGGTCGACGGTGACCCGATCGCGATCGTCGCGATGAGCTGCCGCTTCCCCGGCGGGGTACGGACCCCGGAGGACCTCTGGCACCTGCTGGCCACCGGCGGGGACGCCATCGGTGAATTCCCCGTAGACCGCGGCTGGGACTTGGACCGCCTGTACAACCCTGACCCTGATCAGCAGGGCACCTTCTACGCCCGCGAGGGCGGTTTCCTCTACGACGTGGCGGACTTCGACGCCGACTTCTTCGGGATCTCGCCGCGCGAGGCCCTGGCGATGGATCCGCAGCAGCGGCTGTTGCTGGAGACCACCTGGGAGGCGTTCGAGCGGGCGGGCATCGATCCCGCCACCGTGCGCGGCAGTCAGGCCGGCGTCTTCATCGGCACCAACGGCCAGGACTACGGAGCCATGCTCCAGGCCGTTCCGGACGGCATCGAGGGGTTCCTCGGTACGGGGAACGCGGCGAGCGTCGTGTCCGGGCGCCTCTCCTACGCGTTCGGACTGGAAGGTCCGGCCGTCACCGTCGACACGGCCTGCTCCGCGTCCCTGGTCGCGCTGCACTGGGCCGTCCAGGCGCTGCGCAACGGGGAGTGCTCCATGGCCCTCGCCGGCGGCGTGACCGTCATGTCGTCGCCCGGGGCGTTCATCGACTTCAGCCGCCAGCGGGGTCTGGCGGAGGACGGCCGCATCAAGGCCTTCGCGGCCGGCGCGGACGGCACCGGCTGGGGCGAGGGTGTCGGCATGCTGCTCGTGGAGCGGCTGTCGGACGCCCGCCGCAACGGACACCCGGTCCTCGCCGTCATCCGGGGTTCGGCGATCAACCAGGACGGTGCGAGCAACGGGCTCACCGCCCCCAACGGGCCCTCGCAGCAGCGCGTCATCCGGGCCGCTCTCGCCAGTGCCGGACTGTCGGCCGCCGAGGTCGACGCGGTCGAGGCCCACGGCACGGGCACGACCCTGGGCGACCCGATCGAGGCGCAGGCACTGTTGGCCACGTACGGCCAGGACCGGCCGGCCGACCAGCCGCTGTTCCTCGGGTCCGTCAAGTCGAACATCGGTCACACCCAGGCCGCGGCCGGTGTGGCCGGCGTGATCAAGATGGTGATGGCGATGCGGGAGGGGGTGCTTCCGCAGACGCTTCACGTGGATGAGCCGACCCCGCACGTGGACTGGTCGGCGGGGGAGATCGCCCTGCTGACCGAGCAGCGTGCCTGGCCGGAGACCGGCCGTCCGCGCCGGGCGGGCATCTCCTCGTTCGGTTTCAGTGGTACCAACGCCCACACGATCATCGAGCAGGCACCGGACGTCGCAGACGTGGTACCGGAGCGGCGCGGTGGTGTGGTGCCGTGGGTGCTGTCCGCGAAGAACGAGGCGGCTCTGCGGGTCCAGGCCGAACGCCTGACGGCCAGGCTCGCCGCCGACGTGGCGCTCGAACCCGTCGACGTCGCCTACTCTTTGGCGACGTCGAGGTCGGCCCTCGAACACCGGGCCGTGGTCGTCGCGGGCGAACGGGACGAGTTCCTGGCCGCCCTGGAAGCCCTGGCCGCCGGTCAGCAGGTTCCGGGGGTGGCGCAGGGCAGGGCGTCCGTCGGCGGGCTGGCCTTCCTGTTCACCGGGCAGGGCAGCCAGCGTCTCGGAATGGGCCGCGAACTGTACGACACCCACCCGGCGTTCACGGACGCGCTGGACGCGATCTGCGCCCGGATGGATGGCCTACTCGAACTGCCGCTGAGGGACGTGCTGTTCGGATCCGACGTGGATTCACTGAACGAGACGGCCTACACTCAGCCGGCCCTGTTCGCCATCGAGGTGGCCCTGTTCCGCCTGGTCGAGTCATGGGGCGTGACGCCGGACTTCCTGTCCGGGCATTCCATCGGTGAGATCGCCGCCGCACACGTCGCCGGAGTGCTGTCCCTGGACGACGCCTGCACGCTGGTGGCGGCCCGCGGTCGGCTGATGCAGGCGCTGCCGTCCGGTGGGGTGATGGTCGCGGTGGAGGCGTCGGAAGACGAGGTCCTGCCGCTGCTGACCGACCGGGTGAGCATCGCCGCCGTCAACGGCCCGCGATCGGTGGTCGTCGCGGGTGACGAGGACGCCGCACTGACGGTCGCGGAGTTCTTCGAGGTGCAGGGCCGCAAGACCAAGCGGCTGACGGTCAGTCACGCGTTCCATTCCCCGCACATGGACGGGATGCTGGCCGACTTCCGGAAGGTGGCCGAGGGGCTCGCCTACGAGGCCCCGCGCATTCCGGTCGTGTCGAACCTGACCGGTGCGCTCGTCTCCGACGAGATGGGCTCGGCGGACTTCTGGGTCCGCCACGTCCGCGAAGCGGTCCGCTTCCTTGACGGGATCCGGGCCCTGGAGGCCGCCGGGGTGACGACGTACGTGGAACTCGGCCCCGACGGGGTTCTGTCCGCGCTCGCGCAGGACTGCGTCACCGGCGAAGGTGCCGCTTTCGTGCCCCTGCTCCGCAAGGGCCGTCCCGAGGCCGAGGCGCTGATCGCCGCGCTCGGCAGGGCGCACACGCAGGGCGTCGGCGTCGACTGGGCCGCGTACTTCGCCGGTACCGGCGCACGGCGCGTCGACCTGCCGACGTACGCCTTCCAGCGCAAGCGCTACTGGCTGGAGGAGGCGCCCCGTCCGGCCGCGGACGCGACACAGTCGGTCGCCGGGCACGCCGACGCGGTGGACGCCCCGTTCTGGGACGCCGTCGACAACGCGGACCTCGCCGCCCTCACCGCCACCCTGGAGATCGACGCCGACCAGCCGCTGAGCGCCCTGCTGCCGGCGCTGTCCGCCTGGCGGCGGCAGCGCGCGGACCGGTCGGTCGTCGACGGCTGGCGCTACGAGGTCACCTGGAAGCAGCCGGCCGGCCCGGCCGCCGCCACCCGTCCCTCCGGGACCTGGCTCCTGGTCACCGCCGCGAGCGCCGACCTCGACGTCCCCGGCATCCCCGGGATCGCGGACGCGCTCCGGGCGCAGGGCGTGGACGTACGGGAGATCGTCCTGGACGCGGCCACGACCGACCGGGCCGACCTGGCCGACCGGCTGCGTACGGCGCTCGGCGGGGACCGCGCCGACGGCGTGCTGTCGCTGCTGGCGCTCGCCGAGGCTCCGCACCCGGCGCATCCGGCCGCCCCGGCCGGGCTGCTGCTCACCGGGACCCTCGTACAGACCCTCGGTGACGCCGACGTCGACGCGCCGCTGTGGTGCGTGACCGCCGGAGCCGTGGCGACCGGGCCCGGCGACCGGATCCGGAGTGCCGCGCAGGCGCAGGTCTGGGGACTCGGACGGGTGGTGGCCCTGGAGCACCCCGAGCGCTGGGGCGGTCTCGTCGACCTGCCCGCCACCGTGGACGGGCGCGCGCTCGACCAACTGCTCGCCGCACTCGGCGGAACCGAAGACGGAACCGGGCACGGAACCGGGCACGGCTACGAGGACCAGATCGCGGTGCGTTCCGCGGGAATCCTCGTCCGCCGGATCGGGCATGCCGCCGCCCCGGCCGCCACCGCCGGAAGCGGCGCGGCGGCGGAGCGTGCTCCCTGGCGGCCCCGCGGCACCGTCCTGGTCACCGGCGGTACGGGTGCGCTCGGCGCGCACGTGGCCCGCTGGCTCGCCGCGAACGGCGCCGAGCACCTGCTGCTGGCCGGCCGGCGCGGGCCGCTGGCGCCCGGCGCGGAGGCCCTGGTCGCGGAGCTCGCCGCGCTCGGAACGCGGGCCACGGCCGTCGCCTGCGACGTGACCGACCGGCAGTCCGTCGGCCGGCTCCTCGCCGGACTTCGCGACGACCCCTCCGTTCCGGCTCTGACCGCCGTCTTCCACACGGCGGGCGCCGGCCAGTTCGCGCCGCTCGCCGAGACCGGCCCGGACGACGTCGCCGCCGTCCTCGCTGCCAAGGTCGCGGGCGCCGAGCACCTCGACGAGCTGCTCGGCGACACGGAACTGGACGCCTTCGTCCTCTTCTCGTCGATCGCCGGGGTCTGGGGCAGCGGCGGCCAGGCCGCCTACGCCGCGGCCAACGCCCACCTCGACGCGCTGGCCCGGCGGCGCCGCGACCACGGCCTGACGGCGACCTCCGTCGCCTGGGGGCCGTGGGGCGGAGGCGGTCTCGTCGCCGACGACGAGGCGGCCGCCCAACTGCGCCGCCGCGGCCTGCCCGTGATGGCACCCGAGCTGTCGGTCACCGCGCTCCAGCAGGCGCTGGACGCGGACGACACGACCGTGACGGTCGCCGCCGTCGACTGGGACCTGTTCGTACCGGCCTTCACCGCCGCCCGCCCGCGCCCGCTGATCGCGGACCTCCCCGAGGTACGCCGCCTGTCGGCCGCGGAACAGCGAGGCGGCGACGGAGGCGACGACACCGCCGGCGCGGCGGACCGGCTGGCGGCCGAACTGCGGGGGATGAGCGCCGACGAGGCCGAACGGACCCTGCTCGGCCTGGTCCGTACGCACGTCGCCGCGGTCCTCGGACACGACGGGACCACCACCGTGGAAGCGGGCCGTGCCTTCAAGGAGCTGGGCTTCGACTCCCTCACCGCCGTCGAACTCCGCACCCGCCTCGGCTCCGCCACGGGACTGCGCCTGCCCGCCAGCCTCGTCTTCGACCACCCCACGCCCGCCGCCCTCGCCGCACACGTCCGGGCGGAACTCCTCGGCGAGGACGCGGCGCCCGCGCTCCCGGCCCTCGCCGAGATCGACAAGCTGGAGTTCCTCCTCTCGTCGGTCCCCGAGGACGATGCCGCCGAACGCGGCCGCGTGACGGCACGCCTCGAAGCGCTCCTGGCGAACTGGAACAGGACGGAACGGGCCGCGCAGGCCCCGCAGGACGAGGAAACAGCCATCGAATCGGCGTCCGCCGAGGACCTCTTCGACATCATCAACAACGAATTCGGAAAATCCTGACTGATGCCCGATCCGATGCCCGATCCGACTCCGGATCTGATTCCCCACCCGAATTCCCGTATGCATTCCGCATTTCTCCAGGAGGTGACGTTCCAGTGGCCGGCGTGAACGAAGAAAAGCTTCTCGAAAACCTGAAGTGGATGACCACGGAGCTGCGGCGGACCCGCCGCCGCCTCCAGGAGGTCGAGGAGGACGCCCACGAGCCCATCGCCATCGTCGCGATGAGCTGCCGTTTCCCCGACGGAGTACGGTCGCCCGAGGACCTGTGGCGGCTGGTCTCCGAGGGCGGTGACGCCATCACGGGATTCCCCGCCGACCGCGGCTGGGACATCGCCTCCCTCGCCGACCCCGACCCCGACCGCAAGGGCACCTTCTACAACACCGGCGGCGGATTCCTCACCGACGCGACCCTCTTCGACCCCGGATTCTTCGGCATATCGCCGCGCGAAGCCCTCGCCATGGACCCGCAGCAGCGCCAGATCCTGGAAACCTCGTGGGAGGTGTTCGAACGGGCCGGCATCGATCCGGCCTCCGTGCGCGGCAGCCGCACCGGCGTGTACATCGGCGCGGGCGCCATGGGGTACGGGGCCGACCTGCGGGAGGTCCCCGAAGGCCTCGAAGGGCTGCTCCTGACGGGTGGTGCGACGAGCGTGCTGTCCGGCCGGGTCAGCTACGCCCTCGGTCTGGAAGGGCCCGCCGCCACCGTCGACACGGCCTGCTCCTCCTCCCTCGTCGCCCTGCACTGGGCCACCCAGGCGCTGCGCCAGCGCGAGTGCTCGCTCGCCCTGGTCGGCGGCGTGTGCGTGATGCCCAGCCCCGACGTGTTCGTCGAGTTCAGCCGCCAGCGCGGCCTCGCCGCCGACGGGCGCTGCAAGTCCTTCGCGGCGGCCGCCGACGGCACCGGCTGGTCCGAGGGCGTCGGCGTCCTGCTGGTGGAGCGCCTCTCGGACGCCCGCCGCAACGGCCACCCCGTCCTCGCCGTCGTCCGCGGCTCCGCCGTCAACCAGGACGGCGCCAGCAACGGCCTGACCGCCCCCAACGGGCCCGCCCAGCAGCGCGTGATCCGCCAGGCGCTGGAGAGCGCCCGGCTCTCGGCCGCCGAGGTCGACGCCGTCGAGGCCCACGGCACCGGCACCCGGCTCGGGGACCCCATCGAGGCGCAGGCGCTGCTCGCCACGTACGGGCAGGACCGGCCGGCCGGCCGACCGCTCCGTCTGGGATCCCTCAAGTCGAACATCGGGCACACCCAGGCCGCCGCCGGCGTCGCCGGGATCATCAAGATGGTCATGGCGATGCGCCACGGGGTGCTTCCGCAGACCCTCCACGTCGACGAGCCGACCCCCGACGTCGACTGGTCGGGCGGAGCCGTGTCGCTGCTCACGGAGCCCATGGCGTGGCCGGAGACCGGGGCACCGCGCCGCGCGGCCGTCTCCGCGTTCGGCGTGAGCGGCACCAACGCGCACACCATCCTCGAACAGGCCCCGGACGGCGACGGCGACGGCGACGGTGACGCCGAAGCCGGTCGTGACGGTGCCGGTGCGGCGGGGAACGCGGGGCCGGCGGAGGCCGTCCGGCCCGCCGTGCTGCCCTGGACGCTGTCGGGCCGGAGCGCCGCCGCGCTGCGCGCCCAGGCCGCCCGGCTGATCGCCGCCCGAGCCGGAGGGGCCGCCCAGGCCTCGGCCCTGGACCTCGGGCACTCGCTCGCCACCACCCGGGCCGCGCTGGAACACCGCGCGGTGCTCCTGGGACGCACCGACGCCGACCTCGACACCGCCCTCGCCGCGCTCGCCTCCGGGGAGGAGTCCGCACACCTGGTCACGGACACCGTGGCCGAGGGCAGGACCGCGTTCCTCTTCACCGGCCAGGGCAGCCAGCGCCCCGGTATGGGGCGTGAACTGTACGCGACCCAGCCGGTGTTCGCCGCCGCGCTCGACGCCGTGTGCGAACGCCTGGACCCGCTTCTCGAACTGCCGCTGAAGGAGGTCATGTTCGGGGACGACCCGGACCCGCTGGACCGTACGGGCCACACCCAGCCGGCCCTGTTCGCGATCGAGGTCGCCCTGTTCCGGCTGATGGAGAGCTGGGGCCTGCGGCCGGACTTCCTGTGCGGTCATTCGGTCGGTGAGATCGCGGCCGCGCACGTGGCCGGGGTGTTCTCGCTGGACGACGCGTGCACGCTGGTCGCCGCGCGGGGCCGCCTGATGCAGGAGCTTCCCGCCGGCGGCGCCATGATCGCCGTCCAGGCGTCGGAGGACGAGGTCCTGCCGCTGTTGACCGACCGGGTGGGCATCGCCGCCGTCAACGGCCCGCGTTCCGTGGTCATCACGGGCGACGAGGCACCCGCGACCGCGATCGCCGACCGGTTCGTGGCACAGGGCCGCAAGACCAAGCGGCTCGCCGTCAGCCACGCCTCCCACTCGCCCCGCATGGACGGCATGCTCGACGCCTTCCGCCGCGTGGCACAGCGGATCACGTACGAGGTCCCGCGCATCCCCGTCGTGTCGAACCTGACCGGTGGCCTCGTCTCGGACGAGATGGTGTCGGTGGAGTTCTGGGTCCGCCACGTCCGGGAGGCCGTCCGCTTCCTCGACGGCGTGCGCGCCCTGGAGGCCGCGGGCGTGACCACGTACGTCGAACTCGGCCCCGACGGCGTGCTGTCCGCCCTCGCCCAGGACTGCGTCACCCGCGAAGACGCCGTTTTCGTCCCGGCCCTGCGCGGAGGCCGGCCCGAGCCCGAGACGGCCCTCTCCGCACTGGCCCGCGCCCACACCCGCGGCGCGACCGTCGACTGGTCGGCGTACTTCTCCGGCACCGGAGCCCGGCGCGTCGACCTGCCCACCTACGCCTTCCAGCACGAGCGCTACTGGCTGGAGCCCACCGACGGGGCCGGTGACGTACGCGTCGCCGGACTCGACCCGGCCGCGCACCCGCTGCTCGGCGCGGCCCTCACCCTGGCCGGCTCCGGCCGCGTGCTGTGCACCGGCCGGCTCTCGCTGCGCACCCAGCCCTGGCTCGCCGACCACACCGTGGCCGGTACGGCCGTGCTGCCGGGCGCCGCGTTCGTCGAACTCGCCGTCCGCGCGGGCGACCAGGCCAGCTGCGGGCACGTAGAGGAACTGGTCCTCGGCACACCGCTCGCGCTGCCGGCCGAGGGAGGCGTACGGGTCCAGGTGCTCGTCGAGGACCCCGACGCGCAGGGCCGTCGCACCTTCACCGTGTCGGCCCGCCCGGAGGATGCGGACGCGGCGGAAACCGCGTGGACGTGCCACGCCCGGGGCGTCCTCGCCCCCGCCACGCCGGCCGCCCCGTCCGACCTCACCGTCTGGCCGCCCACCGGGGCGGAGACCGTCGACATCGGCCACCTCTACGCCCCTGCCGACGGCGACGTCCCCCACGACGTCCACGGCCCGGTGCGCGGCCCGCTGTTCCGTACCGTGGAGGCGGCCTGGCACCGTGACGGCGAGTACTTCGCGCAGGTCCGCCTGCCCGAGGGCGCCCCCGGGGCGGCCGGCTTCGGTCTGCACCCGGCCCTGCTGGACGCCGCCGCGCACACCGCGCTCGCACTGGCGGCCCCGGAAGCCGACGGCACGGGTGTCGGACCCGGCAGCGTCTGGTCGGACGTGGCCCTGCACGCGGTGGGCGCCGGAGCCCTGCGCGTCCGCATCCGGCCCGCCGCCGACGGGACGTTCGCCCTGGACCTCGCCGACGACCTCGGGGACCCGGTGGCCACCGTCGGCCTGCTGGCCCCGCAGCCGTACACCGCCGGCCCCGCCGCCGCCCCGCAGCCGGTACCGGCCGTCCTGCGCGAGGCCCTGTTCCAGCTCGACTGGGTCCCGCTGCCGCCGCGCCAGCCGGCCGCCGACGCAGCCCCGGCCGAGCCCGCCGGCGGATGGGCCGTGCTGGGCGCGCCCGGATCCGGTCCTGCCGCCCGCTACGCCGACCTGGCGGAGCTGGGCGCGGCGCTCGACGCCGGAGCCCCCCTGCCGGCGTACGTCCTGGCCCCCTTCCCCCGGCAGCCCGCCGGGCCCGGACCGGACACCCTGCGCGGGGCCGCGCAGCGGGCGCTCGCCCTGGTGCGGGCCTGGCTGGCCGACGGCCGGTTCGACGCCTCCCGCCTGGTCGTCGTGACCAGCGGCGCGGTGGCCGGGCCCGGCGAAGCCGCCGAGGACCTGCCGAACGCCGCCGTCCGCGGGCTGGTGCGCTCCGCGGAGACCGAGAACCCCGGCCGGTTCGTCCTCGCCGACCTCGCCGACCTCGCCGACCTCGCCGACCTCGCCGACCTCCACGACCTGTCCGATCCGGCCGGGGCGGCCCTCCTCGCGGCGGCCCTCGCCTCCGGGGAGCCGGAACTGCTACTGCGCGACGGAGCCGTACACGTGCCGCGGCTGCGCCGGATCCGCACGACCGGAAACGGGCTCGTGCCCGAGGCGGGCACGACCCGCCCGGACGGCACCCGCGCCGCCGTCATCGACGCGAACGGCACCGCCCTGATCACCGGCGGCTCCGGCACCCTCGCCGGAATCGTCGCCCGACACCTGGTCACCGCCCACGGCGTACGCCACCTGCTGCTCCTCAGCCGGAGCGGCCTGGACGCGCCGGGAGCCACCGAACGCACCGCCGAACTGGCCGCGTTGGGCGCCGACGTCACCTGGGCCGCGTGCGACGCCGCCGACCGCGACGCCCTGGCCGCCATCCTGTCCGCGGTACCCGATGAGCACCCCCTCACCACCGTGGTCCACACGGCGGGCGTCATCGACGACGGCGTCATCGACGCCCTCACCCCCGAACGCCTGGACACCGTCCTGCGGCCGAAGGCCGTCGCCGCCCTCCACCTGCACGAGCTGACCCGCGACCTACCCGTCACGGCGTTCGTCCTCTTCTCCGCCATCGCCGGCACCCTCGGCGCGGCCGGCCAGGCCAACTACGCCTGCGCCAACGTCTTCCTCGACGCCCTCGCCCAGTACCGCCACCACCAGGGCCTGCCGGCCACGGCCCTGGCCTGGGGCCTGTGGGCCGACGCCAGCGGCATCACCGGCGCCCTGGACGAGACCCAGCTGCGCCGCATGGAACAGCACGGCATGGGCGCCCTCACCGCCACCGACGGCACGACCCTGCTCGACGCGGCGCTGGCCTCCGGCCGGCCCGTCCTCGTCCCCGCCCGCCTGAACCCGGCCGCCCTGCGCGCCGCCGCCGAGCCCGGCCCCGTCGCCCCCGTGTTCCGGGACCTCCTGGGCCCGGCCGGACGCCGCACCGCCCGCACCCGCGCCGACGCCGGCACCCCGCTGGCCGAACGGCTGACCGGCCTCACCCGCCCCGAACAGGACCGGACCCTGCTGGACCTCGTACGGTCGCAGGCCGCCACCGTCCTCGGCCACAGCTCCGCCGAACCCGTCGAGCCCGCCAAGGCGTTCAAGGACCTCGGCTTCGACTCCCTGACCGCCGTCGAGCTGCGCAACCGCCTCGCCACCGCCACCGGACTGCGCCTGGCCACGACGCTCGTCTTCGACCACCCCTCGCCCACGGCGCTCGCACGGCAGCTGCGCACCCAACTCCTCGGTGAAGCCGACGAGTCGGACGCGCAGGACTCGCACGGCACCGCGGCGGCCGCGGGCGGCGCCGACGACCCCGTCGCGATCATCGCCATGAGCTGCCGGTACCCCGGCGGCGTCCGCAGCGCCGACGAACTGTGGCGGCTCGTGGAGTCCGGAGGCGACGCGATCGCCGGACTCCCCGGCAACCGCGGCTGGGACCTCGGCGAGCTGTACGCCGGGCAGGACGGCGACCGGACCTTCGAGGGCGGCTTCCTCTACGACGCCGACTCCTTCGACGCCGACTTCTTCGGGATCTCACCCCGCGAGGCCCTCGCCATGGACCCGCAGCAGCGCCTGCTGCTGGAAACGTCCTGGGAGGCGTTCGAACGGGCGGGCATCGACCCGTCGTCGCTGCGCGGCACCCGGGCCGGCGTCTTCGTCGGCGCCTCGTCCGGCGGCTACGACGCCCAGCTGGAAAGGTCCGGCGACCTGGACGGCCTCCTCGGCCACGTGATGACCGGCAACGCGGGCAGCGTCGTCTCGGGACGCGTCTCCTACGCCCTGGGCCTGGAGGGCCCGGCGGTCACCGTCGACACGGCCTGCTCGTCGTCCCTGGTCGCCCTGCACTGGGCCGTCCAGGCACTGCGGCAGGGCGAGTGCACCATGGCCCTCGCGGGCGGCGTGACCGTCATGTCCACGCCCGGGACGTTCAGCGAGTTCAGCCACCAGGGCGGCCTCGCGCCCGACGGCCGCTGCAAGGCCTTCGCCGGCGCGGCGGACGGTACGGGCTGGGGTGAGGGTGTCGGCATGCTGCTCGTGGAACGGCTGTCGGACGCGCGCCGCAACGGGCATCCGGTACTGGCGGTGGTGCGGGGTTCTGCGGTCAACCAGGACGGTGCGAGCAATGGTCTGACCGCCCCTAATGGGCCTTCGCAGCAGCGGGTCATCCGGGCCGCTCTCGCGAGTGCCGGGCTGTCGGCCGCCGAGGTGGACGCGGTGGAGGCGCACGGTACGGGTACCCGGCTCGGGGACCCGATCGAGGCGCAGGCGCTGCTGGCGACGTACGGGCAGGACCGGCCGGAGGACCAGCCGCTGCTGCTGGGCTCAGTCAAGTCGAACATCGGACACACGCAGGCCGCTGCCGGTGTCGCCGGGATCATCAAGATGGTCATGGCGATGCGCCACGGCGTGCTTCCGCAGACCCTGCACGTGGACGAGCCGACCCCGCACGTCGACTGGACGGCGGGCGACATCACCCTCCTGACGGAGGCCACGGCGTGGCCCGAGACCCGCCACCCGCGCCGGGCCGGCATCTCCTCGTTCGGCGTCAGCGGCACCAACGCCCACACGATCATCGAGCAGGCCCCGGAGCCCACGGACCGGCCGACGCCGACGACCGCGGCCGCCGGACCCGTCCCGTACGTCCTGTCGGCGCGGAGCCCGCAGGCGCTCCGCGCCCAGGCGGCACAACTGCTCCCCGCGGCCCGAGCCGTGATCGCCGAGGACGGCTCCGGCCTCGTGGACCTCGCCTACTCCCTGGCCACCGGCCGCGCGGGCCACGAACACCGCGCCGCGTTCACCGCCGTCGACCGCGAGGGCGTCCTGCACGCGCTCACCGCCCTCGCCGCCGACGAACAGCCCACGGGCGTCGTCCGCGGGACGGTGTCCGGTGGGGGGCCGGCGTTCCTCTTCACCGGCCAGGGCAGCCAGCGGCCGGGCATGGGGCGCGAACTGTACGCGGCCCACCCGGTGTTCGCCGCCACGCTGGACACGGTCTGCGAACGCTTCCAGGACCTCGAACTGCCCCTGAGGGAAGTGCTGTTCGGCGCGGACGCCGGTCTGCTGGACCGGACGGAGTACGCGCAGCCCGCGCTGTTCGCCGTCGAGGTGGCGCTGTTCCGGCTGCTCGAATCGTGGGGTGTGCGGCCGGACTTCCTGTCGGGGCATTCGGTCGGTGAGGTCGTCGCCGCGCACGTGGCCGGCGTGTTCTCGCTGGAGGACGCGTGCACGCTGGTGGCGGCGCGTGGCCGGCTGATGCAGGCGTTGCCGTCCGGTGGTGTGATGGTCGCGGTGGAGGCGTCGGAGGACGAGGTCCTGCCGCTGCTGACGGACCGGGTGAGCATTGCCGCCGTCAACGGGCCGACGTCGGTGGTGATAGCCGGTGACGAGGGCGCGGTGACCGCGGTCGCGGAGTCCTTCCCCGGCCGCAAGACCAAGCGGCTGGCGGTCAGTCACGCGTTCCATTCGCCGCACATGGACGGCATGCTGGCCGACTTCCGGAAGGTGGCCGAGGAACTCACCTACCAGGCCCCGCGCATTCCGGTCGTGTCGAACCTGACCGGGGCCCTGGTCTCCGACGAGATGGGTTCGGCGGACTTCTGGGTCCGCCACGTCCGCGAAGCGGTCCGCTTCTTCGACGGGATCCGCGCCCTGGAGGCTGCGGGGGCCACCACCTACCTCGAACTCGGCCCCGACGGCGTCCTGTCCGCGCTCGCCCAGGACTGCGTCACCGGTGAAGGCGCGGCCTTCGTACCGGTCCTGCGATCCGGCCGTCCCGAAACCGAGGTGCTGATCGCCGCGCTCGGCAGGGCGCACACGCAGGGCGTCGGCGTCGACTGGGCCGCGCACTTCGCCGGTACCGGCGCACAGCGCGTCGACCTGCCCACCTACCCCTTCCAGACCCGGCGTTACTGGCCCGAGCCCGCCGCCGCGCACGACGGCGTGACGCGGGCCGGCAGCACCGGGAACGAGACCGACGCCCGGTTCTGGGACGTCGTCGACCGGGCCGACCTCGCCGCCCTCGCCGACGAGTTCGCCGTCGACGGGGACCAGCCGCTCAGCGCCGCCCTGCCCGCACTCTCCGCATGGCGCCGCGACCAGCAGGCACAGACGCGGGCCGACTCCCTCCTCTACCGCGTCACCTGGCAGCCGTGGTCCGGCCAGGACGGGAGCAAGGCCGCCGGGACCTGGCTGGTCGCCGTACCCGCCGCGCACGCGGAGGACCCCTGGATCCGGACGGTGACCGACCGCCTCGGCGAAGCCGGGGCCCGGCTCCTCACCCTCCCGCTCGACGTCACCCACGGCGACCCGGCCGCCCTGCGCGCCCGCCTGGACGAACGGCTGCGCGAAGCAGCGGCCACCGCGACGGCCACCGGACCGTTCACCGGCGTCCTGTCGCTCCTGGCACTCGACGAGCGGCCGCACCCCGAACACCCGGGGGTGCCCGCCGGACTCGCCCTCACCGCCGCCCTCACCTCCGTACTCACCGGCCCGGACGCGCCGGCCGGCTGCGCCGGGGCACCCCTGTGGTGCATCACCCGCGACGCCGTCGCCGCCGTCCCCACCGACACGCTCGGCGGCGCCGCCCAGGCGCAGGTATGGGGCCTGGGCCGGGTGATCGCCCTGGAGCACCCCGACCGCTGGGGCGGACTCGTCGACCTGCCCGAGGCGTACGACGAACGCGTCCTGTCCCGCCTGCCGGGCATCCTCACCGGCGCCGGCGACGAGGACCAGATCGCCGTCCGCCCCGCGGGCACGCTCGTACGACGCCTCGTACGCGCCACCCCGCCCGGCACCCGCCCCGAGCCCGGCTGGACCCCGCGCGGCACGGTCCTCGTCACCGGAGGCACCGGCGCGCTCGGCCGCCACGTCGCCCGGCGCCTCGCCGAACGCGGCGCACGGCACCTCGTACTCGTCAGC
Organism: Streptomyces sp. NPDC044704; assembly: GCF_056433525.1. Lineage (NCBI taxonomy): Bacteria > Bacillati > Actinomycetota > Actinomycetes > Kitasatosporales > Streptomycetaceae > Streptomyces > Streptomyces sp. NPDC044704. The sequence goes on from NZ_JBWKGY010000002.1 coordinate 735,197, forward strand.
CGCAGCGGCCCGGACGCGCCCGGCGCCGCCGAGGCACGTACGGAACTCGAAGCGCTCGGCGCGGCCGTCACCCTGGCCGCCTGCGACGTCACCGACCGGGACGCGCTGGAGGCACTCGTCGCGGGCCTGGCGGCCGACGGCACCCCGGTACGCGCCGTGGTGCACGCCGCGGGCGTCTCCCAGCCGCCCGGCACGGGTACCGACCTGCCCGGCTTCGCCCGGGTCGTCACCGCCAAGACCGCCGGGGCCGTGCACCTCGACGCCCTGTTCGACGCACCCGACTCCCTCGACGCGTTCGTCCTCTTCTCGTCCATCGCCGGCACCTGGGGCAGCGGCGGCCAAGGGGCCTACGCCGCGGCGAACACCTTCCTCGACGCGCTCGCGGAACGCCGCGCGGCCCGCGGGCTCGCCGCCACGGCGATCGCCTGGGGACCGTGGGCCGACGGCGGCATGGCCGCCGAGGGCGACGCGGAGGAACAGCTCAGCCGACGCGGACTGCCGCCCGTGGACCCCGCGACGAACCTGCTGGCCCTGGAACGTGCCCTCGCAGGCCGGGACGCCGCGGTGACCGTGGCCTCCGTCGACTGGGCACGGTTCGCACCGCTGTTCACGGCGGCGCGCCCCCGCCCGCTCATCGCCGACCTGCCCGAAGTACGCGGCGCACTCCGCGAGGAGGCCGCGGCCGCCGGCACCACAGAGCACGCGGACCCGTCCGCGGCGGTCCTCGGCCGGCTGGCCGCACTGTCCGGGGACGACCGGGACACCGCACTCCTCGACCTCGTGCGCGAGCACGCGGCGACGGCGCTCGGCCACCCGTCCGCGGACGCCGTCGCACCGGACCGGGCCTTCAAGGACCTGGGCTTCGACTCGCTGACCGCGGTCGAACTCCGCAACCGCCTCGGCGCCGCGGTCGGCCTGCGGCTGCCGTCCAGCCTCGTCTTCGACTACCCCAACCCGCAGGCCCTGACCCGCCACCTGCTGCGCGCCCTCTTCCCCGACGGCGGCGCCGGTACCGCCGGCCCCAACGCGGCGGACCTCGACACCGACCCGCAGGACGTGGAACTGCGCCGGACCCTCGCCACCATCCCCCTGGGCCGGATCCGCGAAGCGGGACTCCTCGACACCCTCCTGCGGCTCGCCGGACCGGACACCCCGGCCACGGAACCCGGTCAGGAAGACACCGACACCGGCGGGTCCATCGACACGATGGACCTCCAGGACCTCCTCGACCTCGCCCTCGACGGCGGCGGCATCGACGACGGCGCCCCCGCCGACACCACCACCAGCAACAGCAACTCTTGACGTGCCCGAAGTGCGGAGTAAGTGATGACCACCCCGAACGAAAAAGTCGTTGAAGCGCTGCGGGCCTCCCTCAAGGAAACCGAGCGGCTGCGCCGCCGGAACCAGGAGCTCACCGACGCCGCGCGCGAACCGATCGCGATCGTCGGCATGAGCTGCCGCTTCCCCGGCGGAGTCCGCTCACCCGAGGACCTGTGGAAGCTAGTCGAGAGCGGCGGCGACGCCATCTCCGGCTTCCCCGCCGACCGCGGCTGGGACATCGAGTCGCTGTACGACCCCGACCCCGACCACCCCGGAACCACGTACGCCCGCGACGGCGGATTCCTGTACGAGGCACCCGAGTTCGACCCCGCCTTCTTCGGCATCTCCCCGCGCGAAGCCCTCGCCATGGACCCGCAGCAGCGCCTGCTGCTGGAGACCACCTGGGAGGTCTTCGAACGGGCCGGGATCGACCCGGCGACCCTGCGCGGCAGCCGCGCCGGCGTCTTCGTCGGCGCGTCCGCCAACGCCTACGGGGCCGGCTCCTACGACCTGCCCGACGGAGTCGAGGGCCACCTCCTCACCGGCACCGCCTCCAGCGTGGTCTCCGGCCGCCTCGCCTACGTGTTCGGCCTCGAAGGCCCCGCCGCCACCATCGACACGGCCTGCTCGTCCTCGTCCGTCGCCCTGCACATGGCCGTCCAGGCCCTGCGCCAGGGGGAGTGCTCGCTGGCCCTGGCCGCGGGCGTCACGGTCCTCGCCGGCCCGGACGTCTTCGTCGAGTTCAGCCGCCAGCGCGGCCTGTCGGCCGACGGCCGCTGCAAGTCCTTCGCCGAAGCGGCCGACGGCACCGGCTGGTCGGAGGGCGTCGGCGTCCTGCTGGTGGAGCGCCTCTCCGACGCCCGCCGCAACGGCCACCGCGTCCTGGCCGTCGTCCGCGGCTCCGCCGTCAACCAGGACGGCGCCAGCAACGGCCTGACCGCCCCCAACGGACCCGCGCAGCAGCGCGTCATCCGGCAGGCCCTCGAAGGCGCCCGCCTGACCGCCGCCGACGTCGACGCCGTCGAGGCCCACGGCACGGGCACGACCCTGGGCGACCCGATCGAGGCGCAGGCGCTGCTCGCCACGTACGGGCAGGACCGGCCGGCGGACCGGCCGCTGTGGCTGGGCTCCCTCAAGTCGAACATCGGCCACACCCAGAACGCCGCCGGCGTCGCCGGGATCATCAAGATGGTCATGGCGATGCGGCACGGCGTACTGCCCAAGACCCTGCACGTGGACGAGCCCACCACGCACGTCGACTGGTCGGCCGGCGCGGTCTCCCTGCTCACCGAGCAGCGGGCCTGGCCGGAGACCGGGCGCCCGTACCGGGTCGGCGTCTCGGCGTTCGGCGTCAGCGGCACCAACGTCCACACGATCATCGAGCAGGCCCCCGAAACCGACCGGGCACCGGAGCGGCCCGACGGGGCCGCGCGGCCGAACCCGCCGGCCGTGCCGTGGCTCCTGTCGGCGAAGACCCGCGACGCCCTGCGCGAGCAGGCGGAGCGCCTCCTCGCGCACGCCGGGGAACTCCCCGCGCAGAGCCCCGTCGACACCGCCCGCTCGCTGGCCGTCGGCAGGGCCGCGTTCGAGGAGCGTGCGGCGGTGGTGGCCGCGGACCGTGAGGGTCTGCTGGCGGGCCTGACCGCACTGGCGGACGGGGACTCGGCGCCGGGAGTGGTCGAGGGTTCGCCCGTCGGTGGGAAGACGGCTTTCCTGTTCACGGGACAGGGCAGTCAGCGGCTGGGAATGGGCCGTGAACTGTACGACGCCTACCCGGTGTTCGCGGCCGCCCTGGACGCGGTGTGCGAGCGGCTGCAACTGCCCCTGAAAGACGTGCTGTTCGGAGACGATGCCGAGCTTCTGGACCGGACGGAGTATGCGCAGCCCGCGCTGTTCGCCGTCGAGGTGGCGCTGTTCCGGCTGCTCGAATCGTGGGGTGTGCGGCCGGACTTCCTGTCGGGGCATTCGGTCGGTGAGATCGCGGCTGCGCACGTGGCCGGGGTGTTGTCGCTGGAGGACGCGTGCACGTTGGTGGCGGCGCGTGGGCGGCTGATGCAGGCGTTGCCGTCCGGTGGTGTGATGGTGGCGGTGGAGGCGTCGGAGGACGAGGTCCTGCCGCTGCTGACGGACCGGGTGAGTATCGCTGCGGTCAACGGCCCGCGGTCGGTGGTGATCGCGGGTGACGAGGACGCGGTGACCGCGGTCGCGGAGTCCTTCCCCGGCCGCAAGAGCAAGCGGTTGACGGTCAGTCACGCGTTCCATTCGCCGCACATGGACGGAATGCTGGACGATTTCCGCCACGTCGTGGAGGGGTTGTCCTTCGCCGCGCCGGTGATCCCGGTGGTGTCGAACCTGACCGGTGGCCTGGTGTCGGACGAGATGGGTTCGGCGGAGTTCTGGGTCCGGCACGTCCGCGAGGCGGTCCGCTTCCTTGATGGTGTCCGTGTTCTGGAGGCGGCCGGCGTCAGTGCGTTCGTCGAGCTGGGTCCGGACGGGGTACTGTCCGCGCTCGCTCAGGGCTGTGTCGAGCAGAACGGCGCCGTGTTCGTGCCGTTGCTCCGCAAGGGGCGTCCGGAGGCGGAAGCGGTCGTCACCGCCCTCGCACGGGCTCACGTGCACGGTGTCCGCGTCGACTGGCAGGGATTCTTCGCCGGGACCGGCACCCGCCGCGTCGACCTGCCCACCTACCCCTTCCAACGGCAGCGCTACTGGATCGGCCCGGGAGCCCGGACCGGCGACGTGGGCGCGGCGGGACTCGACGAGGCAGCGCACCCCCTGCTCGGCGCGGCCGTCGCCCTCGCCGACTCCGAGGGCTTCCTCTTCACCGGCCTGCTGTCACCCACCACCCACCCCTGGCTCGCCGACCACAAGGTCATGGACAGCATCCTTCTCCCCGGCACGGCCTTCGTGGACCTGGCGGTACGGGCCGGTGACCAGGTCGGCTGCGACCTCGTCGAGGAACTGACGCTCGAAGCACCGCTCGTCCTGCCCGAACGGGGCGGCGTACAGCTACAGATGCACGTGAGCGCACCCGACGCCGACGGTTCGGGCCGGCGCGCCTTCACCCTCTCCTCCCGCCCGAAGGACAGCACGGCCGACGAGCCCTGGACCCGCCACGCCGCCGGCGTACTGACCCACGGACCCGCCGTCCCGGCCGCGCAGCGGTTCACGTCCGGGCAGTGGCCCCCGGCGGGTGCCGAGCCCCTCGCCACCGACAGCCTCTACGCCGACCTCGCCGAAGTCGGCATGGGCTACGGACCGGCGTTCCGCGGCCTCACCGCCGCCTGGCGGCACGGCGACAGCGTGTACGCCGAGGTGGGGCTCCCCGAGGAATTCGCCGCCGCCGCAGGTGACTTCGGCCTCCACCCCGCCCTCCTGGACGCCGCCCTCCACACGCTGGGCCTCGGCGTCCTGGGCGGCACCGAGGGCGAGGGCCGGCTCCCGTTCGCCTGGAGCGGAGTGACCCTCCACGCCGCCGGGGCCGACGCCCTGCGCGTGCACCTGACCCCGAAGGGAACCGGCGGCGTACGCCTGGAGATCGCGGACGCGACGGGCGCGCCCGTCGCGACCGTCGACTCGCTCGTCCTGCGGACCGTGTCCGCCGAACAGGTCCAGGCGGCACGCACCGCCCACCACGAGTCGGTGTTCCGGACCGAGTGGACGGCACTGCCCGCCCCCGCCGGTCCCGGCACGGCGTCCGGCGGCGACCACTGGGCGGTCCTCGGGACGCGGGTTCCGGCCGCCCTCCTCACCGGCACCCCCGGCACCGGCACCGGCACCGGCGTAGGCACGGAGAACATCGCCGTGTACGCCGACCTGGCCGGGCTCGCGGCGGCGGTCGACGCCGGAGCGCCCGTGCCCGACGCCGTGTTCGCGGCCTACGGCCAGGCCGCCACCCCCGAGGACGGCCCGGCCCCGGAACTGTCCGCCGAGGCGGTCCACCGGGCCGCCCACCACGCCCTCGCCCTCGCCAGGACCTGGCTGGGCGAAGCACCCTTCACCGGCGACGACCGCTTCGCCACCACCCGCCTGGTCGTCCTGACCCGCGGCGCCGTCGAGGCCGGCGACACCGGTACGGCCGCCGACACGCTCACCGACCCGGCCCACGCGGCCGTCCGCGGCCTGCTGCGCTCCGCGCAGGCCGAGCACCCCGACCGGCTGCTGCTCCTCGACACCGACGGCGCCGAGGACTCCGTACGCGCCCTGCCCGCCGCCCTCGCCACGGCCGTCGCCGCGGGCGAGCCGCAGCTCGCCGTACGTGCCGGAACCGTCCACGTGCCGCGCCTCACCCGCGTGGCCCGGGACAGCACCGACGCCCCGGCCCCGGCCGGACCGGCGTACGCGCCCGGGTCGACCGTGCTGATCACCGGCGCCGGCGGCCTCCTCGGCGGTCTGATCGCCCGCCGTCTCGTCGCCGAGCACGGCGTACGCCACCTGCTGCTCGTCGGCCGCCGCGGCGGATCCACCCCCGGCGCACAGCGGCTCGAAGCCGAACTCGCCGCCGCGGGAGCCTCGGTGACCTGGGCCGCGTGCGACGTCGCCGACCGTGACGCGCTGGCCGCCGTACTGGACGCGGTACCCGCCGCGCACCCGCTCGGCGCTGTCGTCCACACCGCCGGAGTCCTCGACGACGGCGTGATCACCTCGCTCACCCCCGAACGCCTGTCGGCCGTACTGCGCCCCAAGGCCGACGCGGCCTGCCACCTCCACGAGCTGACCCGGCACCTCGACCTCTCCGCGTTCCTGCTGTTCTCGTCCGTCGGCGGCCTCCTCGGCGGCGCCGGACAGGGCAACTACGCCGCGGCCAACGTGTTCCTCGACGCGCTCGCCCAGCACCGCCGCTCCCTCGGACTCCCCGCCACCTCCCTGGCCTGGACCCTGTGGGCCGACGGCGCGGGCATGGCAGGCAGCCTCACCGACACCGACATCAGCCGCATGACCCGCGGCGGACTGCCCCCGCTCACCTCCGAAGAGGGCCTCGGCCTCTTCGACCTCGTCCACCGCATCGACGAGACCGTCCCCGCCCTGATGCGCGTCGACCTCGCGGGCCTGCGCACGCAGGCCCGGGCCGGCACCCTGTCCCCGCTGCTCCGCGGGCTCGTACGGGTTCCCGCCCGCCGGTCCGCGGGCGGCACGGCCGCCGCTACGGGCGCGTCCGGGCTGCGGCAGCGCCTGGCCGGCCTCCCGGCCGCCGAACAGGACCGCACGCTGCTCGACCTGGTCCGCAAGCAGGTCGCGGCCGCGCTCGGCTACCCGGGCGCCGCCTCCGTCGAACCGGGCCGCTCCTTCAAGGAGCTGGGCTTCGACTCGCTCACCGCCGTCGAACTGCGCAACCTGCTCGGCGACGCCACCGGCCGCCGCCTGCCGGCCACCCTCGTCTTCGACTACCCGACGGCGACCGCCCTGGCCCAGTACCTGCGCCAGGAGATCGTCGGCGACCTCCCGGACGACACCGCCACCGGCACGGACGTGGCGGCGGGCGCCGCCAGCGGACCCGCCGAGGACGACGACCCGATCGCCATCGTCGCGATGAGCTGCCGCTTCCCCGGCGGCATCACCTCCCCCGAAGACCTGTGGCAGCTGCTCGCCGAGGGCCGCGACGGCATCACCGCCTTCCCCGCCGACCGCGGCTGGGACCTCGACACCCTGTACAGCGACGACCCCGACCGCGAGGGCACCAGCTACCTCCGCGAGGGCGGCTTCCTGCACGAAGCGGCCGACTTCGACGCCGCGTTCTTCGGGATCTCCCCGCGCGAAGCCCTCGCCATGGACCCCCAGCAGCGGCTGCTGCTGGAAACGGCCTGGGAGACGTTCGAGCGCGCCGGCATCGACCCGACCACCCTCGGCGGCAGCCGCACCGGCGTGTTCGTCGGCTCCAACGCCCAGGACTACCTCCAGCTGTGGCTGGACGACGCCGACGGCCTCGAAGGCCACCTCGGCACCGGCAACGCGGCCAGCGTCGTCTCCGGCCGCCTCTCCTACACGTTCGGCCTGGAGGGGCCCGCGGTCACCCTCGACACGGCCTGCTCCTCCTCGCTCGTCGCCCTGCACCTCGCCGCCCAGGCCCTGCGCCGGGGGGAATGCGCGATGGCGCTCGCGGGCGCGGTGACCATCATGTCCACGCCCGGCGCGTTCACCGAGTTCAGCCGCCAGCGCGGCCTCGCGGAGAACGGCCGCATCAAGGCCTTCGCCGCGGCCGCCGACGGCACCGTCTGGTCCGAAGGCGTCGGCCTGCTGCTCCTGGAACGGCTGTCCGACGCCCGCCGCAACGGACACCCGGTCCTCGCGGTCGTCCGGGGCACGGCCGTCAACCAGGACGGCGCCAGCAACGGCCTCACCGCCCCCAACGGCCCCTCACAGCAGCGCGTCATCCGCGAAGCCCTCGCCGACGCCGGGCTCAGCGCAGGGGACGTCGACGCCGTGGAGGCGCACGGCACGGGCACCCGGCTCGGGGACCCGATCGAGGCCCAGGCCCTGCTGGCCACGTACGGCCAGGGCCGCCCCGAGGACCGTCCGCTGCTACTCGGCTCCGTCAAGTCGAACATCGGGCACACGCAGGCCGTCGCCGGTGTCGCCGGCGTCGTCAAGATGGTCATGGCGATGCGGCACGGGGTGCTCCCGCAGACCCTGCACGTCGACGAGCCGACCCCCTTCGTGGACTGGTCGGCCGGCGACATCGAGCTCCTGACCGAGCGGCGCCAGTGGCCCGAGACCGGCCGTCCCCGCCGGGCCGGCGTCTCCTCGTTCGGCTACAGCGGCACCAACGCCCACGCCGTCCTCGAACAGGCACCGCAGCACACGGACACCACGCCGCAGGCCCCGTCAGGAGCTGGTCTCCCGGTGCTGCCGTGGCTCGTCTCCGGCCGCACCGAGGCCGCCCTGCGGGCCCAGGCGGACCGACTGCGCCCGACCGCGGCCGACGCGGTGGCCGTACCCGGAGGGCGCGGAGCACTCGACCTCGGCCACACCCTCGCCACCCACCGCGCCGCCCTCGAACACCGCGCGGTGGTGATCGGTGAACCGACGGACGGCGAAACCCTCGTCGCCCGCCTGGCGGCCCTCGCCGCCGGAGAGCGGGTACCGGGGCTGCTCCAGGGCACGGTGACCGCGGGCGGGCTCGCCTTCCTCTTCACCGGCCAGGGCAGCCAGCGCCTGGGCGCGGGGCGCGAACTGTACGCCGCGTACCCGGTGTTCGCGGATGCCCTGGACGCGGTCTGCGAACGCTTCCAGGGCCTCGAACTGCCGCTGAAGGAGGTGCTGTTCGGTGCGGACGCCGGTCTGCTGGACCGGACGGAGTACGCGCAGCCCGCGCTGTTCGCCGTGGAGGTGGCCCTGTTCCGACTCCTCGAATCGTGGGGTGTGCGGCCGGACTTCCTGTCGGGGCATTCGATCGGTGAGATCGTCGCCGCGCACGTGGCCGGGGTGTTCTCGCTGGACGACGCGTGCACGCTGGTCGCGGCGCGCGGCCGGCTGATGCAGGCGCTGCCGTCCGGTGGCGCGATGATCGCGGTGCAGGCTTCGGAAGACGAGGTCCTGCCGCTGCTGACCGACCGGGTGAGTATCGCCGCCGCCAACGGACCGCTGTCGGTCGTGATCGCCGGTGACGAGGACGCTGCGGCCGCGATCGCCACGACCTTCGAGGCGCAGGGCCGCAAGACCAAGCGGCTGACCGTCAGCCACGCCTTCCACTCCCCGCACATGGACGGCATGCTCGACGACTTCCGCCGGGTGGTGGAAGGCCTGTCCTTCGCCGCGCCGCGCATCCAGGTCGTCTCGAACCTCACCGGCACCGCCGTCACCGACGAGATGGGTTCGGCGGAGTTCTGGGTCCGGCACGTCCGGGAAACGGTCCGCTTCCTGGACGGTGTGCGCGCCCTGGAGACGGCCGGTGTGACCACGTTCGTGGAACTGGGCCCGGACGGGGTGCTGTCCGCACTGGCCCAGGACTGCGTGTCGGGTGACGTGGATGCCGCGTTCGTACCGGTGCTGCGTGCCGGGCGCGGGGAGGCGGAGACGGTCGTCACCGCCCTGGCCCTCGCCCACGTACGCGGTGTGGAAGTGAACTGGCCCGCTCTCTACGCCGGTTCGGGTGCCCGCCGGGTGGAACTGCCGACGTACGCCTTCCAGCGGCAGCGCTACTGGCCGGAGACGATCCGGTCGGACGGCAGCCCCGTAGCCGCCCCGGCGGCCGACGTGGCGGACGCCCGGTTCTGGGAAGCGGTGGAGCGCGGCGACCTCACGTCCCTGGCGACCGAACTGGAGGTGGCCGACGACGCCCGCTTCAGCGAGCTCGTCCCCGCCCTGTCGGCATGGCGTCGGCAGAGCCAGGAGCAATCGGAGGTCGACGGCTGGCGCTACCGGGTGTCGTGGAAGCCGCTCACGGATGTCACTTCCTCCGGTGCGCGACTGTCCGGGGCGTGGCTGGTCGTGTCCCCGGCCGGGGTGGACGACGTGGCCGTTGTGGACGCCCTGGCCGGCTGTGGTGCCGGGGTTCGACGGGTGGTGGTCGAGCCAGGTACGGATCGTGCCGGGCTGGCCGAGCTGTTGGTGGCTGCTGGTTCGGTGGCGGGTGTGGTGTCTCTGCTGGCCTTGGACGAGGCCGCTGGGGTTGTGGCGACGGCTGGTTTGGTGCAGGCGTTGGGTGATGCCGGGGTGGAGGTGCCGTTGTGGTGCCTGACGCGTGGCGCGGTGAGCGTGGGCCGGTCCGATCGTCTGGTGTCTGCGGTGCAGGCTCAGGTGTGGGGGCTGGGTCGGGTTGCGGCTCTGGAGGCTCCCGGCCGGTGGGGTGGTCTGGTCGATCTGCCCGAGGTGTGGGACGAGCGGGCCATGGGCCGTCTGGTTGGGGTCCTGGCCGGTGGTTCTGGTGAGGATCAGGTCGCGGTTCGTTCCTCCGGTGTGTTCGGGCGTCGTCTGGTCCGTGCGGCCGGGGCCTCCGGCTCCTGGGTGCCGTCCGGGACCGTGCTGGTGACCGGTGGTACGGGTGCGCTGGGCAGCCGGGTCGCCCGTTGGCTGGCCGGGGCGGGCGCCGAGCGTCTGGTGCTGACCAGCCGCCGGGGCTCGGAGGCTCCTGGTGCCGCCGAGCTGGTCGCGGAGCTGACCGGGCAGGGTGTGGACGTGTCGGTCGCCGCTTGCGATGTCTCCGACCGGGATGCCCTGCGGACGCTGCTTGCCGCCGAAGCCACCGGGCTCACGGCGGTCGTGCACACGGCCGGTGTACTGGACGACGGAATCCTCGACGCCCTGACACCCGAACGCTTTGAGAGCGTGCTCCGCGCCAAGGCGACCTCCGCCCTGCACCTGCACGAGCTCACGGCCGAACTCGGCATCGAACTCTCCGCGTTCGTACTGTTCTCCTCGGTGAGCGGCACGATCGGCGCGGCCGGACAGGCCAACTACGCCGCCGCCAACGCCTACCTGGACGCCCTGGCCGAGCAGCGGCGTGCCGTCGGGCTGGCCGCGACCTCCCTCGCGTGGGGTCCGTGGGCCGAAGGCGGCATGGCCGCCGACGAGGCACTGGACGCCCGCATGCGCCGGGGCGGCGTACCGCCCATGAACGCCGAGCTCGCCATCACGGCCCTCCGCCAGGCCATCGGCTCGTACGAAGCGGCCCTGACCATCGCGGACTTCGACTGGGCGAGGTTCGTCCCCGGGTTCACGGCGGTCCGCACCGGAAAACTCCTCACCGAACTGCCGGAGGCCGAGGCCGCCACCCGCGGTGCGGAGCCCGCGGGCGACCGTACCGACCGGGCCGGCTCGTCACTCGTCGCCCACCTGCGGGGCCTCTCCGCCGGCGACCGCGACCCGTTCCTCCTCGACCTCGTGCGCACGCACGTCGCCGAAGTCCTGGGGCACTCCGGCGCCCGGGACATCGAGGCGGGACGCGCTTTCCGCGAGATCGGCTTCGATTCGCTGACCGCGGTCGAACTCCGAAACCGGCTCGGCGCCGCCACGGAGCTGCGCCTCCCGGCCACGCTCGTCTACGACTACCCGACACCGGCCGCGCTCGCGGCCCACCTGAATTCGGAACTCCTCGGCACACAGCTCGCGGTGACCGGCTCGGCCACCACGACGGCGGCGGAGGACGACGACCCGATCGTGATCGTCGCGATGAGCTGCCGCTTCCCCGGCGGAGTCCGTACCCCGGAAGACCTCTGGCAGCTCCTTGCCTCGGGCGCCGACGCGATCTCGGACCTCCCCCTGGACCGCGGCTGGGACCTCGACGCCCTGTACGACGCCGACCCGGGCGCGCAGGGCACCTCGTACGCCCGCGAAGGCGGCTTCGTCTACGACGCCGCCGACTTCGACGCGGACTTCTTCGGGATCTCGCCGCGCGAGGCCCTCGCCATGGATCCGCAGCAGCGGCTGCTGCTGGAAACCTCGTGGGAGGCGTTCGAGCGGGCCGGGATCGACCCGGCGACGCTGCGCGGCAGCCAGGCCGGTGTCTTCGTCGGAACCAACGGCCAGGACTACCTCTCCGTGCTCCTGGAGGAACCGGCAGGCCTCGAAGGACACTTGGGGACGGGTAACGCCGCCAGCGTCGTGTCCGGCCGGCTGTCCTACGTGTTCGGACTCGAAGGCCCGGCGGTCACCATTGACACCGCCTGCTCGTCTTCACTGGTAGCCCTGCACTGGGCGGTCCAGGCGCTCCGCAACGGCGAGTGCTCGATCGCCCTGGCAGGCGGCGTCACCGTCATGTCGACGCCCGGCACGTTCATCGAATTCAGCCGCCAGCGCGGGCTGGCGGAGGACGGCCGCATCAAGGCGTTCGCCGCGGGTGCCGACGGTACGGGCTGGGGTGAGGGTGTCGGCATGCTGCTCGTGGAGCGGCTGTCGGACGCCCGCCGCAACGGGCACCCGGTCCTGGCGGTGGTACGGGGTTCGGCGGTCAACCAGGACGGTGCGAGCAACGGACTCACCGCCCCCAACGGGCCCTCGCAGCAACGCGTGATCCGAGCCGCCCTCGCGAGCGCCGGGCTGTCGGCCGCCGACGTCGACGCGGTCGAAGCACACGGCACGGGCACCACCCTCGGCGACCCGATCGAGGCGCAGGCGCTGCTGGCGACGTACGGCCAGGACCGGTCGGCCGATCAGCCGCTGCTGCTGGGTTCGATCAAGTCGAACATCGGTCACACCCAGGCCGCGGCCGGTGTCGCCGGCGTGATCAAGATGGTGCTGGCCATGCAGCACGGAGTCCTGCCGCAGAGCCTCCACATCGACGAGCCCTCGCCGCGCGTGGAGTGGGAGGCGGGCGAGATCACCCTGCTGACCGAGCAGCGGGAATGGCCCGTAACGGGCCGCCCGCGCCGCGCGGGTGTCTCCTCGTTCGGGTTCAGCGGCACCAACGCCCACACGATCATCGAGCAGGCCCCCGAGCCGGCGGAGGCCGGCCGGGACGACTCCGGATCCGTGGATCCGGGCCCCCTCGACCTGCCCCTGCCCGTCGTGATCTCGGCGAAGAGCGACGCCGGGCTCCGGGCCCAGGCCGCCGGCCTGCGCGCACGGCTCCTCGCGGACCCCGAACTCCGACCGTCTGACGTCGGAAGGACCCTGGCGACCGGCCGTTCCACGTTCGAGGAGCGTGCGGCGGTGGTGGCCGCGGACCGTGAGGGTCTGCTGGCGGGCCTGGCCGCGCTGGCGGACGGCGACTCGGCGCCGGGAGTGGTCGAGGGTTCGCCCGTCGGTGGGAAGACGGCTTTCCTGTTCACGGGGCAGGGGAGTCAGCGGCTGGGGATGGGGCGCGAACTGTACGACGCCTACCCGCTGTTCGCCGACGCGCTGGACGCCGTCTGCGCCCGACTCGACCTCGAAATGCCGCTGAAGGACGTCCTGTTCGGATCGGACGCGGCTCTGCTCGACGAGACGCGGTTCACCCAGCCGGCCCTGTTCGCCGTCGAGGTGGCGTTGTACCGGCTCCTGGAGGGCTGGGGTGTGCGGCCGGACTTCCTGTCCGGGCACTCGATCGGCGAGATCGCCGCCGCGCATGTCGGCGGGGTACTGACCCTGGACGATGCGTGCACGCTCGTCGCTGCCCGCGGTCGGCTCATGCAGGAGCTGCCGGCGGGCGGTGTGATGGTCGCGGTGGAGGCTTCGGAGGACGAGGTCCTGCCGTTGCTGACCGACCGGGTGAGCATTGCCGCGATCAACGGACCGCGGTCGGTGGTGATCGCCGGTGACGAGGACGCGGTGACCGCGGTCGCGGAAGCGTTCGCGGACCGCAAGAGCAAGCGGCTGACCGTGAGCCACGCGTTCCATTCGCCGCACATGGACGGGATGCTGGACGGTTTCCGTCAGGTGGTGGAGGGGCTGTCCTTCGCGGCCCCGCGGATTCCGGTCGTGTCGAACCTGACCGGTGCGCTCGTCTCCGACGAGATGGGCTCGGCGGACTTCTGGGTCCGCCACGTCCGCGAAACGGTCCGCTTCCTGGACGGTGTGCGGGCCCTGGAGGCCGCTGGAGTGACGACGTACGTCGAACTCGGCCCCGACGGCGTCCTCTCGGCGCTCGGCCAGGCATGCGGCGGCGAAGGAGCGGCCGCATTCGTGCCCGCCATCCGGAAGGGCCGCGCCGAGACCGAAACGGTCATGGCCGCGCTGGCCCAGAGTCATGTCCGCGGGATCTCCGTCGACTGGCAGTCGCTCTACGGAACGGGCCCTGTACGCGTCGACCTGCCCACGTACCCCTTCCAGCGCCGGCGCTACTGGCCGGAAGCGGTGCTCGCCCGACGCGGCGGGGACCCGGCCGTGCAGCCGGAGGCCGACGGCTGGCGCTACCGGGTGTCGTGGAAGCCGTTGACGGACGCGGTCGCGGTCGCGTCCGGTGTGCGGTTGTCGGGGGAGTGGCTGCTCGTGGTCCCCGCCGCCGGTGTGGATGACACGGCTGTGGTGGATGCGCTGACGGGCCGTGGTGCCGAGGTTCGACGGGTGGTGGTCGAGCCGGGTACGGATCGTGCCGGGCTGGCCGAGCTGTTGGTGGCTGCTGGTTCGGTGGCGGGTGTGGCGTCTCTGCTGGCCTTGGACGAGGCTGCTGGGGTTGTGGCGTCGGCTGGTCTGGTGCAGGCGTTGGGTGATGCCGGGGTGGAGGCGCCGTTGTGGTGCCTGACCCGTGGTGCGGTGAGCGTGGGCCGGTCCGACCGTCTGATATCTGCGGTGCAGGCTCAGGTGTGGGGGCTGGGCCGGGTGGTGGCTCTGGAGGCTCCCGCACGTTGGGGTGGTCTGGTCGATCTGCCCGAGGTGTGGGATGAGCGGGCCATGGGCCGTCTGGTCGGGGTCCTGTCCGGCGGTTCTGGTGAGGACCAGGTCGCGGTCCGTTCCTCCGGGGTCTTTGGGCGTCGTCTGGTCCGGGCTGCCGGCGGTTCCGGCTCCTGGGCGCCGTCGGGGACCGTGCTGGTGACCGGTGGTACGGGTGCCCTCGGTGGGCGGGTCGCGCGTTGGCTGGCCGGAGCGGGCGCCGAGCGTCTGGTGCTGACCAGCCGCCGGGGCCCGGAGGCTCCCGGTGCTGCCGAGCTGGTCGCGGAACTGTCGGAGCTCGGCGTGGAAGTGTCGGTCGTCGCCTGCGACGCCGCCGACCGTGATGCCCTGCGGACGCTGCTCGCGGCCGAAGCCACCGGGCTCACGGCGGTCGTGCACACGGCTGGCGTGCTGGACGACGGCGTCCTCGACGCGCTGACACCGGAGCGGTTCGAGAGCGTGCTGCGGGCGAAGGCGACGTCCGCCCTCAACCTGCACGAGCTGACCGTCGAGCTGGGCATCGAGCTCTCCGCGTTCGTGCTCTTCTCGTCCGTCACCGGCACGTGGGGCACGGCCGGACAGGCCAACTATGCAGCCGCCAATGCTTACTTGGACGCCCTGGCCGAGCAGCGGCGTGCCGCCGGACTGGCCGCGACCTCCCTCGCATGGGGTCCCTGGGCCGAAGGCGGCATGGCCGCCGACGAGGCGATGGACGCCCGCATGCGCAAGGGCGGCGTACCGCCCATGGCCGCGGAGCCGGCGATCGCCGCCCTCCATCGGGCCCTCGGAGCGGACGACACCGTCGTCACCGTCGTGGACGTGGACTGGAACCGGTTCGCCCCCACCTTCACGGCCGTGCGCCCCAGCAGCCTCTTCGCCGAACTTCCCGAGGCCCGGAGCGCGCTCACCGCACACGCGGACGACGAGGGCCGGGCCGACGGGCCCTCCGACGGCCGCCGCTCCCTGGCCCAGCGGCTGGCGTGCCTCTCCGCCGCCGAACGGGACCGGCTGCTGCTCGACCTCGTGCGCAAGGAGGTCGCCGCGGTCCTCGGCCACACCGGAGCGGAGAGCGTCGGCGCGGGAAGGGCGTTCAAGGAGCTCGGCTTCGACTCGCTCACGGCGATCGAGCTGCGCAACCGTCTCGGTGCCGCCACCGGGCTGAGCCTTCCGGCGACACTGATCTACGACTACCCGACGTCCGCCGACCTGGCGGACCACCTGAGGGGCGAACTGCTCGGCACGGAAACCGCGGATGCCACCGCCGCCCCGGCGGCGGCCAGGACGGCCGACGACGATCCGATCGCGATCGTCGCGATGAGCTGCCGCTTCCCCGGCGGAGTCCGTACCCCCGAGGACCTCTGGCAGCTGCTGGCCACCGGTGGCGACGCCATCGGTGAGTTCCCGGCCGACCGCGGCTGGGACGCCGAGGAGCTGTTCGGACCGCAGTCCGAGCAGGACACCTCGTACGCCCGCGAAGGCGGCTTCCTGTACGACGTCGCGGACTTCGACGCCGGCTTCTTCGGGATCTCACCGCGTGAGGCCCTGGCCATGGACCCGCAGCAGCGGCTCCTTCTCGAAACGTCCTGGGAGGCGTTCGAGCGGGCCGGCATCGACCCCTCGTCGCTGCGCGGCAGCCAGGCCGGCGTCTTCGTCGGCACCAACGGCCAGGACTACCTCTCGCTCGTACTGAACTCCGCCGACGGCGGCGACGGCTTCATGAGCACCGGAAACTCCGCGAGCGTCGTCTCGGGCCGGCTCTCGTACGTCTTCGGGCTCGAAGGTCCGGCGGTCACGGTCGACACCGCCTGCTCGGCGTCGCTCGTGGCCCTGCACCTCGCGGTGCAGGCGCTCCGCAACGGCGAGTGCTCGATCGCCCTGGCAGGTGGCGTCACCGTGATGTCGACGCCGGGTGCGTTCGTCGAGTTCAGCCGTCAGGGCGGGCTCGCCGCGGACGGCCGCATCAAGGCGTTCGCCGCGGGTGCCGACGGTACGGGCTGGGGTGAGGGGGTCGGCATGCTGCTCGTGGAGCGGCTGTCGGACGCCCGTCGCAACGGGCATCCGGTGCTGGCGGTGGTGCGTGGTTCTGCGGTCAACCAGGACGGTGCGAGCAATGGTCTGACGGCTCCGAACGGTCCGTCGCAGCAGCGGGTCATCCGGGCTGCTCTCGCGAGTGCCGGGCTGTCGGCCGCCGAGGTGGACGCGGTGGAGGCGCACGGTACGGGTACCCGGCTAGGGGACCCGATCGAGGCGCAGGCGCTGTTGGCGACGTACGGGCAGGAGCGTTCCGCGGACCAGCCGCTGCTGCTGGGTTCGGTCAAGTCGAACATCGGGCACACGCAGGCCGCGGCCGGTGTGGCCGGTGTGATCAAGATGGTCATGGCGATGCGCCACGGAGTGCTGCCGCAGACCCTGCACGTGGACGAGCCGACCCCGCACGTGGACTGGACGGCGGGCGACATCACCCTCCTGACGGAGGCCACGGTATGGCCGGAGACCGGCCGGCCGCGCCGGGCAGGCATCTCCTCGTTCGGTGTGAGCGGCACGAACGCGCACACCATCCTGGAGCAGGCACCGGTGGCGCGGCAGGCGACGGCACCCGACGCCGAGCAGCCGCAGGACGGCGACCTCGGCGCGTGGCCGTGGATCCTCTCGGGCAGGACGGAAGCCGCCCTGCGTGACCAGGCGGCCCGACTCCTCGCACACCTCGACGGACAAGAAGACGGAGAAGAAGACGGAGACGACGGTCTGCGGCCGGTGGATGTCGGCCACTCCCTCGCGACCGGTCGTGCGGTACTCGACCACCGGGCCGTGATCGTCGCCGGTGAGCGGACTGAGTACCGCGAGGCTCTGGCCGCATTGGCGGCGGGTGAATCCACAGCCCGTCTCACCCAGGGCGTCGCGAGCGGGGAACCGCAGGTGGCGTTCCTGTTCACCGGCCAGGGGAGCCAGCGGCCGGGCATGGGGCGCGAACTGTACGACGCGTTCCCGGTGTTCGCGCGGGCACTGGACGCCGTGGGCGAGAGCTTCGAACTTCCGCTGAAGGAGGTGCTGTTCGGCGCGGACGCCGGTCTGCTGGACCGGACGGAGTATGCGCAGCCCGCGCTGTTCGCCGTCGAGGTGGCGCTGTTCCGGCTGCTCGAATCGTGGGGTGTGCGGCCGGACTTCCTGTCGGGGCATTCGATCGGTGAGGTCGCGGCCGCGCATGTGGCCGGGGTGTTCTCGTTGGAGGATGCGTGCACGCTGGTGGCGGCGCGTGGTCGGCTGATGCAGGCGTTGCCGTCCGGTGGGGTGATGGTTGCGGTGGAGGCGTCGGAGGACGAGGTCCTGCCGCTGCTGACGGACCGGGTGAGCGTCGCTGCGGTCAACGGCCCGCGTTCGGTGGTCGTCGCGGGTGACGAGGACGCGGTGACCGCGGTCGCGGAGTCCTTCCCCGGCCGCAAGACGAAGCGGCTGTCGGTCAGTCACGCGTTCCATTCGCCGCACATGGACGGGATGCTGGCCGACTTCCGGAAGGTGGCCGAGGGGCTCGCCTACGGGGCCCCGCGGATTCCGGTCGTGTCGAACCTGACCGGTGCGCTCGTCTCCGACGAGATGGGCTCGGCGGACTTCTGGGTCCGGCACGTCCGCGAGGCGGTCCGCTTCCTCGACGGGATCCGGGCCCTGGAGGCCGCCGGGGTGACGAGGTACGTGGAACTCGGCCCCGACGGGGTCCTGTCCGCGCTCGCGCAGGACTGCGTCACCGGGGAAGGTGCCGCTTTCGTGCCCCTGCTCCGCAAGGGCCGTCCGGAGGCCGAGGTGCTGATCGCCGCGCTCGGCAGGGCGCACACGCAGGGCGTCGGCGTCGACTGGGCCGCGTACTTCGCCGGTACCGGCGCCCGGCGGGTCGACCTGCCGACGTACGCCTTCCAGCACGAGCGCTACTGGGTCGACTCCTTCGCCGCAGTCGAGGACGCCGCTTCGCTCGGCATCGAGGCCGCCGGTCACCCCCTGCTGGGTGCCGCGGTCGAACTCCCGGACACCGGAGGACTCCTCTTCACGGGCCGGATCTCCCGTCGTACGCACCCGTGGCTGACGGACCACGTCGTGGCCGACTCCGTGGTCGTGCCCGGTGCGGTCTTCGTCGAACTGGCCCTACGGGCCGGGGACGAGGTCGGCTGCGCGACGGTGGACGAGCTGACCCTGGAGGCTCCGCTCGTGCTCCCCGAGGAAGGGGCGGTACAGCTCCGCGTCACCGTGGGCGGAGCCGACGCCGGACGCCGGACCGTACAGGTGCACAGCCGTCCGGAGGCTGCCGAAGCGGATGCGCCGAACGGCGGATCCTGGTCCCGGCACGCCACCGGCTTCCTCACCGGAGCCGAAGCCGAAGCCGAAGCCGCCTCCGACTCCGAAGCCGCCTCCGACTCCGTCGCCGAAGCCATCGGCGCCGGCGCCACCCCCTGGCCGCCCGCCGGAGCCGAAGAGGTCTCCGTCGAGGAGGTCCGCGACCGGCTCATGGCCGCGGGCCTCTACCACGGTCCGGCCCTGCGGACCCTGACGCGGGTCTGGGTCCGTGGCGAGGAGGTGTTCGCCCAGGCCCTCCTGTCCGACGAACTGCGCACCGCACGGGCGAACGGATACGCCCTCCACCCGGCCCTGCTGGACGCCGCGGTGCAGGCGCTGGCGGCGGCGGGCGGCAACGGCCGCGCCGCCGGGCGGGAAGCCCTCGCGTGGCGCCGCGTACGGCTGCACGCGGTCGGGGCTGACGCGCTGCGGCTGCGGATCACCGCCGACGGAGCGGACACCGTGTCCGTCGAACTGGCCGACGGGCAGGGCGCGCCCGTCGCGTCCGTCGCGTCCCTGGTGACGAGGGAGTGGGACACCGAGAAGTTCTCGGTGGCTCCTGAGGGGGTGCACGACTCGCTGTTCCGGCTCGACTGGGTGCGCACCGCGGTCCCGGCCCGGCCGGATGCCGCGAACCTCGTCGTCATCGGCGGAGCCACCGACGGCCATGCGCTCCTCACGGCGGCCCTGGGCCGCGCGGGAGTCCCGGTCACGGCGTACGACGACCTCGCGGCGCTGGACGCGGCCGTCACGGCCGGCCGGCAGCCGGTACCGGACACCGTGGTCGTGCCGTTCATGGCGGCCACGGGTACCACCACCGCGTACGGGGCCACTCGCCTCGCGCAGGAAACCCGCGAGGTGACGCACCGGGCGCTCGCGACCGTGCAGAGCTGGCTGGACGACGGCCGCTTCGCCGGTGCGCGCCTCGCCGTCGTCACCCGGGGCGCGGTGGCGGCCCACACGGACACCGAGCCGGCCGACCTCGTCCACACCCCCGTGTGGGGTCTGGTGCGGTCCGCGCAGACGGAGAACCCCGACCGGTTCGTCCTCGTCGACCTCGACGACACCGACGCCTCCGGACGGGCCCTCCCGCGCGCCCTCGCGTCCGCCGAACCCGAACTGGCCGTACGCGCAGGGGCGCTGTACGCACCCCGACTCGCGAGGGCGGCCGTCGCCGCGCCGGTGGCGGGCGCTGACACGAAGAGCCGGATCGACACGCGCGGAACGGTCCTGGTCACGGGGGCGGGCGGCGGCCTCGCCGGCCTCCTCACCCGTCACCTGGTCGCCGAACACGGCGTACGGCACCTGCTGCTCACCGGCCGCAGGGGAGCCGACACGGACACGGCAGCCGAACTCACGGCGCAGTTGGTCGCGTTGGGCGCCGAGGTCACCTGGGCGGCCTGTGACGTCGCCGACCGGGACGCGCTGGCCGCGGTCCTGGAGTCCGTGCCCGCCGACCGCCCGCTGACGGCGGTCGTCCACACCGCGGCCGTGCTCGACGACGGTGTCGTGGACCTGCTCACCCCCGAGCGCGTCGACCGCGTGATGCGGCCCAAGGTCGAAGGGGCGCTCCATCTGCACGAGTTGACGCGTCACCTGGACCTGTCGGCGTTCGTCCTGTTCTCCGCCGCCGCCGGTGCCCTCGGTGGCGCCGGCCAGGCCAACTACGCGGCGGCGAACGTCTTCCTCGACGCACTCGCCCGGCACCGGCGGGCCGCGGGTCTCACCGCACTCTCCCTGGTGTGGGGCATGTGGGGCGAGGAACGCGGAATGGCGGGCCGGCTCACCGGGGCGGAGCGGGAACGCGCCGCGCGCGGCGGGGTCGCCCCCCTGTCGGCGGCGGACGGCCTGGCGCTGTTCGACCTGGCCCTCGCGGCGGAGGACGAGCCGGTCCTGCTGCCCGTCGCCGTCGACCTGCCGACCCTGCGGGCGCGGGCCGCGGACGGCGGACTCCTGCCCGTGTTCCGCGGACTGGTGCGCACGTCGGCGCAGCAGGGGCGGCGGACGGCGGCCACGGCGTCCGGCGCCGACCGCCCGGAGGACACGGCCACGGCCGGGCCCACCGGGGCGGGTCGGGTGACGCTGGCGCAGCGGCTCGCCGAACTGTCGGCCGCGGAGCGCGAGCGGACCGTACTGGACCTGGTGCGGGGCGAGGTGGCCGCCGTACTCGGCTACAAGTCGGCCGAACACATCGGTGAGGAGCAGGCGTTCAAGGAGCTGGGCTTCGACTCGCTGACCGCGGTCGAACTGCGCAACCGGCTCGGCGCGGCCGCCGGACTCCGACTGCCGGCCACGCTGGTCTACGACTACCCGACCCCGGCCGCCCTCGCCCGGCACCTGCTGAGCGAGGTGGCCCCGGACGGCGCCGCGGACCGCAAGCTGTCCGTACTGGAGGAACTCGACCGCCTCGAAAGCAGCTTCTCCTCGCTGGACCCGGCGGAGCTGTCCGCCGCGGCCGGCGACGACGCGGCGCACGCACGCGTCGCGGTGCGCCTCCAGACGCTGCTGGCCCAGTGGAACGAGGTCCGACAGCCGGACGGGGAAACCGCCGCCGACGAGATCGAGGACGCGAGCGACGACGAACTGTTCGCGCTCATCGACAAGAAGTTCGGCCAGGGCTGAACCCCACCCCCTAGGACCGCGAACCCCTAGGCCCCAAGGACCGTACCGCCGGAACCCGTTTCCGGCGGTACGGACCCCTATCCAGGACATTCCCCGTACTCCGGGTCCCGGTGGATTCCCTAGAATTCCCGCCAAGATCTCGACCACGCGAATAGGTGAAGCGCCAGTGGCGAACGAAGCAAAGCTCCGCGAATACCTCAAGAAGGTCACGACGGATCTCGACGAGGCGTACGGACGTCTGCGGGACATCGAGAGCCAGGCCCACGAACCCATCGCCATCACGGCCATGAGTTGCCGGTTCCCGGGCGGCGTGAGGTCCCCGGAAGAACTGTGGGAACTGCTCGGTTCCGGCGGGGACGCCCTCACTGAATTCCCCACGGACCGGGGATGGGACCTGGAGCACCTGTTCTCGGACGACCCCGACGGCCAGGGCACGTCGACCACCCGTGAGGGCGGCTTCCTCAGCGGCGCCTCCGCGTTCGACGCCCATTTCTTCGGGATCTCCCCGCGTGAGGCCATGGCGATGGACCCGCAGCAGCGGCTCCTCCTGGAGACCACTTGGGAGGCCTTCGAACGGGCCGGCGTGGACCCGCACACCCTCCGCGGCAGCCAGTGCGGCGTGTTCGTCGGCATGAACGGCTCGGACTACCTCACCCCGCTCCTCGAAGCGCCCGAGGACTACGCCGGGCACCTCGGCACCGGCAACGCCTCCAGCGTCCTGTCCGGCCGCCTCTCCTACACCTTCGGCCTCGAAGGCCCCGCCGTCACCGTCGACACCGCCTGCTCGGCGTCACTCGTCGCCCTCCACCTGGCGGTCCAGGCCCTGCGGGCCGGGGAATGCTCGCTGGCCGTCGCCGGCGGCGTACACGTGATGTCCACCCCCGGGCTGTTCGTGGAGTTCAGCAAGCAGCGCGGACTGTCCTCCGACGGGCGCTGCAAGGCCTTCGCGGCGGCAGCCGACGGCTTCGGTCCGGCGGAAGGCGTCGGCGTCCTGCTCCTGGAGCGGCTCTCCGACGCACGCAAGAACGGACGCCCGGTCCTGGCCGTCGTCCGGGGCTCGGCGATCAACCAGGACGGCGCGAGCAACGGCCTGACCGCCCCGAACGGTCCCTCGCAGCAGCGCGTCATCCGACAGGCCCTCGCCAACGCCCGGCTCTCCACCGACCAGGTGGACGTGGTCGAGGCCCACGGCACCGGCACCTCGCTGGGCGACCCGATCGAGGCCCAGGCGCTGCTGGCGACGTACGGGAACGACCGACCGGCCGACCGGCCCCTGCTCCTGGGCTCGGTCAAGTCGAACATCGGCCACACCCAGGCCGCGGCCGGCGTCGCCGGGGTGATCAAGATGGTGCTGGCCATGCGGCACGGCGTCCTGCCGAAGAGCCTCCACATCGACGAGCCTTCGCCGCACGTGGACTGGACGTCCGGCGGCGTCGAACTGCTCACCGAGCGGACGGCCTGGCCCGAGACGACGCATCCCCGTCGTGCGGGGGTGTCGTCGTTCGGGTTCAGCGGGACGAACGCGCACGTGATCGTGGAGCAGGCGCCCGAGCGTGAGGTGGCTGAGGCGGCCGGGGATGTGGCGTTGCCGGTGGTGCCGTGGGTGCTGTCGGGTAAGAGTGCGGGGGCGTTGCGGGCGCAGGCGGAGCGGTTGTCGGGGTGGCTGGCGGGTGTGCCGTCGGTTGATCCGTTGGATGTGGGCTGGTCTTTGGCGTCGACTCGGGCGGGGCTGGATCACCGGGCGGTGGTGCTGGGTGACCATGCTGCTGGTGTGGGTGCGGTGGCGTCGGGTGCGCTGGCTGCGGGTGTGGTGACCGGGTCGGTCGTGGGTGGCAAGACGGTGTTCGTGTTCCCGGGGCAGGGTTCGCAGTGGGTGGGTATGGCGGCCGGGCTGCTGGACACCTCGCCCGTGTTCGCGTCGCGGATCGATGAGTGCGCGAAGGCCCTGGAGCCCTTCACCGACTGGTCGTTGGTTGAGGTGCTGCGCGGCGCCGAGGGTGCGCCGTCGTTGGACCGGGTGGATGTGGTGCAGCCTGCGCTGTTCGCGGTGATGGTGTCCCTGGCCGAGGTGTGGCGTGCGGCGGGTGTGCGTCCGGGTGCGGTGATCGGGCATTCGCAGGGTGAGATCGCTGCCGCGTGTGTCGCCGGGATCCTGTCGTTGGAGGACGCGGCCCGGGTGGTGGCTCTGCGGAGTCAGGCGATCGGCAGGGTCCTGGCCGGTCTCGGCGGCATGGTCTCCGTGCCCCTGCCGGCCGCCGAAGTCCGGGAGCGGATCGCGCCCTGGGGTGAGGAGCGGATCTCCGTCGCCGCCGTCAACGGCCCATCTTCCGTGGTCGTATCGGGCGAGGTGGAGGCCCTGGAAGAACTTCTGGCCGCCTGCGAGGCGGACGGGATACGTGCCAAGCGGATCGCGGTGGACTACGCCTCGCACTCCGCGCAGGTCGAGCTGCTCCGTGAGGAGCTCGACGAACTGCTGGCACCCGTCACCCCCCGGGCGGCCGAGGTGCCGTTCCTCTCGACCGTCACGGGCGAGTGGGTGAAGGGGCCGGAGCTGGACGGCGCCTACTGGTTCCGGAACCTTCGCCGGACGGTGGAGCTGGAGGACGCCACTCGGACGCTCCTCGGTCAGGGCTTCGGCGTGTTCATCGAGTCCAGCCCCCACCCCGTCCTCACCGTCGGCATGCAGGAGACGGTGGAGGACGCGGGCCGTGAGGCGGCGGTGCTCGGTTCGCTCCGCCGTAACGAGGGGGGTCTGGAGCGGTTCTGGCTGTCCCTGGGCGAGGCCTATGTACGCGGCGTCACCGTGGACTGGGAGGCCGTGTTCGCGGGGACGGGTGCCCGCCGGGTCGACCTGCCGACCTACGCGTTCCAGTCGCAGCGGTTCTGGCCGGAGGCCGCGCCCGTCGGGGCGGAGGCTCCGGCCGCGGAGAGCGCCGTCGACGCACGCTTCTGGGAAGCCGTCGAACGCGAGGACGTCACCGCCCTGGCCGAGGCGCTGGCCCTCGACGCCCCCGACGCGATCCACTCCCTCGGCACCGTCCTGCCCGGCCTGTCCTCCTGGCGGAAGCAGAGCCGAGAGCAGTCCACCGTCGACGGCTGGCGCTACCGGGTCACCTGGAAGCCGGCCCCCGAGCCCGCCGTCTCCCGGCTCTCCGGGGCCTGGCTGGTCGTCGTGCCCGCGGCCCTCGCCGGGCCGGCCTGCGACTCCGCGGACGGGATCCTGCGTACACTCGCCGACCGCGGCGCCGAGGTCCGTACCGTCACCGTGGCCGCCGACGCGGCCGGCCGGGACGCGGTCGCCGCCACCCTCAAGGCCGCCACCGACGGTCAGGACGACCCCGCCGGAGTCCTCTCCCTCCTCTCCCTCGGCGGCGCGGACGCCTACACCGCCGGGCTCGCGCTGTCCCAGGCCCTCGGGGACGCCGATGTGGCCGCCCCGCTGTGGTGCGTCACCCGGGGCGCGGTCGCCGCCGGCCGGTCCGACCGGATCGCGGACCCGGACCAGGCGCTCCTCTGGGGCCTCGGACGCGTCGCCTCCATGGAGCAGGGGGGCCGTTGGGGCGGTCTGATCGACCTGCCCGCGCAGGCCGACGACCGGGCCCTGGAACGCCTCGCGGGCGTCCTGGCCGGTGACGCCGCCGAGGACCAGGTCGCCGTTCGGTCCTCGGGGTTGTTCGTACGGCGTCTCGTGCGGGCCCGGCTCGCCGAGACGCCGGCCGTACGGGACTGGCGGCCCGGCGGGACGACGCTGGTCACCGGGGGTACGGGGGCGCTGGGCGCACACGTGGCCCGCTGGCTCGCCGAGAACGGCGCCGAGCACCTGGTTCTGACCAGCCGCCGCGGGCCCGACGCGCCCGGCGCCGAGGCGCTGCGGGAGGAACTCACCGCGCTCGGGACCCGGGTCACCCTCGCCGCCTGCGACGTCGCCGACCGCGACGCCCTCGCCGCGCTCCTCGCCACCATTCCCGCCGACCAGCCCCTCACCGCCGTCGTCCACACCGCGGCCGTCCTCGACGACGGGGTCATCGAGACGCTCGCCCCCGAGCAGGTCGCCGACGTCCTACGGGTCAAGGTCGACGCGACCCGCCACCTGCACGAGCTGACCCGCGACCTCGGCCTGTCCGCGTTCGTGCTGTTCTCCTCCTTCGCCGCCACCTTCGGCGCCCCCGGCCAGGGGAACCAGGCGCCCGGGAACGCGTTCCTCGACGCGTTCGCCGAGTACCGGCGCGCCGCCGGTCTGCCCGCGACCTCCCTCGCCTGGGGGCCCTGGGGCAGCGCCGACGGGGACGACAGCGCGGCGGGGGACCGGATGCGCCGTCACGGCATCCTCGCGATGCCGCCGCGGCGGGCCCTGGCCGCGCTCCAGCACGCCCTGGACCGTGACGAGAGCACCCTGACCGTCGTCGACATGGACTGGAAGCGGTTCACGCTCGCCTTCACCGCCGACCGGCCGCGACCCCTGCTGCTGGAGCTCCCCGAAGCCCGGCGGATCATCGACAGCGCGGAACGGGAGTCCGCGGAGGACCTCGCCGGGGGAGTACCGCTCGGCCGGCAGCTCGCCGGGCTCCCCGACGTCGAGCAGGAACGTCTGCTGCTGGACCTGGTCCGTACGGCCGTCGCCGCCGTCCTCGGCCATCCCGACCTCACGGCCGTCGAGGCCGGCCGGGCCTTCAAGGAGCTCGGGTTCGACTCCCTCACCTCCGTCGAGCTCCGCAACCGCCTCGGCGCGGTCAGCGGCCTGAAACTGCCCGCCAGCCTGGTCTTCGACCACCCCACCCCCGCCGCCGTCGCCGCGTACCTGCGCGCCGGGATCGTGCCCGACGCGGCGGCGGGCGGGGCACCGCTGCTGGAGGAGATCGACAAGCTGGAGGCCGTACTCGAACGGGGTACCGCCGACAACGTGGTCCGGGCCCGGGTGACGATGCGGCTCCAGTCGCTGCTGGCGAAGTGGAACGACAGCGAGGACCCGGCCGTCAGGCAGCCGGGCCCGGCCGCCCTGGACGGCTCCGCGGCGGCCCCCGGGCCCGACGGCGGCGCCGGGACTCCGGACGCCGCCGCCGACGGAGCCGGGCAGCTCCAGGACGCGAGCGACGAAGAGCTGTTCGCGTTTATCAATGACGGCCTCGGGCGTTATTGACGGCTTGCCGTTCCATTGGTGAAGATGGCCAGCCCCTGAGCAATTCCCCCGGGGGATACTGCCCCCTATGCGCCCCACCACCCAGGGGTGCATAGGGGGCAGTTAGGGGTTGTCGGGAAGATTGCACGAGAAATAGCCTGCCGCCGAGCAGTCGCTTCGCCCGGCATGTGATCCGACAAGTGGATCCGGATGTGCGGCGGCTGCCCTTCCGAGAAATCTCTCGGCTCTGCACACAGTTTTCCGATGCCGTCTGCTGCAAATGGGTGGTTGCGTTACATGGCGAATGAAGAGACGCTGCGGGACTACCTGAAGCTGGCGACAGCGGATCTGCAGCAGACGCGTCAGCGGCTTCGCGAGATCGAGGCGAAGAACCAGGACCCCATCGCCATCGTGGGCATGGGCTGCCGCTACCCCGGGGGTGCGACCTCCCCGGAGGAGCTGTGGCAGCTGGTGGCCGACGGCGTCGACGCCATCACCGGGTTCCCCGCCGAGCGCGGCTGGGACATGGAGACCGTCTACCACCCGGACCCCGAGCACCCGGGCACCAGTTACGCCAACCAGGGCGGCTTCGTCCAGGACTTCGCACGCTTCGACCCCTCGCTCTTCGGGATCTCGCCGCGCGAGGCCCTGGCGATGGACCCGCAGCAGCGGCTCCTCCTGGAGACCACGTGGGAGGCGTTCGAGCGCGCGGGCATGGACCCGACCTCGATGCGCGGCAAGCAGGTCGGCGTGTTCGTCGGCACCAGCAACCACGACTACCTGACGGCGCTGCTGAGTTCCTCCGAGAACGTGGAGGGCTACCTCGGCACCGGAAACGCGGCGAGCGTCGCCTCCGGCCGCCTGTCGTACACCTTCGGACTCGAAGGCCCCGCCGTCACCGTCGACACCGCCTGCTCGTCCTCCCTCGTCGCCCTGCACCTGGCCGTTCAGGCACTGCGCAACGGCGAGTGCTCGCTCGCCCTCGCCGGCGGCGCCACCCTGATGTCGGCGCCCGGCACGTTCATCGACTACAGCAAGCAGCGGGGCCTGGCGACCGACGGCCGCTGCAAGGCGTTCTCGCCCGACGCCGACGGTTTCAGCCTCTCCGAAGGCGTCGGCGTCCTCCTCGTGGAGCGGCTCTCCGACGCCCGCCGCAAGGGCCACCCCGTCCTCGCCGTCATCCGTGGCACCGCCGTCAACCAGGACGGCGCCAGCAACGGTCTGACCGCACCCAACGGCCCCTCGCAGCAGCGCGTCATCCTCCAGGCACTGTCCAACGCCCGCCTCGCGCCCGACCAGGTCGACGCCGTCGAGGCGCACGGCACGGGCACCGGCCTCGGCGACCCCATCGAGGCGCAGGCCATCATCGCCACGTACGGTCAGGACCGGCCCGACGGGCGGCCGCTGTGGCTGGGCTCCCTCAAGACCAACATCGGCCACGCGCAGGCCGCCGCCGGTGTCGCGGGCGTCATCAAGAGCGTCATGGCGATGCGGCACGGCATCCTGCCGCGGACCCTGCACGTGGACGAGCCGACCCCGCACGTCGACTGGTCGGCGGGCGAGGTGTCCCTGCTCACCGAGGCGCAGCCCTGGCCGCCGCACGCCGGACCCCGCCGGATCGGCGTCTCCTCCTTCGGCATGAGCGGCACCAACGCGCACGTCATCCTGGAGGGCGCCGACGAGCCCGCCGCCGACCAAGGGGCCCCCGACGGCGGCCCCGCGACCGAGCCGGCCGTCCTGCCGGTCGTACTGTCCGGCAAGACCGAGGCCGCGCTGCGCGCGCAGGCGGCCGCACTGCACGTCCACCTCACGGCCCGGCCCGGTCTCCGCGTCGAAGACGTCGCTCCCGCCCAGGCACTCACCCGCGCCGCCCTGGACCGTCGTGCGGCGGTCGTCGCGGAAGACCGCGACGAGCTGCTGGCCGGGCTCGCGGCGCTCGCCGGAGGCCTCCCCTCGGCCGACGTGGTCGAAGGGACGGCCACGGAGGGCAAGCTGGCGTTCCTGTTCACCGGACAGGGCAGCCAGCGCCTCGGCATGGGCCGTGAACTGTACGACACCTACCCGGTGTTCGCCGCCGCCCTGGACGCGGTGTGCGCACGCCTCCACCTCGAACTGCCGCTGAAGGACGTCCTGTTCGGGGCGGACGCCGGACCGCTGGACCGGACCGAGTACACCCAGCCCGCACTGTTCGCCGTCGAGGTGGCGCTGTACCGGCTGGTGGAGAGCTGGGGCCTCACGCCGGACTTCCTGTCCGGGCACTCGATCGGTGAGATCGCCGCCGCGCACGTCGCGGGGGTGTTCTCGCTGGACGACGCGTGCACGCTGGTCGCGGCGCGCGGCCGGCTGATGCAGGCACTGCCCGCCGGTGGCGTGATGATCGCCGTGGAGGCGTCGGAGGACGAGGTCCTGCCGCTGCTCACCGACCGGGTGGGCATCGCCGCCGTCAACGGTCCGCGGGCCGTCGTCATCGCCGGCGACGAGGACGCCGCGACCGCCGTCGCGCGGGCCTTCGAGGCGCAGGGCCGCAAGACCAAGCGACTGACCGTCAGCCACGCCTTCCACTCCCCGCACATGGACGGGATGCTGGACGGCTTCCGCCGGGTCGTGGAGGGGCTGTCCTTCGCCGCCCCCCGCATCCCCGTCGTCTCCAACCTGACCGGCGCCCTCGTCACCGACGAGATGGGCTCCGCCGACTACTGGGTCCGGCACGTCCGCGACACCGTCCGCTACCTCGACGGCATCCGCTGGCTGGAGAGCCGCGGCGTCACCGCGTACGTGGAGATCGGCCCCGGCGGCGTCCTCTCCGCCCTCGGCCAGGACTGCCAGACCGCGACCGGACCCCGCGCCGCCGCCTTCCTGCCCGCGCTGCGCACCGGACGGCCCGAAGCACGCTCCCTGACCGCCGCCGTCGCCGGCGCCCACGTCCGCGGGCTCTCCCCGGACTGGGCCACCCGCTTCGCCGCCACCGCCGCCGGCGCGCGTACCGTCGAGCTGCCGACGTACGCCTTCCAGCGTGACCTGTACTGGCCCCGCGACCCCTTCACCGACCTGGGCGGACCCGCCGACGGCCGCGAACTGGGCGTCACCGACGCCAAGTTCTGGGAGGTCGTCGACAGCGAGGACCTGGCCGCGCTCGCCGAGACCCTCGGCGTCGACGGCGAAGAACCCCTCAGCGGCGTGCTGCCCGCGCTCTCCGCCTGGCACCGCCGCCACCGCGACCGCGACACCGTGGGCGGCTGGCGCTACCGCATCACCTGGAAGCCCCCCACCGACCCCGCGCCCGCACCCCCGGCCGGGCACTGGCTCCTCGCCGTGCCCACCGGTCACACCGACGCCCCCTGGACCCTCGCGGCCGCCCGGGCCCTGACCGCGCGCGGAGTCACCCTCACCACGCTGACGGTCGACGGGGCGCTCGACGACCGGGCCGCCCTCGCCCACCGCATCACCGACACCCTCACCGGTCCGGCCGCGGCAGGGACGGTCGCCGGGGTGCTCTCGCTGCTCGCCCTCGACGAGCGGCCGCACCCCGAGGACCCGGCACTGACCTCCGGACTGGCCGCCACCCTCGCCCTCGTCCAGGCACTGGGCGACGCGGACGTGGACGCCCCCCTGTGGGCCGCCACCCGGGGCGCGGTGTCCACCGGCCGGACCGACCGGCTCACCAGCCCCGCCCAGGCACCGCTGTGGGGCCTCGGCCGTACGGTCGCCCTCGAACTGCCCGGCCGCTGGGGCGGCCTCGTCGACCTGCCCCCGGCGCCCGACGAGCGCGCCGCAGGCCGTCTCGCCGACGTCCTCGGCGGCATCGGCACCGAGGACCACCTCGCCGTGCGCTCCACCGGCGTCTTCGTCCGCAGGCTCACCCGCGCCCCCCGGGAACAGGCCCCCGCGGGGGAATGGACCACCTCCGGCACGGCCCTGGTCACCGGCGCCACCGGAGCGCTCGGCCGCCACGTGGCCCGCTGGCTCGTCCGGACCGGAGCCGAGCACCTGCTGCTGGTGAGCAGGAGCGGCCCCGACGCCGACGGCGCCGCCGAACTCGTCGCCGAACTCCGCGAGACGGGCGTCCTGGTCACCCTCGCGGCATGCGACGCCGCCGACCGCGACGCCATGGCCGAACTCCTCGCCACCGTCCCGGCCGAACTCCCCCTGACCACCGTCATCCACGCCGCGGGAATCCTCGACGACGGCGTCCTCGACGCGCAGACGCCCCGCCGTCTGGCACACGTCCTGCGCCCCAAGGCGCACGCGGCGAACGTCCTGCACGAGCTGACCCGCGACCAGGACCTCTCCGCGTTCGTCCTGTTCTCCTCCCTCGCCGCCGCCTTCGGCGCCGCCGGACAGGCCAACTACGCCGCCGCGAACGCCTCCCTGGACGCCCTCGCCGAGCAGCGCCGCGCCGACGGCCTGCCCGCCACCGTCATCTCCTGGGGCGCCTGGGCCGAGGGCGGCATGGCCGCCGACGGACTCGTCGCCGAACGCCTGCGGGCCGCCGGACTGCCGGCCCTCGCCCCCGAACTCGCCCTGTCGGCCCTGCACACGGCGCTCACGCTGGACGAAACCTCCTCCGTCGTCGCCGACATCGACTGGGACGTCCTCGCACCCGGCCTCACCGCCGTACGCCCCTGCCCGCTGATCTCCGACCTCCCCGAGGCCGCGCACGCCCTCGCCACCGCCACCGCACCGGACACGGCCGCCGGGGCCACCGACACCCTCGCCCGGCAGCTCGCGCAGGCCCCGGCCGCCGAACGCGACGCGCTGGCCCTGGAGTTCGTCCGCACCCAGACGGCCCTCGTACTCGGCTACCCGGGCCCCGGCTCCGTGGACCCGGCCACCGCCTTCCGGGACCTCGGCTTCGACTCCCTGACCGCGGTGGAGATCCGCAACCTCCTCACCGCCCGGACCGGCCTGCGCCTGCCCGCCACCCTGATCTTCGACTACCCCAACTCCCTGTCCCTGGCCGCCTTCCTCCAGGACGAACTCCTCGGGGCCCGGGCCGCCGAACCGGCCGGGACCACCGGCACCGGCCCGGCCGGCGGCGCCGCGACCGACGACGACCCCATCGCGATCGTCGCCATGAGCTGCCGCTTCCCCGGAGGGGTGCGCACCCCCGAGGACCTGTGGCAGCTCCTCGCCGACGGCCGGGACGCGATATCCGGCTTCCCCGCCGACCGCGGCTGGGACCTCGACGGCCTGTACGACCCCGAGTCCGTCACCGCGAACACCACCTACGTCCGCGAGGGCGGCTTCCTCACCGACGCCACCACCTTCGACCCCGGCTTCTTCGGGATCTCGCCGCGCGAGGCCCTCGCCATGGACCCGCAGCAGCGCCTGCTGCTGGAAACCTCCTGGGAGGCGTTCGAACGGGCGGGCATCGACCCCGCCACCGTCCGCGGCGAACGCATCGGCGTGTTCACCGGCACCAACGGGCAGGACTACCTCGACGTCATCCTCGCCGCCCCCGACGGCACCGAGGGCTTCCTGGGCACCGGCAACGCCGCGAGCGTAGTCTCCGGCCGCGTCAGCTACGTCCTCGGCCTGGAGGGCCCGGCGGTCACCGTCGACACCGCCTGCTCGTCCTCGCTGGTCGCCCTGCACTGGGCGATCCAGGCACTGCGGCAGGGCGAATGCACCATGGCCCTCGCCGGCGGCGTGACCGTCATGTCCACACCCGCCTCGTTCATCGACTTCAGCCGCCAGCGCGGACTGGCGGAGGACGGCCGCATCAAGGCGTTCGCCGCGGCCGCCGACGGCACCGGCTGGGGCGAGGGCCTCGGCATGCTCCTCGTCGAACGGCTCTCCGACGCCCGCCGCAATGGCCACCCCGTCCTCGCCCTGGTACGGGGCTCCGCGGTCAACCAGGACGGCGCCAGCAACGGCCTCACCGCCCCGAACGGCCCCTCGCAGCAGCGCGTCATCCGGCAGGCCCTCCACAGCGCGGGCCTGTCCGCCGCCGACGTGGACGCCGTCGAGGCCCACGGCACCGGCACCCGGCTCGGCGACCCCATCGAAGCGCAGGCACTGCTCGCCACGTACGGGCAGAACCGCCCCGACGGGCGGCCCCTGCTGCTCGGCTCCATCAAGTCGAACATGGGCCACACGCAGGCCGCCGCCGGTGTCGCCGGCGTGATGAAGATGGTGCTCGCCATGCAGCACGGGCTGCTGCCGCGGACCCTGCACGTCGACGGGCCGACCCCGCACGTCGACTGGACGGCCGGTGACGTCGCCCTGCTCACCGAACGGGTGGAATGGCCCGAGACCGGACGCCCGCGCCGGGCGGGCGTCTCCTCGTTCGGCATTAGCGGCACCAACGCCCACACCATCATCGAACAGGCACCGGACACCGCACCGCCCGCACCGCCCGCATCCCCGGACACCGCCCCGCTGCCCTGGATCCTCTCCGCCAAGAACCCGGATGCCCTCCGCGACCAGGCCCGCCGCCTGCACGCCCACGCCGCCCGGCACCCCGAACTGCGCCCCGCCGAAATCGGCTTCTCCCTCGCCGTCGGCCGCGCCGCCTTCGAGCACCGCGCCGCCGTAGTGGCCGCGGACCGTACCGTGCTCCTCGCGGCACTGGAAACGCTGGCCGCCGGGGGATCGGCCGCTGGACTCGTGGAAGGTACCCCGACCGGGGGCAAGACCGCCTTCCTGTTCACCGGGCAGGGCAGCCAGCGCCTCGGGACGGGGCGGGAACTGTACGACACCCAGTCGGTGTTCGCGGACGCGCTCGACGCGGTCTGTGCCCGGATGGACAGCGGGCTAGAACTTCCGCTGAAGGAGGTGCTGTTCGGCGCGGACGCCGGTCTGCTGGACCGGACGGAGTATGCGCAGCCCGCGCTGTTCGCCGTCGAGGTGGCGCTGTTCCGTCTGCTCGAGTCGTGGGGTGTGCGGCCGGACTTCCTGTCGGGGCACTCCATCGGTGAGATCGCAGCCGCGCACGTCGCGGGTGTGCTGACGCTGGAGGACGCGTGCACGCTGGTGGCGGCGCGCGGTCGGCTGATGCAGGCGTTGCCGTCCGGTGGTGTGATGGTCGCGGTGGAGGCGTCGGAGGACGAGGTCCTGCCGCTGCTGACGGACCGGGTGAGCATCGCGGCGGTCAACGGACCGCGGTCGGTGGTCGTCGCGGGTGACGAGGACGCGGTGACCGCGGTCGCGGAGTCCTTCCCCGGCCGCAAGACCAAGAAGCTGACGGTCAGCCACGCGTTCCATTCGCCGCACATGGACGGCATGTTGGACGACTTCCGCCAGGTCGTGGAGGGACTTTCGTTCTCGGCGCCGCACGTTCCGGTGGTGTCGAACCTGACCGGTGGCCTGGTGTCGGACGAGATGGGTTCGGCGGAGTTCTGGGTCCGGCACGTCCGCGAGGCGGTCCGGTTCCTTGATGGTGTTCGTGTTCTGGAGGCGGCCGGAGTCAGTGCGTTCGTCGAGCTGGGTCCGGACGGGGTGCTGTCCGCGCTGGCTCAGGGCTGTGTCGAGCAGGACGGCGCCGTGTTCGTGCCGTTGCTCCGCAAGGGGCGTCCTGAGGCGGAGGCGGTCGTCGCCGCGCTCGCGCGGGCTCATGTGCACGGTGTCCGTGTCGACTGGCATGGATTCTTCGCCGGGACCGGCACCCGCCGCGTCGACCTGCCCACCTACCCCTTCCAACGGCAGCGCTACTGGCCGGCGATCTCCTCCCTCTACCTCGGGGACGTCGAGGCTCTGGGCCTCGACGACACCGCCCACCCGCTCCTCAGCGCCGGCGTCGCCCTCCCCGAGTCCGACGCCATGGTGTTCGCCGGACGCCTCGCCCTGTCCACCCACCCCTGGCTCGCCGACCACGCCATCCTCGGCAGCGTCCTGCTCCCCGGCACCGCCTTCGTGGAACTCGCTACCCGCGCCGGCGACCAGGTCGGCTGCGACCACCTCGAGGAACTCACCCTCGAAGCACCCCTCGTACTCCCCGAACGGGGCGGCGTACGACTGCGCGTATGGGTCGGCGCCGCCGACGGAACCGGCCGCCGGCCGTTCGCCCTGCACTCCCGGGCCGACGGCCTGGCAGCCGAGGAACCCTGGACGCGGCACGCCGCCGGCGTGCTGGCCGAAGGCGCCCGCCCCGCAGCCGACTTCGACCTGACCGCCTGGCCCCCGGCCGGCGCCACCGACATCCCGCTCGACGGCCGCTACGACGCCCTCGACGACATCGGATTCGCCTACGGACCCACCTTCCGCGGCCTGCGCAGCGCATGGCAGCTCGACGGCGCGGTGTACGCCGAAGTCGCACTCCCCGAGGGCGCCGGGGACCGGGCGGGCGGCTTCGGCCTGCACCCCGCACTGCTCGACTCGGCCCTGCACGCCATCGGCCTGGACGGCATCGGAGCCGACGACGGCCGGGGCCGACTGCCCTTCGCCTGGTCCGGGGTGTCGCTGTACGCGGGCGGGGCGAGCGAGCTGCGCGTCCGCCTCACCCCGGCCGGCGCCGAAGGGGTCCGACTGGAGATCTGCGACGCCTCCGGCGCCCCCGTCGCGGCCGTCGAGTCGCTCGGGCTGCGCCCGGTCTCCGCCGACCAGCTGCGCGCGGC
The DNA here is from genome assembly GCF_056433525.1 of Streptomyces sp. NPDC044704. NCBI lineage: Bacteria > Bacillati > Actinomycetota > Actinomycetes > Kitasatosporales > Streptomycetaceae > Streptomyces > Streptomyces sp. NPDC044704. The sequence goes on from NZ_JBWKGY010000002.1 coordinate 770,354, forward strand.
ACGCGCCACCTACCACGAGTCCGTGTTCCGGCAGCAGTGGACCGAACTCACCGGCCTCGGCATCCCGGACCCGGCGCCCACGACCCGGTACGCGCTCCTCGGCGACACCGCAGCGCAACCGCCCGGCACCGCGGACGCGACCCCCTGGGCCGACGCCGCCCACTACCCGGACCTGGCCGCGCTGGCCGCCGCCGTCGACGGGGGAGAGCCCGTACCGGACGAGGTCCTCGTCCACCTCACCCAGACGGCCGCCCCCCTGACCGCCGCCGCCGTGCACGGGGCCGCGCACGACGCCCTCGCCCTGGCCCGGGCATGGCTCGCCGACGAACGGTTCGCCGCCGCCCGGCTGGTGTACGTCACCCGTGGCGCCGTGGCCGCCGCGCCGGACGAGGACGTGAACGACCTCGCCGCCGCCACCGTGTGGGGCCTGCTGCGGTCCGCGCAGACCGAGAACCCCGGCCGGATCGTCCTGATCGACACCGACCCGGCCACCGGGAACGGTCCCGCGCTGCCCGCCGCGCTCACCTCCGACGAGGAGGAACGCTTCGCCCTGCGCGAAGGCGCCGTACTCGTCCCCCGCCTCGCCCGCGTCGAGACCGGACGGGAAGCAACCGCCCCGGCCTTCGGGCCCGACGGCACGGTACTGGTCACCGGCGCCACCGGCGCCCTGGGCGGGCTCGTCGCCCGGCACCTCGCCGCCGGCCACGGCGTGCGCCGCCTGCTCCTCGTCGGCCGGCGCGGCGCCGAAGCCCCCGGCGCCGCCGAACTCACCGCCGCACTCGCCGAGTCCGGCGCCACGGCCACCTGGGCGGCCTGCGACGTCGCCGACCGGGACGCCCTCGCCGCCGTCCTCGCCGCGATCCCCGCGGAGCAGCCGCTCACCGCGGTCGTCCACACCGCCGGGATCCTCGACGACGGGATCCTCTCCTCGCTGACCCCCGACCGGCTCTCCGCGGTCCTGCGCCCCAAGGTCGACGCGGCCTGGAACCTGCACGAACTCACCCGGGACCGGGACCTCTCCGCGTTCGTGCTGTTCTCCTCCACCTCCGGCCTGTTCGGAGGCCCCGGCCAGGGTAACTACGCCGCCGCGAACTCCTTCCTGGACGCCCTCGCCCAGCACCGGCGCGCCCGGGGCCTCCCGGCCTCGGCCCTCGCCTGGGGCCTGTGGTCCGTGGCCGACGGCATGGCCGGCGCCCTGGACGCCGCCGACGTCAACCGCATGCGCCGGGCCGGACTGCCCCCGCTGACCGCCGCCGACGGCCTCGGCCTGTTCGACACCGCGGTCCGCCTCGACGAGGCCGCCGTGGCCCTCATGCGCGTCGACACCGAAGCCCTCCGCCCCCAGGCGGCCGCGGGCACCATCGCTCCGCTGCTCCGCGGCCTCGTACGGGGCGTCGCCCGCCGGTCCGCGGCCACCGCCGCCGCCGGCACCGAGTCCGAGCTGCGGGCCCGCCTGGCCGGACTGTCCGCCGCCGAACGGGACCGCACCCTGCTGGATCTGGTCCGTACGCAGGTAGCGGCCGTACTCGGACACGCCGGCCCCGGCGCCGTCGAGTCGGGCCGGGCCTTCAAGGAACTGGGCTTCGACTCCCTCACCGCCGTTGAACTGCGCAACCGGCTGGCCGCCGCCACCGCGCTGCGCCTGCCCGCCACCCTGATCTTCGACTACCCGGACCCGACCGTCCTCGCCCGGCACCTGCGCACCGAGCTGACCGGCGACGGCGAGCCGGAACCCGACGCGGCCGCCGCCGGACCCGCGGCGCCCACCGCCGGAGCCGACGACGAGCCCATCGCCATCGTCGCCATGAGCTGCCGCTACCCCGGCGACCTCCGCACCCCCGAGGACCTCTGGCAGCTCCTGACCGCCGGCGAGGACGGCATCACCCGCCTCCCCGAGAACCGCGGCTGGGACACCGACGCCCTCTACCACCCCGACCCCGAGCACCCGGGCACCTCGTACGCCCGCGAGGGCGGCTTCCTCCACGACGCCGCCGAATTCGACGCCTCGTTCTTCGGGATCTCCCCGCGCGAGGCCCTCGCCATGGACCCCCAGCAGCGCCTCCTGCTGGAGACCACCTGGGAGGTCTTCGAACGGGCCGGCATCGCACCGTCATCGGTGCGCGGCAGTCGTACGGGCGTCTTCGCGGGCGTCATGTACCACGACTACGGCGCCCGCCTGCACGCCGTACCCGACGGGGTCGAGGGCTACCTCGGCACCGGCAGCTCCAGCAGCATCGTGTCGGGCCGCGTCGCCTACACCTTCGGTCTGGAGGGCCCGGCGGTCACCGTCGACACGGCCTGCTCCTCCTCGCTCGTCGCCCTGCACCTCGCCGCCCAGGCCCTGCGCGGCGGCGAATGCTCCCTCGCCCTCGCGGGCGGAGTCACCGTGATGTTCACGCCCGGTACCTTCATCGAGTTCAGCCGCCAGCGCGGGCTCGCCGCGGACGGCCGCTGCAAGTCCTTCGCGGCGGCCGCCGACGGCACGGGCTGGGGCGAGGGCGCGGGCATGCTGCTCCTGGAGCGGCTCTCCGACGCCCGCCGCAACGGCCACCAGGTCCTGGCCGTGCTCCGCGGCTCCGCCGTCAACCAGGACGGCGCCAGCAACGGCCTCACCGCCCCGAACGGGCCCTCGCAGCAGCGCGTCATCCGGCAGGCCCTCGCCAACGCCGGCCTGACCGCCGCCGACGTCGACGCCGTCGAGGCCCACGGCACCGGCACGACGCTCGGCGACCCCATCGAAGCCCAGGCGCTGCTGGCCACGTACGGCCGCGAGCACACCGGCGACCGGCCGCTGCTGCTCGGCTCCGTCAAGTCCAACCTCGGCCACACCCAGGCCGCCGCCGGCGTCGCAGGCGTCATCAAGATGGTCATGGCGATGCGCCACGGAGTCCTGCCCAAGACCCTCCACGTCGACGAGCCGACCCCGCACGTCGACTGGTCGGCGGGCGCGGTGTCCCTCCTCACCGAGCAGGTGGACTGGCCCGACACCGGCCGGCCGCGCCGCGCGGGCGTCTCCTCCTTCGGCATCAGCGGGACGAACGCGCACGCCGTCATCGAACAGGCCCCGGAGGAGGCCCGCCAACTGGCCCCGCAGCAGGCCCCGCGGCCCGAACCGGCTGTGGCAGGGGCACCGTTCGTCCCCGTCGTGCTGTCGGCCCGGGACGGGGACGCGCTGCGCGCCCAGGCCCGCCGGCTCCACACCCGCGTCCACGCCGACGCGGACCTGCGCACCGCCGACGTCGCGCTCTCCCTGGCGACGACCCGCTCCGCCCTCGAACAGCGCGCCGCGCTGGTGGCGGCGGACCGTACGGAACTGCTCCGCGCGCTGGACGCGCTCGCCCGTGGCGAGGACGCCCCCGCACTGGTCCGGGGGACCGCACGCGAGGGCCAGGTCGCGTTCCTGTTCACCGGGCAGGGCAGTCAGCGCCTCGGCATGGGACGTGAACTCCACGACACCCACCCCGCGTTCGCGGACGCCTTCGACGAGGTCTGCGCCGAACTGGACCGCCACCTCGAACGTCCCCTGAAGGACGTGGTGTTCGGCTCCGATCCGGCCCTCCTGGACCGGACCGCCCACACCCAGCCCGCCCTCTTCGCACTGGAAGTGGCCCTGTTCCGGCTCCTCACGAGCTGGGGGCTGCGGCCCGACGTCCTGGCCGGACACTCCGTCGGCGAGATCGCCGCCGCCCACGTCGCGGGAGTCCTCTCCCTCCAGGACGCCGCCGAACTGGTCGCAGCCCGCGGCCGGTTGATGCAGGAGCTCCCCGCCGGCGGCGCGATGACCGCACTCCAGGCCACGGAGGAGGAGGTCCTGCCGCTGCTCACCGACCGGGTGGGCATCGCCGCGGTCAACGGCCCCCGCTCGGTCGTGGTGGCCGGCGACGAGGACGCCGTGGCCGCCATCGCCGCGGCCTTCGAAGCGCGGGGCCGCAAGACCAAGAGGCTCACGGTCAGTCACGCCTTCCACTCGCCGCACATGGACGGCATGCTGGCCGACTTCCGCAAGGTCGCCGAGGGCCTCCTCTACGCCGCCCCGAGCATCCCCGTCGTCTCGAACCTCACCGGCGCCCTCGTCACCGACGAGATGGGCTCCGCCGACTTCTGGGTCCGCCACGTCCGCGAGCCCGTCCGCTTCCTCGACGGAGTGCGCGCCCTCGACGCCACCGGCGTGACCACGTACGTCGAACTCGGCCCCGACGGCACCCTGTCCGCACTCGTCCAGGACTGCCTGACCGACCCCGCCGACCCCGCGGCACCCGCCGAGCCGGCCGAGCCGGCCGTGTGCGTGCCCCTGCTCCGCAAGGGCCGCCCCGAAACGGAAGCGCTCACGGCCGCCCTCGCCCGGGCACACGTCCACGGCGTCACCCCCGACTGGCCGGCGTACTTCGCCGGCACCGGCGCCCGCCGCGTCGACCTGCCCACCTACGCCTTCCAGCGCAAGCGCTACTGGCTCGACGTCGGCGTCTCCGTCGAGGACGTGCTCGCGGCCGGCCTCGACACGCCCGGCCACCCGCTCCTCGGCGCCACCCTCCCCCTGCCCGCCTCCGACGGCCTCGTCCTCACCGGGCGCCTCGCCCTCACCACCCACCCCTGGCTGGCCGACCACACGGTCATGGACACCGTCCTGCTGCCCGGCACCGCCTTCGTCGAACTGGCCCTGCGGGCCGGCGCGGAGGTCGGCTGCGACACCGTCGAGGAACTGGCCATCGAGGCCCCGCTCACCCTCGCCGAGCAGGGCGGAGTCCAGCTCCAGCTGGCCGTCGACGCCGCCGACGGGACGGGCCGGCGCCCCCTGGCCCTGCACTCCCGCCCGGCCGACGCCCCCGCGGAAGAGCCGTGGACGCGCCACGCCACCGGAGTGCTCGCCCCCGCCGCACCTCCCCGTACCTTCGACCTGGCCCAGTGGCCGCCGGCCGGCGCCGAACCCGTACCCACCGAAGGCTTCTACCCGGCCGCGGCCGCGGCGGGCCTCGGCTACGGGCCGGTGTTCCAGGGGCTGCGCGCGGCCTGGCGGCGCGACGGCGAACTGTTCGCCGAGGTCGCCCTCGACGAAGCCTCCTCGGGCGACGCCGACGCCTACGGACTGCACCCGGCGCTCCTGGACGCCGCCCTGCACGCCATCGGCCTCGGTCTGCCCGCCACCCCCGGCGGCGACTCCGCGGAAGGGGCTCGACTGCCCTTCGCCTGGACCGGCGTACGCCTGTACGCCGCCGGAGCGACCGGCCTGCGCGTCCGGATCACCAGCGCGGGGTCCGGCGGGGTCGCCCTGGACGTCGCGGACTCCACCGGCGCCCCGGTGGCCTCGGTCGACTCCCTGATCCTGCGCCCGGTCTCCGCCGCGCAGCTCGGCGCCGACCGTACCGCCCACCACGAGTCCCTGTTCGGTGTGGAATGGGCGAAGCTGCCCCTCGCCCCGGGCGCCCTTCCGGCCGGCGAGCGGTGGGCGGTACTGGGCGAGGACCAGGCGGGCTTCCGCATCGCGGGCGCCCCCCTCGACGTCCACCCCGGCCTGGCCGCGCTGCGCGGGGCACTCGCCGCCGGGGCCCCGGCCCCGGACGTCGTGATCGTCCCGCTGTCCGCGGTGGCCACCGCGGGCGGCCGGGCGGCCGCCGCCAGGACCGCGGCCCACCACGCGCTCGCCCTCGTCAAGGAGTGGCTGGCCGACGAACACCTCGACGCGTCCCGGCTGGTCCTCCTCACCGAGGGCACGGTGGCCGCCGTACCCGGCGAACACGTCACCGACCTGGCCCACGCCCCCGTGTGGGGACTGGTGCGGTCGGCGCAGTCGGAGAACCCCGGCCGGTTCGTCCTCGCCGACACCGACGGCTCCGACGCCTCCCTCGGAGCGCTGGCCGCCGCCCTGGCGGGCGACGAACCGCAGCTGGCCCTGCGGGCCGGTGAGGCGTACGCCTTCCGCCTGCGCCGCATCACCCGCACCGCCTCCGCACCGGACCCGGACGGCACCGCCGGTACCGACCCCGGCCGCGAACACCCGGCGATCGACCCCACGGGCACGGTCCTCGTCACCGGAGCGAGCGGTACCCTCGGCGGGCTCTTCGCCCGCCACCTGGCCGAAGCGCACGGCGTACGGAACCTGCTGCTGCTCAGCCGCCGCGGCGACGCGGCACCCGGCGCGGCCCGCCTGACGCGCGCCCTGCGCGCGTCCGGCACGGACGTCACCTGGGCGGCGTGCGACGCCGCCGACCGGGACGCCCTGGCCGCCGTACTGGCCGCGGTACCCGCCGACCGGCCGCTGACCGCGGTCGTCCACACCGCGGGCGTCCTGGACGACGGGATCATCGACTCCCTCACGCCCGAACGCCTCGACACCGTCCTGCGGCCCAAGGTCGACGCGGCCTGGAACCTGCACGAACTGACCGAGGGCAGCGCCCTCTCCGCGTTCGTGCTGTTCTCCTCGGTCGCCGGCTGCTTCGGCGCCGCCGGACAGGCCAACTACGCCGCCGCGAACGCCTTCCTGGACGCCCTCGCCCAGCACCGCACGGCCCGCGGCCTGGCCGGCAGCTCCCTCGCCTGGGGCCTGTGGGCCACCGACGACGGCATGGCCGGAGCCCTCGACGCGGCCGACCTGACCCGCATGGCCCGCTCCGGAGTCGGCGCGCTCACCCCCGCCGAGGGACTCGCCCTCTTCGACACCTCCCGCACCCTGGACGAGGCCGTCCTCGTCCCCATGCGGATCGAACCGGCCGTACTGCGCGCCCAGGCCGCCGACGGAACGCTGCCACCGCTGCTGCGCTCCCTCGTACGCACCCCCGCCCGCCGGGCCGCGGACACCACGGCCCGGACCGCCGCCCGGACCGCCGCCGAACCCGCGGACTCCCTCCGGGAGCGGCTGGCCGGCCTCCCGGCCACCGAACGCGAGCGGACACTGCGGGACCTGGTCCGCACCCAGGTCGCGGCCGTCCTCGGCCACGGCACCCCCGACGACGTCGACGCCGGCCGGGGCTTCCTCGACCTGGGCTTCGACTCCCTCACCGCCGTCGACCTGCGCAACCGGCTCACCGCCGCCTCCGGGCTGCGACTGCCCGTCACGCTGATCTTCGACTACCCGTCGCCCGCGGCGCTCGCCGCGTACGTCGGGGAACGGCTCGGCCAGGGCGGGAACAGCCGGCCGCCCGTCCACGCGGAACTCGACAAGCTCGAAACGATCCTCTCGGCCGTCGCCCCCGACGACGCCGAACGCGCGGGCATCACCGCCCGGCTGCGCGACCTTCTGGCGAAGTGGAACGACACGCACAGTGCACAGGACACCAGCGAAGGCGCCGCCGAAGAGCGCGACATCCAGTCCGCCACGGCCGACGAACTCTTCGACCTCCTCGACGACGAACTCGGCCTGTCCTGACCACCGGACGCGGCCGCCGGCGACGGGCCCCACGGCCCTGACGGCTCCGGCCACCTTGACCACTTTGATCAATTCGAGCACGGGGATGGCGTAAAGAATGGTGAACGAGGAGAAGTACCTCGATTACCTCAAGCGGGCGACGGCAGATCTCCGCGAGGCACGGCGCCGGCTGCGCGAGGTGGAGGAGCGGGACCAGGAGCCGATCGCGGTCGTGGCGATGAGCTGCCGCTACCCCGGAGGCATCGACACCCCCGAACGCCTTTGGGAGCTCGTCGCGAGCGGCGCCGACGCCGTCACCCCGTACCCCGCCGACCGGGGATGGCCCGCCGAGGTCCTCTTCGACCCCGATCCCGACAGCGGCATCGAGGCGTACGAGCAGGTCGGCGGATTCCTGCACGACGCCCACCACTTCGACCCCGCGTTCTTCGGGATCTCCCCGCGCGAGGCCCTCGCCATGGACCCGCAGCAGCGGCTCCTCCTCGAAACCTCCTGGGAGGCCTTCGAACGCGCCGGCATCGACCCGACCGCCCTGCGCGGCAGCCGCACCGGCGTCTTCGCCGGCCTCATGTACCACGACTACGCGGCACGGCTGTTCAGCGTCCCCGAGGAGATCGAGGGCTTCCTCGGCAACGGCAGCTCCGGCAGCATCGCCTCCGGCCGCATCGCCTACACGCTCGGCCTGGAGGGCCCCGCCGTCACCGTCGACACGGCCTGCTCCTCCTCCCTCGTCGCCGTCCACCTCGCCGCCCAGGCCCTGCGCGGCGGCGAGTGCACCCTCGCCCTCGCCGGCGGCGTCACCGTCATGTCGACACCCGGCACGTTCACCGAGTTCAGCCGCCACCGCGGCCTCGCCGGCGACGGCCGTTGCAAGTCCTTCGCCGCCGCCGCCGACGGCACCGGCTGGGGCGAGGGCGCCGGCATGCTCGTCCTGGAACGGCTCTCCGCCGCCCGCGCGAACGGCCACCCCGTCCTCGCCGTCATCCGGGGCACCGCCGTCAACCAGGACGGCGCCAGCAGCGGCCTGACCGCCCCCAACGGGCCCTCCCAGCAGCGCGTCATCCGCGAGGCCCTCGCCGCGGCCCGCCTCTCACCCACCCAGATCGACGCCGTCGAGGCCCACGGCACCGGCACGACCCTCGGCGACCCCATCGAAGCCCAGGCCCTGCTGGCCACGTACGGCCAGGACCGGCCGGACGACCGCCCGCTGCTCCTCGGCTCCGTCAAGTCGAACCTCGGACACACGCAGGCCGCCGCCGGCGTCGCCGGGATCATCAAGATGGTCATGGCCATGCGCCACGGCGTACTGCCCAAAACCCTGCACGTCGACGAACCCACCCCGAACGTCGACTGGTCCGAGGGCGCCGTCCGGCTGCTCACCGAGTCCGTACCCTGGCCCGAGACCGGCGCACCCCGCCGCGCGGGCGTCTCCTCGTTCGGCATCAGCGGCACCAACGCCCACACCATCGTCGAACAGGCCCCGGAACCGGCCGACACCGAACCGTCCGCCCCCGCGGCGGACCCGCCGGCGGACCCGGTGGCGCCGCCCCTGTGGACCCTCTCGGCCAAATCCCCGGCCGCCCTGCGCGCCCAGGCCGGGAAGCTGCACGCGCACCTGACCGCCCACCCGGCCCCGCGCCCACGGGACATCGCCCACTCGCTCGCGCACGGACGCACCGACTTCGAGCACCGGGCCGTCCTCACGGCCCCCGACCGGCCCGGACTCCTGCACGCGCTGGAACGGCTCGCCACAGCCGACCCGGAGCAGCCGGCGCCGGGCATCACCCGGGGCCGTCCCGTGGCGGGCAAGCTGGCGTTCCTGTTCACCGGACAGGGCAGCCAGCGCCCGGGCGCGGGCCGCGAACTGTACGCCGCCCACCCGGTGTTCGCCGCCGCCCTGGACGAGGTGTGCGCACACTTCGACGGCCTCCTCGAACTCCCACTGAAGAGCGTGCTGTTCGGCGCCGACGCCGATCCGCTGGACCGCACCGAGTACGCCCAGCCCGCCCTGTTCGCCATCGAGGTCGCGCTGTTCCGGCTACTGGAACACTGGGGCGTGACACCGGACTTCCTGTCCGGGCACTCCCTCGGCGAGATCACCGCCGCGCACGTGGCCGGAGTGTTCTCGCTGGAGGACGCGTGCACCCTCGTGGCCGCCCGCGGCCGTCTGATGCAGGCGCTCCCGGCCGGCGGCGCGATGATCGCCCTCCAGGCTTCGGAGGCCGAGGTCCTGCCCCTGCTGACGGCCCGGGTGAGCGTGGCCGCGGTCAACGGCCCGCGTGCGGTGGTCATCGCCGGTGACGAGGACGCGGCGATGGCGGTCGCGGGGTCCTTCCCCGACCGCAAGAGCAAGCGCCTCACCGTCAGCCACGCCTTCCACTCGCCGCACATGGACGGCATGCTGGACGACTTCCGGCGGGTGGTGGAGGGGCTGTCCTTCGCCGCCCCGCGCATCCCCGTCGTCTCCAACCTGACCGGCGCCCCCGTCACCGACGAGATGGGCTCGGCGGACTTCTGGGTCCGGCACGTCCGCGAAGCCGTCCGCTTCCTCGACGGGGTCCGCGCCCTCGCCGCCCGCAACGTCGTCCACTTCCTGGAGGTCGGCCCGGACGCCGTCCTGTCCGCCCTCGCCCAGGACTGCCTGACGGACGACACCGGCGACACGGCCGACACCGCCTTCGTGCCCGTACTGCGCACCGGCCGCCCGGAGACCGAGACCCTGGCCGCAGCCCTCGCACGGCTCCACGTCCGCGGCACGCCCGTCGACTGGAACGCCTACCACGCCGGCACCGGCGCACAGCGCGTCGACCTGCCCACCTACGCCTTCCAGCGCGAGCCGTACTGGCTCGACGCCGGACGCCCTCCGGGTGACGTCTCCGCCGCCGGCCTGGGAACCGCGGGCCACCCGTTGCTCGGTGCCGCCGTCGCCCTGGCCGACCTCGACGGGTTCCTCTACACCGGCCGGCTCTCGCTGGACACCCACCCCTGGCTCGCCGACCACACCGTCGCGGGCTCCGTCGTCCTGCCCGGCAGCGCCTTCGTGGAACTGGCGATACGCGCCGGCGACCAGGTCGGCTGCGACCTCCTGGAGGAACTCACCCTCCACGCCCCGCTCGTCCTGCCCCCGCACGGCGGCGTCCAGCTCCAGCTGTGGGTCGGCGCCCCCGACGCCACCGGCCGCCGCACCCTCGGCGTGCACTCCCGGCCCGAGCCCCCCACCGACACCCCCGGACCCGACACCGAACCGGCCGAGCTGCCGTGGACCCGGCACGCCGACGGCGTCCTCGCCGTCGGCGCCCCCCGGCCGACGTTCACCCCCCACACCTGGCCCCCGGCCGACGCCACCCCCCTGCCCGTCGACACCCTGTACGCCGGACTGGCGGAAGCGGGCCTCGACTACGGGCCCGCCTTCCGGGGCGTCCGAGCCGCCTGGGTGACCGGCGAGGCCACCTACGTCGACATCGCCCTCGACGCCGCCGACGGACAGCGGACCGACACCACCCCGTTCGGGCTGCACCCCGCACTCCTCGACGCCGCCCTGCACACCATCGGCATCGCCGGACTCGTCGACGACACCGGCCGCGGCCGGCTGCCGTTCTCCTGGACCGGCGTCGCCCTGCACGCCACGGGCGCCTCCACGCTGCGCGTACGCCTGACCCGGACCGGACCGGACACCGTGTCCCTCGCGCTCGCCGACGGCACCGGACAGCCCGTCGCCGACATCGCCGCGCTCACGCTCCGCACCCTCTACGTCGACCACCCGGACACCGCCGCCGCAGCTCCCCACGACTCGCTGTTCCAGGTGACGTGGACCCCGCTGACCCTCCCCGACACGCCCCGCACCCCCGGTACCCCCGACGCGCCCCGGCTGGTCCTCGACGGGCCGTCCGCCACCGGGGCGCTGCGCGCGGCCCTCGACACCGACGCCCCCGTACCGGACACCGTCCTCGTACGCCTCCCCGCCCCACCGCAGCCCACTCCCGGGGCCGTCCGCACCGCCGCCCACGACGCCCTCGGCCTGCTGCGGCACTGGCTCGCCGACGACCGCCTCACTGACAGCCGGCTCGTCCTCCTGACCCGGGGCTCGGTGGCCGTCCGTACCGGCGACCGGCTGCCCGACCCCGTCCACGCCGCCGTCTGGGGCCTGGTGCGCTCCGCGCAGTCCGAGCACCCGGGCCGCTTCGTCCTCGTCGACACCGACACACCCCTGGACGAGCTCCCCGAGGCCGCCCTCGACGCGGTACTCGCCACCCGGGAACCGCAACTCGCCCTGCGCGGGGGCGCCGCGCACGCCCCCCGGCTCGCCCGGCTCCCCGCCCACGCCGGAACCCCGGCCGGGGCGCCCCCGTACGACGCCGACGGCACCGTCCTCGTCACCGGAGCCGCCGGCACCCTCGGCCGGCTCGTCGCACGCCACCTCGTCGCCGAACGCGGCGTACGCCACCTGCTGCTGCTGGGCCGCCGCGGCGGCACGGCACCCGGAGCCGCGGAACTGACCCGCGACCTGCACGCCCTCGGCGCCGACGTCACCTGGGCGGCGTGCGACGCCGCCGACCGGGAGGCGCTCGCCGCCGCCCTGGCAGCCGTACCCGCCGCCCACCCGCTCCGCGCGGTCGTCCACACCGCCGGTGTCCTCGACGACGGCGTCATCGAATCGCTCACGCCCGGACGCATCGACACCGTCCTGCGCCCCAAGGCCGACGCCGCCCTCCACCTCCACGAGCTGACCCGCGACCTCGACCTGTCGGCGTTCGTCCTCTTCTCCTCGGCCGCCGGCGTGTTCGGCGCACCGGGCCAGGGCAACTACGCTGCGGCCAACTCCTTCCTGGACGCCCTCGCCCAGCACCGCCGCGCCCAGGGCCTCCCGGCCGTCTCCCTGGCCTGGGGCCTGTGGGAGGAAGCCGACGGCATGGCCGGCGCCCTGGACCGCGCCGACCTCGACCGGATGAAGCGCGGCGGCGTACTGGGGCTCACCGCCTCCGACGGCCTCGCCCTCCTCGACCTCGCCGACGCCGATGGCGGCGACGGTGATGACGGCGGTGTGCGCCGGGCCCTGCTCGTGCCGATGCGGCTGACCCCGCCCGCCGCCGGCACGGACGTGCCGCCGCTGCTGCGCGGGCTGGTCCGCACCCCCGTACGCCGCACCGCTGCGGCCGCCGGCAGCGGGACGGAGCCGTCCGCCCTCGAACAGCGCCTCCTCGGGCTCGACGCCCCCGCACGGGAACGCCTGCTCCTCGACCTCGTCCGAAGCCACGTCGCCGAGGTGCTCGGCCACGGCACCCCCGACGCCGTCGAACCCGGACAGGCCTTCAACGAGCTGGGCTTCGACTCCCTCACCGCGGTCGAACTCCGCAACCGGCTCGGCGCGGCCGTCGGCCGCCGCCTGCCCGCCACGCTCGTCTTCGACCACCCGACCTCCCTCACCCTGGCCCGCCACCTCGCCGCCGAACTCGGCGGCGACCAGGCCCCCCGCACGTCCCACGGCCCCGCCTCCGGCGCCCCGGCGGGCGGTGACGACGACCCGATCGCGATCGTGGCGATGAGCTGCCGCTACCCGGGCGGAGTGACCACCCCCGAGGAGCTGTGGCGGCTCCTGGAGAGCGGCGGCGACGCCATCACCGGCTTCCCGTCCGACCGGGGCTGGGACGTCGCGTCGCTCTACCACCCCGACCCCGACCACGCCGGAACCTCGTACACCCGCCACGGCGGCTTCCTCCACGACGCCGCAGGCTTCGACCCGACGTTCTTCGGCATCAGCCCGCGCGAGGCGGTCGGCACCGACCCCCAGCAGCGGCTCCTGCTGGAGACCACCTGGGAGGCCTTCGAACGGGCCGGCATCGACCCCGCCACCGTGCGCGGCAGCCGGACCGGCGTCTTCGCCGGCGTCATGTACCACGACTACGCCACCCTGCTGGAACGCTCGGCCGACGGAGCCGACGGCTCGCTCGGCTCCGGCAGCACCGGCAGCATCGCCTCGGGACGCGTCTCGTACACCTTCGGCCTCGAGGGCCCCGCCGTCACCATCGACACGGCCTGCTCGTCCTCGCTGGTCGCCCTCCACATGGCCATCCAGGCCCTGCGCACCCGCGAATGCGACCTCGCCCTCGCCGGCGGCGTCACCGTCATGGCCACCCCGGGCACGTTCGTGGGCTTCAGCCGCCAGCGCGGCCTCTCCGCCGACGGCCGCTGCCGCGCCTTCTCGGCCGACGCCGACGGAACGGGCTGGGGCGAGGGCGTCGGCATGCTCCTCGTGGAGCGGCTCTCCGACGCCCGCCGCAACGGACACCCGGTCCTCGCCGTCGTCCGCGGCTCGGCGATCAACCAGGACGGTGCGAGCAACGGGCTCACCGCCCCCAACGGACCCTCGCAGCAGCGCGTCATCCGGGCCGCCCTCGCGAGCGCCGGACTCTCCGCCGCGGACGTGGACGCCGTGGAGGCCCACGGCACCGGCACGACCCTGGGCGACCCCATCGAGGCGCAGGCCCTGCTGGCCACGTACGGCCAGGACCGGCCGGCCGACCAGCCGCTGCTGCTCGGCTCCGTCAAATCGAACCTCGGCCACACGCAGGCCGCGGCCGGTGTCGCCGGAGTCATCAAGATGGTGCTGGCCATCCAGCACGGAACGCTGCCCCGCACCCTGCACGCGCAGCGGCCGTCGCCCCACGTGGACTGGTCGACGGGCGCCGTCACCCTCCTGACGGACCCGGTTCCCTGGCCCGAGACGGGCAGGCCGCGGCGCGCGGGCGTGTCGTCGTTCGGCATCAGCGGCACCAACGCCCACACGATCATCGAACAGGCACCCGCCGATGCCGGAGCCGATGCCGATGCCGATGCCGACGTCGATCCGGCCGGTCCCGGCACCGGTACGGCGCCGGGGGCGTTCCCGCTCCGCCTCTCGGCCCGCACCGGAGACGCGCTCGCCGCGCAGGCCCGCGCCCTCGGCGCCCACCTGGACGCCCGGCCCGGCCTCCCGCTCGCGGACCTCGCCCACTCCCTGGCCACGACCCGCGCCGGTTTCGACCACCGCGCGGTGATCGTGGCGAAGGACCGCGACACGGCCGCCACCGCCCTCGACGCCCTCGCCGCCGGACGGACGGCCCCCGGCCTGACCCGGGGCACGGTGGCCAAGGGGGGCCGCACCGCGTTCCTGTTCACCGGACAGGGCACCCAGCGCCCGGGCGCTGGCCGCGAACTGTACGACACCCACCCGGCCTTCGTGTCGGCCCTGGACGCCGTCTGCGCCGAACTCGACGCGCGCCTCGAACTCCCGCTGCGCGACGTCATGTTCGGAGCCGACCGGGAAGCGCTCGACCGGACGGAATACGCGCAGCCCGCGCTGTTCGCCGTCGAAGTGGCCCTCTTCCGGCTGCTGGAGAGCTGGGGCGTGACACCGGACTTCCTGTCCGGTCACTCCATCGGCGAACTGGCCGCCGCGCACGCGGCCGGAGTGCTGACCCTGGCCGACGCCTGCGAACTCGTCGCCGCGCGCGGCCGGTTGATGCAAGCCCTCCCGGCCGGCGGCGTGATGATCGCCCTCCAGGCCGCGGAGGCCGAGGTCCTGCCCCTGCTCACGACCCGGGTGAGCATCGCCGCGGTCAACGGCCCGCGTTCGGTGGTCATCGCCGGAGACGAGGACGCGGCGATGGCGGTCGTGGAGTCCTTCCCCGACCGCAAGAGCAAGCGCCTCACCGTCAGCCACGCCTTCCACTCCCCGCACATGGACGGCATGCTCGACGACTTCCGCCGGGTGGCCGAACGGCTCTCGTTCGAGGCCCCGCGCATCCCGGTCGTCTCGAACCTCACCGGCGCCCTGGTCTCGGACGAGATGGGCTCGCCGGACTTCTGGGTACGCCACGTCCGCGAGACCGTGCGCTTCCTCGACGGCGTCCGCGCCCTCGAAGCCGCCGGAGCCACCACCTACCTCGAACTCGGCCCCGACGGCACCCTGTCCACCCTCGCCCAGGACTGCGTCACCGACACGTCCACCACCGCGTTCGCCCCGACGCTGCGCGCGGACCGCCCGGAGGCCGAGACCGTCGCCACCGCGCTCGGCCTGGCCCACGTCCACGGCGCCGAAGCCGACTGGCACGCCTACTTCGCCGGAACGGCCGTACGACGCGTCGACCTGCCCACGTACGCCTTCCAGCGCCAGCGCTACTGGCCGGAGACCGGCACCCCCCTGCCCGGCGACGCCACCGGCCTCGGCCTCGCCGCCGCCGGACACCCGCTCCTGGGCGCGGCCGTGTCCCTCGCGGACGCCGACGGCTGCGTCCTCACCGGCCGGCTCTCGCTGCACACCCATCCCTGGCTCGCGGACCACACCGTCATGGGCTCCGCCTTGGTCCCCGGAACGGCCTTCGTCGAACTGGCCCTGCACGCCGGCGTCCGGGTCGGAGCCCCGGCCCTCGACGAACTCACCCTCCGGACACCACTGGTCCTGCCGGAAGACGGCACCGCCGTACAGGTCCAGGTCACCGTCGGAGCACCGGACCCCTCGGGGCGCCGCACGGTCGCCGTGTACTCCCGCGCGGCCGACGCCGACGACGAGCCGTGGGTCCAGCACGCCGCCGGACTGCTGACGCACGAGGTACGGGCCGCGACCGCCGACCTCGGCGTGTGGCCGCCGACCGGCACGACCCCCGTCCCGGTGGACCAGGCATACGAACTGCTCGGCGCCTCGGGGCTCTCCTACGGCCCCCTGTTCCAGGGGCTGCGGGCCGCCTGGCGGCGCGACGGCGAACTGTTCGCCGAGCTCGCCCTGACCGGACGCGCACAATCGGACGCCGAGGCGTTCGGCCTCCACCCCGCGCTGCTCGACTCCGCACTGCACACCCTCGCGCTCGGAGCGGACCTCCTGGCGGCCCCGGACACCGAGGCCGGCACGGCGCGGCTGCCCTTCGCGTGGAACGGCGTACGGCTGCACGCGACCGGCGCCTCGGCCGCCCGGGTCCGCCTGGCCGCAGCCGGCCGCGGCGCCGTATCGCTGGAGCTCGCCGACCCGGCGGGCCTCCCGCTCGCCTCGGTCGCATCGCTGGCCCTGCGCGCGTTCTCGCCCGAGCAGCTCGGTCAGCAGGCGGGTGGTCTTCGTGACTCCTTGTTCCGTGTGGAGTGGACCGAGTTGGCGTCGGCGGCGTCGGGGGAGTCCTTCGATGACTGGCTGATGCTCGGGGAGGACGTGTCGTCGCTGGCGGATGTGCCTGGTGTGGTGCCGCCGGTGGTGGTGGTGCCGTGTGTCCGGCCGGCTGTTGATGACGTGGCGGGTGCGGTGCATGGGGCTACGGCTCGTGTGCTGGAGCTGGTCCAGGGGTGGTTGGCGGATGACCGGTTCGTGGATGCGCGTTTGGTGTTCTTGACGCGGGGTGCGGTTGCCGCCCGGCCGGGCGAGGGCGTCTCGGATCTGGTGCATGCTGCGGTGTGGGGCCTGGTGCGGTCGGCGCAGTCGGAGAATCCGGGCCGGTTCGTCCTGGTCGACATCGAGGGTGAGCTGGAGTCGGGTCTGTCGGTTGCGTTGGCTTCGGGTGAGTCCGAGGTGGCGGTCCGGGGCGGTTCGGCTCTGGTGCCGAGGCTGGCACGTGCCGTGCTCGCGGCTGATGAGCCGGCTGCCGCCTGGGATGCCGACGGCACGGTGTTGGTGACGGGTGCGAGTGGTTCGCTGGGTGGGCTGTTCGCGCGTCATCTGGTGACCGAGCACGGTGTGCGGCGTCTGCTGCTGGTGAGCCGTCGTGGCTCTGGCGCGGAGGGCGCGTCGGTTCTGACGGCTGAGCTTTCGGCCCTGGGTGCCGAGGTGTCGTGGGCGGCGTGTGATGTGGCCGACAGGGAATCCTTGAAGGCCGTACTGGCGAACGTTCCCGCTGACCGTCCGCTGTCTGCCGTGGTGCACACGGCCGGTGTGCTGGATGACGGTGTGGTCGGTTCGCTCACCGCCGAGCGGTTGTCGACAGTCCTGCGTCCGAAGGTGGACGCGGCCTGGAACCTCCACGAACTCACCCGCGATCTGGACCTGTCGGCGTTCGTGCTGTTCTCTTCGGCCGCCGGTGTGTTCGGTGGCGCCGGTCAGGCCAACTACGCGGCGGCGAACACCTTCCTGGACGCCCTCGCGGCCCACCGCAGGGCTGAGGGCTTGACGGGTACGTCTCTCGCCTGGGGTCTGTGGGCCGAAGTCGGCGGTATGGGTGACGCGCTCGACGCCGAGGACGTGTCGCGTCTGGGCCGTGGTGGTGTGAACGCGCTCTCGCAGGAGACCGGCCTCGCGTTGTTCGACGCGGCCGCGCGCACGAACGACCCGCTGCTCGTCCCGGTGAAGCTGGACCTCGCCGCATTGCGCGCCCAGGCGGGCAGCGGGATGCTTCCGCCGCTCCTGTCCGGCCTGGTCCGTACGCCCGCCCGCCGGGCCACGGGCACCACCCCCGATGCCTCCGCGCCGACTGCCCGCCTCATCGGATTGTCGGACGCTGAGCAGCGTTACTTCGTGCTGGAGTTGGTACGTACGCAGGTCGCCGTAGTACTCGGCTATGCCGGGCCGGGGGCGGTCGAGCCCGAACGCTCCTTCCGCGAGCTGGGCTTCGACTCCCTGACCGCCGTCGAACTGCGCAACCTGATCGGCGCCGCCACCGGGCTGCGCCTGCCCGCCACCCTCGTCTTCGACTACCCGACTTCGACCGTCCTGGCCGACCACCTGCGGGGCGAGCTGCTCGGGACGGTGCCCGTGGCGCCGTCGGAGCCGGTCGCCGTCGCCGTCCGGGACGACGAGCCGATCGCGATCGTGGGACTCGGCTGCCGCTACCCCGGCGGCGTGGAGAGCCCGGACGCCCTGTGGGAGCTGGTCCTGGAAGGCCGGGACGTCATCTCCGGGTTCCCCGACGACCGGGGCTGGGACGTCGACGGCCTCTTCGACGCCGACCCCGGCCACGAGGGTACGAGCTATGCCCGCGAGGGCGGCTTCCTCACCGACGCCTCCGCCTTCGACCCGGCGTTCTTCGGCATCTCGCCGCGCGAGGCCGTGGCGATGGACCCGCAGCAGCGGCTGCTGCTGGAGACCTCGTGGGAGGCGTTCGAGCGGGCCGGCATCGACCCGCGCTCCCTGCGCGGTACCCGGACCGGCGTCTTCGCGGGTGTCATGTACCAGGACTACGCCTCCCGGCTCCCGGCACTGCCCGAAGGCGTCGAGGGCTTCCTCGGCACCGGCAACGCGGGCAGCGTCATCTCCGGCAGGCTGTCGTACACGTTCGGCCTGGAGGGGCCGGCCGTCACCGTCGACACCGCCTGCTCGTCCTCCCTGGTGGCCCTGCACCTCGCGGTGCAGGCGCTGCGCAACGGTGAATGCACGCTCGCCCTCGCGGGCGGCGTGACCGTGATGGCGACCCCCGCGGCCTTCGTGGAGTTCAGCCGGCAGCGGGGCCTCGCGGCCGACGGCCGCTGCAAGGCCTTCTCCGCCGGCGCCGACGGCACGGGCTGGTCCGAGGGGGCCGGGGTCCTGCTGGTGGAACGCCTGTCGGACGCCCGCCGGAACGGGCACCCCGTGCTGGCCGTGGTCCGTGGCTCGGCGATCAACCAGGACGGCGCCAGCAACGGCCTGACCGCGCCCAATGGCCCTTCCCAGCAGCGTGTGATCCGCCAGGCCCTCGCCAACGCCGGCCTGTCGGCCGCCGAGGTGGACGTGGTCGAGGCGCACGGAACGGGTACCACGCTCGGCGACCCGATCGAAGCCCAGGCGCTGCTGGCGACGTACGGGCAGGAACGCCCGGCCGAGCAGCCGCTCCTGCTCGGATCCATCAAGTCGAACATGGGCCACACCCAGGCCGCGGCCGGTGTCGCGGGTGTGATCAAGATGGTCATGGCGATGCGCCACGGGGTGCTTCCGAAGACCCTGCACGTGGACGAGCCGACTCCGCACGTCGACTGGTCGGCGGGAGCCGTCTCCCTGCTCGAAGCCGCCACTCCCTGGCCGGAGACCGGCCGCCCGCGCCGCGCCGCCGTCTCCTCCTTCGGCTTCAGCGGTACCAATGCCCACGCCGTCATCGAGCAGGCCCCCGAGCCGCCGGAGACCGAGGTGCGGCCCGATCCCACCCGTCGGGCGCCCGCCACCCTGCCGTGGCTCCTCTCGGCCAAGGACCCGCAGGCCCTGCGGGACCAGGCCGCACGCCTGGCGGCGCACGTGGCCGACCACTCCGAGCCGTCCCTCGCGGACATCGGCTACTCCCTGGCGACGAGCAGGACCGCCCTCGACCGGCGGGCCGCGGTCCTCGCGGAGGACCGTGACGGCTACCTGGCCGCACTCGCCGCGCTCGCCGGAGGCGGCTGGGCACCCGGCCTGCTGGAGGGCTCCCCGGCCTCCGGGAAACTGGCCCTCCTGTTCACCGGACAGGGCAGTCAAAGGCTGGGAATGGGCCACGAACTGTACGGGACCTACCCGGTGTTCGCGTCCGCACTGGACACGGTGTGCGAGCACATCGATCTCGAACTGCCCATGAAGGACGTGTTGTTCGGGTCAGATGCCGAACTCCTCGGCCGGACGGAGTACACCCAGCCCGCACTGTTCGCCGTCGAGGTGGCCCTGTTCCGACTCCTCGAATCATGGGGTGTATGCCCGGACTTCCTGTCCGGGCACTCCATCGGTGAGGTCGCGGCCGCGCATGTGGCCGGGGTGTTGTCGCTGGAGGACGCGTGCACGCTGGTCGCGGCGCGTGGTCGGCTGATGCAGGCGCTGCCGTCCGGTGGGGTGATGGTCGCGGTGGAGGCGTCGGAGGACGAGGTCCTGCCGCTGCTGACCGATCGGGTGAGCATCGCCGCGGTCAACGGGCCGACATCGGTGGTCGTCGCGGGTGACGAGGACGCGGTGACCGCGGTCGCGGAGTCCTTCCCCGGCCGCAAGACCAAGAAGCTGACGGTCAGCCACGCGTTCCATTCCCCGCACATGGACGGCATGCTGGCCGACTTCCGGAAGGTGGCCGATGGGCTCGCCTACCAGGCCCCGCGCATACCGGTCGTGTCGAACCTGACCGGTGCCCTTGTCTCCGACGAGATGGGCTCGGCGGACTTCTGGGTCCGGCACGTCCGCGAGGGAGTCCGCTTCCTCGACGGGATCCGCGCCCTGGAGGCCGCCGGGGTCACCACCTACCTCGAACTCGGCCCCGAAGGGGTGCTCTCCGCGCTCGCGCAGGACTGCGTCACCCGCGACGGCGCGGCCTTCCTCCCCGCCCTGCGCGCCGACCGGCCCGAGGACGCTGCCCTCGGTTCCGCCCTCGCCGGGGCACACCTGCGGGGGATCGCCGTCGACTGGCACGCGTACTACGCCGGCACCGGCGCCCACCGCGTCGACCTGCCCACCTATGCCTTCCAGCGCCAGCGGTACTGGCTGGAGGCCCCCGCCCACGCCCTCGCGGGCGATGTCACCTCCGCGGGCCTCGGCGCCACCGCGCACCCGCTGCTCGGCGCGGCGGTCGACCTGCCCGACTCGGACGGGTTCCTCTTCACCGGCCGGCTCTCCCCGCGCACCCACCCCTGGCTCGCCGATCACCGCGTCGCGGGCACCGTCCTGCTGCCGGGCGCCGCACTGGTGGAACTGGCCGTCCGCGCGGGCGACCACGCCGACTGCGGACGCCTGGACGACCTCACCCTCGAAGCACCGCTGGTGCTCGCGGAGACGGGCCCGGGCGGGACACAGCTCCGGCTGACCGTCGCCGGACCGGACGCGGACGGACGCCGCGCCTTCCAGATCTACTCGCGCTCCGAGCCCGCCGCCCCCGACACACCGTGGACCCGTCACGCCGACGGCGTTCTGGCCCCCGACGGCCAGGACACGGACACCGGCGTCGAGACCTCGGGGGAGTGGCCGCCGGCCGGGGCCGTCCCCTGCCCCGTCGACGACCTGTACCCCGGATTCGACGCCATCGGACTCGGCTACGGCCCCGCCTTCCGCAACCTGCGCCGCGCCTACCGGCTCGGGGACGAGGTGTTCGCCGAGGTCGCCCTCGCCGACGACCGCCTCCCCGAAGCCGCCCTCTACGGCCTCCACCCGGCACTCCTCGACGCCGCCCTCCACGCCGTCGGGTTCGGGGAGTTCTTCCCCGAAGGCCCGCAGGGCGCCCGGCTTCCCTTCGCCTGGGACGGCGTACGCCTGCACGCGGCCGGGGCCGCCGCCCTGCGCGTACGGATGACACCGGCAGGCCGGGACGCGGTCGCGCTGACCCTGTGGGACGGGGCGGGACAGCCGGTCCTGACCGCCGACTCCCTGGTCCTGCGGCCCCTCGCCACCGACACCGTCACCGCCGGGCCCGCACACGAGGCACTCTTCCGGATCGACTGGAACGACCTGCCGCTGACCGAGGCACCGGCCCCGGCCGGCAGCCACTGGGCGCTGCTCGGTCCGGACCCCCTCAGGACGGGCACCGGCCTGGAACGGGCCGGAGTCCTCGAAGACCCGGCCGCCTCCGCCCACGCCGACCTGACCGCCCTGGGCGAGGCCGTCGACCTGGCGGAGGCCCTGGGGGAGCGGGCACCGGAGACGGTCCTCGTCTCCCTGGCCCCCGACCCCGCCACGGCGAGCCGCCCCGGCACCGCCGCGCACGCTGCGACCGCCGACGCCCTGGAACTCGTCCAGGGCTGGCTGGCCGACGAACGGTTCGCCGCGTCCCGGCTCGCGGTCATCACCCGCGGCGCCGTCTCCACCGCCCCCGACGAGGACGTCACCGACCTCACGCACGCCGCCGTGTGGGGCCTGGTGCGCTCCGCGCAGGCCGAACACCCCGACCGGTTCGTCCTGGTCGACCTCGACGGCGAGGACACGTCCCGCACGGCCCTGGCCACCGCCCTCGCCACCGCCCTCGCCACCGACGAGACGCAGCTCGCCCTGCGCGACGGAACCGTACGGGTCCCCCGCCTGGCCCGGGCCGCCCTCTCCCCGCCCGCCGACGGCGCCACCGCCGGCCACCGCCCGGACCCCGAGGGCACGGTCCTCGTCACCGGAGCCACCGGCACCCTCGGCGGGCTCCTCGCCCGGCACCTGGTCGCCGAACACGGCGTACGGCACCTGCTGCTCACCAGCCGCCGCGGCGGCGAAGCGGCCGGCGCCACCGAACTCGCCGACGCACTCACGCAGGCGGGAGCCCGGGTCACCTGGGCGGCGTGCGACGCCGCCGACCGGGACGCCCTGGCCGCGCTGCTGGACTCCGTACCGGCCGCGCACCCGCTGACGGCCGTCGTACACACCGCCGGCGTCCTCGACGACGGCACCGTCACCTCCCTCACCCCCGAACGCGTCGCGAAGGTACTGCGGCCCAAGGCCGACGCGGCATGGAACCTGCACGAGCTGACCCGGGACCTCGACCTGGCCGCGTTCGTCCTGTTCTCCTCGGCGGCCGGTGTGTTCGGCAACCCGGGACAGGCCAACTACGCGGCCGGCAACACCTTCCTCGACGCACTCGCCCAGCACCGCCGGGCGCATGGCCTGGCGGGCCTCTCGCTCGCCTGGGGCCTGTGGGACGACGAGGCAGGCATGGCCGCGACCCTCGACGCGCAGGACCGGCAGCGCCTCGGCCGCGGCAGCATGAACGCCCTGTCGGCGGCCGACGGCCTGGCCCTCTTCGACACGGCGCTGCGGGCGCCGGCTCCGAGCCTGCTCGTGCCCGCCCGGCTCGACCTGGCCGCCCTCCAAGCCCAGACGGGCGACTCCGTCGCACCCCTGCTGCGCGGCTTGCTCCGTACGACCGTACGACGCAGGACGAGCGGCGGCGCCGCCGCGGACGCCCCCGGATCACTCGCGGAACAGCTGGCCCAGCTGCCGCCCGCCGAACGGGACCGGGTACTCCTCGACACGGTCTGCACCCACGTCGCCCAGGTACTGGGCCACAGCGGCGCGGCCGCCATCGAACCCGGCAGCGCGTTCAAGGAACTCGGCTTCGACTCCCTGACGGCCGTCGAACTGCGCAACCGCCTCGGCGCGGCCACCGGACTCCGGCTCCCGGCCACGCTCATCTTCGACTACCCGACCCCCGAGGGACTCAGCGCCCACCTGCGCTCCGCACTGCCCCTCGACACCGACGGACCCACCGTGTTCGGCGAACTCGACCGGCTGGAAGCCGCGTTGGGCGCCACGGACGCGGACGGCGTCACCCGCTCGCGGATCACGATGCGCCTCCAGGCCCTCATGGCCAAATGGCACGCCACCCAGGACACCGGGCGCACCGCCCCCGGAACCGGCACCGGCACCGCCGAGGACTCCGACGACGACCTCGACACGGTCACCGACGACGAGCTGTTCGACCTGCTCGACGACGAACTCGGCGCCTGAACCGGCCGCTCCCCGAGCACGCCGGGCGGGGCACCCGCCCCGCCCGGCAGCCCGACCACCACCACGGACACACCCGTACGACCGCCTCTCTGGCATGGAGCCCACGCACATGGTGAACGAGGACAAGCTTCGCGACTACCTCAAGCGGGCGACCGCCGATCTGCGCCAGGCCCGCAGGCGGTTGCGCGAAGTGGAGGAGCAGAACCAGGAACCCGTCGCGATCGTCGCGATGAGCTGCCGCTACCCGGGCGGTGTCCGCACCCCCGAGGACCTGTGGCGGCTCGTCGCCGACGGCGACGACGCGATCTCCGGATTCCCCGCCGACCGTGGCTGGGACGTCGAGTCGCTCTACGACGCCGACCCCGACAGCGCCGGATCCAGCTACGTCAGCGAAGGCGGCTTCCTCTACGACGCCGCCCGCTTCGACCCCGCGCCCTTCGGGATCTCCCCGCGCGAGGCCCTGGCCATGGACCCGCAGCAGCGACTCCTGCTGGAAACCTCCTGGGAGGCGTTCGAACGCGCCGGCATCGACCCGACGTCCCTGCGCGGCAGCCGCACGGCCGTGTTCGCCGGCGTGATGTACCACGACTACACCGCCCGCCTGGACTCCGTCCCCGAAGGCGTCGAAGGCTTCCTCGGCACCGGCAGCTCCGGCAGCATCGCCTCCGGCCGGGTCGCGTACACCTTCGGCCTCGAAGGCCCCGCCGTCACCGTCGACACGGCCTGCTCCTCCTCCCTGGTCACCCTGCACCTCGCCGTACAGGCCCTGCGGGCGGGGGAGTGCACCATGGCCCTCGCCGGCGGCGTCACCGTCATGGCCACCCCGGCCACCTTCACCGAGTTCAGCCGCCAGCGCGGACTCGCGAGCGACGGCCGCTGCAAGCCGTTCGCCGCGGCCGCCGACGGCACCGGGTGGGGCGAGGGCGTCGGCATGCTCCTCGTGGAGCGGCTCTCGGACGCACAGCGCAACGGGCACCCGGTGCTCGCCGTGATCCGCGGCTCGGCCATCAACCAGGACGGCGCGAGCAACGGACTGACCGCCCCCAACGGCCCCTCGCAGCAGCGGGTCATCCACCAGGCCCTCACCAACGCCCGCCTGTCGGCCGCCGACGTCGACGTCGTCGAAGCGCACGGCACCGGCACCACCCTCGGCGACCCGATCGAGGCCCAGGCGCTGCTGGCGACGTACGGGCAGGACCGCCCGGCCGAGCGGCCGCTGCTCCTCGGCTCCATCAAGTCCAACATCGGACACACCCAGGCGGCGGCCGGCGTCGCGAGCATCATCAAGATGGTCGAGGCGATGCGGCACGGCCTCGTGCCCAGGACCCTCCACCTCGACGCGCCGACCCCGCACGTCGACTGGGAGGCGGGCGCCGTCTCCCTGATCGGCGAGAACGTCGCCTGGCCGCAGACCGGTGCCCCCCGTCGTGCGGGGGTGTCGTCGTTCGGGTTCAGCGGGACGAACGCGCACGTGATCGTGGAGCAGGCGCCGGAGCGTGAGGTGGCTGAGGCGGCCGGGGACGTGGCGTTGCCGGTGGTGCCGTGGGTGCTGTCGGGTAAGAGTGCGGGGGCGTTGCGGGCGCAGGCGGAGCGGTTGTCGGGGTGGCTGGCGGGTGTGCCGTCGGTTGATCCGTTGGATGTGGGCTGGTCTTTGGCGTCGACGCGTGCGGGGCTGGATCACCGGGCGGTGGTGCTGGGTGACCATGCTGCTGGTGTGGGTGCGGTGGCGTCGGGTGCGCTGGCTGCGGGTGTGGTGACCGGGTCGGTCATCGGGGGCAAGACGGTGTTCGTGTTCCCGGGGCAGGGTTCGCAGTGGGTGGGTATGGCGGCCGGGTTGCTGGACACCTCGCCCGTGTTCGCCTCGCGGATCGACGAGTGTGCGAAGGCCCTGGAACCCTTCACCGACTGGTCGTTGGTGGACGTGCTCCGCGGTGCCGAAGGCGCGCCCTCGTTCGACCGGGTGGACGTGGTGCAGCCTGCGCTGTTCGCGGTGATGGTGTCCCTGGCCGAGGTGTGGCGTGCGGCGGGTGTGCGTCCGGGTGCCGTGATCGGGCATTCCCAGGGCGAGATCGCTGCCGCGTGCGTCGCCGGGATCCTGTCGCTGGAGGACGCGGCCCGGGTGGTGGCTCTGCGGAGTCAGGCGATCGGACGGGTGCTGGCTGGTCTGGGCGGCATGGTGTCCGTGCCCCTGCCGGCCGCCGAAGTCCGCGAGCGGATCGCGCCCTGGGGTGAGGAGAGGATCTCCGTC
Source organism: Streptomyces sp. NPDC044704 (assembly GCF_056433525.1). Classification (NCBI taxonomy): domain Bacteria; kingdom Bacillati; phylum Actinomycetota; class Actinomycetes; order Kitasatosporales; family Streptomycetaceae; genus Streptomyces; species Streptomyces sp. NPDC044704. The sequence continues at coordinate 796,247 of NZ_JBWKGY010000002.1, forward strand.
GCCGCCGTCAACGGTCCTTCCTCGGTGGTGATCTCGGGCGAGGTGGAGGCTCTGGAGGAGTTCCTGGCCGCTTGTGAGGTGGACGGGGTCCGTGCGAAGCGGATCGCGGTGGACTATGCCTCGCACTCCGCGCAGGTCGAGCTCCTGCGGGAGGAACTCGACGAACTGCTCGCGCCGGTTGCCCCGCAGCCCGCGCAGGTGCCGTTCCTCTCGACGGTCACCGGGGAGTGGGTGAAGGGGCCGGAGTTGGACGGCGCCTACTGGTTCCGGAACCTGCGCCGGACGGTGGAGCTGGAGGACGCCACCCGCACCCTTCTCGGTCAGGGCTTCGGTGTGTTCATCGAGTCCAGCCCGCACCCCGTCCTGACGGTCGGGATGCAGGAGACGGTGGAGGACGCGGGCCGTGAGGCGGCGGTCCTCGGTTCGCTCCGCCGTAACGAGGGGGGTCTGGAGCGGTTCTGGCTGTCCCTGGGCGAGGCCTATGTACGCGGCGTCACCGTGGACTGGGACGCCGTGTTCGCGGGGACGGGTGCCGGCCGGGTCGACCTGCCCACCTACGCCTTCCAGCAGGAGCACTTCTGGCTCGAAAGCGGCACCGCCGAGGAACCCGGCAGCGCCGGCTCCCCGGTGGACTCCGTCGATGCCCGCTTCTGGGAGGCCGTCGAGCGGCACGACGTGGCGGCCCTCACCGCCGAGCTGGACATCGACGCGGACCAGTCGCTCACCGCCCTCCTGCCCGCGCTGTCCTCCTGGCGGCGCCAGAGCCAAGAGCGGTCGACGGTCGACGGCTGGCGCTACCGGGTCACCTGGAAGCCGGCCCCCGAGCCCACCACCGCCCGGCTCACCGGGACCTGGCTGGTCGCGGTTCCCGAGGCGCTGACCGGCGCCGTGGACGAGGGGGTCGGCGCGGTCCTGCGTACGCTCGCCGAACGCGGCGCCGACGTACGGCAGATCAGCGTCCCCGGGGGCCACGGCGCCCGGGCCGAGCTGGCCGGGCGGCTCCGCGAGGCGCTCGCCGACGGCCCTGCGGCACAGGGTGTGCTGTCCCTCCTGACCCGCGCCGGAACGGAAGCGGAACCGATCGGCGGGTCCGCGTCCGCCGGAGTGATCGCCACGCTCTCCCTCGTCCAGGCCCTCGGCGACGCCGACGTGGCCGCGCCGCTGTGGTGCGTCACCCGGGGAGCGGTCTCCGTGGCCCGCTCCGAGCGGCAGACCGATCCCGCGCAGGCGCCGGTCTGGGGTCTCGGCCGGGTGACGGCCCTGGAGCACGGCGAGCGCTGGGGCGGTCTGATCGACCTGCCCGCGCAGGCCGACGGCCGGGCCCTGGAACGCCTCGTGGGCGTCCTGGCCGGTGACGCCGTCGAGGACCAGGTCGCCGTTCGGTCCTCGGGGTTGTTCGTACGGCGTCTCGTGCGGGCCCGGCTCGCCGAGACGCCGGCCGTACGGGACTGGCGGCCCGGCGGGACGACGCTGGTCACCGGGGGTACGGGGGCGCTGGGCGCGCACGTGGCCCGCTGGCTCGCCGAGAACGGCGCCGAGCACCTGGTTCTGACCAGCCGCCGCGGGCCCGACGCGCCCGGCGCCGAGGCGCTGCGGGAGGAACTCACCGCGCTCGGGACCCGGGTCACCCTCGCCGCCTGCGACGTCGCCGACCGCGACGCCCTCGCCGCGCTCCTCGCCACCATTCCCGCCGACCAGCCCCTCACGGCCGTCGTCCACACCGCGGCCGTCCTCGACGACGGGGTCATCGAGGCGCTGACCCCCGAACAGATCGAACGGGTGCTGCGGGTCAAGGTCGACGCGACGCTGCACCTGCACGAGCTGACCCGCGACCTCGGCCTGTCCGCGTTCGTGCTGTTCTCCTCCTTCGCCGCCACCTTCGGCGCCCCCGGCCAGGGCAACTACGCGCCCGGGAACGCATTCCTCGACGCGTTCGCCGAGCACCGGCGCGCCGCCGGCCGGCCCGCGACCTCCGTCGCCTGGGGGCCCTGGGGCGACGGGGGCATGGCAGAAGGCGCCGTCGGCGACCGCATGCGCCGCCACGGCGTCATCGAAATGGCCCCCGAGCGAGCGGTCACCGCACTCCAGCACGCGCTGGACCGCGACGAAACCACCCTGACCGTCGCCGACATGGAGTGGAAGCGCTTCGTCCTGGCCTTCACCTCCGGCCGCGCCCGGCCGCTGCTGCACGACCTGCCCGAAGCCCGGCAGGTCATGGACAGCGCCGGCACCGGTGCGGCGGAGGACAGTGGCAGCGCCGCCGTCCTCGCCCGGCAGCTCGCCGGGCAGCCCGAGGCCGAACAGGAACGGCTGCTGCTCGACCTGGTCCGTACGGCCGTCGCCGCCGTCCTCGGCTACGCCGGGCCCGACGCCGTGGAGGCCGGCCGGGCGTTCAAGGAGCTCGGCTTCGACTCCCTCACCTCCGTCGAGCTGCGCAACCGCCTGAACTCCGCCGCCGGGCTCACCCTGCCGCCCACCCTCGTCTTCGACCACCCGACGCCCACCGTCCTCGCCCGGCACCTGCGGGCCGAGCTCGCCGGCCAGGGCGCGCCGGGCACCGCGTACGTACCGACGGCGGCCCCCTCGGGGGCCGACGCCGAACCGATCGCCGTCGTCGCGATGAGCTGCCGCTTCCCCGGCGGCGTCCGCAGCCCCGAGGAACTGTGGCAGCTGCTCGCCTCCGGCGGTGACGGGCTCTCGCAGTTCCCCGCCGACCGGGGCTGGGACGTCGAGGCGCTGTACGACCCCGACCCCGACGCCCAGGGCACCTCCTACACCCGCGAAGGCGGGTTCCTCTCCGGCGCGGCCGCCTTCGATCCCGGGTTCTTCGGGATCTCCCCGCGCGAGGCCCTGGCCATGGACCCGCAGCAGCGGCTGCTGCTGGAGACCACGTGGGAGGCCTTCGAACGGGCCGGCATCGACCCGGAGACCCTCCGCGGCAGCCAGTCCGGTGTCTTCGTCGGCACCAACGGCTCCGACTACTCCCACCTCGTACGGGGCGCCGCCGACGGCCTGGAGGGGCACCTGGCCACCGGCAGCGCGGGCAGCGTCGTCTCCGGCCGCCTCTCGTACACCTTCGGTCTCGAAGGCCCGGCCGTCACCGTCGACACCGCCTGCTCGGCCTCGCTCGTCGCCCTCCACCTCGCCGTCCAGGCGCTGCGGAGCGGTGAGTGCTCCATGGCCCTCGCCGGCGGGGTGACGGTCATGTCCACACCCGGCACCTTCATCGAGTTCAGCCGCCAGCGCGGACTGTCCACCGACGGACGCTGCAAGGCCTTCTCCTCCGACGCAGACGGCTTCAGCCCGGCCGAGGGCGTCGGCATGCTCCTCGTGGAGCGCCTGTCGGACGCGCAGCGCAACGGGCACCCGGTACTGGCCGTCATCCGGGGGACGGCGATCAACCAGGACGGCGCGAGCAACGGCCTGACCGCGCCCAACGGCCCGTCCCAGCAGCGCGTCATCCGCCAGGCCCTCGCCAACGCCCGCCTGTCGGCCGCAGAGGTCGACGTGGTCGAGGCGCACGGCACCGGTACGACCCTGGGCGACCCGATCGAGGCCCAGGCGCTGCTGGCGACGTACGGGCAGGACCGCCCGGCCGACCGGCCGCTGCTGGTCGGCTCGATCAAGTCCAACATCGGGCACGCGCAGGCCGCGGCCGGCGTCGCCGGCGTCATCAAGATGGTGCTCGCCATGCAGCACGGCGTGCTGCCGCAGAGCCTGCACATCGCCGAACCCACCCCGCACGTCGACTGGAGCGCGGGCGAGGTCGCCCTGCTGACGGAACAGCGGGCCTGGCCCGAGACCCCCGACCGCCCCTGGCGCGCGGGTGTGTCGTCGTTCGGGTTCAGCGGGACCAACGCCCATGCCATCATCGAACAGGCCCCGGCCGCAGCCGGCTCCCCGGAACCGGGCACCTCGGAACAGGGGCCGGACGGGCGGGGGGCCGACGGGCGGGGGACCCCTGCGTCCGCGACCGGCCACCCCCTACTGACCACGACGACCCCGCACGACACCGGTACCGACCCGTCGACGCCGCTGCCCTGGCCGCTGACGGCCAAGACCGAGAAGGCGCTCGGCGGCCAGGCCGAACGCCTCCTGAACCACCTCGCCACCCGTCCTGACCTGCGACAGTCCGACATCGGCCATTCCCTGGCCACCAGCCGCACGGCGCACGACCGGCGCGCGGTACTCATCGGACGGGACCGGGACGAACACCTCGCGGGCCTGGCCACCCTGGCCGCCGGAGGCACCGCACCCCTGCTCGTCCAGGGGTCGGTCATCGGGGGCAAGACGGCGTTCGTGTTCCCCGGACAGGGGTCGCAATGGGTGGGCATGGCCGACGCCCTGTTGGACGCTTCACCCGTGTTCGCTGCCCGGGTTGATGACTGCGCCAAGGCCCTGGAACCCTTCACCGACTGGTCGTTGGTGGACGTGCTCCGGGGTGCCGATGACGCGCCCTCGTTCGACCGGGTGGACGTGGTGCAGCCTGCGCTGTTCGCGGTGATGGTGTCCCTGGCCGAGGTGTGGCGTGCGGCGGGTGTGCGTCCGGGTGCGGTGATCGGGCATTCGCAGGGCGAGATCGCTGCCGCATGCGTCGCCGGGATCCTTTCCCTCGAAGACGCCGCCCGCGTGGTGGCTCTGCGGAGTCAGGCGATCGGGCGGGTGCTGGCCGGTCGCGGCGGCATGGTGTCCGTGCCCCTGCCGGCCACCGAAGTCCGCGAGCGGATCGCACCCTGGGGTGAGGAGCGGATCTCCGTCGCCGCCGTCAACGGCCCATCTTCCGTGGTCGTCTCGGGCGAGGTGGAGGCCCTGGAAGAACTTCTGGCCGCCTGCGAGGCGGACGGGATACGTGCCAAGCGGATCGCGGTGGACTACGCCTCGCACTCCGCGCAGGTCGAACTGCTCCGGGAGGAACTCGACGAGCTCCTCGCGCCGGTCGTCCCGCAGCCCGCGCAGGTGCCGTTCCTCTCGACGGTCACGGGGGAGTGGGTGAAGGGGCCGGAGCTGGATGCCGGTTACTGGTTCCGGAACCTTCGCCGGACGGTGGAGCTGGAGGACGCCACCCGGACCCTCCTCGGTCAGGGCTTCGGTGTGTTCATCGAGTCCAGCCCCCACCCCGTCCTCACCGTCGGGATGCAGGAGACGGTGGAGGACGCGGGCCGTGAGGCGGCGGTATTCGGTTCGCTCCGCCGTAACGAGGGGGGTCTGGAGCGGTTCTGGCTGTCCCTGGGCGAGGCGTACGTCCGTGGTGTCACCGTGGACTGGGAGGCCGTATTCGCGGGGACGGGTGCCCGCCGGGTCGACCTGCCGACCTACGCGTTCCAGTCGCAGCGGTTCTGGCCGGAGGCAGCGCCCGTCGAGGCGGAGGCTCCGGCCGCGGAGAGCGCCGTCGACGCACGCTTCTGGGAAGCCGTCGAACGCGAGGACCTCGCCGCGCTCACCGCCGAACTGCGCGTCGAGGGCGACCAGCCACTGACCGCCCTGCTCCCCGCGCTGTCCTCCTGGCGCAGGCAGAGCCGCGAACAGTCCACCGTCGACGGCTGGCGCTACCGCGTCACCTGGAAGCCCCTGACCGAAGCCACCACGACCCGGCTCACCGGAACCTGGCTGGTCGTCGTACCCGAGGGCCTGACCGGTCCCGCCGACGAGCGGGCCCGCGCGGTCCTGCGTACCCTCGCCGACCGTGGCGCCGAGGTCCGTACCGTCACCGTGGCCGCCGACGCGGCCGGCCGGGACGCGCTCGCCGCCACCCTCAAGGCCGCCACCGACGGTCAGGACGACCCCGCCGGAGTCCTCTCCCTCCTCGCCCTCGACGCCGACGCCGACGCCACGCCGTCACCGGGTGCGCACACCGGACTCCTCGGCACCGCCGCGCTCGTCCAGGCCCTCGGCGACGCCGACGTGTCGGCGCCCCTGTGGTGCCTGACCCGAGGTGCCGTCTCCGTGGCCCGGTCGGAGAGGCTCCTGGATCCGGCACAGGCGCTCCTGTGGGGCTTCGGCCGGACCGTCGCACTGGAGTTCCCCGACCGCTGGGGCGGCCTGATCGACCTGCCCGCGCAGGCCGACGACCGGACCCTGGAACGTCTCGCGGGCGTCCTCGCCGGCGACGGAGCCGAGGACCAGGTCGCCGTCCGTACCTCCGGGCTGTTCGGCCGGCGGCTGGCCCGCGCGCCGCTCGCCGACGCGCCGACCGCGCCCGCCTGGAAGCCGCACGGCACGACGCTGGTCACCGGGGGTACGGGGGCGCTGGGCGCGCACGTGGCCCGCTGGCTCGCCGAGAACGGAGCCGGGCACCTGGTCCTGACCAGCCGCCGCGGGCCCGACGCGCCCGGCGCCGAGGCGCTGCGTGAGGAACTCACCGCGCTCGGCGCCCGGGTCACCCTCGCCGCCTGCGACGTCGCCGACCGCGACGCGCTCGCCGCGCTCCTCGCCGCCGTCCCCGCCGACCAGCCCCTGACCGCGGTCGTCCACACCGCCGGTGTCCTCGACGACGGAGTCATCGACGGGCTGACCCCCGAACGGTTTGCGACCGTACTCGCCCCCAAGGCGGACGCCGCCCTGCACCTGCACGAGCTGACCCGCGACCTCGGCCTGTCCGCGTTCGTGCTCTTCTCCGGAATCGCAGGCACGCTCGGCGACGCCGGCCAGGGCAACTACGCCGCCGCCAACTCCTACCTCGACGCCCTCGCCGAGCAGCGGCACGCCGACGGCCTGCCCGCGACCTCGGTGGCCTGGGGCCGCTGGGGTGACAGCGGGCTGGCCGCGGGCGGCGCCATCGGCGAACGCCTCGACCGAGGCGGCGTACCCGCCATGGCGCCGGGCGCCGCGATCCGCGCACTCCAGCAGGCCCTCGACCACACCGAGCCGGCCGTCGCCGTCGCCGACATCCAGTGGGAACGCTTCACCCCCGGCTACACCGCGGTACGCCCCAGCCCGTTCCTCGGCGACCTGCCCGACGTCCGCAGGCTGGCACCGACCGCGCAGGCCGCCGGTGGAGCGGGCGGCGCGGGCGGGGAGGGAACCCCGGCCGAGGCGCTGCGCCGACGGCTGTCGGTGATGCCGCAGACCGAACAGGCCCTGGCCGTCCTGGAACTGGTCCGCTCGCACGCGGCGACCGCGCTCGGGCACCCCACCACCGACGAGGTGGGCGCGGGCCGTGCGTTCAAGGAGCTCGGCTTCGACTCCCTGATCGCGCTGGAGCTCCGCAACCGCCTGAACGCCGCCACCGGACTGAAGCTCCCGGCCACGCTGGTCTTCGACCACCCGACGCCGGCGGTACTCGCCGAGTTCCTCCGGGCCGAGATCGTCCAGGACGGCAGCACCGCCGCCGCGCCCGGTCTCGCGGAGCTCGAAAGGCTCGAATCCGCGCTGTCCGTCCTCGACCCCGACGGGGAGACGCGCGCCGGCATCGCCTCGCGCCTGCAGGCCCTCCTGGCGAAATGGGGTGAACCGCAAGCCCAATCCAGCGACGGGGCCGTGGCCGAGAAGCTCCAGGAAGCCACCCCCGACGAGCTCTTCGACTTCATCGAGAACGAGCTCGGCATCTAGCACAGCGGTCAGCAGGCAGTAGCAGCACAAGGGTTTGTGACGAGCATGGGTGAGGTTCCAATGGCGGATCAGGTGGCGGATCAGGACAAGATCCTCGGCTACTTGAAGCGGGTGACGGCCGATCTGCACCAGACACGGCAGCGCCTTCGCGAAGTCGAGGCCCAGGAGCCGGAGCCGATCGCGATCGTCGGCATGGCCTGCAGGTTCCCCGGCGGCATCCAGTCGCCGGAGGACCTGTGGGGCCTGGTGGCGGGCGGCCGGGACGCCATCACCGACTTCCCCGCCGACCGCGGCTGGGACATCGAGTCCCTGTACGACGCCGACCCCGAGCAGCGGGGCACCTCGTACACCCGCGAAGGCGGATTCCTCGACGGGGTCGGCGAGTTCGACGCCGCCTTCTTCGGGATCAGCCCCCGCGAAACCCTCGGCATGGACCCGCAGCAGCGCCTGCTCCTCGAAACCTCGTGGGAGACCTTCGAACGCGCCGGCATCGACCCGGCGACCCTCCGCGGCAGCAAGGCCGGCGTCTTCATCGGCACCAACGGCCAGGACTACCCCGACCTGCTCCGCGAGGTCCCCCAGGGCGTCGAGCAGTACCTCCTCACCGGCAACGCCGCCAGCGTCGTCTCCGGCCGGCTGTCCTACACCTTCGGCCTCGAAGGTCCCGCCGTCACCGTCGACACCGCCTGCTCGGCCTCGCTCGTCGCCCTCCACCTCGCCGTCCAGGCGCTGCGGAACGACGAGTGCTCCATGGCCCTGGCCGGCGGTGTCACCGTCATGTCCAGCCCGCGCGCCTTCGTACAGTTCAGCAGGCAGCGCGGACTCGCCCCCGACGGCCGGTGCAAGCCGTTCGCCGACGGCGCCGACGGCACCGGCTGGGGCGAGGGCGTCGGCATGCTCCTCGTCGAAAAGCTCTCCGACGCCCGACGCAACGGCCACCCCGTCCTCGCCCTCGTGCGGGGCAGCGCCATCAACCAGGACGGCGCCTCCAACGGCCTGACCGCCCCCAACGGGCCCTCCCAGCAGCGCGTCATCCGCCAGGCACTGACCAACGCCGGGCTCACCCCGGCGCAGGTCGACGCCGTCGAGGCGCACGGCACCGGCACCACCCTCGGCGACCCCATCGAAGCGCAGGCCATCCTGGCCACCTACGGCCAGAACCGGCCCGAGGGCCGGCCGCTGTGGCTGGGCTCGGTCAAGTCCAACATCGGGCACACCCAGGCCGCCGCCGGCGTCGCGGGCATCATCAAGATGGTCCTCGCGATGCGGCACGGCGTGCTGCCCGAATCCCTCCACATCGACCAGCCGTCCACGGCCGTCGACTGGGCCACCGGCGACGTCGAACTGCTCACACGGGCCGTACCGTGGCCCGAGACGGGGCAGCCGCGCCGCGCCGGCATCTCCTCCTTCGGCGTCAGCGGCACCAACGCCCACACCGTCATCGAGCAGGCCCCGCCCGCCGAACCCGCCCCGGCCGGACCCGGCACGACGGGCCGCCCGGACACGGCCACCCCGGACAGCGCGGCGGGCGCCACCGGACCGGTACCGCTGCTGCTGTCGGGCCACGGCGACGAAGCCCTCGCCGCCCAGGCCGGCCGCCTCGCCGCCCACCTGCGCGCCCACCCCGAACTCGCCGCGGACCCCGCGTCCCTGACCGACCTCGGCTTCTCCCTCGCCACCAGCCGCTCCGCGCTCGACCGCCGGGCCGTCCTCTTCGCCGCCGACCGCGAACGGCTCCTCGCCGACCTCGACGCGCTCACCGCCGGCGAGGAGCCCCCGACCGCCGTGCTCGGCGCCGTGGACGACGGCAACACCGCGTTCCTGTTCACCGGCCAGGGCAGCCAGCGACTCGGCATGGGCCGCGAACTGTACGCCACCCACCCCGGCTTCGCCCGCGCCCTCGACGCCGTCCGCGACGAACTCGACCGGCACCTCGAACGGCCCCTGTACGACGTCCTGTTCGCCGCCGAAGACAGCCCCGAAGCGGCGCTGCTCGACGCCACCGCCCACACTCAGGCCGCACTGTTCGCCGTCGAGGTCGCCCTCCACCGGCAGCTCGAACAGTGGGGCGTCACCCCCGACTTCCTCATCGGGCACTCCATCGGCGAACTCGCCGCCGCCCACGTCTCCGGCGTCCTCACCCTCCCCGACGCGGCCGCCCTCGTCGCCGCCCGCGGCCGCCTCATGCAGGCCCTGCCCGCGGGCGGCGCGATGATCGCCGTCGAGGCCACCGAGGACGAGGTCACCCCGCTGCTCACCGACCGGGTGTCCGTCGCGGCCGTCAACGGCCCCCGCTCCGTGGTCGTCTCCGGCGACGCGGACGCCGCCGAGCACATCGCCGAGGCCCTGCGCGCCCGAGGCCGCCGCACCAAGCGCCTCCCGGTCAGCCACGCCTTCCACTCGCCGCTCATGGACGGCATGCTCGACGCGTTCCGCGAGGCCGCCGAAGCCGTCTCCTACGCGCCGCCCGTCATCCCGATCGTCTCCAACCTCACCGGCGCCTCCGTCACCGCCGAGGAGATCTGCACCGCCGACTACTGGGTCCGGCACGTCCGCGAGGCCGTCCGCTTCCACGACGGCATACGCGGCCTCGCCGCACTCGGCGTCACCACCTTCGTCGAGGTCGGCCCCGGCGGAGTCCTCACCGCCCTCGCACAGGACTGCCTCACCGGCCAGGACGACGCCGAGTTCGTCCCCGCCCTGCGCGGCGACCGGCCCGAAGCGGCCGCGTTCGCCGCCGCCGTCGCCCGCGCCCACGTCCACGGCGTCCCCGTCGACTGGTCCGCCGTCTTCGCCGGCCGCCCCGCCACCCGCATCGACCTGCCCACGTACGCCTTCCAGCGGAGCCTGTACTGGCCCGAACAGCCCACCGCCTGGACCGGCGACGTCACCGCCGCCGGGATCGGCTCCGCCGACCACCCGCTGCTCGGCGCGGCCATCGCCCTCGCCGACGGCGACGGCTACCTGTTCACCGGCCGGCTCTCCCTGGCCACCCACCCCTGGCTCGCCGACCACACGGTCATGGACACCGTCCTGCTGCCCGGCACCGCCTTCGTCGAACTCGCCCTGCGGGCCGGCGAGCACACCGGCTGCGAACTCCTCGACGAACTCACCCTCCAGGCACCCCTGGCCCTGCCCCCGCACGGCGGAGTACAGATCCAGCTCGCCGTCGGCGCCCCCGACCCCGACGGACGCCGCTCCCTGACCCTGCACTCACGGCCCGAGGACGCCGCCGACGACACCTGGGGCGAAGGCGCCTGGACCCGGCACGCCACCGGCCTCCTCGCCCCCGCCACCGCCCAGGACAACCCCCGCGCCGGCACCGACCTGGCCACCTGGCCCCCGAAGGACGCCACCGCCCTCCCCGTCGACGGCCTCTACGCACACCTCACCGCCTCCGGCTTCGCCTACGGGCCCGTCTTCCAGGGCCTGACCGGTGCCTGGCAGCGCGCCGACGAGGTCTTCGCCGAAGTCCGCCTCCCCGATCAGGCGCACGCCGAAGCGGCCCTGTTCGGCCTCCACCCCGCCCTGCTCGACGCCGCCCTGCACGCCGTCGGCATGGGCTCCCTGCTGGCGGAGACCGAGCACGGCAGGCTGCCGTTCTCCTGGAGCGGCGTCACCCTCCGCGCCGTCGGCGCGCGCACCCTGCGCGTCCGCCTCGCCCCCGCCGGCCAGGACACCGTCTCCGTCGACCTCGCCGACGAGACCGGAGCCCCCGTCGCCTCCGTCGACGCGCTACTGCTCCGCCCCGTCACCCCCGACCAGGTACGGGCCGCCCGCACCGCCTTCCACGACGCCCTCTTCCGCGTCGAATGGACCCCGCTGCCGCTGCCCGCCGCCACCACCGTCGCCCCCGGCCAGTGGGCCCTGCTCGGCGCGGCAGGCCCCCGCTTCACCGCCGTCCTGCCCACGGCCGCCACCCACACCGGCCTCCCCGCCCTCGGTACGGCCCTCGCCGACGGCGGCCCCGTACCGCAGGCCGTCCTCGTCTCCGTAGCGGCCCCCGGCGGGCTGTCGCGTACCCCCGTCGACGCCGCACTGCCCGCCGCCGTCGGCGACGCCCTGCACCACGCCCTCGACCTGGCCCGGGCCTGGCTCGCCGACGACCGCTACGCCGGCTCCCGCCTCGTGTTCGTCACCCACGGCGCCGTCGCCACCACCTCCGGCTCCGACGTGCCCGACCTCGCGCACGCCCCGCTGTGGGGCCTGCTCCGCTCCGCCCAGAACGAGCACCCCGACCGGTTCGTCCTCCTCGACCTCGACGACCGCGAGGAGTCCCTGCGCGCCCTGCCCGCCGCGCTGGCCACCGCCGAACCGCAACTCGCCCTCCGCGAAGGCCGCGCCGTCGTACCCCGCCTCGCCCGCGTCCCCGCCACCCCCGGCCAGGAAGCCCGCCCCCTCGACCAGGACGGCACCGCCCTCGTCACCGGCGCCACCGGCACCCTCGGCGGCCTCGTCGCCCGCCACCTCGTCACCGCCCACGGCGTACGCCGCCTGCTGCTCACCAGCCGCCGCGGCGAGGCCGCCACCGGAGCCGCCGAACTCCTCGAAGAGCTGCGCGCGCTGGGCGCCGAGGTGACCCTCGCCGCCTGCGACGCCGCCGACCGTGCCGCGCTCGCCGCCCTCCTGGCCTCCGTACCGGCCGCACACCCGCTCACCGCCGTCGTCCACACCGCCGGAGTCCTCGACGACGGCATCCTCGAAGCACTCACCCCCGAGCGCATCGACCACGTCCTGCCGGCCAAGGTCGACGCCGCCGTCAACCTGCACGAACTGACCTCCGGCCTCGACCTCGCCGCGTTCGTCCTGTTCTCCGCCGCCGCCGGCACCCTCGGCGCCGCCGGCCAGGCCAACTACGCCGCCGCCAACGCCTTCCTCGACGCCCTCGCCCAGCGCCGCCGCGCCGACGGCCTCACCGCCACCGCGCTCGCCTGGGGCCTGTGGGCCGAACGCAGCGGCATGACCGGCGACCTCGCCGACACCGACCTCGAACGCATCACCCGCGCCGGAGTCGCCGCCCTGTCCTCCACCGAGGGCCTCGCCCTCATGGACACCGCCCGTGCCGTCGGCGACCCCACCGCCGTCCCCATGCACCTCGACCTGGCCGCCCTGCGCCACGCCGACGCGCACAGCGTTCCCGCCCTGCTGCGCGGCCTGGTCAGGCCCGCCGCCCGCCGCACCGCCGCCCAGGACGCCGCCCCCGCCGACGGCCTCACCGCACGACTGCTGCCGCTGACCGCCGCCGAACGCGACCGGCTGCTGCTGGCCACCGTCCGCGTCCAGGTCGCCGCCGTCCTCGGCTTCCCCGGACCCGACGCCGTCGACCCCGGCCGCGCCTTCAAGGAACTCGGCTTCGACTCGCTCACCGCCGTCGAACTGCGCAACCGCCTCGGCTCGGCCACCGGAGTCCGCCTCCCCGCCACCCTCGTCTTCGACTACCCCACCCCCCACGCGCTCTCCGCGTTCCTGCGCACCGAACTCCTCGGCGACCGGACCGCCCCCACCGCCACCGCAATCACGCCCGCCGCCCGGGCCACCGCCGACGAGCCCATCGCCATCGTCGGCATGAGCTGCCGCTACCCCGGCGGCGTCACCACCCCCGAGGAGCTGTGGCAGCTCGTCGCCGGCTCCGTCGACGCGATCTCCCCGTTCCCCACCGACCGCGGCTGGCACCTCGACGCGCTGTACGACGCCGACCCCGGCCGCGCCGGGACCTCGTACACCCGGGAGGGCGGCTTCCTCCACGACGCCGCCGACTTCGACCCCGACGTCTTCGGCATCAACCCGCGCGAAGCCCTCGCCATGGACCCGCACCAGCGGCTCCTGCTGGAAACCTCCTGGGAGGCCTTCGAACGGGCCGGCATCGACCCCGCCTCCGTCCGCGGCACCCGCACCGGCGTGTTCGCCGGCGTCATGTACCACGACTACCTGACGCGGCTCCCCGCCGTACCCGAGGGCCTGGAGGGCTACCTCGGCACCGGCAGCGCCGGCAGCGTCGCCTCCGGCCGCATCTCCTACACCTTCGGCCTAGAGGGCCCCGCCGTCACCATCGACACGGCCTGCTCCTCCTCCCTCGTCGCCCTGCACCTGGCCGCACAGGCCCTGCGCAGCGGCGAATGCGACATGGCCCTCGCCGGCGGCGTCACCGTCATGTCCACCCCCGACACCTTCATCGACTTCAGCCGCCAGCGCGGCCTCGCCACCGACGGCCGCTGCAAGTCCTTCTCCGCCGACGCCGACGGCACCGGCTGGGCCGAGGGCGCCGGCATGATCCTCGTCGAACGGCTCTCCGACGCCCGCCGCAACGGCCACCCGGTCCTCGCCGTGGTCCGCGGCACCGCCGTCAACCAGGACGGCGCCTCCAACGGCCTCACCGCCCCCAACGGCCCCTCCCAGCAGCGCGTCATCCGCGAGGCCCTCGCCCACGCCGGCCTGACCGCCGCCGACGTCGACGCCGTCGAAGCCCACGGCACCGGCACCACCCTCGGCGACCCCATCGAAGCCCAGGCCCTCCTGGCCACCTACGGCCAGGACCGCCCCGACGGCACCCCTCTGCGCCTGGGCTCCGTCAAGTCCAACATCGGCCACACCCAGGCCGCGGCGGGCGCCGCCGGCATCATCAAGATGGTCCAGGCGATGCGCCACGGCATCCTGCCGGCGTCCCTGCACATCGGCGAGCCGTCCCCGCACATCGACTGGACCGCCGGCGCCGTCGAGCTGCTGACCGAGGCCACCGCCTGGCCCGAGACCGGCCGCCCCCGCCGCGCGGGCATCTCCTCCTTCGGCGTCAGCGGCACCAACGCGCACGTCATCATCGAGCAGCCGCCCACCGACCAGGACGCCGGACCCGCACCCGCCGACGGCACCGCCGACGGGGACCGGACGCCCGCGGGCACCCCGCTGCCGTTCGTCCTCTCCGGCCGGACCCCCGACGCGCTGCGCGCCCAGGCCGCCCGCCTCGCCGCCCACCTCGCGGAACACCCCGACACGGCCCCCGCCGACGTCGCGTACTCCCTGGCCACCACCCGCACCGCCCTGGACCGCCGGGCCGCCGTCGTCGCCCCCGGCCACGACGGGCTCCGCACCGCCCTCGCCGCCCTCGCCGAGGGCCGCGACAGCGCCGGCCTCGTCCGCCACGACACCGCCGACGGCCGCACCGCCGTCCTGTTCACCGGCCAGGGCAGCCAGCGCCCCGGTACGGGCCGCGAGCTCTACGCGACCCACCCGGTCTTCGCCGCAGCCCTCGACGAGGTCTGCGCCGCCCTGGACCCGCACCTCGAACAGCCCCTCAAGGACGTCATGTTCGACGAGGACGGCGACCTCCTGAACCGGACCGGCTACACCCAGCCCGCCCTGTTCGCCCTGGAGACCGCGCTCTACCGCCTCGTCGAATCGTGGGGCCTGCGCCCCGACTTCGTCTCCGGCCACTCCATCGGCGAGATCACCGCCGCCCACGTCGCCGGCGTCCTCACCCTGCCCGACGCGGCCACCCTGGTCGCCGCCCGCGGCCGCCTCATGGAGCAACTGCCCCGGGGCGGCGCGATGATCGCGCTGACCGCCACCGAGGACGAGGTCCGGCCGCTGCTCGCCGGCCACGAGGACCGCATCGGCATCGCCGCCGTCAACTCCGCCTCCAGCACCGTCGTCTCCGGCGACGAGACCCTCGCCCTGGAGATCGCCGCCGAGTTCGAGCGGCGCGGCCGCCGCACCAAGCGGCTCACCGTCAGCCACGCCTTCCACTCCCCGCTGATGGACGGCATGCTCGACGCCTTCCGCGACGTCGCCGCCTCCCTCACCTACCGGGCACCCGCCGTCCCCGTCGTCAGCAACCTCACCGGAACCGTCGCGGGCGACGAACTGCGCACCCCCGACCACTGGGTCGCCCACGTCCGCGAACCCGTCCGCTTCCTCGACGGCATCCGCACCCTGGACGCCGAACACGTCACCACCTACCTCGAACTGGGCCCGCAGGGCGTCCTGTCCGGCCTCGGCCGCGACTGCCTCACCGACACCTCCGGCGACGCCGTGTTCGTCCCGGCACTGCGCCGCGACCGCGGCGAGGCCGAGGCGCTGGCCGCCGCGATCGCCGCCGTCCACACCCGCGCCGTCCCGCTCGACTGGCCCGCGTACTTCGCCACGACCGGCGCCCGCCGGGTCGACCTGCCCACCTACGCCTTCCAGCGCCGCCGGTTCTGGCTCGAAGCCCCGCCCGGCCACATCGGGGACGTCGAATCGGCGGGCCTGGGCGCCGCCCACCACCCGCTGCTCGGCGCCGCCGTACCGCTCGCCGACGGAGAGGGCTTCCTCTTCACCGGGCGGCTCTCCCTCGACACCCACCCCTGGCTCGGCGACCACGCCGTCATGGGCACCGTCCTGCTGCCCGGTACCGCCTTCGTCGAACTCGCCGTCCGCGCCGGCGACCAGGCGGGCTGCGACGTCCTGGAGGAACTGACCCTCGAAGCACCGCTCGTCCTGGCCCCGCACACCGCGGTACGCCTCCAGATCGTGGTGGGTGCGCCCGACGGAGACGGCCGCCGCACCCTCGACCTGTACTCGGGCGACCCCGACGCCGCCGACGACGAACCGTGGACCCGGCACGCCACCGGCGTCCTCGCCACGGGCGCACCGCTCCCCGGCTTCGACCTCACCGCCTGGCCCCCGCCGGGCGCCGAGGCCGTCACCGTCGACGGGCTGTACGAACACCTCGGCCGGGGCGGCTTCGCCTACGGTCCCGTCTTCCAGGGCCTGCGGGCCGCCTGGACCCTCGGCGACGACGTCTACGCCGAGGTGGCCCTGCCCGAGGACCGGCAGACCGAGGCCACCCGCTTCGGCCTGCACCCGGCGCTCCTGGACGCCGCCCTGCACGGCACGTTCGTCCGGCCGTCCGGCACGGACCGCCCCGCCGGGCTGCCGTTCTCCTGGCGCGGCGTGTCCCTGCACGCCGTCGGCGCCGCCGGGCTGCGCGTCCGCCTCACCACGAACGGCGAGGACACCCTCTCCCTCCAGCTGGCCGACACCACGGGCGCGCCCGTGGCCGCCGTCGAGCAGCTGACGGTGCGGCCCGTCTCCGCCGACCGGCTCGCCGCCGCCCCGCGCACGGCCCACCACGAGTCGCTGTTCCGGATCGAGTGGGCCACCGTGCCCCTGCCGGCCGGCTCCTCCTCCGCCGAGGACACCACGGCCACGTGGGCCGTCATCGGCACCGACGGCGACCACGGCACCGAGAACACCGGCACCGGAACCGACGGCGCCGCCGGTCTGCCCGGCCGGGCACACGCCGGCCTCGCGGCCCTCGCGGCGGCCCTGGACGCGGGCGCCACGGTCCCCTCGTACGTCCTGGCCCCCTGCCCGCCCGCCGGCTCCGCGGGCGCGCTCACCGCGGACGCCGTCCGCACCGCCACCCACCGGGCACTCGCCCTGGTCCAGGCGTGGCTCGCCGACGACCGCTTCGCCACGTCCCGCCTGGTGTTCGTCACCCGGGGCGCCGTCGCCACCCAGGGAGACTGGGACCTCGCCGACCCCGTCCACGCCCCCGTCTGGGGCCTGGTCCGCTCCGCACAGTCGGAGAACCCCGACCGCTTCGTCCTCGCCGACCTCGACGGCCCGACCCCCGACGGCGCCCTCCTCGCCGCCGCCCTCGCCACCGGCGAGCCGCAGCTCGCCGTCCGCCGCGGCACCGTCCACGCCCCCCGCCTCGCCCGGATCCCCGCCACCACGCGCCTGACCCCGCCCCCCGGCGAACCGGCGTGGCGCATGGACATCGAGGACAAGGGCACCCTCGACCACCTCACCCTCGTCCCCAGCCCCGAGTCCCGGGCGGCCCTGGAACCCGGACAGGTCCGCGTCGCCGTCCGCGCCGCAGGCCTCAACTTCCGCGACGTCCTCAACGCCCTCGGCATGTACCCGGGCGACCCCGGCCTCATGGGCAGCGAGGGCGCCGGCACCGTCGTGGAGACCGGCCCCGGAGTCACCGACCTCGCCCCCGGCGACCGCGTCATGGGCATGCTGCCCGGCGCCTTCGGCCCGCTCGCGGTCGTGGACCGCCGCATGATCGCCCCGATGCCCGAGGGCTGGACCTTCGCCGAGGCCGCGGCCGTACCGATCGTCTTCATGACGGCCTACTACGCCCTCCACGACCTCGCCGGACTCCGCGCGGGCGAATCCCTCCTCGTGCACGCCGCCGCCGGCGGAGTCGGCACGGCCGCCGTCCAGCTGGCCCGCCACTGGGGCGCCGACGTCTACGCCACCGCCAGCCCCGCCAAGTGGGACACCCTGCGCGGACTCGGCCTGACCGACGACAAGATCGCCTCCTCCCGCACCCTCGACTTCGAGGACACCTTCCGCACGGCCACCGGCGGACGCGGCGTCGACGTCGTCCTCGACTCCCTCGCCCGCGAGTTCGTCGACGCCTCCCTGCGGCTCCTGCCGCGCGGCGGACGCTTCGTCGAGATGGGCAAGACCGACGTCCGCGACCCCCAGGACGTCGCGGCCGCCCACCCCGGCGTCGGCTACCAGGCCTTCGACCTGACCGAAGCCGGCCTCGACCGCATCCAGGAGATGCTCACCGAGCTCCTCTCCCTCTTCCGGGCCGGCTCCCTGAGCCCCGTACCGGTCTCGGCCTGGGACCTGCGCCAGGCCCCCGAAGCGTTCCGCTACCTCAGCCAGGCACGCCACACCGGCAAGATCGTGCTGACCGTCCCCGCCGAGTGGAACCCCGACGGCACCGTCCTCATCACCGGCGGCACCGGCACCCTCGGCGCCCTCGTGGCCCGCCACGCCGTCACCGCCCGCGGCGCCCGCCGCCTGATCCTGACCAGCCGCCGCGGCGAGGCCGCCGCCGGAGCCACCGAACTCGCCGCGGACCTGCGGGCCCTGGGCGCCGACGTCACCGTCGCCGCCTGCGACGCCGCCGACCGCGACGCGCTCGCCGCCCTCCTGGCCTCCGTACCGGCCGCACACCCGCTGACCGCCGTCATCCACACCGCCGGAGTCCTCGACGACGGCATCGCCGAGGCGCTCACCCCCGAGCGCGTCGACCACGTCCTGCGGCCCAAGGCCGAAGCCGC
Organism: Streptomyces sp. NPDC044704; assembly: GCF_056433525.1. Classification (NCBI taxonomy): domain Bacteria; kingdom Bacillati; phylum Actinomycetota; class Actinomycetes; order Kitasatosporales; family Streptomycetaceae; genus Streptomyces; species Streptomyces sp. NPDC044704. The sequence goes on from NZ_JBWKGY010000002.1 coordinate 814,861, forward strand.
CCTCCACCTGCACGAGCTGACCCGCCACCTCGACCTGGCCGACTTCGTCCTCTTCTCCTCCGCCGCGGGCACCTTCGGCGGCGCCGGCCAGGCCAACTACGCGGCCGCGAACGTCTTCCTCGACGCCCTCGCCCGCCACCGCCAGGCCCACGGCCTGCCCGGCACCTCCCTCGGCTGGGGCCTGTGGGCCGAAGCCAGCGGCATGACCGGCGAACTGGACACCGCCGACAAGGACCGCATGACGCGCTCCGGCGTCCTCGGCCTCTCCTCCGAGGAGGGCCTGGCCCTCCTCGACACCGCCCACCGCACCGGCGACGCCCACCTCGTCCCCATGCAGCTCGACCTCGCGCCCCTGCGCAAGGCCGACGCGAGCATGGTCCCCGCCCTGCTGCGCGGCCTGGTCCGGCCCGCCGCCCGCCGGGCCGCCGAAGCCACCGCCGCCGGCACCGGAACCCCGCTGGTGGAGCGGCTCGTACGACTCCCCGACCACGAGCGCGACCAGCTGCTCCTCGACCTCGTACGGGACCAGGTCGCGGCCGTCCTCGGCCACGCCAGCCCCGACGCCGTCGAGCCCGGCCGCGCCTTCAAGGACCTCGGCTTCGACTCGCTGACCGCCGTCGAGTTCCGCAACCGGCTCGGCGCCACCGCCGGCGTCCGCCTCCCCGCCACCCTCGTCTTCGACTACCCCACCCCCACGGTCCTCGCCGGCTACCTGAAGGACGAACTCCTCGGCTCCGAGGCCGCGGCCGCCCTCCCGCGCCACCCGGCCACCACCGCCGTCGAGACCGACGACCCCATCGCCATCGTCGCCATGAGCTGCCGCTTCCCCGGCGGCGTCCGCAGCCCCGAGGACCTGTGGGAGCTGCTCGCCGAAGGCCGCGACGGCATCGCGCACCTCCCCGCCGACCGGGGCTGGGACACCGAGGCGCTCTACGACCCCGACCCCGACAACCCCGGCACCTCGTACGCCCGCGAAGGCGGCTTCTTCTACGACGCCCACCACTTCGACCCCGCGTTCTTCGGGATCAACCCGCGCGAGGCCCTCGCCATGGACCCGCAGCAGCGGCTGCTCCTGGAAACCTCCTGGGAGGCGTTCGAACGCGCCGGCATCGACCCGACGGGCCTGCGCGGCGAGCAGGTCGGCGTGTTCGTCGGCCAGATGCACAACGACTACGTGTCCCGCCTGAACACCGTCCCCGAAGGCGTCGAGGGCTACCTCGGCACCGGCGGCTCCAGCAGCATCGCCTCCGGCCGCGTCTCCTACACCTTCGGCTTCGAGGGTCCGGCCGTCACCGTCGACACCGCCTGCTCCTCCTCCCTCGTCGCCCTGCACCTCGCCGCGCAGGCCCTGCGGTCCGGCGAGTGCTCCCTCGCCCTGGCGGGCGGCGTCACCATCATCACCACCCCCGACGTCTTCACCGAGTTCAGCCGCCAGCGCGGCCTCGCCGCCGACGGCCGCTGCAAGCCGTTCGCCGCCGCCGCGGACGGCACCGCATGGGGCGAGGGCGTCGGCATGCTCCTCGTCGAGCGGCTCTCCGACGCCCGCCGCCACGGCCACCAGGTGCTGGCCGTGGTCCGCGGCACCGCCGTCAACCAGGACGGCGCCAGCAACGGCCTCACCGCCCCCAACGGGCCCTCGCAGCAGCGCGTCATCCGCCAGGCCCTCGCCAATGCCGGCCTGACCGCCGCCGACGTCGACGCCGTCGAGGCCCACGGCACCGGCACCCGGCTCGGCGACCCCATCGAAGCGCAGGCGCTGCTCGCCACGTACGGCCAGGACCGGCCGGAAGGCAGCCCGCTGTGGCTGGGCTCCGTCAAGTCCAACTTCGGTCACACCCAGGCCGCCGCCGGTGTCGCCGGCATCATCAAGATGGTCCAGGCGATGCGTCACGGCATCCTGCCGAAGACCCTGCACGTCGACGAGCCGTCGCCCCACGTGGACTGGTCGGCCGGCGCCGTCTCGCTGCTCACCGAGCAGCGGTCCTGGCCCGACACCGGCCGCCCGCGCCGCGCGGGGGTCTCCTCCTTCGGCATGAGCGGTACGAACGCGCACGCCATCGTCGAACTCCCCGCGAGCCCGCCCGCCCCGCCCGCCCCGCCCGCCCCGGCCGTGCCGGCCGCTCCGGTGGCGCTCCCGTGGCACCTGACCGCCCGCACCCCGGAGGCGCTGCGCGCCCAGGGCGAACGGCTCCTGTCCCACCTGGAAGCGCACCCGGCGGCCGAACCCGTCGACATCGGGAACGCGTTGGCGACCACCCGGGCCGTCTTCGAACACCGGGCGACCGTCGTCGCCGCGGACCTCGACGGCTTCCGCGCCGGACTCACGGCCCTCACCGAGGGACGCCCGGCGACAGGACTGCTCCAGGGCTCGCCCCTCGCGGGGGAGAAGCTCGCCTTCCTGTTCACCGGACAGGGCAGCCAGCGTCTCGGCGCGGGCCGCGAGCTGTACGCCGCGCACCCGGTCTTCGCGGCCGCGCTGGACGGGGTCTGCGAACGCCTCGCTCTCGAACTGCCTTTGAAGGAGGTGCTGTTCGGGACGGACGGAGAACTGCTGGACCGGACGGAGTACACGCAGCCGGCGCTGTTCGCCGTCGAGGTGGCCCTGTTCCGGCTGCTGGAGTCCTGGGGTGTGAAGCCCGACTTCCTGTCCGGGCACTCCATCGGCGAGATCGCGGCCGCCCACGTGGCCGGCGTCCTCTCGCTGGAGGACGCGTGCGTGCTGGTCGCGGCGCGCGGCCGGCTGATGCAGGCGCTGCCCGCGGGCGGGGCCATGATCGCCGTCGAGGCCTCCGAGGATGAGGTCCTGCCCCTGCTGACCGGCCGGGTGGCCATCGCCGCCGTCAACGGCCCGCGTTCGGTCGTGGTTGCCGGTGACGAGGACGCGGCGATGGCGGTCGCGGGGGCTTTCCCCGACCGCAAGAGCAAGCGCCTCACGGTCAGCCACGCCTTCCACTCGCCGCACATGGACGGCATGCTCGCCGACTTCCGCCGGGTGGTGGAGGGACTGTCCTTCGCCGCCCCCCGCATCCCCGTCGTCTCCAACCTGACCGGCGCCCTCGTCACCGACGAGATGGGCTCGGCGGACTTCTGGGTCCGGCACGTCCGCGAAGCCGTCCGCTTCCTCGACGGCGTCCGCACACTGGAAGCCGCCGGCGTGACGACCTACCTCGAACTCGGCCCCGACGGCACCCTCTCCGCCATGGCCCAGACCTGCCTGACGGGAGACCCCGCCGCCACGGCCTTCGCCCCCGCCCTGCGCTCCGGCCGCGACGAGACCCAGACCCTCCTCTCGGCGCTCTCCACCGCGTACGTGCGCGGCGCCACCGTCGACTGGCGGGCGTTCTACGCCCCGCTCGGAGCCCAGCGCCACGACCTGCCGACGTACGCCTTCCAGCGGGCCGTCTACTGGCTCGACGCCGGCCGCGCGGACGGCGACGTCGCGGCCGCCGGACTCGGCACCGCGGGCCACCCGCTGCTCGGCGCCGAGGTCCAACTGCCCGACTCCGACGGCCACCTCTTCACCGGCCGGCTGTCGCTGGCCACCCACCCCTGGCTCGGGGACCACCGGGTCGCGGGCGCGGCCCTCCTGCCGGGTACGGCATTCGTCGAGCTCGCGCTCCGCGCCGGCGAACACGTCGGCTGCGACCTGGTCGAGGAACTCACCCTGGAAGCCCCCCTGGTGCTCCCCGAGCACGGCGGCGTACAGCTGAGGCTCTCCGCCGGAGCCGCCGACCCCGCGGGCCGCCGCAGCCTTACCCTGCACTCCCGCCCCGAGGGCGCGGACCCGGACGCCCCGTGGACGCGCCACGCGGCCGGCGCCCTCACCACCGCCGCCGGTCCGGCCCCGCAGGACCTCACCGCATGGCCGCCGGCCGGCGCGGAAGCCGTCCCGGTGGAAGGCCTGTACGAGGGACTCACGGACTCCGGCTTCGGGTACGGACCGGTGTTCCGGGGCCTGCGCGCCGCCTGGCGGCACGACGACGCCTACTACGCCGAGGTGGCCCTGCCCGACACCGCCCGTGACGACGCCGCCCGGTTCGGCCTGCACCCCGCCCTCCTCGACGCCGCCCTGCACGCGCTCGGACTGCGCACCCCGGACGGCGACGGCACCGAAGGACGACTCCCGTTCTCCTGGTCCGGCGTCCGCCTGCACGCGGTCGGAGCCTGCGAGCTGCGCGTACGCCTGACCACCGCCCACAACGGCGAAGTGGCCCTCACCCTCGCCGACGCCACCGGAGCGCCCGTCGCCTCGGTCGCCGGACTGGCCCTGCGCACGGTCGGCGGCGACCAGCTCGGCACCGCGCCCGACCCGGCCCGCGACGCCCTGTTCCGTGTCGAGTGGACGCGATCGGCCGGTGGCGGAACCTTCCACGACTGGTCGATGCGCGGCGAGGGCGACGGGACCGCCACCGCCTCGGTGGTGCAGTGCGTGGAGCCCGCCGGCGGGGACCTGGCCGCCGCGGTGCACGCCGAGACCGGCCGGGTACTGGGACTGCTGCAGGACTGGACCGCGGACGGCGACCCCACGGACTCGCGCCTGGTGTTCCTGACCCGGGGCGCGGTGGAAGCCGTACCGGGCGAAGGCGTCTCCGACCTGGTGCACGCCCCCGTGTGGGGTCTGGTGCGGTCGGCGCAGTCGGAGAACCCGGGCCGGTTCGTCCTCGTCGACATCGACTCCGAAACCGACCTCACCGACGGACTGTCGGCCGCCCTGGCCTCCGGCGAGCCCGAGGTGGCGCTGCGCAACGGCTCCGTGCTCGTACCGAGGCTCGCGCGGACGACGAGGACCGACGGCGCGGCCGCCGCATGGGACACCACGGGCACCGTACTGGTGACCGGTGCGAGCGGCTCGCTCGGCGGGCTCTTCGCACGCCACCTGGTGACCGAGTGCGGGATCCGGCGCCTGCTGCTCGTCAGCCGCCGCGGTGAGGCCCCGGAGCTGACGGCCGAACTGACCGGACTGGGCGCCGAAGTCACGTGGGCGGCCTGCGACGTGGCCGACCGGGACGCGCTGGCCGCCGTACTGGCCGGCATCCCGGCCGCACACCCGCTGACGGCGGTCGTGCACACGGCCGGTGTGCTGGACGACGGTGTGCTCGGTTCCCTCACCCCCGAGCGGCTGTCGGCCGTACTGCGCCCGAAGGCGGACGCCGCCTGGCACCTCCACGAACTGACCCAGGACCTCGACCTCTCCGCGTTCGTCCTGTTCTCCTCCGCCGCCGGCGTCTTCGGCGGCCCCGGTCAGGCCAACTACGCGGCGGGCAACGTCTTCCTGGACGCCCTGGCCGCGCACCGGCGGGCCCTGGGGCTCGCCGCCACCTCCCTGGCCTGGGGCCTGTGGACCGGCGTCGGCGGCATGGGCGGCGACCTGGCCGACGGGGACCGCGAACGCATCAACCGCGGCGGCATCGGAGCCCTCACGCCGGAGACCGGCCTGGCCCTCTTCGACGCGGCCCGCCGCACGGACGGCCCGCTGCTCGTCCCCCTCCCGCTCGACCTGGCGGCCCTGCGGGCCCGGGCCCGCACCGGTGCGGTGCCCGACCTGCTGCGCGGCCTGGTCCGCGTACCGGCCCGCCGGGCGGCGGGGCAGACCGCCGGCGGCGACGAGCCGGAGCTCCGTACCCGGCTGGCCGCGCTGCCCGCCGACGAGCGGGCGGCAGCCCTCCTGGCGGCGGTCCGGGCCGAGGTGGCCGCCGTGCTCGGTCACGCCTCGACCGACGCGGTACCGGCCGACCGGGCGTTCAAGGAGCTCGGCTTCGACTCCCTGACCGCCGTCGAACTCCGCAACCGCCTCGGCGCCGTCACCGGCGAACGGCTCCCCGCCACGCTCGTGTTCGACTACCCGACGCCGACCGTCCTCGCGGAGTACCTGAGGACCGAGGTCCTCGGACTGTCCCCGGACGGGGAGAGCGCCGAAGCGGCCACGGCCGCATCCCCCGGCACGGCGCTCCACGACGACCCCATCGCGATCGTCGGCATGAGCTGCCGCTACCCCGGAGGGGTCGAGACCCCCGAGGACCTGTGGCGCCTGGTCGTGGGCGGCGTCGACGCCATCTCGGAGTTCCCGCAGGGCCGCGGCTGGGACCTGGAGTCGCTGTACGACCCGGACCCCGACGGCAAGGGCACCAGCTACACCCGCTCCGGCGGCTTCCTGCACGACGCGGGCCGCTTCGACCCGGCGTTCTTCGGGATCTCCCCCCGCGAGGCCGTGGCGATGGACCCGCAGCAGCGGCTGCTGCTGGAAACCTCGTGGGAAGCCTTCGAGGGCGCGGGCATCGACCCCGCCACCCTGCGCGGCAGCCGCACGGGCGTCTTCGCCGGCATCATGTACCACGACTACGCCACCCGGATCACCTCCGTGCCGGACGGCGTCGAGGGCTACCTCGGCACCGGCAACTCCGGCAGCATCGCCTCCGGCCGCGTCTCCTACGCCTTCGGTCTGGAGGGCCCGGCGGTCACCGTCGACACGGCCTGCTCCTCGTCCCTCGTCGCCCTGCACTGGGCGATCCAGGCCCTCCGCAACGGCGAATGCACCATGGCGCTCGCCGGCGGTGTCACCGTCATGTCGACGCCGGGCACCTTCACCGAGTTCAGCCGCCAGCGCGGTCTCGCCGCCGACGGCCGCATCAAGTCCTTCGCCGCCGCCGCCGACGGCACCAGCTGGGCCGAGGGCGCCGGCATGCTCCTCGTCGAGCGCCTCTCGGACGCCCGCCGCAACGGCCACCCCGTGCTCGCCGTCGTCCGCGGCTCCGCCGTCAACCAGGACGGCGCCAGCAACGGCCTCACCGCCCCCAACGGCCCGTCCCAGCAGCGCGTCATCCGCCAGGCCCTCGCCTCCGGCGGCCTGACCGGCGACCAGATCGACGTGGTCGAGGCCCACGGCACCGGCACCACCCTGGGCGACCCCATCGAAGCCCAGGCACTGCTGGCCACGTACGGCCGGGAACGCGCGGCGGACGAACCGCTGTGGCTGGGATCGATCAAGTCGAACATGGGTCACACGCAGGCCGCCGCAGGAGTCGCCGGCGTCATCAAGATGATCATGGCGATGCGGTACGGCGTCCTGCCGAAGACCCTGCACGTGGACGAGCCCACCCCGCACGTGGAGTGGGAGGACGGCGCGGTGTCGCTGCTCACGGAGTCCGTTCCGTGGCCGGAGACCGGCCGTCCGCGGCGCGCGGGCGTGTCCTCGTTCGGCATCAGCGGCACCAACGCGCACACGATCATCGAGCAGGCCCCCGACGAACCCGGCACGTCGGCGACCGGACCCGTCCCGCCGGTGCTGCCGTACGTCCTCTCCGCGAAGTCCGCCGAGGCGCTGCGCGGGCAGGCGGCCCGCCTGCGGGCCCACCTGGAGGACTCGCCAGAGCTCCGTGACGCCGACGTGGCCCGTTCGCTGGCCACCGCACGCGCCGCGTTCGACCACCGCGCCGTGGTCGTCGCTGGGGACCGGGAGCAGCTGCTGCGCGGCCTGACCGCGCTGCAGGACGACGACCCGGCCGCTGCCGGGGTCACCCGGGGCGCCGTGGGCGCGGCCGGGGCCGGGAAACTCGCCTTCCTGTTCACCGGGCAGGGCAGCCAGCGCCCGGGCATGGGCCGTGAGCTGTACGACACCCATCCGGTGTTCGCGGCCGCCCTGGACGCCGTCTGCGACCGCATGCACCTCGAAATCCCCCTGAAGGACGTACTGTTCGGCACCCGTACGGAACTGCTGGACCGGACGGAGTACACGCAGCCCGCACTGTTCGCCGTCGAGGTGGCCCTGTTCCGACTCCTCGAATCATGGGGCGTGCGCCCGGACTTCCTGTCCGGGCACTCCATCGGGGAGATCGCCGCCGCCCACGCGGCCGGCGTCCTCTCCCTCGACGCCGCGTGCGAACTCGTCACGGCCCGAGGCCGGTTGATGCAGGCACTCCCGGCCGGAGGCGTGATGATCGCCCTCCAGGCCACGGAGGAAGAGGTCCTGCCCCTGCTGACCGACCGGGTCGGCTTCGCCGCGGTCAACGGCCCGCGTGCGGTGGTCATCGCCGGAGACGAGGACGCGGCACTGGCCGTCGCAGGATCCTTCCCCGACCGCAAGACCAAACGCCTCACCGTCAGCCACGCCTTCCACTCACCGCACATGGACGGCATGCTCGCCGACTTCCGCAAGGTCGCCGAAGGCCTGTCCTACGCCGCCCCCCGCATCCCGGTCGTCTCCAACCTCACCGGCGCCCTCGTCACCGACGAAATGGGCTCGGCGGACTTCTGGGTCCGGCACGTCCGCGAGGCCGTCCGCTTCCTCGACGGCGTCCGCACACTGGAAGCGTCCGGCGTGACGACCTACCTCGAACTCGGCCCCGACGGCGTCCTCTCCGCCCTGGCCCAGGACTGCCTGACGGCCGCGGAACCCGCCACGAACGCCCGCTTCACGCCCACCCTCCGCACCGGCCGCGCCGAGCCCGAAACCCTGAACACCGCCCTCGCCCACGCCCACGCCCACGGCGCGACGCCCGACTGGAGCGCGTACTTCGCCCCGACCGGCGCCGCCCAGGTCGAACTGCCCACCTACGCCTTCCAACGCGACTGGTACTGGCTCGACTCGGCCCCCACCGCCCCGCACGCCCCGGGCGACGCGGCCGGCTTCGGACTCGGCGCGACGGACCACCCGCTGCTCGGCGCGGCCGTCGAACTCCCCGACTCGGACGGGTTCCTCTTCACCGGCCGGCTGTCATCGGCCACCCACCCCTGGCTCACCGACCACACCGTCCTCGGCTCGGTCCTCCTGCCGGGAACGGCCTTCGTGGAACTCGCGGTCCGCGCGGGCGACCAGGTCGGCTGCGACCTCCTGGAGGAACTGACCCTGGAGGCCCCGCTCGTCCTCCCCGACCGTGGCGGGGTCCAGCTCAGGCTCTCCGTCGCCGCAGCCGACGAGTCCGGCCGCCGAGCCCTGTCCCTGTACTCCCGCGACGAGGACGGCGCCGCCGACGAACCGTGGACCCGGCACGCCGCCGGCGTCCTCGCCACCCGCGGCAGCGACACCGAGGCCCCGGCCACCGACCTCACCGCCTGGCCGCCGGCCGGAGCCGAACCGGTCGACGTCGACGGCCTCTACGAAGGACTCGCCGCCGCCGGATTCGACTACGGCCCCGCCTTCCAGGGCCTGCGGTCGGCCTGGCTCCACGGCGACGCCGTGTACGCCGAGGTGAGCCTGGACGAGGAGACCGGGCAGACGGCCGACTGGTTCGGCCTCCACCCGGCACTCCTCGACGCGACCCTCCACGCGGCCGGCCTCGGCACGCTCGTCGAGGACACCGGGCAGGGACGACTCCCGTTCGCCTGGACCGGAGTCAGGCTGCACGCGACCGGCGCCTCCGCGGTACGGGTCCGGCTGGCCCCCGCCGGCCACGGCGCGGTGTCGATCGAACTCGCCGACACGGCGGGCGTACCCGTCGCCTCCGTCGACTCCCTCGCACTGCGGACCGTATCGCCCGAACAGATCGGCGCCGCCACACGCGGCGGCCGCCACGCGTCCCTGTTCCAGGTCGAATGGACCGCCGTACCGCTCACCCCGGTACCCGCCACCGGCCAGCGCCCCTGGGCCCTGCTCGGCGACGGGCACTCCGGCCTCGACTCCGTGGGGATCCGCCACGAACCCCACGACGGACTCGCGACGCTCAAGACCCCGGCCCTCGTGTGCCTCCCGCTGCCCCCGGTCACCGATCCGCAGGACGTGGCGGGTGCCGTCCACGAGTCGACCGGCCGCGTACTGGACCTGCTGAAGGAATGGCTGGCCGACGACCGGTTCGCGGATGCGCGCCTGCTGGTCCTGACGCGGGGCGCGGTAGCGGCCCTGCCGGGCGAGGGCGTGGCCGACCTGGTCCACGCCGCGGTGTGGGGTCTGGTGCGCTCGGCACAGTCCGAGAACCCGGGCCGGATCGTCCTGGCCGACACGGACGGCACCGACGCGTCCTACCGCACCCTGCCCGCCGTACTCGCCTCGGGCGAGTCCGAGGTGGCGGTCCGGGGAGGTTCGGTTCTGGTGCCGCGGCTGGCGCGTGCGGTGGTCGGCGCCGATGAGCCGGCTGCCGGGTGGGGTGCCGAGGGCACGGTGTTGGTGACGGGTGCGAGTGGTTCGCTGGGCGGGCTGTTCGCGCGTCATCTGGTGACCGAGCACGGTGTGCGGCGTCTGCTGCTGGTGAGCCGTCGTGGCTCCGGCGCGGAGGGTGCGTCGGTGCTGACGGCTGAGCTTTCGGCTCTGGGTGCCGAGGTGTCGTGGGCGGCGTGTGATGTGGCCGACAGGGAATCGTTGAAGGCCGTACTGGCCGGTGTTCCGGTGGAGCACCCGCTGTCGGCCGTGGTGCACACGGCCGGTGTGCTGGATGACGGCGTGGTCGGTTCGCTCACCGCCGAGCGGCTGTCGGCAGTCCTGCGTCCGAAGGTGGACGCGGCCTGGAACCTCCACGAACTCACCCGCGATCTGGACCTGTCGGCGTTCGTGCTGTTTTCCTCCGCCGCCGGTGTGTTCGGCGGCGCCGGTCAGGCCAACTATGCGGCGGCGAACACCTTCCTGGACGCCCTCGCCGCCCACCGCAGGGCTGAGGGCCTGACGGGTACGTCCCTGGCCTGGGGCCTGTGGGCCGAAGCCGGCGGTATGGGGAGTGCCCTGGATGCCGAGGACGTGTCCCGTCTGGGCCGTGGCGGCGTGAACGCCCTGTCCGCAGGCGAGGGGGTGGCGTTGTTCGATGCCGCCTCGGCCTCCGGGCAGTCACTCCTCGTACCGGTGAAGCTCGACCTCGCCGCACTGCGCGCCCAGGCCGGCAGCGGGATGCTTCCACCGCTCCTGTCGGGCCTGGTCCGTACGCCCGCCCGCCGGGCCGCGGGCAGCACCGCCCCCGGCGCGGACGGCGGAGCCGAACTGCGCGAGCGCCTCACCGGGCTCTCGCCGGCCGCGCGCAACGAAGCACTGCTGGAGCTGGTCTGCACGTACGTCGCCGGCGTCCTCGGCTTCGCCGGGCCCGAAGCGGTCGACCCGGCACGGTCGTTCAACGAGGTCGGCTTCGACTCCCTGACGGCCGTCGAACTCCGCAACCGCCTCGGCTCCGCCACCGGCGTACGGCTGCCCGCCACCCTCGTCTTCGACTACCCGACGCCGACGGCTCTCGTGGAGTACCTGCGGGACGAGCTCTGGCAGGACGGAGCCGCGGCGGTACCCCCGCTGCTCGCCGAACTCGACCGGCTGGAGAAGACGCTCGTCGGGTCCACGCCCGACGACGCCGGGCGCGACCGCATCACCGAGCGCCTCGCGGCCCTGCTGGCCGCCTGGAGCGAAGCCGGAGACCGGGCCGCCGACCCAGCCGACGCCGACGGCGCCGACGTCGCCGAGGCCCTGGAGAGCGCGACCGACGACGACCTCTTCGACTTCATCGGCAAGGAGTTCGGCATCTCATGACGCGGCAATCCCGCCCCGCCCGCTCCAACCACTCTGACTTTCAGGTTTCTGCACGAGGGATGAACGCATGAACGAGGAAAAGCTCCGGTATTTCCTGAAGCGGGTGACGGCCGATCTCCACGAGACGCGCCGCCGGCTCCAGGAGGTCGAGTCCGAGGAGCAGGAGCCGATCGCGATCATCGGGATGAGCTGCCGCTACCCGGGAGACGTCGAGTCCCCCGAGGACCTGTGGCGGCTGGTGTCCGAGGAAACCGACGCCATCTCCGCCTTCCCGACCGACCGGGGCTGGGACACGGGGCAACTGTTCGACGAGGACCCGGACGGCCGCGGCACCAGCTACGTGCAGGAAGGCGGCTTCCTCCACTCCGCCAACCGGTTCGACCCGGAGTTCTTCGGGATCTCGCCCCGCGAGGCCGTGGCGATGGACCCGCAGCAGCGGCTGCTGCTGGAGACTTCCTGGGAGGCCTTCGAACGGGCCGGCATCGACCCCACCTCGGTGCGCGGCAGCCGGACCGGCGTGTTCACGGGCGTCATGTACCACGACTACGCGTCGCGTCTGCGTGCCGTACCTCCGGAAGTCGAGGGCTACCTCGGCACCGGCGGCTCCAGCAGCATCGCCTCCGGCCGCGTCTCGTACACGTTCGGTCTGGAAGGCCCGGCGCTCACCGTCGACACGGCCTGCTCGTCCTCCCTCGTCACACTGCACCTGGCCATGCAGGCGCTCCGCAAGGGCGAGTGCTCCCTCGCCCTCGCCGGCGGCGTCACCGTCATGCCGACACCCGGCACCTTCACCGAGTTCAGCAAGCAGCGCGGCCTGTCCTTCGACGGCCGCTGCAAGTCCTTCGCGGACGCAGCGGACGGCACCGGCTGGGGCGAGGGCGCGGGCATGCTCCTCGTGGAGCGGCTGTCCGACGCCCAGCGCAACGGACACCGCATCCTGGCCGTCGTCCGAGGGTCCGCCGTCAACCAGGACGGCGCCAGCAACGGCCTGACCGCCCCGAACGGCCCCTCCCAGCAGCGCGTCATCCGCCAGGCCCTGCACGACGCCCGGCTCACCGCGGCCGACATCGACGTCGTCGAGGCGCACGGCACCGGCACGACCCTGGGCGACCCGATCGAAGCACAGGCCCTGCTCGCGACGTACGGCAGGGAGCACACCGAAGACAGCCCGCTCTGGCTGGGCTCGGTCAAGTCGAACATCGGCCACACGCAGGCCGCCGCCGGTGTCGCGGGCATCATCAAGATGGTCATGGCGATCCGGCACGGCCGGATCCCGAAGACCCTGCACGTGGACGAACCGTCGACCAAGGTCGACTGGTCCGCCGGCGCCGTATCGCTGCTGCGCCGGACCATGGAATGGCCGGAGACCGGCCGGCCCCGGCGCGCCGCGGTGTCGTCGTTCGGCATCAGCGGCACCAACGCGCACACGATCATCGAGCAGGCCCCGCCGGCGACGCCCGCCGGCCCCTCCGATACGGATACGGATGCGGATCCGGGCGCGGACGTGGACGCGGAAGGAACCGCCCCCGAGGCCGCCCCGCAGCGCCGGACCGTCGTGCCTCCGGTCGTGCCGTGGCCCGTCTCGGCCCGCACGGAAGAGGCCCTGCGGGCCCAGGCCGACCGCCTGCTCACCCACCTGCGCGCCCACCCCGGCCAGACGGCCGTGGACATCAGCCGCTCGCTGGCCACCGGCCGCGCCTCCCTCGAACACCGTGCCGTCGTCGTGGCCGGCGACCGGGAGGAGGCCCTCGCCGACCTCGCGGCCCTGGCATCCGACGACGCCGCCGCCTCGCACGTCGTACGGGGTGAGACCGGAGCCCGGGGCAAGGTGGCCTTCCTGTTCACGGGGCAGGGCAGCCAGCGCCCGGGCACGGGCCGGGAACTGTACGACGCCTACCCGGTGTTCGCTGCGGCGCTCGACGAGGTGTGCACACGCTTCGCCCTCGAACTGCCGCTGCGAGACGTACTGTTCGGCTCCGACGCGGAGCTGCTGGACCGGACGGAGTACACGCAGCCGGCGCTGTTCGCCGTCGAGGTGGCGCTGTTCCGGCTGCTGGAGTCCTGGGGTGTGAAGCCCGACTTCCTGTCCGGGCATTCGATCGGCGAGATCGCCGCGGCGCACGTGGCGGGCGTGCTGTCCCTGGAGGACGCGTGCGTGCTGGTCGCGGCGCGCGGCCGGTTGATGCAGGCGCTGCCGTCGGGCGGTGTGATGATCGCCCTCCAGGCTTCGGAGGCCGAGGTCCTGCCGCTGTTGACGGGCCGGGTGAGTGTGGCCGCGGTCAACGGCCCGCGGTCGGTGGTGATCGCCGGTGACGAGGACGCGGCGATGGCGGTCGCGGGGTCGTTCCCCGACCGCAAGAGCAAGCGCCTCACGGTCAGCCATGCCTTCCACTCGCCGCACATGGACGGCATGCTCGACGACTTCCGCGAGATCGCGCAGGAACTGACGTACGGCGCTCCGCGCATCCCGGTCGTGTCGAACCTGACCGGTGCCCTGGTGTCGGACGAGATGGGTTCTGCGGAGTTCTGGGTCCGGCACGTCCGCGAAGCGGTCCGCTTCCTCGACGGCGTCCGCACACTAGAAGCCGCTGGCGTGACGACGTACCTCGAACTCGGCCCCGACGGCGTCCTCTCCGCACTGGCGGAGGCCTGCCTCACCGGCGAATCCGGCTCCGCGGCCTTCGCCCCGATGCTCCGCCACGCCCGCCCCGAGCCGCGGACCGTCACCACGGCCCTCGCCCTGGCCCACGTCCGAGGCACCGCCGTCGACTGGCACGCGTACCACTCCGACACCGGCGCCGAGCACGTGGACCTGCCCACCTACGCCTTCCAGCGCGAGCACTACTGGCTCGACGCCGGCACCCTCGGCGGGGACGTCACCACCGCGGGCCTCAGGTCCGCCGATCACCCCCTGCTAGGCGCCTCGGTGGCCTTGGCCGACGCGGAAGGGCTGCTCCTCACCGGCCAGCTGTCGCTGGCGACCCACCCCTGGCTCGCTGACCACCGTGTGATGGGTTCGGTCCTCGTGCCCGGTACGGCTTTCGTGGAGCTTGCGTTGCGGGCGGGTGAGCAGGTCGGTTGTGCTCTGGTGGATGAGCTGACGCTGGCTGCGCCGTTGGTGCTGCCGGAGGACGGTGGGGTGGAGCTTCAGATTGCGGTTGCGGCGCCTGATGTGTCGGGTCGGCGGTCTGTTGTCTTCCATTCGCGTGATGACCGTGCGGATGAGGGTGAGCC